>CAKRYR010000007.1 GCA_934432595.1 uncultured Lachnospiraceae bacterium | reverse complement strand
TATTGCTCAAATTTTTTGCAAACTCCTGAAAATAAAAGGTTTTTTAAGAAAAAAGAGGTAGTAAACTTTACACTACCGTCTTATTAGAGAGGGCAAATATTATGGTAAAAAAGAAAAGGATGTTTTAAATAGTAATAAAAGAAGCAAAGATATTTTAAATAATAAGAATAAAAAAAATATAGTTAAGAAAAAGACTATTAGAAAAGTTCATAAGAAGAAAAAATAGTAGTAATATTTAGTTATGCAGTTATTAGAAAATTTCTAATAACTGCAAATGATTATATATTTATGATTTAAGGCTAATTTAGATAGGAGATAGTAATGCGAAAAGGAAGTTATGGATATATAAAAAACAAAAGAAAGAAATTAATGTTATGGTTAATATTAGATATTGTAGTGGCAGTAGGAATATTTGTTTTAGGATTGTTTTTGAATAAGTTTTCTAATAAAAATGTTTTTACTGTACTTGCAATGTTATTTACATTACCTGGAGCAAAATTATTGGTAAGTTTAATTGTTGTATTACCATTCAAAGGATTTACAAAGGAAGTATATGATAAGGTAAGTAAGATTACTAATAATTCTGAAGCAGTGCTGTATGATTTGGTTCTTACATCGCCTGAGAGGGTTATGTATATTAAGTCAATGGCTATAACAAAGGATGAATATGTAATTGTACCTGATGATAAAATGATAAAAGCTAAAGATAGTAAGGCATATATTGAACATATGAAGAGATATATAGGCAAGCATATGTCTAATTATGGATTTGAAAAAGAAAGAGTTATTATTGAAGATGAAAATAAATTTATTGATAAATTGGGGAAGATTTCTTTAGAAGAAGATAAACTACATAAGATAGTTAATACATTGTTGATTTTACAAGTTTAGTGTTGGCTTAGAAGCGGAGGAATTATGAAGGAATACAAGATAGGAAATAATGAAGAGGGACAGAGATTAGATAAGCTATTAGTTAAGATTTTAAATCAAGCTACTAAAGGATTTATTTATAAAATGTTGCGTAAGAAAAATATTACTTTAAATAATAAAAGGGCCACAGGAAATGAGATTTTAAAATCAGATGATGTGGTAAAGATTTTTCTATCTGATGAGACATTTGATAAGTTTTCAAAGAGTATATCTTCAAGTGATTTTTGCTATAAAATTGAAAATGGTAATGAAGATAAAAATAAGGTATGTAGAAATAATGTTGAGAAAAATAATAGAAGTCTAGATAAAAAAAGTAATGTTTTAAATAAAAGTGTAAAATTAAATATTATTGCCGAGACAAAGGATTATATGATAATTAATAAGCCTGTTGGTATGCTGTCTCAAAAGGCAAAGGATAGTGATGTTTCACTAGTTGAGTATATTATTGCATATATGCTTGAAAAGGGAGAAATAGATGATAATCAGTTAAAAACATTTAAACCTAGTGTGTGTAATAGATTAGACAGGAATACAAGTGGATTAATAATCGCAGGGAAAAGTCTTATAGGACTACAGAAAATGACCGAGTATATTAAGAATAGAGATATAGATAAGTATTATTTAGCTCTTGTAAAGGGAAAGGTAGATAAAGATGATAAAATAGATGGGTATTTGGTGAAGGATAGTAGGACAAATAAAGTTAGAATTGTAAATAATAAAATTATAAAGGAAAATAAGAAAGGTAATAGTGTTAATGAGCAAAAATTAGATTATATCAGGACAGAATATGCACCTGTAGACTATAATGATGAGTATACTTTGTTAAAGGTTAAGCTTATAACTGGGAAAACTCATCAGATTAGAGCACATTTAGCTAGTATTAATCATCCTCTTATAGGAGACTATAAATATGGTGATAAGAAGTTAAATGATAGGTTTAAGAAAAAGTATAAATTAGAATCACAGCTATTACATTCGTATGAGGTGATTTTTCATAATAATGATGAGGATGTACTTAATGTAAAAAGCAAGGTTTATCAAGCAGAAATGGATGATATTTTTAAAAATGTTGTTAAGAGTTTAGGTTTAAAAATATAAAGTATTGCTGATTAAGTTGGTTATATTATAAAGATTTATTTAATTATTTTTGGAAAGTTGTCGATAAAGATAGATATGTGGGTTAGAAAGTTTTAATTATTATTAGGGTTATAAATATCACAAGTTGGGAGAAATCTATATGAGAAAAAAATCGTTAGCAATAATAGGTTTATTAATTGGCAGTATTCTTATAGGTGGGTGTTCTAGAAGTACTAAGGATATGGTAGATATTAGAAAATTAGTTAAGGAAGCTTCTATTGAAGAAAGTGGAGAAAAATTAGTTATTTATTCACCACATTCGCTAGATTTTATAAAAAATTTAATAGCAGAATATGAGAATAAAACTAAGGTTCAAGTAGATATAGTATCAGGGTCAACAGGTGATTTACTAGAAGAGATAAAGAAAGAATCTGGCGATCCAAAGTGTGATGTATTTTGGGGCGGTGCAGTTACACAGTTAGTAGGGTATTCTGATTATTTTGATAAATACGTTTCTAAAAATGAAGGATATATACTAGATGATTATAAAAATATAAATGGAATAACAAGTTTCTCAGTTGTTCCATCTGTTTTAATTATAAATACATCGTTGATAAAGCCTCAAGAAGTAAATGGATATAAAGATTTATTAAAACCAGAGCTAAAGGGTAAAATTGCTTCATGTAGTCCAGAGGCATCATCTTCAGCATATGAACATTTAGTAAATGCATTAAATGCAATGGGTGATAGAAATCCTGAAAATGGATGGGGCTATATAGATAAACTTATAGATAATATGGATGGTGTGCTTTTTGAAAAATCTAGTGAGGTTTATTCTAAAGTAGCATCAGGAGAGTACGCTGTAGGATTAACATATGAAGAAGGAGCTATAAGGTCAATTGCAGAGGGAGCGCCTGTAAAATGTGTTTATATGGAGGAAGGAGTAATATGTAGAGCTGATGGTTGTGCTGTAATTAAAGGTGCAAAACATAGCAAGATTGCATATGAATTTGTGGATTTTATTACTAATAAAGACTCGCAAAAGATGGTCGGTACTATTATGAATAGAAGACCTGTACGTGGAGATGTAAGTTTAAGAGCAGATATGTTACCTTATAATAAAATAAATATTCTAAATGATGATGCAGATTGGGCTTCAAATAATAAAGCAAGCATTGTTGAAACATTTATGAAAAAGTGGAATAGTGTAAATAAAAAATAGGAGGGAGTGGTATTAATGAAAGGTAAATTCAAAATATGGTTTAGGGATGACTTAGATAAGCAAAAAGTGAGTAAAAAAGATAATACAATTAGTGGTAGATTATTATATGCATTTAGAAATATAAAGAATGTTTTTATATTAGTAATAATTGTAATATTGGCTATGCTGATTTTTGTTACTGTACATGCAAATTATTTCTTTCAAGTATATGGAACAAGTCAAGGAAAGATAGGATTATTAAAGATAGATATTGCATCGTATCAAAATGATATTGCATTATTAGTAAATGGAGTTGAGGATAAAGATGCAATGTATGAAAAAATCGAACAAAATGCAAAAGATATAATAGATAGTACATATGAGCTTCGAAATGTAATTAAGGAAGAAGAAACTTATAAAGCATATGAGAAGTTTTGTTATGCTTTAAGAGATTATATTGTATTTCAAAAAAAGATTGTTGAATATGAAAAGGTTGAGAAGAAATATAATTCAAATAAATTATATAATGAACAGCACACAGAATTAAATGAGCAATTAGACAACAATTTGCTTGAATTATTAAAGTTAACTGCAACAACAGGTGAAAAACTATCTAGTTTGAAGTTAATTATATTATTAAGTATTATAGTTGTAATAGTAATAATTACAGTAATAATATTTATGTATTCTAAAAAAAATATTCATACTTCTATCAATGCAATAGGAGCATCTATAGAGAAATTGAAAATATTATCTAATACTGTTAATGAAGGAAATTTAACTTTAGATGTTAGTGAATTTCAAAAAAATGAAGTTGGTGATTTTGCACATGATTTAGATGGTATGATGATAACAATAAAAGGTTATATAGATGACATTCGCAGTAAGTTAAATTCTATTGTTGAGCATGATTTTACTGTTACAATGGATAAAGAGTATAAGGGAGATTTTAGTCCTTTAAGAACATCTATTGAGGAGATTATTAATTTTCTTAATGATTTATTTGGGGATATTAAGCAAGCATCAGAAGAAGTTTACCAAGAAACAAAGGCGATTTATGAAGCTGCTAAGAATCTTGCAGAAGGTAGTGATAATCAAAATAAATCAATTAAACATGCTGTTGAAACTGTTGAGTCGATTTCTCAAAATGCTCTTAGAAATGAAGAGTTATGTAAGAATACAGATTCAGTAACACAGTTAGCTAAGTTTAAGGCTAAAGATGGTGCAAAACAGATGCAAAATATGGTTTTTTCTATGGATAGAATAGTAGATACAAGTAAGAGGATTAATAAAATACTTGTAGATATTAATGAAATAGCAGAACAAACAACATTATTATCATTAAATGCATCAATCGAGGCAGCAAGGGCAGGTGAGTTGGGTAAAGGTTTTGGGGTTGTTGCAAAGGAAATATCAGATTTGGCAGATAGAAGTTCTTCTGCAGTTGTGGAATCTACTAAGTTGATTGAAGAAACAATAAGAGAAGTTATTAGAGGAAATGAAGAAGCTAATAAAGTTATGGAAATATTACATGAGACAGAAGAGTATGTTGATAATGCAGCTTTATTAGTTTCACAAATACATGAAGCAACAGATAGTCAAAAAGTTGATTTGAATTCAACATTAGTGGAGATGACAAACGTTGAGAATGTAATATTCTATAATTCGAAGGCAACAGAAGAATGTGCAAATTCTTGTGAAGGACTAAAGAAACAAGCTAGAATGCTTAGAAATAATCTTAAAAATATTAAATATAAGAATGCTTAGAAGGAATTTTGAGAGAAGGGCATATAATAAAGTGGATAAATAACCTAGAATTTGGTATTTATCCACTTTTTAACCGACAGAGTCTTCTGGGTCTGGTTCAGATGTTGGGCTATCTGTGACAGCAGGAGTAGGTGAAGGTTTGACAACATCATTTGCCATATTTAGGTAGTCAACATAGCAGTAGTTAATATCTACTTTTCCAGATATGCCATCTACACTACCTGTTTCTGAGCATTGCCATATTTGATAATCAAATCCAGTCTTAGGTCTTGATTTTATATTATAGGCAGCAACCCATAGATTATAATCTATTAATTCTTTTGAATTAAGTTTACTTTCAAACCAATATTTACAAGAGTATACACCAGCTTGATAACCAGCAGCTTTAATTGTATCACAGAAAGTCTTACATACAGTAGTTCTTTGTGTGTTATTTAAAAATCTTGCACGTGACATAGAGACTTCTTCTATATCTACGTATATTGGATATTGAATTGTATAGTTGGATAATTTCTTAATAACGTAATTTGCTTCTGCTTTTGCTTCTTTAGCTGTTTTTGCTTGAGTAACAAAGTATATTCCAACATCAATTCCTGCTTCAATAGCTCCTTTGATGTTATCCTCGAAAGAAGTGTCAGCTTTAATTGTTCCTAGAGTTTTACCTCTATAGCCAACTTGTATTATTGCATATTTTATACCATCTGACTTTACTTTTTTCCAATTTATCTTGCCGTTGTAATATGATACATCTATACCTTTAATGGCTTTTGATAATTTTTGATTACCCTCAGAAAAATTATCATCACTTGGAAGTTCTGAACTAGGAATTTCTTCATCTTCAATATTGGCAACAGGATATTCAGAATCGTAATCAAGTACGCTTTCTGGTGTTGTAACTTTTTTAACTAATTTTGCTATAGATTCTATTGCATTTTCTTTTGGAACAATGTTGATTTCAATGTCAATTATTTTATTTTTAGAGTTAGATGAGCCAGCAGTTTCACCGTTTTGTGCCCAGTCAGACCAGATGTTATTATTTGTTAACACTCTATATTCAATATTAAATTGCCTTGATATGCTTCCATATAATTTTACTTTTACAGCATTAATACTTGTTTTGTCATTAGCATCAAGGATAGTTCCATTCTTTGCCCAATCTAACCAATTACCATCACAAGTATGCATATTGTAACTTATGCCACCACTAAAAGAACTATTAAGTTTTATTTTTAAACCGTTAAATGATTGGTTATTATCATCAAGTGAAGATTTTGCTGAAGTGGATTTTACACTGTTAGAATTACGAGTTTTAGTCCAACCAATATTAGCTGTACGTGCAGAATACTCCACAGATACATTATCTTTGGCGGTATCATAACTAATTGTAGCAAGAAATGTTACAACTAATAAGATTAAATATGGAATTATATTTCGTTTTTTCTTAATTATTTTAACTTGCATATAAACCCCATTCCTAACAACTGTTCCCTCAAATTAGAATATTTTAATATCTAATGTTATACGATAATTACATTCTCCTAAGTTAATTATAACAAATAATAAAATTTTTGTAAACAATGTTTAATAAAAATGTAATATTATTTCAGAAATTTTATTCTAGCTCGTAGATTACACCCCCAGGGCTCGTCACTAGAATACTCTAATAGTAAATATATGGAAGTTAACTTGAAATAAAAAGGGTAAAGTGTTAGAATTCAAAAGTGAGAAAATATGTTTATTTGAAAGAGGTGTAGATATGGCTTATTGGAAAAGTAGAGGTTTGAGAGGTTCGGCCTTAGAAGAGGTTATTAATATTACTAATGATAAGTATTTAAGTCAAAATCTTGCTTTAATACAGAAAATACCTACGCCCATTAAGCCTATTGAGATAGATAAAGAGAGTAGACATATTACTTTAGCTTATTTTGAAAAAAAGAGTACGGTAGATTATATAGGAGCTGTACAGGGAATTCCGGTGTGTTTTGACGCAAAAGAATGTGCAAAAGATACATTTTCATTACAAAATGTTCACGAGCATCAGTTAGAATTTATGAATAATTTTGAAAAACAAGGTGGCATAGCTTTTATATTAGTATATTTTTCAAAAAGGGATGAATACTATTATCTGAGATTATCTGTTTTGAATGAATATTTTAATAAGATAAAAAAGGGACAAGTTCATAATATTAAATATGAAGATTTAGATAAGGAATATTTTATACCTAAGAAAAATGGATTATATGTCCATTATTTAGAATTATTACAGAAAGATATGTCTAGTAGAGAATAGTAAATAAATACTTGAATTAAAGTAGATAATAAAGTACAATTAAAAAATGGGGGATTAGGGACATTATAATGTAGACTGAAAGGATGCGATGATTTGAGAAAAACAAAGATTATATGTACACTTGGACCATCTACAGATGATGAGAATGTACTTAGACAACTTATAGATAATGGAATGAATGTGGCTAGATTTAACTTTTCGCATCAGAACCATGAACAACATTTAAAGAGATTAGAAGTGCTACGTAGGTTAAGAAATGAGACAAATCAACCTATTGCAGCTATGTTAGATACAAGAGGACCAGAGGTAAGAGTTAGAACATTTAAAGAAGATAGAATTGAATTAAAAGAAGGACAGAAATTTACTCTTACTACGGAAGATATAGAAGGAGATAGCTCTAAAGTTAGTATAACATACGAAGGGTTGCCAAAAGATGTTAACCGAGGAAATACGATATTAATTGACGATGGACTAATTAATATGGAAGTAATTAGTACAACAGATACAGATATAGTATGTAAGGTAATAAATGGAGGTCCACTTTCTAATAGTAAGGGAATAAATGTACCTGGTGTTGATTTGTCTATGCCATATGTTAGTGAACAAGATGAAAAGGACATTATTTTCGGTATAGAGAATGATTTTGATTTTATTGCAGCTTCTTTTGTTAGAACTGCAGGCGATATATTGCAAATTAGACGTATTTTAGAAGAAAATAATTGTTATTCAATTAATATTATAGCGAAGATAGAGAATCTTCAAGGAGTAGAACATATAGATGAGATAATTCAGGTATCTGATGGAATTATGGTTGCTCGTGGCGATATGGGTGTTGAGATTCCTAATGAAGATGTTCCTGTTATGCAAAAATTAATAATTAAAAAAGTATATGAGACAGGTAAGCAAGTTATTACAGCAACACAGATGCTTGATTCAATGATGATTCATCCAAGGCCAACAAGAGCAGAGACTACAGATGTTGCTAATGCTATATATGATGGAACTAGTGCAATAATGTTATCTGGTGAGACGGCAGCAGGTAAATATCCTGTTGAAGCACTTAAGACCATGGTTAGAATAGCAGAACGTACTGAGGAAGATATTGATTATCGTAAGAGATTTTTTATGAGAGATAGAAAGTCTAATCCAGATGTAACTGATGCTATTTCTCATGCAACGTGTACAACAGCTTTGGATATAAATGCATCGGCAATTGTTACAGTTACAAAATCAGGTAAGACTGCAAGGATGATTTCAAAATATAGACCATCATGCCCTATTGTTGGGTGTACAACTTATCCAAATGTGTGCAGACAGTTGAATATGTCTTGGGGAGTTGTTCCACTGCTAATAGAAGAGGAACAAGAAACATTTGATTTATTTGAAAATGCAGTTCATAGTGCACAAGTTTCAGGTTTGGTTAATAATAATGATTTAGTTGTTATTACAGCAGGTGTACCGTTAGGAATATCAGGTACAACTAATATGCTTAAAGTACAGGTTGTTGGAAGTAAGTATTAAGTATTATAGATATAAAGTATTAGATAAAGAAATAAAAGTATAGATATTTATAAATATTTTAAAGCATTAAAGATAAAAGTTTTTTGAAAGGTTAGGAGGTTGTCGGTATGACAAAGATAGAAATTATATCAGGTTTTTTGGGAGCAGGAAAAACTACTTTAATAAAGAAATTAATTGAAGAGGCTTATAAAGGAGAAAAGCTAGTTCTTATTGAAAATGAATTTGGAGAAATAGGAATTGATGGTGGATTTTTAAAGGATTCAGGTGTAGAAATTAATGAGATGAATTCAGGATGTATATGTTGTTCTTTAGTTGGTGATTTTGGTACAGCTTTACAAGAAGTACTAGATAAGTTCCATCCAGATAGAATAATTATAGAACCATCTGGTGTTGGTAAATTATCAGATGTTATTAAGGCAGTTAAAGGAGTAGCAGAAGGTAAGGATGTTGTTCTTAATTCATATACTGCTGTTGTAGATGGTAAAAAGACTAAGATGTATATGAAGAATTTTGGTGAATTCTTTAATAATCAAGTTGAGTATGCAAAGACTATTATTATAAGTAGAAGTCAAGATATGACTGAAGATAAGTTAAATGAATGTGTTCATTTATTAAAGGAACACAATGATAAGGCAATACTTATTACAACGCCTTGGGATGATATAGATGGTAAGAAGATTCTTGAAGCTATGGAAAATAGTGCTTCATTAGAATTAGAAATTATGGAAGAACATGAACACCATCACCACCATCATGATGGAGAGTGTTGTCATCATGACCATGACCACGATCACGACCACGAGCATCATCACGATGAGGAATGCTGTCATCACGATCACGACCATGAACATGAACATCATCATCATGATGGAGAATGTTGTTGTGGACATGATCATGGACATCATCATGCAGATGAAGTATTTACAAGTTGGGGTGAACAAACAGCTCATAAGTTTACAGAAGAAGAATTAAAAGCTGATTTAGATAAGCTTTCATCTGAAGATTCACCTTATGGAGTAATTCTTAGAGCTAAGGGAATTGTTAATTCAACTACTGGTGAGTGGTTACATTTTGATTTAGTTCCAGGTGAATATGAAGTTAGAAAAGGTGCAGCAGATTATACAGGTAGATTATGTGTAATTGGAACTAATCTTGATGAAGAAGGTTTAGCTAAACTATTTACTGTTTAATATGAGAAAAAATTCATGTTAGAATATAAATATTCCACGAGGATGGTAGTTTAGAACGAAAGAAGGTTAGAAATATAGATGGATATACCAGTTTATTTAATTACAGGTTTTTTGGAAAGTGGTAAGACTTCTTTTATAAAAGAAACTATAGCTGATCCAGAATTCTCAGCAGGTGAGAGAACGTTACTTATATGCTGTGAAGAAGGTGAAGTTGAATATGATATGAGAGTTCTTAAGGATAATAAGGTTTCTCTTGTTACAATAGAGGATAAAGAGGAACTTACAGAGGAATTCTTAAGAAAATGTCAAGCAAAATATCGCCCACAGAGAGTTATGATAGAATATAACGGAACATGGAATTTTGATTTGATATTTGATTTGGCTGTTCCAAAAGGATGGATTACAGCACAGATTATTACTACAGTTAATGCAGAAACTTTTGAAGTATATATGAATAATATGCGTTCACTTATGGCTAATCAAATGGCTAATTCAGATTTGATTATATTTAACAGATGTGATGAGAATACTAAGAAAAATGCATTAAGAAGAAGTATTAAAGTTGTTAATAGAAGAGCTCAGATTGTATATGAAGGTAAAGATGGCAACATTATGAATAATAATGAAGAAGACGATTTACCTTATGATATAAATGCGGATGTAATTGATATAGTTGATGATGATTATGGAATCTTCTATATTGATGCTTCAGATAATCCTAGTAAATATGATGGTAAGACAGTTAAGATAAAAGGTATGGTTTATCAACCACCAGGTATGCCTAAGACTTGTTTTGTACCTGGTAGATTTGCTATGACATGTTGTGCTGATGATATGGCATTTGTAGGATTCATTTGTAATTATGAATTTGCAGATAAGCTATCTGAGAAAGAATGGGTATCAGTAACAGCAAAGATTAAATGTGAGTATCATCCTGGCTATCAGTCAGAAGGCCCAGTTTTATATGTGGACGAGGTGGAAAAGGCAAGTGAGCCAGAAGAGCCAATAGTATATTTTAACTAAATTTTGAAGGTTATAAAGTTGATAAATGCAATTCAAAAAATTACTGTATTTTAGAATGGAGGAATAATATGACAGCACTATTACATGCAATGTTTCAGTATGGAGTTGAATTAGTTCTATTGGTGGTTGTTATGTTTTGTGGAATACAAATAGGAAAATTCTTCAGAAAAAGAAAAAATGCTAAAAATAATATAGAAGAATAATTTATTATTTTTAAGAGAATAAATTAAATTTTGGCAATGGAAGATAAATTAGGAGGAAATAGTAGTGAAATATTATGGAGTTAATGAATTAAGAAGAATGTTTTTGGAGTTTTTTGAGAGCAAGGGACATTTGCGTCTAAATAGTTTCTCATTAATACCTCAAAATGATAAGAGTTTGTTACTTATAAACTCAGGAATGGCACCACTTAAGCCATATTTTACAGGACAAGAAGTGCCACCTCGTAAGAGAGTAACAACTTGTCAAAAGTGTATTAGAACAGGGGATATTGAAAATGTTGGTAAAACAGCTAGACATGGTACATTCTTTGAGATGTTAGGTAATTTCTCCTTTGGAGATTATTTTAAGAAAGAAGCTATAAGCTGGTCATGGGAATTCTTAACTGAAGTTGTAGGAATAGACCCAGATAGGTTATATCCATCAGTATATGAAGAGGACGATGAAGCTTTTGATATATGGAATAAGGATATAGGTATAGCTCCAGAGAGAATATTTAGATTTGGTAAAGAGGAAAATTTCTGGGAGCATGGTGCAGGACCTTGTGGACCATCTTCAGAAATCTATTATGATAGAGGAGAAAAATACGGATGTGGAAGTCCTGATTGTACTGTAGGATGTGAATGTGACAGATACATAGAAGTATGGAATAACGTGTTTACTCAATTTGAAAATGATGGTAAAGGTAATTACACTGAACTTGTACAAAAGAACATTGATACAGGTATGGGACTTGAAAGACTTGCAACTGTAGTTCAAGATGTTGACTCCATATTTGACGTAGATACTATTAAGGCACTTCGTGATAAAGTATGTGAACTTGCAGGTGTTAAATATCATGAAGATGATAAGAAAGACATATCTATTCGTAAAGTAACAGATCATATTCGTTCGGTTACATTTATGATATCTGATGGAATTATGCCATCTAATGAAGGAAGAGGATATGTACTTAGAAGACTTCTTAGACGTGCAGTAAGACATGGACATTTACTTGGAATAGAAGGAAGTTTTGCAGCAACTTTAGCAAGTACTGTTATTGAATTATCAAAAGATGGTTATCCAGAGTTAGAAGAGAAGAAGGATTATATTCTTAAGTTTATTGCTATAGAAGAAGATAATTTTAATAAAACAATAGAACAAGGACTTAGCAAGTTAGATAATCTTGTTAAAGAGTTAGAAAAATCAGGTAAGAAGGAATTATCAGGAGAAGATGCATTTAGATTATATGATACATTTGGCTTCCCACTTGATTTAACAACTGAGATCCTTGAAGAAAAAGGAATTACAGTTGATGAAGAAGGATTTACAAAGGCTATGGAACAACAAAGAATAGCTGGTAAAGAAGCTAGAGAAGAAACTAACTATATGGGTGCTGATGTAACAATTTATCAATCTATAGATGCTAATGTAGAGTCAAAGTTTGTTGGATATGATAAGTTAGAGAATAATTCAGATATCACTGTTATAGTAGCAGAGAATGAATTATCAGATACTATTAAAGAAGGACAAAAAGGTACTATCTTAGTTAGCGAAACTTGTCTTTATGCTACAATGGGTGGACAGTTAGCTGACACAGGTGTTATTGTTAATGGAGATAATGTATTTGTTGTTGAAGATACAATTAAACTTCAAGGAACAAAGATTGGTCATGTAGGATATGTAAAATCAGGGTCATTTAAAGTTGGAGAGACAGTTACTTTAAAAGCTGATGCAGCAAGAAGAGCAGATACTTGTAAGAATCATAGTGCAACTCATTTACTTCAAAAGGCACTTAGAACAGTACTTGGAAGTCATGTTGAGCAAGCTGGTTCATATGTAGATAAGGATAGACTTCGTTTTGACTTTACTCATTTCTCTGCTATGAGTGCTGATGAGATTAAGAAGGTAGAAGATCTTGTAAATGAGCAAATTGCAGCAGGATTAGTTGTTGATACTAAGGAAATGTCACTTGAGGATGCTAAGAAGTCAGGTGCGATGGCACTATTTGGTGAGAAGTATTCTGATAAAGTTCGCGTGGTTAAGATGGGTGACTTTAGTACAGAGTTATGTGGTGGTACTCATGTAGCTAATACATCTGATATATCAGTTATTAAGATTTTATCAGAGACAGGTGTTGCATCAGGTGTAAGAAGAATAGAAGCAATAACAGGTAAGGCAGTATTTGAATATTATAATAAGTTAGAGAAGGAACTTCACAATATTGCTAAGCTTCTTAAGGCTGAACCAGCAATGATTGAGAAGAGAATTATGTCTCTTCAAGATGAGTTAAAGGCTCTTAATTCTGAAAACCAGAAGTTAAAGAACAAGTTAGCTAAAGATGCCGTTGGTGATATTATGGATAATGTTACTGATGTTAATGGCATGAAGGTTTTAGCTACTAAAATTAGTGATGTCGATATGAATGAGTTACGTAATTTAGGTGACCAGATGAAAGAAAAATTAGGTGATGGTATTGTTATTCTTGCATCATCTATTGGAAAAGATAAAGTTAATCTTATTGTTACTGGTACAGATGCAGCAGTTAAGGCTGGCTTCCATGCTGGTAATGTTATTAAGCAAGCTGCGGCAGTTGTAGGTGGTGGTGGCGGTGGTCGTCCTAATATGGCTCAAGCAGGTGGAAAGAATGTAGCAGCTATTGATGACGCTTTAACTAAAGCAGTTGAGGTTGTTAGTGAACAGTTATAGGATTTGAGATTTCTCTTTGAGGAGGGTGCTTCGCACCCTCCTTGGTTTTTTATTATTTTATTATATTGACATTAAAATTGTGTAATGATAGACTAAATATGTTGACGTCAATGGGTTGGATAGAAAATAAAGGGGAGAGACATTTCTGAAAATCTTTACAGCATTCTTAGATATCCAACAAAATGGTAATGTAGTATAGTTTGATTATTAAAAGGAGATTAGTGTAAATGCAGATGATGAAGATGATTCTAATGCAGAGGTTGTTGAATTAGAGGATGTACTTGAAGATAAGTCTATAGAAGTTATAGGAAAAACAGAGTATGTAGAGAGTAATAAACTCGGTGATGTTATAAAACAGAAGAGTATATTAAAGAAAAAAATGACTGATAAATGGTATGCTAAAAAAGGTTACGTTGTAAATATAAATTAAGAAAGGAAAATATATATGAAAAAAAATATCTTTATTTTAAGTTTAGTTACTGTATTAATGTTTTTACTTGTAGGTTGTCAAAAAGAGGGTAAAACAGATAATGCAAAAGTAGACTTAGGGAAATCTGATGTGTATTCAGAACAAGAAAGAGAGGATGCAGTAGAGGCTGTTAAAGAGAAGTTTAAGGAATTTACTAATTGTGAATTAACTAAGATATGGTATGATGAGAATACAGATCTTGCTAGTTCTGCTCTAAAAGAAAAGAATAAAATAGTATTATATACTGATTTAAAAACAGGTGATGTTGAGAAAGATTCAGGTTTAACTAAAAATTCAAAGGTTGATGGCTGGAGTTGGACTTTACAAAGAGATAATAAGGATGATGAGTGGAGAATAGTTGATTATGGAGAAGGATAAAATTATACAATTTAAATAAAAAAAGAATAAAAGTGGTTGACGAAAAATAAAAATATGATATAATCTTAATAGTGCAATAAAAACCCAAACAGTTGTATAAGCACAATACACAACTGGAGGGAGGTTAGGTGTGAGACTATGTCAAACGTTATAGTAAAAGAAAACGAAACATTAGATAGTGCTCTACGCAGATTTAAAAGAAACTGTGCAAAAGCAGGAATCCAACAAGAGATTCGTAAGAGAGAGCATTATGAAAAACCAAGTGTAAGACGTAAGAAGAAATCTGAGGCTGCACGTAAACGTAAATATTAATTTTAAACAATAGAGACGCTCGTTTTGTAAAAAACGAGCGTTCTTTGTGTTTTTGGGCTGTGGTTCTAGTGAAGCCTGGTGAGGGCTTTAGAATGGCTCCGCACAAGCTTTACACTGATAAAATTATTCAAATCGTCCCTAGAATAAAATAATCATCCCAGACCACCAAAAGAAAAATTGCTAGTATAATCCCTAAAAACACATCTAGGGGATAGTTACATATAATAAAATAAATAGGTGTGTGCTTGGTTGGGGTTTGGTGTGAGATTTTTAAAGAGTAATCATAAAAAAAATAGACGTAACCTTATGAAAATGCAAGGAAAAGATACTTATAAGGTGAAGAAAAATAAAGCTAGTAATAGGGAAGAATTTATGGATAATATAATAAGAAAATTAAATATATCAGAAGATGTACTTACAGGTGCAGAGGTTATGACACTTGTAGGAAAGAGAAGTATAGTAATAGAAAATTATATAAAAGTTCTTGAATATGAGCCATATTTAATCAAGATAAAAACAAAAAGAAATAATGTGTGTATATGTGGTGAAAATCTTAGAATAGAATATCTGTATGATGTAGAACTTAGAGTTACGGGTAAAATACATAGTGTTAGTTTTGAATTAAAAAATCATAATAATCCAAAGAAATAAATATAATTGAATATATACAAAAGGAAATGAAATGATTTGAATAATAGATTTAAAAGATGGTGCAATGGATATGTTTACGCTAGAATAGAGGGTGATAATAAAGAAAGATTTATTAATCTGTGTTCTAATAATAAACTTCATATATATGGCTTAGAAAAATATGATAATTATTTTGATTTCTGTATGAATATAGAAGAATATAAAAATACTAAGAGAATAATTAGAAAAGTTCATACGGTTCCAAGGATATATAAAAAAGTTGGACTGCCATTTTTCTTTGAAAAATGTAGAAAGAGAAGTTCTTTTGTAGTTGGGTTAATGTTAGGAATATTTATAATATATATATTTTCACTATTTATATGGAGTATTGAAATAGATGGTGAGAATTATTATACAGACTATGAATTAATGAAATTTCTAGAGAAGAGGCATATAAGGCAAGGAATGCTAGTTAAAGATGTTGTATGTAGTGATATAGAGGAAGCAATAAGAAATAAATATACTGATATCGGATGGGTATCTGCGCAAATAAAAGGTACAAGACTAATTATTTCAATAAAGGAAAATGTAAAATTTGATAAAAAAGGAAATGAAACTAGGCCTAGACATATTGTTGCCCCAGTAGATGGGGTAATTAAGTCTATTATTGTAAAGGATGGAGAACCTCAAGTTGGAAATGGAGATAGTGTAACTAGGGGGCAAGTATTAGTTAAGGGTATTATGAATATTGAGGATGATTCTAAAACAGTTATTAGAAAACATGCAATTGCTAGTGAAGCTAATATAGTAATCGAATATAGTAAGGAGTATTATGAAAGGATAGATAGAAATTATAATAAACGAATCTATGCAGATAAAACAAGAAAGACCTATGATTTTATTTTTAAGAAAAAGAATTACATTTCACTATTTACAAATAATTTTACATTAAATTCCATAAAAAAAATTGACAATTTTGATGTTATAGTAAATAATTATAATGTTAGTCTAGGCAAAGATTATTATTTACCTATTGAGATTGTAGAAACTGACTATAGAGAATATAAAAGTATTAAAGAACGGTATACAGATGATGAACTTAGAAGTATAGCTTCTAGTAGATTTGATAGGTATAAAAATGAATTAAATAGAGAAAATGTGACTATGATAAATAGTAGTATTGACTATTATGTGAATGATAAAATGTTGATTGGAAAAGGATATGTTATTTTACGAGATAGTAAAATGAAGTATATACCTATTGATAAATCTGAGTTACAGATTGAAGGAGATGTGGCTGATGGGAATAGCTGAGAAGTATGTTGATATAGATTCCTCAATTGAAAGAGAAATGTTTGGACAATTAGATTCGTTTGCGAAGATAATTGAGAGGGCATTGGAAGTTACCATAATAAATAGAGATGGCAAGATAAAGCTTGTAGGTGATAGTGGTCATGTTGATAAAGCTTATAAAGTTATTATGAATATAGCGGAATTAATTAGAAGAGGAAATGAGATAACAGAGCATAATATTACTTATGCTATTTCATTAGTATATGATGACGAGGAAGAAGAGATAATTAAGTTAGATAATGACTTAATATGTAATACTATAAATGGTAAACCAGTAAAGCCAAAGACAAAAGGACAGAAGGAATATGTTGATAATATACGTAATAATATGATTACTTTTGGAGTTGGTCCAGCAGGAACAGGTAAGACATATCTTGCAATGGCTATGGCTATTACAGCTTTTAAGAAGGATGAGGTTAATAGGATTATTTTGACTAGACCTGCTATTGAAGCAGGAGAAAAGTTAGGGTTTTTACCTGGAGATTTGCAAAGTAAAGTAGATCCATATTTAAGACCTTTATATGATGCATTAAATCAGATTATGGGGCCAGAATCTTTCGTTAAGAATTCAGAGAAAGGATTGATAGAGGTTGCACCTTTAGCTTATATGAGGGGAAGAACCTTGGATAATTCTTTTATTATATTGGATGAGGCACAGAACACTACTCCTGCTCAGATGAAAATGTTCCTAACTAGAGTTGGATTTGGTTCTAAAGTAGTTGTAACAGGAGATTTAACGCAGAAAGATTTACCAATTACAGCTTCTTCTGGACTTGAAAATGCACTTAAGATATTAAAAAAGGTAGAGGGAATAGGATTCTCATATCTTACTAATAAAGACGTTGTTAGACATCCATTGGTACAAAGAATTGTTAAGGCATATGATGATTATGACTTAAAAGAAGAGAAAAAACGTCAGATGAAAAAAGAACGACATGAAAAAAGGAGATACGTATGACAATTAATATTGATTTAGATGATGTAGTAGAAGTAGATGATAAATTTGATTTTGATTATAAAGAGGCAATTACCAATGCAATATTAGAAACTCATAAGTATTGTGATTGCCCATTTGATATAGAAGTTAATGTACTTCTAACAACTAATGAAGCAATTCATGTAATTAATAGAGAGACAAGAGATATAGATAGACCAACGGATGTTTTATCATTTCCAATGATTTTATATGATGGACCAGCTGATTTTGAATATATAAATGAAGATTTAGTTGAATTATTTAATCAAGATACAGGCGATTTGGTATTAGGAGATATTGTTTTATCTGTGGACAAGGTTAGAGAACAAGCTAAAGAATATGGACATTCAGAACTTAGGGAAATGTCTTTTTTAGTAATACATAGTATGTTACATTTATTTGGATTTGACCATATGGAGAAAGATGGCGACATTATGGAAGTAACACAGAAGAAGATTCTAGAGAAAATGAATATTACAAGAGACTAGTGTTCGGATTTATACTTAGAAAAGGAGGTTATGATGAAAGATTATAACAACTATGATGAGTATAAAGGGGATTATAATGAAGGTTTTAATGAGGATTATTTTTACGATGAAGAGTTAGAATATAAGAGAAATAGAAGAAAGTTACGTTTATTTAAGGTAATATCTACATTAATACTTAGTATTTTTGCAATGGTTGCGATATTTATTGCATTTCTAGGTATAAATAAAGATAAAGAAGAAAATATAATGGAGGATTATAAGAAGGTACAGGATGTAAAGATACCTACTGATTCAGAACCTACAGCTGATCCTCATGAAGGCATGGCAAAATCTTTATTTACAGGATTATGGATGGATGAAAATGTAGTTAATAATAGACCAGTGGCAATAATGTTTAATAATATAAAGGAAGCATCACCGCAGAGTGGTACTTCAGAGATGGATATTCTGTATGAAGCGGTAGTTGAAGGTGGAATTACTAGACTTATGGGAATAAGCCAAAATGTTACTTCTAATAGAATTGGTTCTCTTAGAAGTGCAAGACCATATTATGTAAGTATTGCAAAGGAATATGATGCAATATATATTCATGTGGGAGGTTCTACAGACGCTAAGAATAAGATAGCTTCATTAGGACTTACTGATTTTGATGGCAATACAGGGAAAGGTAGCGCTATAATGTATCGTGATAATTCAATTAGAGCACCTCATAATGCATTTACTTCAAAGGAAAGAATAGATAAGCTTATAGCTTCTAATGCTACTCATACAGATTATAAAGGTAAGACAGATAATCATTTTACATTTAACGATGAAGTTCAAAGTATAAAGGGTGATAGAAATGCAAAAAGCAAAGTAGCGTTAGAATTATCTGGATATGCAAAACCATATTTTACATATAATAATTCGGATAAATTATATTATAGGTATCAATTTGATACGGCTCATGTTGATAAAAACACAGGAAAACAACTAAGTTTTACTAATATTATAATTCAGTATGTTAAACAGTGGGCATATGATAGTCATGATAGACAGGCTATGGATATATATGACTCTAATGGCGAAGGAGTATATATATCAGCAGGAGAATATAAGAGCATCAGATGGAAGAGAAATGAAGGAAGACTTACTATGCAATATCTTGAAGATGGTAAATTACTTCAGATAAATCCAGGTATAACTTATATTGCATTGGTTCCAATTGATAAAAAAGAGAAAACAAGTATTTATTAATTTTTAAGAATATATAAATAGGGGAAAGTGCTATTTTGGAATAGTGTTAAATTAAGGATGAACATAAGACTAATTGAAAGAGGAAGATATTAAAGATGAGTAATACACAGAAAAAGAAGATGACAAATTTTTTAGTACAAGGAAGTATCCTTGCTGTTGCAGGTCTGATATGTAGATTAATTGGATTGTTGTATAGAATGCCGATGACAAATAGTTTTGGAGAAGAAGGATTAGGTTATTATGATTCGGCATATTCTATATATAATATAGCATTAATAGTATCATCTTATGGTATGCCTTTAGCTGTATCAAAGTTAGTTGCAGCCAAAGTTGCTAATAATGAACATAAGAATGCAAGAAGAGTACTTACAGGGGCGATGACATTTGCTATAACAACTGGATTAATTACAGCACTAGTTATTTTCTTTGGAGCAGATTTTTTTGCGACTAATTTATTGAAATCACCTAATAGTGCATTACCACTTAAAGTACTTTCACCTACTATTTTTTTGTGTGCAGTAATGGGAACACTAAGAGGATATTTTCAAGGAAATAGTACTATGATTCCAACATCTGTGTCACAGATATTAGAACAGATAGTAAATGCTATAGTAAGTGTAGTTGCAACTATGACTTTTATGAATATGTATAGTAAGAAGGTAAATGTTTCAGCATATGGTGCAGCAGGAGGTACATTAGGAACGACTTCTGGAGCTGTTGTGGGATTAATTGTTTTAATTATTATATTTATCAAATCAAATAAATCCAGAAAAGAAAAGATTAATAGCGATACACATGAAAAGGTTGATTTATATAAAGATATATTTAAATTAATATTGGCTACTGTAGTTCCTATTATTCTTAGTCAGACTATTTATAATTTAAATGCAGTTGTTGACAGAATTTTATTTAATTGGTTATATGTTGCTAATGAAAAAACAAGAAATATACATCTTGGAATATATGCTAAATATGTTCTTTTAGTTAATATTCCTGTGGCAATAGCTACAGCACTTGGTAATTCAATAGTTCCAGTAATTGTGTCAGAAAAAGTTAAAGGAAATGTTGAAGGAATGAAAAGCAAGATAGATGTTGCAATTAGATTTAATATGCTTATTGCTATACCAGCTACATTTGGTTTTATAGCGTTGGCACCAAATATTTTTGAATTATTATTTAAAGGACAATCAACAGGTATGTCAAGTATTATGTTAAGAATAGGTGCTTTTGCTGTAGCATTTTACGCTTTATCAACAATAAGTAATGCAATTTTACAAGCAATGAATCATATGAGTTTGCCTTTGATTCATTCAGCTATATCATTTGTTATTCATTTAGGTGTTATAGTATTATTGTTAAAACCAGGTTTAGTTTTAAAAGATGGTTTAGGAATATATTCATTGGCTATAGGTAATGTTGTGTTTGCATTGGGAGTATGCATATTAAACTGGCGTTCAATTGCAAAGAAGTTACAATATAAGCAAGAGATAAGGACTACATTTGTAATCCCTACAATAGCATCAATAGTAATGGGAGTTGTAGCCTTCAGTGTAGCATTTGGAATGAAATATGGAATGGCACAAGTATTACATTCTAGTTATACAGTAAATATTATTGCTACATTAGTAGCTATATTAGTGGCAGTTATAGTTTATGCTATCTCATTAGTTGCATTTAAAGGAATTACTAAGGATGAGTTAATGCGTATGCCAAAGGGAAACACGATATATAGAATATTTTGTAAGTTACATTTAATGAAATAAGAAGTAGTTGCAAGCGACTCTTTATACTTAATAAATGCATAACTTCTTTTATTATGGTAATACTTAATAAAAGGAGTGATGTGTATATGAGTAAAAAAGATAGAAAAAATAGGAGGAAATTTAATTATCCATTAGTTATTATGGTAAGTCTGGTGTCATTGATTGCCATAGGTTTTTATTCTATTGGTTATATGAAATATTTGAGACAAATTGAACAAGATGTGTATAGTAAAGATATTAAACAAAAAGATAATAATAAAGTTAATGGTAATAATGTGTCTGATAATAATTTAGTATCTAATTCAGAGGATATTTCAATAAATGCAGTAGATGCAAGTGCAAATAATATAAAGGTTTTGGATACAACTAATTGTAAAGTAATTGTAGTTGATTTATTTAATAATAAAAGAACAGAGAAAAGCAGTAAAGTTCCGGAATATTTCGTGGGACTTACAAGGCAACAGATAGATAAGTATTATGATAATTATATGCAAAATATTCCTGTTGAAGAAGTGGAAAAAGGACTACAAACTATAAATGTTTTAGAATTTTCAAGTGACGAAATAGTAATAGAAAAGATATACGATGAGTCATCAGTTAAGTATTATATAATGGATAGAGATGGATATATAAAGGTTTATTATGGTGATAAGAAGACACTATATGAGAATACAGGTATTAAGACAGATAGTTTACCTGATACAGAGAAGAAAAATCTAGAGGCTGGAATATGTGTAGATA
This sequence comes from uncultured Lachnospiraceae bacterium, assembly GCA_934432595.1. Taxonomy (GTDB): domain Bacteria; phylum Bacillota; class Clostridia; order Lachnospirales; family Lachnospiraceae; genus SIG301. The sequence goes on along the minus strand of CAKRYR010000007.1, from coordinate 87,642 downwards.
ATAAGGAAAAATTATTGTCTATTCTAGAAGGTTATTCTAGTTAAGAAATGAGGATACATGTGAAAAATGATGTAATAATAGTTGGAGCAGGCGCATCAGGCTTAATGGCAGGAATATGTGCAGCTAGACGTGGGAAAAAAGTTTTGATTATAGATAGAATGGCTAAGGCAGGAAAGAAAATATATGCAACTGGCAATGGAAAATGTAATTATACTAATACTCAATACGATTATGATAGTTATAGAGGGGAAAATGTTGACATTGTTAGTCAGGTCTTAGGTAAATTTTCATATAAAAATACAATTGATTTTTTTGAAGAATTAGGCATACTTGCTAAGAATAAAGATGGTTATATATACCCTTATTCTGAGCAAGCTAGTTCTATTGTAGAAGTTATGCTGATGGAACTGAATAATCTTGGAGTGAAGATTTTACTTGAGGAAAATGTAGAAAAAATTATCAGAAATGGCAGTATGGGAAAAAATAAGAATATTAGAATGAATAAGGGATACTATGATAAAAATAAAAATGATATAAAGATTGAAGAAAATGTAGAATATACAGTAGTTACAGACAAGAATAAACATATTTGTTCAAAGGTTATTCTAGCAACAGGGGGAATGGCTTCACCAAAGCTTGGAAGCAATGGTAGTGGATATGCAATAGCTGAAAGTTTGGGGCATAGTATAGTTGCGCTTAATAAAGCCCTTGTTCAATTGAAGGCTAAAGGAAAAGAATACAAATCTTTATCAGGTGTTAGAATCCAAGGAAAAGTTACTATGTATATTGAGGGTGAAGAAAATCGAACTAATTATGGAGAGTTTGTATTTACTGATTATGGTATATCAGGTATACCGATTATGCAATTAAGTAGGTATGCAGCAGTTGGATTAAGTAAGAAAAAGAAGGTTAAGATAGAACTTGATTTTTATCCAGATATAGATGATAAAGAATTGTTAGTTTTACTTAGAAATAGACAGAAGAATTGTTATTATAAAGATAATTATGAGTTGCTTATAGGTATGATTAATAGTAAGTTGGCAGCTTATATTGATAGGAAGAGTAATGGCAGATTAGAGGCTATGATTAGATATATGAAAAAGTTACCCATGGAGATAGTTGATACTAATTCTTGGGATAATGCCCAGGTTACTGCAGGTGGAGTGAGTACATCAGAGATTGATTATCATACTATGGAGTCAAGGATATCAAAAGGTTTATACATAACTGGCGAATTGATGGACATAGATGGAACTTGTGGTGGTTACAATCTCCAGTGGGCATGGTCCACTGGCTATATTGCGGGGAACAATGTTTAGGTTTTTATTCAAATCTGTTTACTGAAATATATAAATGCATTATATATAGATGCTATATTTTAATTAATTAGATAGCATTTGCTAGAGTATTTTGAGTGATTTTTTGGGGTTTAAAAAAGAATGTGAATATTCGCTAGGAAATGGAGAATGATATGGTTAGAATTAATCAAATAAAGTTAGATATTGAAGCTGGTAGAGATGAGCTTGAGAAGGCTATTTTGGCTAAGCTTAAGATTGGTAAGGAGCAGTTGATAGATTTTAGTGTTGTTAAGAGGTCTATTGATGCGAGAAAGGGCGATGTTAAGTATGTTTATTGTGTTGAGGTTAATATAGAGAATGAGAAGAAAGTGATGAGTAGGTTACATAATAATGATGTTCAAGTTAGTGATAGGATGAAGTATAGTTATAGTGTTACTGGAACAAAGAAGTTAAAGAAGGCACCTATTGTTGTTGGAACAGGCCCTGCAGGGTTATTTTGTGGGTATATGCTTGCTAAGGCAGGGTATAAGCCTATTCTTATAGAGCGTGGACAAGATGTAGATAATAGAGTTAAAGCCGTAGAGAAGTTTTGGAATGAGGGCATTTTGAATGGAAATTGTAATGTTCAGTTTGGTGAAGGTGGGGCAGGAACATTTTCAGATGGAAAGCTTAATACATTAGTTAAGGATAATTATGGTCGTGGTCGAGAAGTTCTTGAGACTTTTGTTAAGTTTGGTGCACCTGGGGAAATTTTGTATGATAATAAACCTCATATTGGGACAGATAAGTTAGTTAATGTAGTTAAGAATATGAGAAAAGAGATTATTAGTCTTGGTGGTAAGTTTTTATTTGATACTAAGATGACAGATATTTTGCTCGAAGATGGTAAGATATCTGCTATTCAGATTGATAATGCCATGTGGTTAGATACAGAAGTTTTAGTTTTGGCTATAGGTCATAGTGCAAGAGATACCTTTAATCTGATAAAGGATAAAGGCTTTGATATGACTAAGAAGGCCTTTGCTATAGGTGTTCGTGTTGAACATAACCAAGATATGATTAATACTATTATGTATGGTGATAAGAAGAATAAGCTTCCAGCAGCACCATATAAGCTTACATATACGACTGAGAAAGGTAGAGCTGTATATTCTTTCTGTATGTGTCCAGGTGGATTCGTAGTAAATGCATCTTCTGTTCCAGGACAGTTAGTTGTAAATGGAATGAGCAATTATGATAGAGGGGAAAGAAATGCTAATAGTGCTATAATTGTAAATGTAACACCAGAGGATTTTGGCGAAGAGGATGATGTACTAGCAGGAGTTCATTTTCAAGAAAAATGGGAAAAGAAAGCTTATGAGGCTTGTAATGGTCTAGTACCAGTTCAGTTATTTGGCGATTTTGAAAATAATAAAGTAAGTTCAAACTTTGGGGAGATTGAACCGAATATAAAGGGAGAATATTCATTTGCAAATATTCGAGATATTTTACCTGAGTATGTGAGTGAGGCTTTAATTGAAGGAATACATGGATTCAGTAAGAAAATAAAAGATTATGATAGAGAAGATGCTGTTCTTAGTGGTATTGAGACCAGAACATCATCGCCTATTAGAATTGTTAGAGATGAAAGCTTTCAAAGTAACTTTAAAGGAATTTATCCTTGTGGTGAAGGTGCTGGTTATGCAGGAGGCATTACATCGGCTGCTATTGATGGCATTAAGGTTTTTGAGGCAATCATTTCAGAGTTCGGGGTTTTCTAGGGGATTTGATAAGTGAGTATGAGAATACGATAGATAGGAGAATAGATGATGAATAGTTACAGGAAATGTTTGAAGAGTAAGGAAAGGATTGTTATTAAGATTGGTACGTCGACTATTACTCATGAGGAGTCAGGGAGCCTTAATTTGATGAAGCTGGAGAAGCTTGTTAGGGTTGTGGCGGATATTCGTAATCAGGATAAGGATGTTATTATTGTTTCTTCTGGTGCTATTTCTGTTGGACGTAAGGCATTAGGCTTATTAGGCCAGAAGCTTACCAAAGCTCAGAAACAAGCCTGTGCTGCTGTTGGACAAGCTAGACTTATGATGGTGTATCAGAAGTTATTTGCTGAGTATAACCAGATTCCAGCCCAGGTTCTTATGACAAAGTATACTATGATAAATGATATTTCTAGAGAGAATGCAAAGAATACTTTTGAAGAGTTATTGAAGATGAAAGTTATTCCTATAGTAAATGAGAATGACACAGTTTCAACTAGCGAGATTGAGTTGCCAATTAATGATTCTTCAACTTCATTTGCTTTTGGTGATAATGATTCATTGTCAGCTGTAGTATCAGCTTTGGTTTGCGCAGATTTACTTATTTTATTATCGGATATTGATGGTTTATATTCTACCGATCCGAATAAAAATGAGGATGCTAAGTTTATAGACTATGTTGATAAATGGGATGATAAGATTGAGGCTATGGCATCAGGTTCAGCTAGTAGTTGTGGAACCGGTGGAATGGTTACAAAGTTCCATGCAGCAAAGATAGCAACTGCCTCAGGGGCAGATATGGTTATTGCTAATGGCAAGAAAATAAGTGTTATTAATTCTATACTTGAGGGTAAAAAAGTTGGAACACTTTTTGTAAAACATAAGGATGAACAGTTTGACCTTTTAGATTATATAGATAAGATATGTTAGATATTAAGAAAGAGATGAATGAAAACTGTAACAAGAGATATTGGACATGGAACTGACTCAAAGGGAATAGTTATTGGCGAAAGAATGTTATTTAAAAATAGAGTTAAGTAAATAGAATACTGTAAATAAAATATTGTTGCAAATAGTTGGAGGTTTATTACAAGATGGCTAAAAGTATAAGTGAGATAAAAAAGGAATTAGAAGAGATTGATATAGAACAGATTATGGTTAAATTGGATGAATATAGAGATGATGAGAGAAGTGGTGTGGTTAAATTAATATCTAATTTTGAGAAAAAATACACTAAGCTTCAAGAAGAAAAAGAAAGAATTCAGATGATGAAGACATTTGAAAATGATTATATAGATTATGAATATGTTGGTGGCGTTGATGAAGTTGGCAGAGGTCCTTTGGCTGGTCCAGTTGTGGCAGCAGTTGTAATATTACTAAAAGATTGTGATATTCTATATATAAATGATTCAAAGCAATTAAGTGAGAAGAAAAGAGAAGAATTATACGATATTATTGTAGAGAAGGCTGTTGACTTTGGAGTAGGTATTGTTGGATGGGAAGAGATAGATGAACTTAATATTTTACAAGCTACATATAAAGCTATGAGAATAGCTATAAGTCATTTACAGAATCCACCACAGGTATTACTTAATGATGCAGTTACTATTCCAGGAGTGGATGAAAACATAATTCAGGTGCCAATTATTAAAGGTGATGCTAAGAGTGTTTCAATTGCAGCAGCTAGTATCGTGGCAAAGGTTACTAGGGATAGGATGATGGTAGAATATGCAAAAGAATATCCTGAATATGGATTTGAGAAAAATAAAGGATATGGAAGTAAGGAACATATAGAGGCAATAAAAAAAGTTGGACCATGTAAGATACATAGAAGAAGCTATATAAAGAATTTTATATAGTTGGGAATGATATGTGCATAACGTTAATCTTTCGGTTGAACAGTTATGAACTTTTTATGTATTATATTTATTGGTATTGATTTTAGAATATATTTTTCATATAATATGTGTACGTGAAAATGACCAGACGTATATTGGAGGGAAAAGTAATGGATAATTTTAAGAATAATTTAAAGCAAGTTCAATTAAATAGAAGCAAGAAAGCTGTTGCTCTTGCTTACCAAAAAGGAGAACAGGCACCTAAGGTTATAGCATCAGGTAAGGGACATGTTGCAGATAGAATTATAGATATAGCCGAGGAACAAAATGTTCCAATTCATAAGGATGAAAGATTAGCAGATTCACTTTCTGAATTAGAGATTGGTGAATATATTCCACCTGAACTATATGAAGTTGTTGCTGAAGTACTTGTGTATGTTGATGATATGGATAGGATAAAATCAAAAGTGATGTGACATAGAAGATGATTTTAATTATTTAATTAATAAGATTAAAGAGTCATAGAGTCAAATGGAGAGATAATGATATATAATAAGAGAATAATTGGAAATGAATATGAAGACAGAGCGGTTAGATATTTAGAAAATTCCGGCTACGTAATTGTAGAACGGAATTTTTATTGTAAACAAGGTGAAGTCGATATAATAGCTAAGGATAAAGAATATTTGGTATTTGTAGAGGTAAAATATCGAAGAGATACGAAAAAAGGTTATCCTACGGAGGCTGTTAATTATCACAAAAAACAAAGAATTATTAAAGCTGCGAAGTATTATTTATATAAAAATGGATATGATAATCAATCAGTTAGATTTGATGTAATATCTATAACAGGTAATGAGATTGAATTAATAAAAGATGCTTTTTGGACAGAATAATTTTGAAATTTTTTGAAAATCAAAGATAAGTTGAGATTAGAATAGATTCGAATTGTTAAAGAAATGAAAATACTTTTAGGAGGATTATTAATGGCTACTATGAATAAATTTACAACTTTAAATAAAAAGGATAATGTTGATTATTTAACGTTTGATAGATTAAGTGAAATCCCATTTATTAGACATGGATTTTCAACCAAAAATGGTGGGGTTAGTAAGGGAATATTTGCAACTATGAACCTTAGCTTTTCAAGAGGCGATGATAAAGAAGCAGTTCTTACGAATTATAATAGATTGTTTAGTGCTATAGGTTTAACTCTTGATAATATGATAATGTCTGACCAAATACATGAGACAGATATAATGAAGATTGATGAGAAAAAACTAGAGGAAATTAATGAAAAAAGTAATGGCTTAGAAGATAGAGTGTGCAAAAATATGGATGGATTAATTACTAATTTACCTAATGTGCCTTTGGTTACATTTTATGCAGATTGTGTTCCTTTATACTTCGTTGATACAGAAAATAAGGCTATTGGATTGTCTCATTCTGGATGGAGAGGAACAGTTAAAGGAATGGGAATTAAGACTGTTGAAGCTATGACTAGAGAATATGGTAGTAATCCACAAGATATAATTGCTGTAGTTGGTCCTTCTATTTGTAGGGATTGTTATGAAGTTAGTAAAGAAGTGGTAGATGAGTTCCACAAAGAATATGATGGAAAATTTGATGTAAGTAGCATATATTATGCAAAAGAAAATGGCAAAATGCAACTTGATCTATGGGAGGCTAATAGACAGATTCTATTATTAGCAGGATTAAAACCAGAGAATATCGTTGTTTCAGAAGTATGTACGTCATGTCATAGTGATTTGTTATTTTCACATAGGAAGACAAATGGAAAAAGGGGTAATTTAGTTGCTGTAATGGAGATTGTATAATTATTTGTTTTCATATTAATAGACTTCTCTAATTTGGGGGGTTCTGCTTTGTATTCTTTTGATTCTTTTTTAAAATCACACCCAATTAAACTTGACATCACTAGAATTGTCAATAAAGATAAAATTTTATTTGATAATGTTAAATAGAACTAATATAATATAGATGTTGGTAAAAATTGGAAAGGGAATGGAGAATATTTCTCAAACCTCGACAATCTTATCACCCTTCATCAGCGAAAGCTGGAGAAGCTTAAAAATATAAAAAAGGCATATTTAGATGAAATGTTTGTATAAGAAATGGAGGGATTTATGTGAGTGAGGAAAAAAAGATAATTAGTTTTATGGTTGTTTGTGTAAATGAATTTGCTAAGAAATATAATATTAGTCCTAAAGAGGCTTTTCAATATCTTTTTAATTATAAAGGAATTGAATTTTTAAAAGAAAATTATGAAGTAGAACACACATTATCATTTGATAATGTAGTAGAAGATATTAGTATTTTATGCAGAAGAAATGGCGGTATACTATGAAATTGTATCATGGAAGTAATACCAAAATAGATAGTATTAATTTAGCTATGTGTAGACCTTATAAGGACTTTGGAACGGGATTTTATTTAACTGATATAAAGGAGCAAGCAGAAAGAGTGGCAGTGAGAATATCTAAGATTTACGGAGGCAAACCTGTAGTAAATGTTTATAATATAAGGCATGATTTTAGAACATTATCACATATAAAAATTAAAGATTTTGGAGAACAGACGACAGAAGAATGGGCTAGATTTGTAATGAATAATAGAAATCTATTATTTCTTGATATAAAAGATGAATTATGTAATAGAGATAATAAATATGATATAGTTATTGGACCTGTAGCAGATGATAACATGGTGTTATTATTTAGACAATATGAAAATAAGATGATAGATTTTGCAACGCTATTAAAAGGTATGATATATAAAAAAACTTCTTCGCAGTATTCTTTCCACACAGAGAAGAGTATTCGACTTTTAAAAAAGGAGGAGAATAGATGAGTATTCAAGAACAATTAATTGAATATGTGATTCAGGATGTTATTGAGATGATTGTAATGAATCAAAAATTGGAATATGATGAAGCAATGAATAAATTTTATAATTCAGAGGTTTTTGATAAGCTTCAAGATAAGGAAACAGGACTATATAAGGAAAGTCCAGCATATGTATATGATCTGTTTAGAGATGAAATGAATTTTGGGCATATGATTCAAGGCGAAATATAATGATATTTTAAACACGTTAAAAGAATTGAGTTTATAGTATATTTAAGAAAAGGTTTATATAAATATGCTTGGGAACAGCGTAAGTCACCTGAAATAGTGACTTTTTATAATGGATTAACCTATGCTCCTGAAGATGTTCAAGATGGTGATATCATCGTTGTGGTTAGAAATGGTTCGAGAACATTAATTGGAAAACATGTGCAAATAAAGGGTTCTAAGCTAAATACGGTTATCGGAACGTTTATGTCGGGTATGCGTTCAGAACACAATGAATTTGTTAATACTTTATTAGATACAACAGTATTTGAAAAAGAAATAGCAAAAAATATGGGAGCAACCATAAATCAAATTACTGGTTATATGTTTTCTAAAATGGAATTTATGGTTCCATCTGAGGAAGAACAAGATAGAATTGGAAATTCTTTATCTGGATTAAGTTAAGTAGTTTTAAAAATAGCAGAATGGCTTATAAGATATATGGGCTCATCACTAGAAAATTCAACAAAATCCCTTAAAAATGTTTACAAATGCTAAAAATATTGTTAATATATACAATTGTGATAGTGTGGTTTTGCCACACCTATTTGTAATACAATAAATAAAGAAAGGACAAGATTTATTCATGGTTAATCATCATAAGATAGTAAAGGTAGAAGAAGATAGTATAGGTAGTGAGTTAGGTATTGAACCTGGTGATTTACTTCTTAGTATTAATAATCAAGAGATAGAAGATATATTTGATTATAGATATCTTATAAATGATGAATATATTACTGTCCTAATACGTAAACCAGATGGGGAAGAATGGGAACTTGAGATTGAGAAAGAATTTGAAGAAGATTTGGGTATTGATTTTGAGGAAGGCTTAATGGATTGCTATAAGTCTTGTAAGAATAAGTGTATATTTTGCTTTATAGATCAGATGCCTCCAGGAATGAGAGATACATTATATTTTAAAGATGATGATGCTAGATTATCATTTTTACAAGGTAATTATATAACATTAACGAATATGAAAGATAAGGATTTAGAGAGAATAATCAATTATAAGTTAGAACCTATTAATATATCTGTTCATTCGACTAATCCTGAACTTAGATGTAAAATGTTAAATAATAGATTTGCAGGTAATATAATGGATAGACTTACTAAGATATATGAAGGTGAGATTCATATGAACAGCCAGATTGTATGCTGTAAGGGATGGAATGATGGTAAGGAATTAGACAGAACTATAGAAGATTTATCTATGTATGTTCCATATATGCAATCATTATCTGTTGTACCAATGGGACAAACTAAGTTTAGAGAAGGATTAGCTCAAGTTGAGATGTTTGATAAGGAAGATTGTTTAAAGGTTGTTGAACAGATTGAAGGATGGCAAGCAAAATTCCTTGAAAAATTTGGTACACGTTTTGTATATGCAAGTGATGAGTGGTATATCCAAGCGGGACTTGAAGTTCCTGAAGAAGAAATTTACGAAGGGTATATGCAACTAGAGAATGGAGTAGGAATGGTTAGACTTCTTCAACAAGAAGTGAGTGATTACCTAGAGACGTTATCAGGTGATGATAGGGTAAGAAAAGTATCTCTTGCAACAGGAGAACTTGCAACAGGTGTAATTAAAAAACAGGTTGAGAAGGTGCAGGCTAAGTTTCCTAATGTTAAGGTAAATGTTTATACAATAATTAATGATTTTTTTGGACATGATATTACGGTTGCGGGATTATTAACAGGACAAGATATAATCAAGCAACTTAAGGATAAAGATTTGGGTGATAAATTAATATTACCTAGTGTGTTATTAAGGAATGGAGAAAATATATTATTGGATGATTATGACGTAGATGAGATAAGTAAACAACTTGGAATTGAAGTTTTAATAAGTGATTCTGAAAGTGGAGAAGCATTTGTGGAAAGTATTATAAGGAGGAAAACTAATGAGTAAACCAATAGTTGCTATAGTAGGAAGACCTAATGTAGGTAAGTCTACATTATTCAATACTTTAGCAGGAGAAAGAATATCAATTGTAAAGGATTATCCGGGGGTAACTAGAGATAGAATATATGCAGATGTAGATTGGCTTAATTATAAATTTACATTAATTGATACTGGAGGTATTGAGCCAGATACAGGAGATAAGATGCTAAAACATATGAGGGAACAAGCAATGATAGCAATAGATACAGCAGATGTTATTATGTTCTTAGTTGATGTTAAGCAAGGTTTGGTAGATGCAGATTATAAAGTAGCAGATATGTTGCGTAAATCTCATAAACCAGTTGTTTTAGTTGTAAATAAGGTAGATAATTTTGAAAAATATCAATCTGATGTATATGAATTTTATAATTTAGGGATAGGTGATCCATATCCAATTTCAGCAACTTCTAAGACGGGTCTAGGAGATATGTTGGATGTTGTTATTGAGAATTTTAATTCATCAGATGAAGAGACAGAGGAAGATGAAATTCCTAAAGTTGCTATTATTGGTAAACCAAATGTTGGTAAATCCTCTATAATTAATAAACTAGTTGGAGAAGATAGAGTTATAGTATCAGATATAGCAGGGACAACTAGAGATGCTATAGATACTGTTGTTAAATATAACAAACAAGAGTATGTATTTATTGATACGGCAGGACTTAGAAGAAAATCTAAGATAAAAGAAGAGATTGAGAGATTTAGTATAATTAGAACTGTTGCGGCAGTTGAAAGATGTGATGTTGCAATTTTAGTAATAGATGCTAATGAAGGAGTTACTGAACAAGATGCTAAGATTGCAGGTATAGCTCATGAAAGAGGTAAAGGTATTATAATTGCAGTTAATAAGTGGGATGCAATAGAAAAAGATGATAAGACTATGTATAAATATAATAATAAGATTAGGGAAGTATTATCATTTATGCCTTATGCAGAAATAATGTATATATCTGCTTTGACAGGTCAAAGATTAAATAAAATATATGATATGATAGATATGGTTATACAAAACAATTCTATGAGAATTGCGACAGGTGTACTTAATGAGATCGTTACAGAAGCTACAGCTCTTAAACAGCCACCTTCGGATAAAGGAAAGAGACTTAAGATTTATTACACAACACAGGCTGCAGTTAAGCCACCTACTTTTGTAATATTTGTTAATGATAAACAACTTATGCATTTTTCTTATTTAAGATATCTTGAAAATAAGATACGTGAAGCTTTTGGATTTAAAGGAACATCACTTAAGTTTTTTGTGAGAGAAAGGAAGGAAAAATAATATGTTAATGACAGTAGCTTATATTGCAATTTGTGTAATAGTAGGATATTTATTTGGTACGATTTCTACTGCTTATATAGTTGGAAAGAAAAATAATATAGATATTAGAGAATATGGAAGTAAAAATGCTGGTGCTACGAATACAATGCGTACTTTAGGTAAGAAGGCTGGAGCTATTGTTTTCTTAGGAGATTGTATTAAGGCAGTTGCAGCAATTCTTGTAATGTTATTGGTTTTACAATCAACAGGTTTGGACCCGGAAACAATTAAGCTAGCAACAGGTTTTGGAGCCGTACTTGGACATAACTTTCCATTTTGGCTTGGATTTAAAGGAGGAAAAGGAATTGCAGTCACTTCGACTGTAATATTAGTATTTTGTTTGCCAGAACATTGGATATGTCCAACAATGTGCTTAGCTTTATTTATACTAATATGTGTAACAACAAAGTATGTTTCACTTGGCTCACTAGTTGTTGTAACTACATTTTTAGTTTATGTAGCGATGTCATTTACTTCTCATTCACAATATATGAGATTGCTTATAATGACTTTATTGTTTGTATTGCTTGCGTATTATATGCATAGAGCTAATATTGTTAGGTTACTAAAAGGAACAGAGAATAAACTTGGTTCTAAGAAAGAAAAACAAGAAGAGAATAAAGTACAGCCTCAACAAATGAATAATCAAGAATTTAATAATAATCAAATGTATTTAGATCCATCTGATTTGGTTGATACTAGTGATTTTCAAGATAACAAGTTTAATGAAAATGCGGCAACAGAGCAATTGTATAATACACAATTCTTTGATGTGTCTAATGTTAATGCTAGTAATACAAACAGTTCAAATGTGGCTGATTTTGATATTCAAAAAGGAAATAATGCATATTATAGGGGCTATGAATCTTGTGATACTCTTGATGAAACAAGACAACTTGATGATTCAGAGTTGTTAGAAGAGGCTAATGATATGCTTAATAGTACAAAATCTTATTATGATAAGTAGAAAGGAATATTTAAAATGAACAATACTAAAATTGGAGTTTTAGGTGCAGGTAGTTGGGGAACTGCATTAGCAATTTTACTTGCAAATAAGGGATTTGATGTTGAGCTATGGTCAGCAGTAGAAACAGAGATAGAATTATTACGAACTAAGAGAGAACATGTAGATAGATTACCAGGTGTAATTTTACCAGATAATATTTGCATAGAGGCTGATTTAGAAAAGGCTTGTATGGATAAGAATGTTATTGTTTTTGCAGTTGCATCACCATTTGTGAGAATGACAGCACAAAGAGCAAAGGAATATATAAAAGAAGGTCAGATTATTGTAAATGTTGCAAAGGGAATAGAAGACGTTACATATAAAACATTATCTGAAATAATAGAAGATGAGATTCCTTGTGCAAAGGTATGTGTTTTATCAGGACCAAGTCATGCAGAAGAGGTTAGTAAAGGAATTCCTACAACTTGTGTAGTTGGTGCTAAGACAAAGGAATTGGCAGAATATGTTCAGGATGTATTTATATGTGATAATTTTAGAGTATATTCTAGTCCAGATGTTTTAGGCATTGAATTAGGAGCAGCACTTAAAAATGTTATAGCACTTGCAGCAGGTATTGTAGATGGTTTAGGATATGGAGATAACACTAAGGCAGCTTTAATTACGAGAGGAATAACTGAAATTGCTAGATTAGGTGTTAGTATGGGTGCTAAGGTGGAAACTTTTGCTGGTTTATCAGGAATAGGAGATTTAATTGTTACTTGTACTAGTATTCATAGTAGAAATAGACAAGCTGGATATTTGCTAGGTAAAGGATATACTTTAGAAAAAGCAATTAAAGAGGTTAATCAGACTGTTGAAGGAGTTAATTCAGTTAAAGCAGCACTTGGTTTGGCAAGAAAGAATAATGTAACTATGCCGATAGTTGAGGAATTAAATAATGTATTATTTGATGGCAAGGATGCTCGTGAAGCACTATTTGATTTATTAAAGAGAGATAAGAGTATTGAATATGCTACACTAGAATGGGGAAATTAGTAATGAAGAAGTTAATTGAACTAAAAAATCTTACTAAGAACTTTGATGATCAACAAGTTCTTAAAGGGATAAATTTGAATATATATGAAAATGAATTTTTGACTTTATTAGGTCCAAGTGGTTGTGGTAAGACAACAACACTTAGAATTATAGCTGGATTTGAGAAACCTAATGAAGGAGAAGTAATATTTGATGAGCTGGACATTTCAAAAGTTCCACCATATAAGAGAGAAATTAATACAGTATTTCAAAAGTATGCGTTATTTCCACATCTTAATGTATTTGATAATATTGCTTTTGGTTTGAATATAAAAAAAATGGATAAGCAGGTTATAGAAAAAAAGGTTAATAGAATGCTTACATTAGTTGGGCTTGCAGGGTTTGGAGAAAGAAATGTTACTCTTTTATCAGGTGGTCAACAACAAAGAGTTGCTATAGCTAGAGCACTTGTTAATGAACCAAAGGTTTTATTATTGGATGAACCGTTAGGTGCATTAGATGCGAAAATGCGTAAGGAAATGCAAGGAGAACTTAAGAAAATTCAAAAAGAAGTAGGCATAACTTTTATATATGTTACTCATGATCAAGAGGAAGCATTAACTATGTCAGACACAGTTGTAGTTATGAATGGTGGTGAAATTCAACAGATAGGTACACCAGTTGACATATATAATGAACCGGAGAATAGATTTGTTGCTGAATTTATAGGTGAGTCTAATATTATAGAAGGAATTATGCTTAAAGATTTGTTGGTCCAATTTGATGGTATTGAATTTGAATGTGTAGACAAAGGATTTAAGAAAAATGAAGAAGTTGAGGTTGTACTTAGACCAGAGGATATTAATATTACAAAGACTGAAAAAGCAAAGATAAAAGGAACTGTTGAGTCTGTAGTATTTAAAGGTGTTCATTATGAAATAGTTGTTGCAACTAAGAAGAGAAAATATATTATTCATACTACTGATTATCATGAAGTTGGATTAAAAGTAGGACTTCGTTTTGACCCAGAGGACATTCACGTAATGTATAAAGAAGGTAATTAGTTATATGGAGGTAATTAGGTAGAAATGAAACATCTTAAGAATATTGTAAGACCATATATTGTATGGGCAGCAATTATGATAGTAATACCATTATTACTTACTATTTTATACGCCGTTACAGTTAGTGGAAACAATTTGGTAAATATTAAATTTACATTAGATAATTTTAGAAGATTTTCAGACCCAGTATATGGTTCTGTATTTATAAAATCATTTGTGTTAGGAATATATACGACAGTAATATGTTTTCTTTTAGGCTATCCATTGGCATATGGAATAACTAAGTTTAAGGAAGGTGTACAAAATATTTTGATATTGTTCGTTACTATTCCATTGTGGATTAATATGTTACTTAGAACCTATGCATGGATTAGTATATTATCACAAAATGGTTTGTTAAATAAAATACTTAATAGTATAGGAATTAAAAGTTTAGATATTATGTATACGGATGCAGCTGTACTCATAGGTTTAGTGTGTAACTTTTTACCACTAATGGTTATCCCAATCCATACTTCACTTTGTAAAATGGATAAAACGTTAGTTGAGGCTGCTCAAGATTTAGGTGCTAATAATGTACAAACATTTTTAAAAGTCACTTTTAAATTATCACTTCCAGGTGTAATTAATGGAGTTCTAATTGTATTTTTAACTACAATTTCATCATTTATTATTCCAAAACTATTAGGTGGAGGACAATATATGTTGATAGGTAACTTAATAGAAACTCAATTCTTACATGTAATGGACTGGAACTTTGGTAGTGCAATATCCCTAATATTAATTGTAATCATTTTAATTATAATAAGGGTATTGAATAAATTTGATTTGGATAATTAAAGGAGATTGTAATGAAGAAAAGTAAAGCATGTGCATTAGGATATATTATACTTATGTATCTATTTTTCTATATACCAATACTAGTACTGATGGTTTACTCGTTTAATAGTTCAAAATCTTTGACAAACTTTACGGGTTTTTCATTTAGATGGTATGAAGGTTTGGTTCAGGATCAAGAGATAATGGCGGCCGTATGGGTTTCATTATCGATAGCCATTATTGCGACTGTTGTATCTACTATTTTAGGAACATTAACAGCAATAGGATTGTCTAAGAATAGAAAAATAGTTAAAGACATAGTTTTAAATATTAATAACTTGCCTATCATGAATCCAGATATTGTAACAGCGATAGGCCTTATGATATTATTTTCATCAATGAATATTCAGAGAGGATATTTTACAATGTTATTATCACATATTGTATTTTGTACACCATATGTAATAACAAGTGTATATCCTAAGGTTAGACAACTTGATCCTAATCTTATTAATGCAGCGATGGATTTGGGTGCTACACCATTTGTTGCCCTTAGAAAGGTTATTATACCGTTAATTAAACCAGGGATATTTGCAGGTGTGTTATTATCTTTTTCAATGTCATTTGATGACTTTGTAATATCGTATTTTGTTACTGGTGGAGGAGTAAAAAATATTTCTATTATTGTTTATAATATGACGAAGCGTACTAATCCAACGATTAATGCATTGTCTACTATAGTTATTTTAGTAATAATTGTTATTCTTATTTTGGTAAATATTCTTAAATCAAATGTTATAAAGAAAAAGGTTAAAAATAGATGTTAAATATAAGGAACAATTATATATCCTAATATGGTTATATTAATATTTATAAAATTAATAAAAGAGTTTGAATAAAGAAAGGGAAAGTTATGTTTAGATTTGGAATTTGGAAAAAGGGATTGATATTAGCAGTAGTTGTTATAGCTATGTTTGGCATGACAGCTTGTTCAAAGGGAGACGCTAAAACTTTAAGAATATATAATGCAGGTGAATATATTAAAGAATCACTAATTGGTAAGTTTGAAAAAGAATATGATTGTGATGTAGTGTATAGTACATTTGATTCTAATGAATCTATGTATACTATGTTAAATAGTGGAGAAAGTTTTGATATATTAGTTCCATCTGATTATATGATAGAACGTCTTATAAAGGAGGACTATTTACAAAAATTAGATTGGAGTAAGATAAAAATAAAAAATGATTTAGTAAAAGATTGTTTAGATAAAGAATATGATAAAGGTAATAAATATTCTGTACCATATTATTGGGGAACAGTAGGTATCTTGTATAATACAGAAGTAGTAGATAAGAAAGATTTAGAACAAGGTTGGGATATCTTATGCAATAAAAAATATAAGAATAAATTGTATATGTATAACTCGGAAAGAGATTCGTTTATGATTGCTCTTAAAGCTCTAGGTTACTCTATGAATACGTCTAAAAAATCAGAATTAGATGATGCATATGAGTGGTTAGTAAATCAAAATAAGAAGATGAAACCAGTATATGTTGGTGATGATGTTATTGATAACATGATATCAGGTAACAAAGATATGGCAGTAGTATATTCTGGAGATGCTGCTCTTATTATATCTGAGAGTAAGAAAAAATTAGATTTCTTTATTCCTAAGCAAGGGACAAATGAATGGGTTGATGGTATGGTTATTACAAAAGATTGTAAGAATACAGATTTGGCATATGATTTTATGAACTTTATTTTGTCAGAAGAAAATGCAATACCTAATACTGAATATATTGGATATTCTTCTTCAGTAAAGAAAGTGTACGAGAATATACAAAAGACTATATTTAAAGGAATATCTGCATATAAAGTAGATACATCTAATAAAAAGAATGAAGTATTTAGAAATCAGGATGAGAAAACAAAGAGATACATGTCAGAATTATGGACAAAAGTTATTTCTCAATAGGTATATAAAATATAGTAACAGTTGTTCCTAGATAAATTCTAAAGAAAGTATAAAATAAGTATAAAATTTTACATTTTTAGAAAAAAGTGTAACAAAATAATTGACAATAGTGTTATAATAATAACATTGGTAAAAATATATTTTGAGGTGAAAGAAATGTACAGGGGGTCATATTTGAATAATTTGATATCGACAATAGAGTCAAATCTGCATAAAGATTCAAATAACGTGGTTTTTATTAATAACCATGATGGTATTTTGTTGTCTGAAAATCAAATTGATAGTTTACTTGAGAATGATAATGACTATCATGTACTAGTTCACGAATACACAAAGAAAGAAATGCAGACAGCATATGAACCATTTTTTGACTGGATAAGACAAATATATATTGAAGATTATAAAGAAACAATCAGTGAGGAAGAGTTTATACAGATGTGTGATGTATATTCGAACCATACTGAGTTATTTTTGAGCTATTTAAAAACAGGAATTTGCACAAGAAAAGAAGATATTATTACAGCTGAGATAGATTATGAACAGAATAAGATGTTGATATCTATAATATCAATATTAAGAACAATATCAAAAAAGAAACCTTTGCTTATTGTATTAAATAATTTGCAGTATGCTTGTGGTTCTACAATAAAACTTTTATTAAAGTATTTGCAAAATTATGTATGCAAAGGTATGGGATTATTAGTAACTTATAATAAGACAAATCATGTGGATGAATATGCTAAGGATGATTGGCAAGAATTAGGTAAATTAATTGAGGAAAGAGGATTAGTTGTAGATTTTGGAGATTTTGCAAATGATAAAGTCGAGATAGGTAGAAATTTTGTACCTAAGATGGAGAAAATAGAAGAATATATTGATAAGTTGAATAATATGCTTATGCTTCTAACTCTTGACCAAGCAGAAGAATATTTAAATGTCATATATCAGAGAATAGAAAGAGAAAAGTTAAATATATCTGGTTCGCATAAGTTTAATTTTATAGCTATATATGCTTTGGTTGCTTTGTATAAAGGAAATACAAGCAACTCTTTAATGCTATGTAAAACTTTACAATCTGGTTTAGATGAATCTAGCTTACCAAGTAAATTTGTATATTATTATATCAAATCATTGGTACAAGAGGGTATGATCCAAATCGGTGATGCAGCAGATAATGCTAAGAAGTGTATAGAGATTGCTGAAGAAATAGGTAATGAATATTTAAGATTTAAAGCATCTATATTATATGCAATGGTTAGATGCTATGGTTGGTCAAAGGCAGATATTGAATATAGGAATGAATATGATATTCATATATTAGAAGATGAACTTAAAAAAGCAGGTTTCTTAAATACATTAGCATATTATTATCTTGATATATGTATTGATAAATATTTTGATTCTGAAGAACAAATAGGTGTAAAACTTGATGAAATAGGTTCTTTTAAGAAGACATTGAATATAGCAAGACAATTGGGCAATAATAACTTGATTGTTGAAGCATATGAGAAAATGATAGTAATTTATTCTAATAACGGTAAGCATGAGCACGTTGATTATTTATATAATAAATATGTTAATATTGTTAAAGAACTTAGACAACTCTATACAGATGAGTGTTTTAAAGATTTTCCATATGATGGATTAGGATATAATTATTGTATTAGAGAGCAGTATGAACGGGCAAATGACTTTTTTAATGAGTCTTTGAAAATATCTTATACGAGAAAATTGCCTGAAGAGGTTGCTTCGACCTTATATAATAAAGCTATCAATGCTATTTCAGCAAGAGAATTTGCTACTGCTGATGAATATTTAGATACATGCTTTAAGGTTATGAATAATATTGGTATAATTACAATATTTCAATGTAATACTTCCAAATTATATGGTTTGAAGGCATTATGCAATTATTATATGAATTTGGAATATAAGTGTTATGTTAACCTTAATATTATAGAGAGATTGTTATTACATATAATTGATAAGACAGATGAATGCTTATGTGCAATGAAAGATGATGATTTGTTCTTATATCATTTTGTAAAAGGATTACTATTTAAACAAAATGAAAATTATTTAGAAGCAGAGAATGAATTTAATATTGCTAATATTCATATGAGACGTTCACATAGTTTTATGTTTTGTACATATCCTTTGTATGCTATTGAACAAGCAGATTTGTATAATAAGCTTGATAATGATACTAAAGCAAATAGTATATTAAGGGAATGCATAAAGTTCTGTGAAAAATATGGGTATAATATTAAAAAACAACTTTTAGCAAGTAAATTATTAGGTTGTAAGGACATGTCCCCAAGATATAATTTATCTATGAAAAAGGATAGTATTTCAAAATTGGTTGAAATGTCACGCAAAGTTGGAAATAGAGTAAAGTGTGAAGTACGTCAAAAAGAAGTTGTTTTCTTGTCAAATTGGCAAGACTTTTTAAGAAAAGATAGGACTAGTATAAAAGTTTTTGGTAAAGAAGCTGTAGATATGTTAAAAAATACTTTCAATTTTGATGGTATTTTATATATGAAGGTTATAGATAACAAACCTAAAATTTTATATTCTGATTTAGAAAGAAAGTTAACAAAAGAAGAAATAGATTATATCTATATATTCTTTAAACAGAGAAATAATATGTTATCTATAAGTAGAATGGACAAGATTTTTAATGAATATGATGGATTATTGAACATTTTTGATAAGAATTCTGTATTTTCACTTATAGGTATACCACTTAGTAATGATGATAAAGTTGAGAGTATTCTTATTACGTATATGACGTTTAACTCGGCTTGTATGTTAAGGAAAACTATACTTACAAAACATCAATTGTCGATTGTTAAATATGCATTCTATCAGTTAGATAGAGCAATTGAGAAGAGTAATAGAAGAAAAGAAATTAAAACAATAAATGATAATTTAAAGAAGTTAGTTGTTACTGATCATTTAACAGGATTATATAATAGACAAGGTTTAACAAGAATGCTATTAAATTATGCTAATAATGGATATAAGCATGCAATATTGTATATAGACTTGGATAATTTTAAATATTATAATGATACTTTTGGTCACTATGTTGGAGACAAAATTTTAGTATTATTTGCCAATACGCTTAGAAGTGTATTGAAAGAAAATGATATCGCCGTTAGATATGGTGGTGATGAGTTTATTATTATAAAACAACTTGAAGATATGGAAGAGGCTGTTTTAGTAGCTAAAGAGTTAATAAATAATGTATCAACGTATTTTAGACAAGAAGTTATGAAATTATTAGGAAATAATGTTACAATTCCTGATAATAAGAGATTATCAAGTTCTGTTGGTATATCAAAACTAAACTGTGATAGTAAGGAAAAGATTAATGAAGCTTTAAGACAAGCTGATAAAGCATTATATATTGTAAAAAGAAGAAACAAAGGTGGATATGAACTTATACAGGAGGATAATTAGAAGTATAAGCGTATAGCGGAGGCTTAAATTTATGAATGATGTTTATATAAAAAAATTGGTCACAAATTTATTGGCTAATTACAGTGTTAAGGATGACAATTTTATATTTATAAAACATTATAATGATCTTAGTATACCAAGATTAGAAATAGAAGACATGCTTAGTGAACAAGAGGATGTCTATTTGTTGTATCATGAATTTGAGCAGAATCAAGTTCATGAGGCATATGAACCATTTTTGTTATGGATAAGTGATATATATTATAATTTATATTCTAATAAGATGACCGTTGAAGAATTTATTGAAAATTGTAATGTGTATTCTTTACAGAAGAGTGTTTTTATTTCTTATATTAAAAATGGAAAATGTACTAGAAGTGATGAGGTGTTAATTTCAGAGATTTCATTTGAAAAAATGAAATTCTATAATTCAATGTTGAATATATATAGTTTTATTATAAGGAATAATAAGGTTTTATTAGTTCTTAATAATATTCATTATGCTGATTATTCTACTATAGCATTAATATTTAAGATATTGAATAGTAATGAATTAAAGAATATGGGAATATTGGGAACTTATAATGAGAGTTTTACTACACCTGATTATATGAGTGAAGTATGGAATAAATTTATAGATTATATTAATGCTAAAAACTACTCAAATGATTGGGCTGGAATTGATAATAAGAGTAATTTCACTAAAGATGAAAATCTTGTATTCAAGTCGGAGAAGCTAGATGAATACATATTGAAATTAAATAATATGTTACATACTTTTGCTGTAGAACAAGCAGAATATTATGCAGAGAGTATTTATCAAAGATTAGAATTTGAAAATTTGTATGCACCTATTAAGGAAAAGAGAAATATTTTAAAATTGTATGCAATGATTAACATTTATCTAGGAGCATATAATAAAGCATTGGTTGCTTGTGAAAATTTAAAATCTTTATACAAGAAGAATGAAGAAATTTTAGAACATTTTATATGTGAGTATATAATGGGAATGGCATTTGTATATATGGCACAGTATAATTCTGCTAAGAAGAGTGCTAAAGAATGTATGAATGTTGCTAAGAAATTAAATGATGATTATTACATTTTTAAAGCAGAAGTTTTGAGTTATATGATTCAATATTATGGTTGGAATGACATTATTGTACATAATTTGAAATTTGAAGCTAATCCAGAATTCTTAGAGAAGTTAGAATACTATGGTTATAAAAACGTATTAGCCCATATGTATGTATATGGTGTAGATAAGAATAAACCTAAATTACAAGATTCGCCTTCTGAGTATGAAGCATTGTATACTCCAGAATATTTAAAACGTGGTATGGATCTAGGATATGAATTAGGAAATGATTCTATACTTATAGTTGCTTATATGAATAATATTGAATTCTTCAGAGGGCTTAATAACTTTAAATTTATTGAACAGATATATAAGGAATGTATTAAGATATTAGCGAAGAATAATGATAAAGTTCAAATTGCTAGTATGTACAATGGAATTGGATATAATAGTTCAATTGTTGAGAAATATGTTCAAGCAAATAAGTACTACGAAGAAGCTTTAGATATATTTTATAATACTGATAATGTGGAATTCATGGGAGAGACACTTTACAATATGTCACTTAATTGCATACAAGCAAGGGATTATAAAAAAGGTTTAGAATTTGCTTTAGCATCTATTCATATAGCAGATGACTTGGAAATAATGGGATATAGAATATGTAAGAACATAAAGTTATATGGTATGGTTGCATTGTGTTACTATTATTTGGAGTCAGATTATAACTGTTATATTTATTTTTCTAAAATGGAGAATGTGGTTCAATATTTATTAGATGACTTAGATAATCAAGATATTCTAGATTATTGGTCAGGAGAACTTGTATTATATTTCCTCATTGCAGGATTATTAGCAAAACAAAATGAAGAATATATTGAAGCAAAAGACTATTTTCAAAAGGCTTTGAAAATTGCTATTTTAACAGATTCATTTAAAGTGTATATTTATCCTTTAATAATATTAGAACTTGCTAGGTTATTTAAA
This sequence comes from uncultured Lachnospiraceae bacterium, assembly GCA_934432595.1. GTDB lineage: Bacteria > Bacillota > Clostridia > Lachnospirales > Lachnospiraceae > SIG301. The sequence continues at coordinate 64,977 of CAKRYR010000007.1, read as the reverse complement.
GCTTTGCAAAAAAATGATGTGGCAAAGAAAATATTATTAGAAGGAATAGAGTATTGTAATCAAAATGGTTACTATGATAGGCAGAATATGCTTGTTGATGAATTGAATAATAAAGCAAGTTTACATAAAACTATTGATTTTGAATTAAAGAATTTAACCATAGAAGATATTCTTGAGAAATCAAGAGATTTTGCCGTAGAGAGACAATTGAAGAATAGACTAAATGATATTAATTTTATGTCACAATGGCAAGACCGCCTTGATAAGGAAACTAATTCTATTGAGGAAGTAGTTAATAATTCAATGAAGACTCTGCAGAATAATTTTAGTTTAGATTATGTATACTATTTTAAGGCTGATAAAGGAAAGTTACATTTGATTTATTCAGATAATGATAGTATATTAAGTGAGAAAGATATAGATAATATTAAGAAGTTTTTTGATAAAAACACAAGTGCATTTTTTACTGATAGAACAGAAAAGGATTATCAGGAATATGAGGAATTAATTTCAATTTTTAAAGATAATCAAGTGTTTACAATTGTCGGTGTTCCAATAATGGATAATGATAAGATAGATAGTGTTTTTATTGGCTTACTAGTTATGCATAGAAATGTATATGCAAATAAGAAAATTTTAAATCATAATAATTTTATTGTATTAAAATATGTATTTGGTCAATTTGTAGATGCATTAGAGCGTATGAAAGCACATTCAGATATTGAAAAAATGAACTTTCAATTAGAGGAAATGGCTTCTACAGATTTATTGACAGGACTATTAAATAGACAAGGATTTATGAGCACTATAAATGAAAGTGTATTAGACATAGCATCTACAAATGTTATTATGTATATTGATTTGGATAACTTTAAATATTATAACGATACTGTAGGACATGAGATAGGAGATTTTGTTTTAGTTTTATTTGCTAATATTTTAAAAGAATGTGCCAAGGATAATGGATATGCTATTAGATATGGTGGAGATGAATTCCTATTGTTATTCTTAAATAAAGACGATACATATGCTGCGGAGGTTGCTAAAAAAATCTATAGTCAAATTGAGGATGGATTTGAAGGTAAAATAGGGGTAAAACTTAAAAAAAATGTTGTAATACCTGATGAGAAAAAGCTTTCATGTTGTATAGGAATAGCACAATTTAATTCAAATAGTTATGAGGCAATTGAAGAAGCATTAGATCATGCAGATGAGGCTTTGTATGCTGTTAAGAATACAACTAAAGGTAATTACAAAGTGTGGAAGGATGAGTAATGTGAATAAGAAGATACTATTATTGATTATGTTAGTTTTATTAATGGGATCCGTAAGTATAGGGTGTTCAAAAGATAAGATAACAGATAAAAAGGGTAACGACGATAGCTCTATTTTAACGGAAAAGAACATTAAGAATTTACAAAAAGGTAAACATCATGCAGAGATAGAAGTAAAGGATTATGGAACTATAAAGGTTGAATTAGATGCAGATGCAGCACCTGTTTCTGTTACTAATTTTATGAATTTAGCAAAGGACAAGTTCTATGATGGGTTAACTTTTCATAGAATTATAAGTGGATTTGTTATTCAAGGTGGAGATCCAGAAGGAAATGGAACAGGTGGTTCTGATAGATGTATTAAAGGCGAATTTAGCAGTAATGGTGTAAAAAATAAATTATCTCATACAAGAGGTGCCATATCCATGGCAAGAAGTTTGGAAAATGATAGCGCTAGTTCACAGTTTTTTATTGTGCATCAAGATAGTACAAGACTAGATGGTGATTATGCTGTATTTGGATATGTAACAGAAGGTATGAAAATAGTAGATAAAATATGTAAAAAGGTAAAGGTTGAAGATGATAATGGGACAGTTTTAGCTGAAAATCAACCAGTAATAAAATGTGTAAAAATAATAGATTGATAATTCTTGGAGGTAGAGAATAGTGAAAAAAAATCTAAAAGATAAAAAGATAATTGGAGCTATTATTTCAGTAGGGTTATTTTTATATTATGTTATATCGTGGGGATTTTTAATTTATGCCATAGGTTCAAAGAAATGGCTTAGTAAATATAAATTTAAGAAGAAAGATGAATCTGAGAAAGAAGAAATCTATAACTATGATTCAATAAGAGAAAATTGTGAGATAAAACATTGGTTAAAAAGGGCAAGAGTTGAAGAAACATACTTGATTTCAAAAGATAACTTAAAACTTTATGGAAAGAAAGTATTGAAGAAAAATAATAGTCATAAATGGGTAATTACAGTTCATGGATATAGGGCAAGTGGAGAGTCTATGGAGAAATATGCCTTAAGATATTATAATAGAGGTTATAACGTAATTATTCCAGATTTGAGAAGTCATCGAAATAGTGATGGTAGATTCATAGGTATGGGATGGCTTGATAAAGATGACATTAAATTATGGATAAAACATATTATAAACATTGATAGAGAAGCTGAGATAGTATTACATGGTGTTTCAATGGGAGCAGCAACAGTAATGATGCTTTCTGGAGAAAAATTACCTGATAATGTTAAAGCTATAGTTGAGGATTGTGGGTTTACATCTGTATATGATATTTTTAAGTCAGAAAGCAGAGTAAGATTTAGAATTGCTCATTATCCTGCGTTATTAATGGGAAGCTTTATATGTAAAAGACATATAGGATATAGTTGGTTTGAAGCTTCATCTATAAAACAATTGAAGAAGAATAAGAATATTCCTATGTTATTTATTCATGGTGATAAAGATACTTTTGTACCATTTGCTATGCTTGACAAGTTATATGACGCTGCAAATTGTGAAAAGAAAAAAGTTATTGTTCATGGTGCAGGACATGCTGAATCAGTTAATATGGCAGGTAATTATTATTGGAAATGTGTATTTTCATTTTTAAAGGATTATATTGGTTAGATGAATCAAATATTTACTTTTAAATTTATTTATGAAAAGTGAGAAAAGTGAATCTCTTGACGTGTGTAAAAAAGTTTGATAAACTTGGGAAGTGTTGTCTTTAGAAAAGAGTGAAAAATAAACTCAGAATAGAGGTATTAATAATGATAAAAAGCATGACAGGTTTTGGGAGATATGAAGCAGTTACAGAGGAAAGAAAAGTTGTTGTAGAAATGAAAGCTGTTAATCATAGATATTGTGATATTTCTATTAGATTACCTAAGAAGTTAAATTTCTTAGAGGCAGCTATTCGCAATACAATAAAGCAGTATATTAATCGTGGCAAAGTTGATGTATTTATTACATATGAGGACTATACAGAGGGAGAGGCATGTATTAAGTATAATAAATCAATGGCAAGTGAATACTTAAAATATCTTAATAAGATATCAGAAGATTTCGGTATAACTAATGATGCTACAAATGTGAATCTATCAAGATATCCAGAAGTATTTGTTCTAGAAGAACAATCTATTGATGAAGAAAAGTTGTGGAGTCATGTTAAAGAAGCTGTAGAAAAAGCTTGTTTAGGAATGATAGAGACAAGAGAACAAGAAGGTAAGAACCTTAAAAAGAACATTCTTGAAAAGTTAGATTTTGTATATGATAATACATGTGCGGTAGAAGAAAAGGCACCATTATTAGTGTCAAATTATCGTGATAAGTTGTATGCAAAGGTTCAAGAAATACTTGAGGATACAAAGATAGATGATTCTGTTGTTGCTACTGAAGTAACAATCTATGCTGATAAAATATGTGTTGATGAAGAAACAGTTAGATTGAAGAGTCATGTAAAGGCTATGAGAAATACTTTGGATTTAGATGAAAGCATTGGTAGAAAGTTAGACTTTATTACACAAGAGATGAATAGAGAGGCTAATACAATTTTATCAAAGGCGGATGATATGGAGATAACTAATATAGCGATTGACTTGAAAACTGAGATAGAAAAAATAAGAGAACAAATTCAAAATATTGAGTAAGGACGGTTTGAAATGGAACATAAAGGTATTTTAATTGTAATGTCAGGTTTTTCAGGGGCAGGTAAGGGAACTATAGTAAAAGAAATTTTAAAAAAATATGGTGATGATTATAAATTATCGATATCAGCAACCACTAGACAACCGCGAAAGGGAGAAGTTGACGGAAAAGATTATTTCTTTTTGACAAAAGATAAATTTGAGAGTATGATAGAACAAGATGGTTTTGTAGAATGGGCTGAATATGTAGGCAATTACTATGGAACACCTAAGGAATGGGTTGAGGATCAACTTAATAAAGGTAAAAAAATTATTTTAGAAATAGAGATGCAAGGAGCATTAAAGGTTAGACAGAAGTTTAAAGATGCATTATTATTATTTATTACTCCTCCAGATTATCTTACTTTGAAAGAAAGATTAATTAATCGAGGAACTGAGGATATGGAGACTGTAAATAATAGATTAAAGAGGGCAGTTAAGGAGACTGAGTATATAGAACAGTATAATCATGTTATTGTTAATAATTCAGTTGAAGAGGCAGCTGAGGAAATTAATGAATTGGTATGCAGAGAAGTTGAAAAGCGTCACATGCATGAAGAATTTATTGAGAATTTTATTAATCAATATAATACATATAAATAATTATTATAGTTGAAAGGAGATAGTATTATGTTACATCCATCTTATACAGATTTAATGTCAGTAGTAAATAGTGAGGTAGAGCCAGGTGAGGCACCAGTTGTTAATAGTAGATATTCTATAGTATTAGCTACAGCAAAACGTGCAAGACAAATTATATCAGGGAGTGAACCACTTGTTGATGTAAAATGTAATAAACCATTATCAATAGCTGTAGAAGAATTATATAAAGGTAAAGTTAAAATAATTAATGAAGAGGATTAGTATAATTTTTTGAAGGTGATTTATTGTTAGATAGTACGTTAAATAAACCAGATACTAATGAAGAACAAATCAATGAAGTAGATATTAATGATGTTAAAATATCAAAATTACCTAGTTTTTTTGCTAATTTAAGAGATATTATTATATATTTATGTATATCATTTGTAATTATCTTCGCTATTAGGTTGTTTGTAATACAACATGTACGTGTTGAGGGGACTTCAATGGAGCCAACCTTACACAATGGTCAGCATTTATTGATTGAAAAATTATCCTATAAGTTCAAGGATGTTGAGCGATTTGACATTGTGGTGTTCCAACCTTTTTATGAAGATAAGGATACTTTTTATGTAAAGAGAATTATTGGATTACCAGGAGAAACAGTTCAGATTAAGGATAATATCATTTATATTAATGACATACCGTTAGAAGAAAATTATGGTGCTAATACTTATACTGAGGGTAAGATGGCCGAGAATAAGATTCAATTAGGTGATGATGATTATTTTGTATTAGGTGACAATAGAGATGTAAGTAAAGACAGCCGTGAAGAGGATGTTGGTTTACTTAATAGTAAATCTATCATTGGTAGAGTATGGGTAAGTATATATCCAACAGATAGTTTAGGATTAATTAAACATTAATTTATTAAAAATATGGAGGACAATTTTATTGCCCTCCATTTATTTTAGAAAAACAAAAAATCATCCTTAGAAAAACAATAAAATGAATAAATTAAAAATTAAAGGTAATAATAATTATGAAATTAATTATTTGGAGGAATAGATAAATGAAAAACAGAATGTTAATTTTTGTTGCTGTTGTATGTGTAGCAATTCTATTAACTGCATGTGGCAATAACAACGACTCTAATGATACGGCTAGGAATGATAATGCAGCAACAACAGATGACGCAGGAAATAATAATACTACAAATGATAATAATGATATAAATAATGATGGTACAGACAATGATAATACAACTACAGATGGAACAAACGATAATACAACAGGTAATGATTCACGTAATGGTGGTGTAATAGGTGATGCTGCTGATGATGTAACCAATGCAGCAGATGATTTAGTAAATGATGTAACAGGTAATGAAACATCTGATGATAATGATACCACCAATGAAAATGGAACAACAGGTGGTAATACTACAAATAATGGAGTAACAACAGATAATTCAACAATGAATCCATAGTAAAGTTAATGGGTTGTGAAGAATGCAATTCTGATGAAAGCAATTCTAATGCATGTAATTCAGATGATTAGTATTTATTTTTCACAGCTCATATATTTTGATATATATTGTGGTATGAATTAAATTCAGAATAGCATTGGTTTTAAGAAAAAATCATAAAATGTCAACAATATTTAGTAAGAAATTTTGGTAAATTTTTACAAAATATTGTTGACATTTTAATTTTATGTTTATAAAATAAGATTGTAATAGATTGGGAAATGGGGAAGGTGTAATAAATTACTCAGAAAAGAGGATTAGTATGAGAGTAATAGCAGGTAAAGCAAGAAGTTTAAAGTTGAAAACTATAGAGGATATGAGTACTAGACCTACTACAGATAGAATAAAAGAAACATTATTTAATATATTAAATCCATATATTCCAGGAGCAAGGTTCCTTGATTTATTTGCAGGAAGCGGTGCAATTGGAATTGAGGCATTAAGCAGAGGGGCTAAGAGTGCTACCTTTGTGGAGAATAATAGAAAATGTGTAGATTGTATTAAGGATAATTTAAAACATACAAAGCTAATAGATGATGCAGTTATTTTGAATAAGACTGCCCAGATGGCTTTAGAGGAATTAAGGAATAAAGAACCATTTGATATTATTTTTATGGATCCACCTTATGATAATTTATATGAGAGGGATATTTTGTATAGATTACATGATTATGGAATGGTAAATGAAGATACAATTATAATTGTTGAAGCATCTTTAGATACAGATTTTGGATATATTGACGATATAGATTATGAGGTATTTAAAAATAAGGTTTATAAAACTAATAAACATGTATTTATAAGGATGAGATAAAATGAAAATAGGAATTTACCCTGGGAGTTTTGATCCAATAACATTAGGTCATTTGGATATAATAAAAAGGGCAATAAATATAGTTGATGTACTTATAGTCGGTGTACTATATAATAAAAATAAAAATAAAATGTTTAGTGTTGATGAAAGAGTAGAATTAATAAAACAGACTATAGTAGATGAGATAGAAGATTCAGGAGTGAGGGAACGAATATTAGTAGAAACGTCAGAAGGACTATTGGCGGATTTTGCTAAGAAGAAGAGAGCTAACATAATTATTAGAGGTGTTCGTAATACAATAGATTATGAATATGAAGCTAATATGGCTAGAGTTAATAAACAGTTAAATGATAATTTGGAAACTGTATGTTTGATTACAGATAAGAAGTATATGGACGTAAGTTCAAGTACTGTACGAGAAATAGTTAGCTTTGGTGGAGATGTATCAGAATTTGCACCAAAATGTGTTATTGAATATTTAGAACATATAAAATGATTGGAGATTATAATATGGCAACAAGTAGGATTGAACAAATTATTGATGATATTTATGATTTTGTAGATAATTGTAGAACCAAAGCTTTATCACCAGATAAGGTTATAGTTCCTAAGGAAACATTGTACAATTTACTTGATGAACTTAGACTTAGAACACCAGATGAGATAAAAAGATATCAGAAAATAATAGCGAATAGAGATGCAATTATTAATGATGCTGAGACTAAAGCCCAAACTATGCTTGCAGAAGCAGAGGAAAAGGCTAAGAATATGATAAGTGATCATGAGATAATGCAGCAGGCATATCTTCAAGCTAATGAACTTGTATCTGCAGCTAATGATGAAGCTATTCAAACAAGAGACAAGGCAAAAGAAGAGTCTGATGAATTATTAAAACAATCTAGAGAGAGTGCATCAAAGATGACAGATAAGGCTAAAGCTGATAGTCAACAAATGGTAGATGAATCATTTAAATATGCTAATGAATTATTAGGTATGATTGACAAGATTGTAAGTGATACTTTGAATGTTTCAAAGAACAATTATGATGCTATGCATAAAGCTTTAGATAGTAGTTTAAAAATTGTTAGAGAGAATAAGGCTCAGTTGAACAATGATAAGAATGGTCAATAGATATAATAAGGCTTGATTTAATAATGATATGAATGTTTAATAGAGAATAAATAATTTAAACAATATAATAATATAATAGTTGCGCTGATTATAACGCAACTATTGTATTATTATACCTTGTTTATATTCATTAGGAAGTTCAATATGATACTTCCAAAATACAATTTTCGTGTATAAGTGTGATGAATTGATATCTAATTCTAGCATATTACGCCCTGTAATGGACAGTTTTTTTATGCCTAATGAAAGTTTAGATATAATATTTAAGTTACTTGATTTCTTAATTATTTTAAGTAGTTCAGATGATTTTTTCCTAAAACCAAGTATTCTAGCGTATTCAGGTTCATTTGTCATAAACATATTCATATTAGAATCTTTTATTCCAAGAATAATATGAAGCATAGCACGAGATAATCTTGAGTAGGTTAAATCTTTGGATTTGAGAGAACCAAGATAATAACCTAGATCGTTTAAGTTGTCTCGTGTATTTATAATTTTATTCGCAATATTTTGATCAATGTCTAGGTATCCAGTTAAACTAACTTTATTTTCATGATGTAAAGCATAGTAAGCTAATTGTGTAAAGTCATCTAAATGAATTGGAAAAGTTTTATGATAATTTTCTTTGAATACCTCATAGCAGTTAGATGGCATATATTTATCAATTTTGTCTATACCTAAACCACTGTGGATTATTTCGTTACGTATTCCACTAGCTGATGAAAGATTATTATCTTCAGGAAGTAGATTGCTGTTATAACCTTCTCCTTGACGAAGAATCGTTATTGGCTCTATAGAACTATCCAGTTTAATTAATGCTTTAATGTATTCTATACCCAATATATTATTAGGAGTATCAAGAACAGCATTTAGTTTATCTATATCTATTAACTTTGTTTTATTTGATAAATATTCAATTAATGCTAGATGGCGTGCTTTAGGAAATGATTTACCTTCTTTAAGATAAGAATTTAATATTCTTGAAAATTCAGGTGGATCCTTAACTAAAATATTAGCAATATAATGTAAGGTATCAATATCTGCACATTCACTGCCAAAGCATAAATAATCAACGACTCCAAGTTGATTTAATATGGATACTGCGCCATAGGCAAAATATTCTGCACTAGCTGTTGCATAACAAGTAGGGAGTTCTATGACTAAGTCAACTCCATTTGAAAGAGCCATCGTTGTACGGCTATATTTATCTATAATAGCAGGAGTACCTCTTTGGACATAATTACCGCTAATTATGGCAATTATATAGTCTGCGCCAGTTAATTCTTTAGTTTTTTCTATATGATATTTATGTCCATTATGAAATGGATTATATTCAGCAATAACTGCAGCAACTTTCATAAATTGTCCCCATTTCTTCTAATTTTATACTTCTATATATTAGTATATCAAAATTAAAAGATTGTATCAAATTAAATTTAGGGGATTAATATGCTAGTGACGTATTTTTTACAAGGATTTACTTGTATCTTTGGTAAAAAAGTTTTATAATATAAATGTTGTGTGCAGGTCAAGTGTATATTGATGTTAGTTTTCTTTTGGATAAATATTCAATATATAGTTCATTTACACATAATGATTACATAAGAGGTGAAAGGAGAATCTATTATGGGATTTATAGATACTATAATGGAACGTGCAAAACAAGATAAGAAGACAATAGTTTTGCCAGAGACAAATGATATAAGAACTTTAGAGGCAGCATCTAAAATATTGAAAGATAATATTGCTAATTTGATTTTAGTTGGTAATCCAGCAGAAGTTAAGGAAAAAGCTGGACAATTAGATATATCTAAAGCAACAATAGTTGACCCAGCTACATTTGATAAGATGGACAACTATGTTGATACATTAGTTGAGTTACGTAAGAAAAAAGGAATGACTAGTGAACAAGCTAGAGAATTATTAACAAAAGATCCATTATACTTTGGTGTAATGATGGTTAAAATGCAAGATGCGGATGGTATGGTTGCAGGTGCATGTCATGCAACAGCTGATGTACTTAGACCATCACTACAAATATTAAAGACTGCACCAGGAACTAAGCTTGTATCAGCATTCTTTGTTATGGTTGTTCCTAATTGTGAATATGGTGCAAATGGAACATTTGTATTCGCAGATTCAGGATTATGTCAAAATCCAAATTCAGAAGAGCTTGCAGCAATAGCTGAGTCTTCAGCAAAGACATTTGAACTATTAGTAGGAGAAGAAGCAAGAATAGCAATGCTTTCACATTCAACAAAGGGAAGTGCTAAGCATGACGATGTAACTAAGGTTGTAGAAGCTACTCGTATTGCAAAAGAAGAATATCCAGAATTAAAATTAGATGGAGAATTACAATTAGATGCAGCAATTGTACCAGAAGTTGCAGCTTCTAAAGCTCCAGGTAGTGAAGTAGCAGGACATGCTAACGTATTAGTATTCCCAGACTTAGACGCCGGAAATATAGGATACAAACTTGTTCAAAGACTAGCTAAGGCAGAAGCATATGGACCAGTTACACAAGGTATCGCTGCTCCTGTTAATGACTTATCAAGAGGGTGTATCGCTGATGACATTGTAGGTGTTATAGCAATAACTGCTGTTCAAGCACAAGCTACTGTTAGGTAGTATAAAAAGATATAAGAATATAATGAAATATATACATAATAATTTCCATATATTCGTTACTAGAACAAGGAGGAAAAAGAATGAACGTTTTAGTTGTAAATTGTGGTAGTTCATCATTAAAATATCAATTAATTGATTCTAGCACAGAAAAAGTATTGGCAGTTGGTTTATGTGAAAGAATTGGAATAGATGGAAGTACTTTAAAACATACTCCAGCAGGTGGAGAAAAAGTTGAGATAGTTTCACCTATGGAAAACCATGAAGTTGCTATTAAAATGGTATTAGAAGCTTTAGTAGATTCTGAGCATGGTGTAATTTCATCACTTAGTGAAATCAAAGCTGTTGGACATAGAGTTGTACATGGTGGAGAAAAATTCGCTTCATCAGTAGTTATTACAGATGAAGTTATGAAAGCTATTGAAGAATGTAATGATTTAGCACCATTACATAATCCAGCTAACTTAATAGGAATTAATGCATGTAAGGCACTTATGCCAGGTGTACCTATGGTAGCTGTATTTGATACTGCATTCCATCAAACAATGCCTAAAGAAGCGTATATGTATGGTTTGCCATATGAATATTATGACAAATATAAAGTAAGAAGATATGGTTTTCACGGAACTAGTCATAGCTTTGTATCAAAGAGAACAATAGCTCTTACAGGATTAGATGAGAATAATTCTAAGGTTATAGTATGTCACTTAGGAAATGGTTCAAGTATATCCGCAGTACTTAATGGTAAGTCAGTAGATACTAGTATGGGACTTACTCCACTTGAAGGTCTTATAATGGGAACAAGAAGTGGTGACCTTGACCCAGCTATTATCGATTTTGTAGCAAAGAAAGAAAACTTAAGTTTAGATGAAATGAATACAGTACTTAATAAGAAGTCAGGTGTTCTTGGTGTGTCAGGAATATCAAGTGATTTTAGAGATTTAGTTGCTAGTTCACAGGAAGGAAATGAAAGAGCAAAATTAGCATTAGATATGTTTGCATATAGAGTTGCTAAGTATATAGGTTCATATGCAGCAGTAATGAATGGTGTAGATGCAATTACATTTACAGCAGGGGTTGGTGAAAATAATGGTCTAATAAGAGATATGATATTAGATAGATTAACTTTCTTAGGCATTACTGTAGATGAAGAAAAGAATGCTATAAGAGGAGAAGAAGTTATCATCTCAACTCCAGATTCAAAAGTTAAGGTATGTGTAATACCAACTAATGAGGAACTTGCAATAGCTCGTGAAACTGTAGCTCTAATATAAATTTATAGTTGACAAATAATAGGGTTATAGTTATAATACTAAGAGTGCGAATTTATAAGAATGGACAAGGAGGTGCAATTCATGTCAATATGTCCAAAAAATAAATCTTCAAAGGCAAGAAGAGATAGTCGTAGAGCAAACTGGAAAATGGATGCTCCAAACCTAGTTAAATGTAGCAAGTGTGGAGAACTTATGGTACCACATAGAGTATGTAAGGCTTGTGGTTCATATAATAAGAAAGAAATCATAACTGCTGAATAATATATAGAGTTAATGATTATCCGGATACATTGTTATAACAAAAAAGTAGCTAAGCGTGAGTTTAGCTACTTTTTTAATATAATAAGAAATTGCGTCGCATTTCTTATTATATTTAAACGTTCCATTGGGATGTGTAGCTCAGTGGAAAAGCGAAGCACAGCAGAAATATAAATGAGATATAATATTAAAAAAATCTAAAAAAAATAATTTTTTATTGAAGAAAGAATTTTAGAAATATATAATGGCATTTGATGGGTAATTTTTTGCATTAATATGGGATGTATTGATTCTCCATCTAAGAATTATGAGGAGGATTTTTAATGACAAAGTTGTTAAGTAAAAGGGTTGGTTATGCAGTTGTTGCATCAACATTAGTTGCAAGTTTAGCTGCAGGTAGTTTTCTATTTAAATTTGATTCTAATAAGGTTTCTGCTAAGGAGCAGACAACTGCTAAGGAACGTCTAATTACTAAGAGAAATGAAGAAATGCTATCAGTAAATATGAATGAAGATGGCGATGAGAATGAGACAGTTAGAGTAGTTGTAAGTCTAAAGAAAGATTCAGTTATGGATACTGTTGATGATTCTACTACAGAGTATTCCAAGAAACTTAAAAAACAAGAGAATAAAATTCTTGATTCTCAAGAAGATATTATAAAAAAGGCTGAGAAGATAACTGGTAATAAAGTGGCTAGTCAGACAGCTTATTTAGTGAACTCATTTTCTATTAATGCTACAAGAAAAGAAATGAAAGAACTAGCAAAATTATCTGGGGTTGAGTCTGTATATGAATCAAGTACATATGAACCACAGATGGAGGATGCAGTACAAAAAACTACAGTTTCACAAGAATGGGAATCTGAAGAATATGGATATACAGGTGAAGGAACAGTTGTAGCAGTTATAGATACAGGTGTAAATTATGAACATCAAGATATGGTATTAGATGAAGGAGTTAAGACTAAGTATACTAAAGAAGAATGGGAAGAAAAGATTAAATTATTAGGGCATGGTGCATATAAGACAGATAAAGTTCCTTTTGTATATGCTTATGATTGTTGTGAAAATGACAGTCTTATTAAGAATTTAGAACAATATGGTGCTTATAAAGCAAATATATGCCATGGTTATCATGTAGCAGGTATGGTAGCTGCAAATGGAAAAATAAAAGGTGTGGCAAAGAATGCTCAAATAATAGGTATGAAATTGTCAGATGAGACTGAAAAAGTATGTTTTACAGATATGTTAATTAGAGCTATAGAAGATGCAGTAAAATTAGGTGCGGATGTAATTAATATGAGTTTAGGTACAGATATTGTGGCTATGAATGATATTGAATACATGCAACAAGCTGTAAATAAGGCTTCTGATGCAGGCGTTGTGTGTTGTATTTCAGCTGCCAACTCAGGAACAAGTTCAGGACTAAATTATGTAGATAATTTATTAGAAAGAAAAGATACTTCTACTGTGCATAGTCCTTCAACAGCAAAAACTAGTTTATCAGTTGCAGCAGCAGATACAATAAACTCAGGAATGGCATTTTTCTCTTCTTGGGGACCAGCAACAGATTTAACTTTAAAACCAGAGATAGCAGCTCCAGGTGTTGATATTAATTCTACATTAGACGGTAAGGATCAATATACTTTAATGAGTGGAACATCAATGGCTTCACCATTTACAGCAGGTTGTACAGCAGTATTAAAAAGTGCAATTAATGAAAGACAATTAGGATTAGAAGGTAAAGAATTAAATTTATACTTAAAAAATTGTTTAATGAATACAGCTGATCCAATAGTTGATAAAGAGAGAAATGTACCATATTCAGTTAGATATCAAGGTGCAGGCATGGTAGATGTGTATGGTGCAGTTAGCACTGATGTAATTGCAACAGTCAATGGAAATGCTAAAGTAGAACTTAAGGAAATGACTAAAAATGAGAAGAAATTTACTATTACATTAAAAAATTATGGTGATAAAGAAGCTTCTTATATATTGAATAATTCTCAGGTTTATACTGATGTGACTGTAAATGAAGAAGAAGATAATTATTATGGAATAGAACCAGTTGAAGGCTCTTTTATTACATTTGATACAACTAATGTAAAAGTTCCAGCGAAAGGAAGTGTGAACGTTACAGGTGTTGTTAAGCTAAGTGATAAATTTGCAAATAATCAATATGTAGAAAGCTTTATTAGCTTTGAAGGACAAGGTGTAGAGAACATAGGATTGCCGGTATTAGGTTTCTATGGAGATTGGTCAGAAGAAACAATTATTGATAAATCAATATATGATGAAGATGAAAGTATATTAGAAGAATACTTTGGAGAAGAGCTTCAGTCAAAAACAGGTTTAAAGGAAGATGTAAATACTAATAAATTCTACGGTACTGAATATATAAAAGAAAAATATGAAATAGAGGATTGGGATGATGACGAAAATGATGATACAGATGATTATGATGACGAAGAATTATCAGTGGATGAGAAACTTGATAAAGTAAAAAATAATTTAGGAAAATCTGTATATGATGTGTTATTAAAAAGTGGTATTACAAAAAAAGCTTTATGTGGAGATAAAGAAGAAATTACTAAATTTGCTTCAAAAGCTAAAAGAAAACCATTTGGTTTATTTAGCTATATAAAGCCAGGTAAAACAAAAGCCATAAAAAATGTTTCTAATGGATATGGAGTAGGTATTATTAATGCAAGTGACTTAAATACATTTACACTAAATATTGAAACAGATAATATGGTTGAATATTCGTTATTAGACATGGCAGATTTAGTAACTATGGTATATGGATTTGATAAAAATACTGCATTTAAGAATTTTGAAAAAGAATTTCCTAATGAATACAAAACAGATGTATATATTTTATTATTAAGAAAAATTGATAATACTACAAAAGGAGATATTATTGCAGATGTTACAATGACAGAAACTGATGGCTCTAATTGTTATGTAGATAAGGAAGTATATGATGGAGAAAAGGTGGCATTTTCACCAAATAAGGATGGAATATGTGACAAAGTTGTTCCAAGTACAACGAATTTAAGAAGTTCAAATTATACTAATATTTATGTATTAGATAGTAATAAAAATAAGATTAGAACATTGGCTAAAGATATTAATTCTAGAAAGATGATTTTACTAAATGGGTATATGTATAAAGAGTTATTAAGTCTTCCATTTAAGTATGATGATTTTAATTTAATTGCAAAGAAAGGATATGTTTACTGGGATGGTAAAGTATATGATTCAACTAAAGGAAAATATGTAAATGCTAATGAAGGTCAATATTATATTCAAATTGAGTCTAAAATATTTGAAAATTCATTACCACAAATTATTACTATGCCAGTTAAAATAGATATAACTAAGCCTACTGTTGAGAAATATGAGGTTAGAGAAGAAAATAATGATACAATAGTTACATTTAAGGTAAGTGATGATATAGGTATATCACCAAATTATTATTTAGATACAGAGTATAAGCAAGGAAATGTAACTAAGAAAGCAACTTATACTAATAAGCTAGTTGATACTAAGATTAATGAATATGGTGAATATGAAGTAAATCTTGGAAATATTGCAGATAGTAAAGTTACATTTATGTTTGAGGATAAAGCTGGTAATGAAGTATTTGTCTCAGATAAAGTTAAGGAAGATGCAAATGACAGCAATGATAATATAATATCTGAAAATACGGATAAAACAGCACCAGTTATTAGTGTAGTAGAAAACAAAAGAATCAAAAAAATGGTTGTTAACAAAGATAATGTAGCTATTTTATTGAAGAAAAAATTTATTAACGCTAATAAGTTTAATATTCAAGTTAAAGTTGAAGATGAGAATTTAGATGAGAATTCATTTGCTTTAGCTTTAAATTCTGGTTCAACAGAAAATGTGAAAGTTGTAAATGAAGGTAATGGATTATATACTATATCATTTAAGAAAATTGATTATATTACAGTATTTGATATTAATGTTCAAGATAAGAATGGTAATTCCTCTTCAATAAATGTTAATGTATATAAGAACATATTGAAATATCCATATAATATTATTACAGAAGGAGAGGCTTTAACATTTTATGATAAGGAAGCTATAGTTTTAAAAGATAAGTTTAATTCAGATGGAACATATACCGTAAGTGGTAAAGTATCAAGTGAAGTAGAGTCATTAAAATTAGGCAATCAAGTAGTTGAAATTGACCCATCTACGAAAGAATATAGTGTGATTGTTCCAATAAAAAAAGGTATGAATTTGTTTAAGTTTGTTACAACTATTAAGGGCACAGAGTATGAATTTTATAAATCATTATACTATGATGAGATTAGCATTTTATTAGATACATCTAATATTAAAATAGGTAAAAATGATATTATTACAACAGCTAAAGATATAATTGAATTAAGAGGTGAAATATCATCATATATTTCGATAAACTCTATTAACGTTAATAATGATAATATTTATTCTAATTTATATGGTAAAACATCAACAGAAGACCAAGTGATAAAAGTACCATTTGCTACAAAAGTTAAATTAAACAAAGGTATGAATAAGGTTCTTATAGAAGCAAAAAATATGGCTGGTCAAACTGAACAATTTACTGTAATGGTTAATTATAAAGAAAATCTATTTATTGAAAAAGGTGTCTAATTATTAGCTTAAAGTTTATTTTGCTATTTGGAATTTTTTGTAGTATCATGGTGATAAATGTAATTTGGTATTTGTATTAGGCTAGTAAATAGTGTTATTATATAACTTTGATTGGAGAAGGTTATGGAAGTAATTAAGAAGTGTTTAGATGTTAGACCGGCATTTAGGTTTGATAGGTTTGGTTTTAATGATGAAGATATAGTGTTTTTTGATATTGAAACTACAGGTTTATCTGCTATTAATAGTGTATTATATCTTATTGGAGTTGTTTATTTTGAAAAGGATTCATGGAAGTTTGAACAATGGTTTGCAGATGAATGTGATGATGAGGTTAGTTTAATAAAGACTTTTTTTGAATTATTAGATGCGAGAAAATACTTGATTCATTACAATGGAAATGGTTTTGATATACCTTATATAAAAAAGAAGATTGAACAGTACTCTTTAAATTATAATTTTGATAATATTGAAAGTATAGATTTATATACTATAGCTAGGAAGTATAAGGGGTTATTGAAATTACAAAATTGTAAGTTGGTTACGGTTGAAAAATATTTGGGTATAATAAGAGAGGATAAGTATTCGGGGAAGGAATTAATTGATACTTATAAGGAGTTTATTAAGGTGTTTTCCTTAGAAAAGTTAAAAGAAAACTTTGAAAAAAGTAATATTTTAAAAAATGATTTATTACTTCATAATGAGGAGGATATAATTGATTTACTTGAGGTATCTAAGATTAAGTATTTAGATGAGTTACTTAGTGGAAATGTTATTTTTGATAATTATAGATTAGAAAAAGATACCTTAATGATAAATTATTATACTGATTATTATATACCATTGAAGGAAAAAATAATTGTAGAAGAGGAAAAATGCAGAGTTATAATTGATGACAATGATAATAATGCTTGTTTAGATGAGTTGAATAAAATAAGAGTTATAGTTCCTATATTTGATAGAAATTTAAAATATTTTTATCCAGATTATAAGAATTATTATTATTTGATAAATGAAGATATGGCAATTCATAAAAGCGTAGCAAAATTTGTAGATAAGGAATATAGGGAGCAAGCCAAACCTACGAATTGTTATATTAAGAAGGATGATAGGTTTGTGCCAGCATTTTCTACAATGAATGTTCCCAAATTTAAGGAAAGTTATGATAGTAGTGAAAGTGCATATCAGTTATCTAATATTTTAAAAAATAATGAAAATATTGATTTATATGGAAAGACTGTGATAAAAAATATGAATATTGCAAAATTAAATGTACATTGATTAAAAAACAGAACAAACATTTGCATTTAATATGCTAATATGTTAGAATGATAAAATGATGTTGGAGAATGAGAAGGTGAATAATGGATGAGTCAAAAGAAGTTAAGAAAGCCCGATAAAACCTATGGAAATATATATGTAAGTGGAATATTAAGAGCGGTTATAGTTGCTTTACTTGTATTAGCACAGATAGTGTTTATTTTTTCATTATCTTTGGCTATGACAAAGTATACTGTATTTTTTTACTTCTTATTAGAAATTGCCAGTCTTATAGTTATTATAACGTTGGTTAATGGAAATAGTGCTACATCTTTTAAAATTGGTTGGATTTCTATTATATTAATAATGCCTATAACGGGACATATTTTATATGTATTATGGGGAGGAAATAATAATAAAAAAGAAAATGATAAAATAAATGCTAAGTTTAAAACAGCATATAAATATATGAAAGATGAAAAAAAGGCGAAAGAATCATTTAATGAGGAATATCCATTACTTAAACGTACATCGGATTATTTATCCTCAGAAAAACTTCCGTTATATAAAAATAATTCTCTTGAATATTTGCCTATGGGAGAAAAGGTTTTTGATGCGATGTTAGAGGATATTAAAAATGCTGAGAAATTCATTTTAATTGAGTTTTTTATTGTTGCTGAAGGAACTTTATGGGATAGATTTCATGAAGCTTTGATAGAAAAAATAAACGAGGGTGTTGAAGTTAAATTTTTATATGATGATTTTGGCTCAATGTTTAGAACTAATAAGTATTTTAAGACTGATTTAGAAGATGAAGGATTTGAGGTCAGAGTTTTTAATCCTATACATAAATACTTAGACAAGTTATATTTTAATTATAGATCACATCAAAAAATACTAGTTATAGATGGTAATATTGGTTATACAGGTGGTATAAATATTGCTGATGAGTATGCTAATATTTATAGAAGGTTTGGTAAATGGAAAGATACTGCTGTTAGGATTGAAGGAGAGGCAGTATGGGGATTATCAACTACATTTCTAAAAATGTGGGACATTTCAGGTGATGATAGCACCGTAGATTATAGAAAATATATGCCAAGTAAAAAATTTAAAGAAAATAATTCATTTTGTCATATAATTTCTGATGGACCTGCCAATAATCCTGATAATCCTATTGAAAATTTGTATAGATTAATGATGACAGGAGCACAAAAGTTCTTATATATAACAACACCGTATCTTATTATAGAGGAAAATATGATTAATGAACTTATAGTTGCAGCAAGTAGTGGAATTGACGTTAGAATTATTACACCATTTATTCCAGATAAAAAGACAGTTAAGTTATTAACTAATTATAATTATGGTAAGTTATTAAAAGCTGGTGTTAAAATATATGAGTACAAGCCAGGATTTATACATGCCAAGACAATTATTAATGATATGTCTGCAGTTGTAGGTAGTATAAATATGGATTATAGAAGTTTTTATTTACATTATGAAATCGGTGCTTGGATGTGTGATAAAAAGATTGTTAACACGATAAAACAAGATTTTTTAAAAACACTAGATGAGTCAATAGAAATAACTTATGAGGATTGGTTAAATAGACCATTGCGTATTAAGTTGATTCAACCTATAATTAATTTGTTTCAAACGCTTTTATAACATAGAAATGAGCATTGATGGCAGAATTAATATTTGAATTTAAACGCTTTGGAACGGAGGATTACAATGATTAAATATTTAAATGGAACACTGGCAGAAGTAGATATAGACTCTATAGTAGTAGAGGTAAATGGAATAGGATATGGAGTGAACGTTCCAGTTAGTGTTATTGAAAATGTAAGAGAGATTGGAAGTAAAATTAAGATATATACTTATATGAATGTTAAGGAAGATGATGTAAGTTTATACGGATTTCTTACAAAAGATGAATTAGATATTTTTAAAAGAGTAATATCAGTTAGTGGAATAGGTCCTAAAGGTGGATTGGCTATTTTATCAACGTTATCTGCGGATGATTTGAGATTCGCAGTTTTATCAGATGATGCTAAGGCAATTTCAAAAGCACCGGGAATTGGGCTTAAGACAGCAAGTAAATTAATATTAGAATTAAAAGATAAATTTGATTTACAAGAGGCATTTGAAAAGAAATCCAATAATGTTATGCAGACATCGGTTAGAAACAATAGTGAAGCACAAGATGCAGTTGAGGCATTGGTCGCTTTAGGATATTCAAGTACAGATGCCCTTAAGGCAGTGAGAAGTCTAGATATTGATGATAGTATCTCAAGTGGAAATATTGTTAAAATGGCATTGAAAGTAATAGGAAAGGTTTAATAAATAATGGATAATAGAATTATTACTACAGAATTTGTAGATGAAGATTATAAAATTGAAAATAATTTACGTCCTAAAATGCTTACGGATTATATTGGTCAAGCAGCAGTAAAAGAGAATTTAAAAATATATATTGAAGCTGCCAAAAAGAGAGAAGAACCTTTAGATCATGTGTTATTTTATGGACCACCTGGACTTGGTAAAACTACATTAGCAAGTATCATTGCCAATGAGATGGGGGTTAATCTTAAGATTACTTCAGGCCCTGCAATTGAAAAACCAGGAGATATGGCGTCTATTCTAAATAATCTTCAAGAAGGAGAGATTATTTTTATAGATGAGATACATAGACTAAGTCGTACTGTTGAAGAAGTATTATATACAGCAATGGAAGACTTTGCTATAGATATAGTTATTGGTAAAGGTTCAGCTGCTAAATCTATTAGGATAGATTTACCTAAATTTACTTTGGTAGGTGCAACTACAAGAGCAGGTATGCTTACTGCTCCATTGAGAGATAGATTTGGTGTTGTTTCTAGAATGGAGTTTTATACTACTGAGGAATTAACTCAGATAGTTAAGCGTTCTGCAAGTGTATTAAATGTACCTATTGATGATAAGGGGGCAATTGCTATTGCCCTTCGTTCAAGAGGAACACCTAGGATTGCCAATAGACTATTAAAAAGAGTTAGGGATTTTGCAGAGGTTAAGTATGAAGGTAAGATTACTTCAGAAGTTGCAGATTTAGCTCTTGATAAACTTGATGTTGATAAACTTGGACTTGATAACATAGATAGGGAAATTCTTATGACTATGATAGAGAAATTCTCAGGTGGACCAGTCGGATTAGATACAATTGCAGCTGCTATTGGTGAAGATGCTTCAACTATAGAAGATGTATATGAACCATATCTTATCCAAAATGGTCTTATTAAACGTACTCCACGCGGTAGAACTGTAACTGATTTATGCTATAAACATTTTGGGTTATAGTTTTTTTTCCTATTCTAGTGACGATTTTGAATAAGGATTTTCTATTTAGGGGGATTTATGAGTGACGGTATAAAATTTATATATTATTCATACTCCCTAGCACTCTCGCTTAGTTGTGAAACCTAGTGGTACTAATGCTCATAGTTCGCTTATTAGCTCCTATTCGCAAAGTACCAAGGTTCACAAATATAGGTCGTATTGAATAATATAGAAATTTTATACCTGTTACATTAAATGGTTAAATAGAAAATCCTTATTCAAAATCTGTTTACTGAAAGTTGAAAAATATAATAAATATTGTGTTTATTTCATAAATATGATATGTATTTTAATTTATGATATATTTTTTAATTTAGAGATTTTGTAAGGCTTTTTTATGAATATAATATATATTATATTGTATTCTATGCGGAGCATTATTTTTAGCGGAGTATTTTTAGATGTTTTTGTAATACGATTTTTATGTAATTGTAGTAAACAGATATAAATTTTTATATCGTCCCTAGAAAAACACACCTAATATAAATTTTTATATCGTCCCTAGAATGAAAAAATCCCCCAAAAAACATCTTAAAATAAGACTTGTTTTTTGGGGGGATTTTTTATATAATATAATTTGTTGCGAAAATGATAGATAGAAAAATAATATAGATTGAGAAATATATGACAGAGTGAAGGATGGAATGTAACATGGAGAAGAAAAATAATGTAGAAGTTATTATAAATAATAAGATTTATACTATATGTGGATTTGAGAGTGATGAGTACTTACAGAAGATAGCTTCATACATAAACGTAAAGTATAGTGATTTTAAAGCTAGAGAAGAATATACATCATTAACAAGTGATTTGAAGACTATTTTATTAGAGATAAATATGGCAGATGATTATTTTAAGGCTAAGAAGCAGAGTCAAGATTATTTAGCTGAGAGTGAAGATAAGACTAAAGAGATATATGACTTGAAGCATGAGGTGGTTTCTGCTCAGACTAAGGTTGAGAATTTAAATAAAGAATTAGAGCAAACAAAAGCAAATTTAGTTCAGGCTCAAAAGCAAATAGTAAAGCTTGAGGCTGAGTTAGCTGATGCAAAAAAATAAATAAGTTTAGTTGATATAGACAATAGTATCCTCGTTTTATGGCGGGGATATTGTTGTAGGAGAGTAATTTGTAATGAAGAAAATAGAGTTATTAGCACCTGCAGCATCATTTGAAGGAATGAAAGCTGTTATAAATGCAGGAGCAGATGCAGTGTATATAGGTGGAGAAAAGTTCGGTGCACGTGCATATGCTGACAATTTAGACAAAGATTTATTGATAGAAGCAATAAGATATGCACATTTACATAATGTAAATGTGCATTTAACGGTAAATACTATTCTTAAACAAGAAGAAATTGAAAATGAGTTATATGCCTATATTTTACCTTATTATAATGCTGGGATTGATGCGGTTATAGTTCAAGATATGGGGGTATTAGAATATCTTCATACCTATTTCCCAAAATTAGAGAAACATATGAGCACACAAACCACTATCACTAGTAGTGAATGTTTAAGTATAATAAAAAAATATGATATAAATAGAATAGTTTTAGCTAGAGAGTTATCTATTTCAGAAATTGAAGAGATAAAGAGAAATACAGGTGTTGAGATAGAAGCATTTATTCATGGTGCGTTATGTTATTCATATTCTGGACAGTGTTTAATGAGTAGCATGATAGGAGATAGAAGTGGCAATAGAGGTAGATGCGCTCAACCTTGTAGGAAGAAATATAGATTATTAAAAGATAATGTTGAAATTGGCAAAGAAAAATATTTATTAAGTCCTAAGGATATGTGTGGATTAGCAAATATACAAGAACTTATTAATATAGGTGTTGATTCTTTAAAAATAGAAGGTAGAATGAAGAAGCCAGAATATGCAGCAACTATTGTCAGTGTATATAGAAAATATATAGATGTATTTTATAGTTTAGGATATAGCGAATATATAAAATACATCAAAAAAAATAGTGTAGAATTTCAAAATGATATAATAAGTATGCAAGATATATATTGTAGGGGCGGTTTTACAAAAGGGTATTTTAATCAACATAATGGTAAAGATATGATGTCTGTTAATTTGCCATCACATCAAGGCGTTATGGTTGGGAAAGTAATTGAGGTAAATAATAGAAATTGTAGCATCAAGTTAAATAAGAGTATTAATAGACAAGATGTATTGTTAATACGAGATAAAGAAAATGTAGATGCAAAATCCAGTTATGAATTTACTGTAAAGGAAAGTCATAATAATGGTGAGATAATAAAAACTAATTATTTAAAAGGTTTACACTTGCAAAAAGGACAATTAGTATATAGAATAAAGAATAATGAGTTAATTGATTACATTAATAAAAAATATTTAGATGACAATAAGCGTGTTAAATTGTGTATGGATATTATTTTACAAAAAGATAGATGTGCGAAAGTTAGAGTAAAATTATATGATAAAATATTTGAATATGAGTTTGAGAAGGTAAACGGAGCTAATAATAGACCAATTACAGAAGAAAATGTTATCAAACAATTTAGCAAATTAAATAATTCACCATTTGTTATTGAAAAAATTACTGTTCAGATGGACAATGATATTTTTGTCCCAATTAAGTCATTAAATGATATGAGAAGGCATGTTGTAGAAAATGTTATTGTTGATTATAATGAGGAATATTTGTTAAGTAGACATAGTAAAATAGTCGATAATAAAGAAGAGGTTATGACTAATAATATTGCTAGAAAAGATGCTGTAGATAATGTAGATAATGTAGATAATGAAAGACTCAATAATGTGGTAAATATTAAAAAAAGTCATAATAGAAAGATAACAACATTAGGTGTTTTAGTAAATAATATGGAACAATTATCTATTATTATAGACTATATAGACATAGCTGATATTTATCTAGAGTTAGATGCTTTTGAATTAGATGAATTAGAAGAATGTATACAAAAAGTAAAACAATCTAATTATAATGTTGTTATAGCATTACCTAGGATATTAAGAAGTAGTGGTATAGAAATATTAAAAGATAATTATATTGATATTTTAAATATGAATGAGGTAAGTGGGTATTTAGTTCGTAATATTGAAGGAATTAATTTAGTAAAAAAATATGGTAATAATAAAGCAAAAATAATTTGTGATAATAATTTATATGTTGCAAATAATTATGCAAAAAAGGCTTGGATAGAACAAGGAGCAGATATTGTAGGAATATCACTTGAATTATCTAAAGAAGAAGTTAAACAATTAAATAGGAGTAATTGTCAAATGCTAATCTATGGTAAGCCTGTTGTAATGGTTACTGCTGGATGTGTGAAAAAGACTAATGATATTTGCAATTGTTTAGATGAAAAATTGCAAATTATAGATAGTTATGGTGAAAACTATACTTTAAGAAATGTTTGTAATTACTGCTATAATATAATATATAATTCTAAAGCAATAAATATAATCGAAGATATTTTTGATGAGCATATATGTGAGAATTATAGAATAGATTTTACTGATGAGGGAGAAAATGAGATAAGAAATATAATGAATTTATATGTTAAGGGAATAAATAGTTTTAGTATCAGAGATAAATTTAAGGGACATTATTTTAGAAAAATACTATAAAGAAAGAGATGGACACTAATTAAATGTGGAGGTATTGTGTATGAAGGAAATACTAATAATATTTGCTAAATATTTCACACCAATTTTAGTACTTTTATATACATTTATATCTTTTAAAGTATTTGGTGTAAAACCTTTACAGTTAAGTGAGACTGCAAAGAAAAAATTATCACCAAACGAGAGAAGAAAACGTGAGAAAAAATATGAAATGTTATGTAAGAGAAAACAACAAAGAATGTTTTCTTGTCAATACATGTTAATATACTTTTTTCATTTTTTGTTTTATGCTATTTTATATTTAGATAAAAAGAGTCTGTCAGTATTATTTTTAGGATTTTTTGAGTTACTATTCTTAATTGTCGCAAAGCAAGTTTATAGTATAGTATACAAAAATATGTCAAAACTTTTATTTAATAATATGCTTATGCTTTTGGACATTGGTTTTATAATGATAGCTCGTTTGAGTTATGATTTAGCAATAAAACAGTTTATTATTGTTATTATAGGTACAGCATTATGTTTATTAGTACCGTTTATTATTGATAGAGTTAATGCTATAGATAGATTTGACTGGATTTATGCTATTATGGGACTTGGTCTGTTGATTATTGTGTTTATATTAGCTGAAACAAAGTTCGGGGCAAAGAACTGGGTTGAGATTAATAATACTTCAATTCAACCATCAGAATTTGTTAAGATCATATTTGTATTTTGTATTGCAAGTATGTTATCTAAAGCTAAAAAATTAAATCAAATAATTTATATATCATTATTAGCTGGAGCACATGTTATTGTATTGGTTTTAGAAAAAGATCTAGGAGCGGCTTTACTATTTTTTGTTACTTATTTTGTTATGTTATATATAGCAAGAAAGAATGGTTTGTATATAGTATTAGGTTCTGTAATGGGATCATTGGCAGCTATAGTTGCATATAAGATACCACATTTTAGTCATGTCCGTGTTAGAGTGATGGCATGGCAAAACCCATGGGATACTGCAGCTGGAGCTGGATATCAGGTTGCCCAATCTCTTTTTGCAATTGGTACTGGTGGATGGTTTGGATTAGGGTTAACTAAGGGACTTCCATACAAGGTACCAGTAAGAGAAAGTGATTTTATTTTTTCGGTTATATGTGAAGAGCTGGGTGTAATTATAGGAATAATGATAATATTAATATGTTTAAGTAATTATATTATGTTTATAAATATTGCAATGCAAATTAAAAATTTATTCTATAAATTGATTGCAGTTGGACTTAGTACAATGTATATTTTTCAAGTATTACTAACGATAGGTGGAGCGGTTAAATTTATACCATCAACAGGTGTCACATTACCTTTCGTTAGTTACGGTGGAAGTTCTATTCTAAGTTCTCTTATAGTTTTTAGTGTTATACAAGGACTATATGTGAGAAAAGCTTCATCATAGGCAGTTTGGAGGTTAGTTATGGACGAGAAAAAACTTGGAGAATCAAAAGATATTAATGATATTAGTAGTAAATTGATGAAGAATATAGAAGATGGACTTACTTCAATAAATGTTGATATTGGTGATGTAGAAAATTATAAAGAAAAGAAAATGGATAAAGAAGAATTAGAAAAAAAATATGAGGAAGCAACTCGTAATCTTAAAATTGATACATCATTTATTGAACAGGTTTATTCTGATATTCAGGAGAAAGAACACAAGAATTTTGAAAATGAGACAAAAATTAATGAACAAAAAGAAAAAAATAGTACAGAAGAAAACAATGTAAAAGAAGACAATGTAAAAGATAATAATATAGATGTAAAAGAAGATAAAGAGAATAAAGAAGATAAAGAAGATAAAGAAGATAAAGAAGATAAAGAGAATTCCATACAAAAGACTTATAGAGAAGAACAAGAAGAACAATATGACGAAAGTGCAGAAATTGTTAGTGTGCTTGATGGTACTATTAAGGAGGATGATTCTAAAGAGGATGATTCTAAAGAGGATGATTCTAAAGAAGACACTATAGAAGATTCTTTTGAAAATTTTATAGAAAAAGATAATATAGAGAACGAGGATGGCCTTTTACAATACGAAGAAGTTTTAGAACGGGAATTAGGAGACAATTTAGAGAAGGATAATTTAGAAAAAGACAATTTAAAACAATATAATCAAGAACAGATATCTGATCAAATTGAGGATGAAGAAATTGTAGAAAAAAATTCCAATCCTTTAGTAGAGAAGGCAAAACGTTTTGGTAATAGAGTTGGTGCTTATTTTGAAAGAAGACGTAGAAAAAAGACACATAATGCTGCTATGTCTAAGGTGCTTGTAGCTGTTACGTGTGTTTTTATGTCATTAATTATATATATAGTATATTATATATTGATTGATAGTAAGGCTAGATTAAATAATCCATATAATGAGCGTTCTATTCTTATGGAAGAAAATGTTTTGAGAGGTTCTATTTATTCAGCTGATAAAAGAATTTTGGCAGAAACAATTGAAGAAAATGGAGAATGGAAAAGATATTATCCTTATGGAAGTTTGTTTGCACATGTTGTCGGAAGATATTCTAAAGGAAAAACAGGTATAGAATTGGGCAACGATTATGATTTATTATCTACAAGTGATACTCAAGTTCAGAAGATCATAAATGATATTAATGACAATAAAAGTCCAGGAAATAGTATAATAACTACATTAGACTATGGATTACAAAAAATTGCATCACGAGCACTAAATGGTAGAAAAGGTGCAGTAGTTGCAATTGAACCCTCAACGGGTAAAATTTTGGCAATGGTCTCTAAACCAGATTATGATCCTAATTATATAGAGGATAATTGGGGAAAATATACCAATGCTGATAATAGTCAAAATACTTTGATAAATAGAGCTACACAAGGATTATACCCTCCAGGTTCAACATTTAAAATTGTAACAGCATTAGAGTATATGAGAGAATATAATTACAAAGAATATTCGTATAAATGCGTAGGTATTCAAACTTTTGACGGTCATAACACAAGATGTTATAATACAAAAGTGCATGGCAAGGAAGATTTTATTACATCATTTGCAAACTCATGTAATACCTCATTTGGATATATGGGAACTTTATTAAACATAAGTAAATTCAATAGTACATGTAAAGGACTCTTATTTAATGAAAAATTACCATATGATTATACTTACAAGGAGAGTAGTTATAAACTTATTAACGGTTCTAAGACAACCCTTAAGGTTGATACGGCAATAGGTCAGGGTAAGACATTAATGACGCCTTTGCATAATGCTATGATAACTTGTGCAGTTGCTAATAAAGGAATATTAATGAAACCTTATGTTGTAGATAGATTAGTGACAGAAGATATGGATGTGAAAAGTGTGACACAACCTAAGAAGGCTGCTAAAATGATGTCTGAAAGCGAAGCTACTATATTGACTACAATGATGGAAGAGGTAGTAAATAGTGGAACTGCTAAAAAATTAAAGAATAATAATTATACTGCAGCAGGAAAGACTGGTTCAGCTGAATTTGATAATTCAAATAAGTCACATGCCTGGTTTGTTGGCTTTGCACCAGCAACTAATCCTAAAATTGCAGTAAGTATTATAGTTGAAGAAGCAGGAACAGGTGGAGTTTATGCTGTTCCTATTGCAAAGAAAATGTTTGACGAATATTTGAATGGAGGCAATTAAGCATGACGGAAGAAGAGATAAAAGAAAATGAACAAATAAAAGAAGATTATAGTTATGAAGATGAGTTATCTAATGAAGAAACAGAAAAAAGTAAGAAAGATGAATTATCTAATGAAAAAGTAAAAAGAGGCATAGAAGATGAAAATGCTTCAGAGAATGATAATGGCGAAAATAATCTGTTAAAAGAAATTAGATCATATGTTATAATTATTGTAGCAGCTGTATTAGTAGCAGTTTTTGTTAATACGTTTATTATATCTAATACTAGAGTTCCAACAGGCTCTATGGAAAATACTATAATGTGTGGAAATAGATTGTTTGGAAATAGATTGGCTTATAAAACCCATAAACCTAAACGTGGAGACGTAGTAATTTTTAAATTTCCTGATGATGAAACAGGAAAGACAAATTATATAAAAAGAGTTATAGGATTGCCAGGGGAGACAGTTAACATAGTAGATGGTGTAGTTTATATAGATGGAAAAGAATTGAAAGAGGATTATTTAAAAGAAAAGCCACAAGGCTCATTCGGTCCATATGAAGTTCCCGAAAAATCGTATTTTGTTATGGGGGATAATCGTAACAATTCAAGTGATGCTAGATTTTGGGAAAATACATATGTAACAGAAGATAAAATAATTGCAAAAGCAGTCATTAAATACTGGCCTAATATTAAATTGATAAAATAATTCTTAGGAGGAATAAATTATGGCAAATATTGATCAATTAAGCATTAATACTATTAGAGCTCTTGCAGCAGATATGGTTCAAAAGGCTAATTCTGGTCATCCTGGATTACCTTTAGGAGCGGCAGCAATGGCATATGAATTGTGGGCAAAACATATGGTTCATAATCCAACCAATCCACAATGGGTTAATAGGGATAGGTTTATTTTGTCTGGAGGACATGGTTCATCATTGTTGTATTCTTTATTACATCTATTTGGATATGGCAATTTGTCTATTGATGATTTAAAGGAGTTTAGACAATTAGATTCTTTGACACCAGGTCATCCTGAATATGGACATACTGTTGGTGTAGAAGCAACCACAGGTCCATTAGGAGCGGGTATGGGAATGGCTGTTGGTATGGCAATGGCTGAAGCTCATTTAGCTGCAACATTTAATAAGGAGGATTATAATATAATTGATCATTATACTTATGTTTTAGGTGGAGACGGATGTATGATGGAAGGCATTTCATCAGAAGCATTTTCTCTTGCTGGTACACTTGGACTTAGTAAATTAATAGTTTTATATGATTCAAATAATATATCAATTGAAGGTAATACAGACATTGCATTTAGAGAAGATGTTGAGAAGAGATTCCAAGCTTTTGGTTTCCAAACTCTTATTGTTAATGATGGTAATGATCCAGTTGAAATTGGTAAAGCAATAGAAGAAGCTAAGGCAGATAAGAAGAGACCTTCATTAATTATTGTTAAGACAAAGATAGGTTTTGGATGCCCTAAGAAAGAGGGAACACCAGCAGCTCATGGTGAACCTTTAGGTGTAGAGAATGTTAAAGAACTTAAGGAAAATCTTGGACTTCCTATAGATAAAGATTTTTATGTTGCTCAAGAAGTTTATGATAATATTAAGAAGATAAATGATACTAATGCAAAAATTGAAGATGAGTGGAATAAGTTAAGAGATGAATATTTTGATAAATATCCAGAGATGAAAGAACAATGGCAAGTTTATTTTGAAGATAAAGGTCTAAAGGACAAACTTGATGAAGAGACATTTTGGCAATATGAGGATAAAGCTGATGCTACAAGAAATTCTTCAGGAAAAGTCATTAATAGATTAAAAGATTTAGTTCCAAATATGTTCGGAGGTTCAGCAGATTTAGCACCTTCAACTAAGACTTACATGAATGCTGCTGGAGATTTTTCAGCAGAGAATTATTCTGGAAGAAACATTCATTTTGGAGTAAGAGAACTTGCTATGGCAGCTATAGGTAATGGTATTGCATTACACGGTGGATTAAAGCCATATGTATCAACTTTCTTTGTATTTAGTGATTATGTTAAACCTATGGCAAGATTATCATCATTAATGAATATACCAATTATGTACGTATTGACTCATGATAGTATAGGCGTTGGTGAAGATGGACCTACTCATGAGCCAATAGAACAACTAGCTATGTTAAGAGCTATGCCAGAATTTACAGTGTTTAGACCAGCAGATATGACAGAAACTATAGCAGGTTGGTATTATTGTTTAGTTAATAAGAAACCTACGGCAGTTGTATTATCAAGACAGAACTTACCTCAATTAGAAGGAACTAATAGAAATGCATTAAAGGGTGCTTATGTTGTATCAGATTCAACTAAGAAAGTGCCAGATGTAATTTTATTAGCAAGTGGTTCAGAAGTAAGTCTTTCAATAGAGGCACAAAAAGAACTTTTAAAAGATGGTATAGATTCAAGAGTTGTAAGTATGGTTTCTATGGATGAATTTGAAAGACAAACAGAAGAGTATAAAGAATCTGTTTTACCTAAAGAAGTTAGAAAAAGAGTTGCAGTTGAGGCGGCAGCTGACTTCGGCTGGGGTAAATATGTTGGATTAGATGGAAAGACAATAACAATGAAGTCTTTTGGAGCATCTGCACCAGCAGGTCAGTTATTCGATAAATTTGGCTTTACAGTAGATAATGTAGTAAAAACTGTTAAATCTTTATAATTTGAATATATAAAAGACTTTAGAAGTTGAGACACTGTATTTAAAAATAATCAGATTAAATAATAGCAACACATCGGTTTGGTGTGTTGCTATTTAAAGGTATAAGTGAAATATTAAGATATAAGTAAATGTTGAAAGTAGAGGATAAAAGAATGTATGCATTAATAACAGGAGCAACTAGTGGGATTGGATTAGAAATTGCAAAAATACTTGCAAATATGCAATACAATTTAATTTTAGTAGGAAGAAGAACTGAGAGGTTAGAACAAATATCTAAGGATTTAAGTAATAAATATAACATAGAAGTAGATACATTTAATTGTAATCTTGCAAATATAGAACAGTGTAATCAATTATTAGAATATACGAATAAATATACTGATATTTCTATAGTTATTAATGCAGCAGGATTTGGTAAAGTTGGATATGTGGAAAATAGTATTGATAAAGATGACATAGAAATGGTAAATACAAATGTTATATCTCTTCAACTGATAACAAAACATTTTGCAAAAAAAATGAAGAAAGGAAATATTGTGAATATTGGAAGTATTGCAGGAACAGCACCGATTCCGTATATGGCTACATATGGTGCAACTAAAGCTTATGTTATAAGTTATGGAATGGCATTAAATTATGAACTCAGAAAATGTAAAAAACAAGTACATATTACAACAGCATGTCCGGGCCCTGTAGATACAGAATTTGATGACGTAGCTGGCTCAAAGTTTAGATGGAAGGGAATGAAATCAGAAAAATGTGCGATGAAGATAGTGAAGGCTATGAAGAAGAATAGGAGTTTAGTTATGATAGGACTAAAGACAAAAGTGGCTTATGCTGGACTTAAAATATTACCATCTTGTATTGCACTTCCTGTGGAATTCAGATTACAGAAAAAAAAGACAGGGGATTAAATATAATATACTATGATATTTGATTTGAAAAAAATCATAAAAAACTTATTAATTTTCACTTTTTGTCGATAATATCTTTGAGTGCTATAAACAATAAGGGATATGAATTTAGTCCTAGATTTGTATAAATTTGCATAAAATTGTTGATTTTTGGAAATATATGTTGTATGATTTTAATATAGACAAGCCGAAAGGAGTTTATGTATGTTTGGACATTTTTTTGGAAATTACTTAGTAAAAAACGGAGTTATCACTGAAGAACAATTACAGGAAGTACTTGAAATTCAGAAAACATCAAGAGTAAAGATGGGATTAATAGCTGTTTCAGAAAAGATGTTAACTGCAAGACAAACTTATGAAATAAATATGCTTCAAGTAACACTTGATAAAAGATTTGGTGATATCGCTGTTGAAAAAGGATATCTTACACCAGAGCAAGTAGACAAGATTATTAGTTTACAAGGAAATCAATATTTATTATTTATTCAGGCATTGATAGATAAAAATTATGCTACTATGGAAGATGTAGATACATATATTCTAAGATTTAAAGCAGATTATGATTTTAGCGATGAAGATTTTGAAGCATTAAAGAGTGGAGATATTGATAAGATTACTAGTTTGTTTATTAATATTTCAAAACCACTTTATAATGAATATATTTCTTTAGCTATTAGAAATATAATTAGATTTATTGATTCTAATGTTATTTTCGAAACACCAGTTTTATTAAAAGAAAAAAGATTTGAACATTTGGCTTCCCAGTGTGTAAAAGGTGATTATGATATGTTCGTAGGATTTGAAGGTGATGGAGATGCATTAATAGCAATTGCTTCACCTTATACAAAAGAAACTTTTGAGGAAGTAGATGAAGATGTGTATGATGCAATTTGTGAATTTACAAACTGTATAAATGGTTTATTTGCATCAAAATTAAGTTATGAAGGAACTAATATTGATATGTTACCTCCTTTGTCCTATACAGATGCTGAGATAGTTAGCGAAACAGGTTTCTATTCAGTTCCACTTATTGTTAATACGAAGAAAGTAAATTTGATTGTTGGAATAGAGTGTGGGGTGGTTATTAAATAATCACTCTGAAAAGTTATAGATTATGAGATTATTTGTTTCATAATATTTTGAATTAGGAGGTTTATAGCATGGCAAACATATTATTAGTGGACGATTCAAGAACTTCAAGAAAAATATTAAGAAATATTTTAGAGTCAGCAGGACACACTATTGTAGATGAAGCTACAGATGGCGAGCAAGCAATAGAGAAATATATCGCTTCTAAACCAGATGTTATTACACTTGATATAACAATGCCAGTTATGGATGGTATAGAAGCTTTAAAACAGATAAAAATAGTTGATAGTGATGCAAAAGTAATTATGGTTTCAGCTTCAAGTCAAAAGGATAAATTAATAGAAGCTGTTAAATATGGAGCAGAAGATTTTATTGCAAAACCTTTTGAACCAAGTCAAATAATTACAGTATTAGATAAGCTTATAAGTTAATTTTTTTATACTACATCCCATTAAGAAGGCCGTCCTCGAAAGAGGGCGGTCTTCGTCGTAGCAATAAAACTATTGACTTATTAATTACTTGAATATATACTAAATTATTGTGGTATGTTATGCTTATACGATTTATGTTTTTTTGATAGAAACTTTCTTTTATTTTAAATAAAAAAATCTATATTTGATACTAGAGCATAATATATCGTTAAATTTATAAAACAAAGATTATATATTATAATAGGTTATATTGTAAATTTTATAAAAAAATGTATATCATAATACGTTATAAAATATTTATATGATATACTCTAGAATACCTTAGAATAAAAAAGAAAGGCGAGATGTAATGAATTCAATAACAAAGATTATCGAAGAAATTATTAAGGTAGGTTTTAAAAAAGCAGGTTATAATGAAAAATATGGAGTAGTATCCATATCTAATAGACCTGACTTATGTCAATATCAATGTAATGGAGCAATGATGGCGGCTAAAGAATATAAAAAAGCACCATTTATGATAGCAAATGATGTTTTAGAATATATAAAAGATGAAGAAATATTAGACAATGTAGCAGTAGTAAATCCAGGATTTATTAATTTTGACTTAAGTAAAGAATTCTTAGCTTCTTATGTAAATGATATGGCAAGTGAAGAAAAATATGGATTAAATGAATTGTCAGATGAAGATAAAGAAAAAGTTGTTATAGATTTTGGTGGGGCTAATGTTGCAAAACCATTACATGTTGGCCACTTACGTTCTGCAATTATAGGTGAAAGTATTAAGAGAATAAATAGATATGTTGGAAATGAAGTAGTTGGAGATGCTCATTTAGGAGACTGGGGACTTCAAATGGGACTTATTATTAATGAATTAAGACATCGTCAGCCTGATTTAGTATATTTTGATGATACATATGAAGGTGAATATCCTAAGGAAGCACCATTTACTATGAGTGATTTAGAGGAAATATATCCTTTTGCAAATGCAAAATCTAAAGAAGATGAAGATTATAAGAAGGAAGCACAAGATGCTACATATATGCTTCAAAGCAAAAAGAGAGGATATTATGCTTTATGGCAACATATAATAAATGTATCAATAACTGATCTTAAGAGAATATATACTAGTTTATTGGTAGACTTTGATTTATGGGGCAAAGAAAGCGATGCACAACAATATATACCTGATATGGTTGAAAAAATGAAAAAAGATGGACATGCATATATAAGTGAAGGAGCATTAGTTGTCGATGTAAAAGAAGAGACTGATACTAAGGAAATGCCTCCTTGTATGATCTTAAAATCTGATGGGGCAACTTTATACAATACTACAGATTTAGCTACAATTGTTGAGAGGGTTAAAATGTTTAATCCAGACAGAATTAAATATGTAGTTGATAAAAGACAAAGCTTATATTTTGAGCAAGTATTTAGATGTGCAAAGAAAACAGGAATAATAGATAAAGATGCTCATTTAGATTTCTTAGGTTTTGGAACAATGAATGGAAAAGATGGCAAGCCATTTAAGACTCGTGATGGTGGAGTTATGAGACTTGAACATCTTATTAAAGAAATAAATGATGCTGTATATAAAAGAATAATGAGCAATCGTGAAATGTCTGAAGATGAAGCTAGAGAAATCGCTAATAAAGTTGGATTAGCTGCTCTTAAATATGGAGATTTATCGAATCAGGCTTCTAAAGACTATGTATTTGATATAGAAAGATTTACTTCATTTGAAGGTAATACAGGCCCATATATTCTATATACAATCGTAAGAATTA
Organism: uncultured Lachnospiraceae bacterium; assembly: GCA_934432595.1. GTDB lineage: Bacteria > Bacillota > Clostridia > Lachnospirales > Lachnospiraceae > SIG301. Next base: position 29,286 of record CAKRYR010000007.1, on the reverse strand, counting down.
AATCTATATTGGCAAAAAACTTAGCAGAAAATGGACAAGTAAGTGATGATGTAGTTTTACAAGCACCAGTTACTAAGAGTGAACAAGATTTAATGCTTACTGTAACAAAATTTGCAGATATTATATATAATGCATATAAGGATGATGCACCACATAGAATTTGTCAGTATGTATATGAATTATCAGAGAATTTTAATAAATTCTATCATGAGAATAAGATAGTAGCTAATGATAATGATATACAAAGAAATTCTTGGATTAAATTAATTGAATTAGTGAAAAATGTACTTAATATATGTATAGATTTATTAGGATTTGAAGCACCAGATAGAATGTAGAAAGGTATGATATCGTATGGGATATACTATGTTTGCAGCTATTGATATAGGTTCTAGTGAATTATCAATGAGTATATATGAGATTTCATCAAAAAAAGGAATTGTATGTTTAGATTCTGTTGTTAAACCTTATGCTCTTGGAATAGAGACATATAGAAAAAATAGAATAAGTCATGCTTCAATAGAGAATATTTGTTTAATATTAAATGATTTTAAAAGAGTTATGAAAGAATACAATGTTAAGGAATATTCTGTTTGTGCTGCAAGTGCTATAAGAGAAGCTGATAATGGAATCTTGGTTTTGGATAGAATAAAATTGGCTACAGGGCTGAATGTTAAAATATTAAGTAACTCTGAAAAGAGATATCTTTATTATAAGTCATTAATAGCAGATAAACATTGTTTTCAAAAGGTTATTAATAAACAAGCAGCAGTAGTTGATGTAGGTGCTGGTAGTATACAGATATCAATGTATGATAATAATTGTGTAAGTTCTACACAAAATATAAGGCTAGGTTTTCTTAGAATAAAAGAAGCAATTATAGATTTTAGTAAAAATCCTCAAAAATATTATAGTGTAATTGCAGATTATATTAATAATGATATAGAGGCATATAGAGATTTTTACATGGAATGTGAATCAGTTGAGGATATTATTGCAGTTGGAGATAATGTTCATGAATTAGCTAAGGTATGTGCAGCAAATTCAAAAGAATATATTACTAAGTCAGAGTATGAAAAATTTTATAAAGAATTGCTATATTATACAAGTGAAAGATTAGTTTTAAAATATGGTATAACTAAAGAAAAAGCTTCTTTGTTATTGCCAACAGCTATGATTTATAAAAAAATGCTTGATATAACAAATGCAAAAAGAATTTGGCTACCAAAAGTTAGATTAAATGATGGAATGGCAGTTAAATTTGCAGAGTTAAGAGAAGATATAAAACTACCGCATGACTTTGAACAAGACATAGTGGTAGCAGCAAGGCATATAGCTGATAGGTATAAATGTAATGCCAATAATACAAAGAGTGTTGAAGAGTTAACTTTAAAAATATTTGATGAGACAAAAATATTACATGGATTAGGAAAAAGACAGAGAATGTGGGCACAGATTGCGGCAATATTGCATTATTGTGGTTCGTATATAAGCATAAATAATGCTCATATTAATTCATATAATATTATAATGGCAACTGAGATTATTGGACTTTCACACAAGGAAAGAGAGATAATTGCTAATGTTGTAAAATACTTTTATTATGATTTGCCAAGATTTTCTGATATGCCAAATCATATTGAATTAGCAGATTATTTGGCTATTGCAAAATTATCGGCTATACTTAGATTAGCAGATATATTAGATAAAAGTCATAAGCAGAAGTTTAATAATATTGAAATCCAGCTAAAGAATTCAGTTCTTTTAATAATTACGGATACTTTGGAAGATATTACATTGGAAAAAAGCTTACTTAATAAAAAATCAGAGTTTTTTATGGAAGTATATGGTGTTAAACCAAAACTTAAAAGAAAGAAAACTAATAAATAAAATTATGTATTATATATTTATAAAGAAAGTAGGTATATTATGCAAGGAACAAATGTAATTAAAGATTTGGATTTGAATAATAATAGTTACTATTTTAACAGAGAGTTAAGTTGGCTTGATTTTAATTATAGAATATTGTCAGAAGCAAAGGATAGAAGAAATCCTTTATTTGAACGTATGTTATTTTTGAGCATTACAGCTTCTAACTTGGATGAGTTTTTTATGATTAGAGTTGCATCTTTAAAAGATATGGTTAATGCAAATTATACTAAGAAGGACATGGCAGGTTTAACACCTGAGGAACAATTAAATTTAATTAGTAATAAAACTCATCGGTTAGTTAGAGACCAATATAGTGTGTATAATAAGTTTTTATCACATTTAGATAAAAAAGGAATTATTTTAATTAAGAATTTTGAGAAATTAAGTGAGAATCAAAGTAGGTATGTGGATGAGTATTTTGAAAATGAGGTTTATCCTGTTCTTACACCAATGGCAGTTGACTCATCAAGACCATTTCCACTTATACGAAATAAGACTTTAAATATCTGTGCATTGTTATATGATAAAAATTCGGATACAGATTATGATTTTGCTACAGTTCAGGTTCCATCTATGCTTGATAGAGTTATTAATATACCAAGTGAAGTAGATGGAAAAGAAACATATATTTTGTTGGAACAAATTATCGAAAAGAATATAGATAAACTATTTTTGAATTATGAAGTTATATGTGCTTATCCTTATCGTATTATGAGAAATGCTGACTTAACTATCGATGAAGATGAAGCAGCAGATTTATTAATTGAGATTCAGAAACAGTTAAAGATGAGACAATGGGGAGAAGCTATTAGACTTGAAGTTGAAACTGATATGGATAAAAGACTTCTCAACATTCTAATTAAAGAATTAGGAATGAAGAGAGAAGATATTTATAATATAAATGGTCCTTTGGATTTAACATTCTTTTCAAAAATGTATGGCTTAGAAGGATATGAACATTTAAAAAATAAAAAGTATATACCGCAACCTGTTAAAGCTATAGAACATGATAAGAGTATATTTGAATGTATAAGAGAGAATGATATTTTATTGCATCATCCATATGAGACATTTGATCCTGTTGTTGATTTTGTAAGACAAGCTGCTAAGGATCCGGATGTTCTTGCAATAAAGCAGACATTATATCGTGTAAGTAGTCACTCGCCTATTATTGCTTCATTAGCACAAGCGGCAGAGAATGGTAAACAAGTTTCAGTTTTAGTAGAATTAAAGGCTAGATTTGATGAAGAAAATAATATAATTTGGGCAAAAAAACTTGAGAAAGCAGGATGTCATGTTATATATGGATTGAAAGGACTCAAGACGCATAGTAAGATAACACTTGTTGTTAGAAGAGAAGAAGATGGTATAAAAAGATATGTACATTTAGGAACAGGTAACTATAATGATTCTACAGCTAAGTTATATACAGATATGGGATTATTAACTTGTTCACCTCTCATTGGTGAAGATGCGACAGCAGTGTTTAATATGTTGTCGGGATATTCAGAACCTTTAACGTGGAATAAATTATCAGTTGCACCTTTATGGCTTAGAGACTCATTTTTATTTTTAATAAATAGAGAAAGAGATAATGCATTGGCAGGAAAAAAGGCGCATATTATTGCAAAAATGAACTCATTATGTGACAAAAAGGTAATTAAAGCTTTGTATGAAGCTTCAGCGGCAGGTGTTAAGATTGAATTAATTATACGTGGAATATGTTGCTTAAAACCAGGTATTCCAGGTGTTAGTGAAAACATTACAGTTCGTTCTATTGTAGGTAGATTCTTAGAACATGCAAGAATTTTCTATTTCTGTAATAGTGGAAATTCTGAAATATATATGGGTAGCGCAGATTGGATGCCAAGAAATCTTGATAAGAGAGTTGAAATTCTCTTCCCTGTGGAAGATGAAAAACTTAAAGCAAGGGTATTGGATATACTTGAAGTTCAACTTAAAGATAATAGAGGGGCTCATGAGTTGCGTGATGGTAGATATGTACGACCTAAAAAGGTAGCAACAGAGTTTAGTTCACAACAATATTTTTGCGAGCAAGCTATAAAAGAAAATAAAGTATCAGAAGATGATTTTCTAAAAACAAGATTATTTGAACCTATGATAAGTGAACATGAAGATTAAATATAGTTAGGAGTTATTTAAAGGAATGAAAACGAAAGATTTTTATTATGATTTACCTGAGGAATTAATTGCGCAAGATCCTTTGGAAAAAAGAGAAATGTCAAAGTTAATGGTTTTGGATAAAAAAACTGGAGAAATTGAGCATAAGGTATTTAAAGATGTCATAGATTATATTAATCCAGGAGATTGCTTGGTTATAAATGATACTAGAGTACTTCCAGCTAGACTTTATGGAAAGAGAGTTTCAACAGGTGGAATTGTAGAAATATTATTATTAAAAAGAGTTGATAAGGATATATGGGAGTGCCTTGTAAAACCAGGTAAAAAAGCAAAGATAGGAAATAAAATAGAATTTGGAGAAGGTAAATTAGTTGGAGAAATTGTTGATATAGTTGAAGAAGGAAATCGATTGATTAAATTTGCATATGAAGGTATATTTGAAGAAATACTAGATGAAATTGGTACAATGCCTTTGCCACCTTATATACATCATAAGTTGAAAGACAAGAATAGATATCAAACAGTATATGCTTTAAATAATGGTTCAGCAGCAGCTCCAACAGCAGGTTTACATTTTACAAAAGAATTATTAAATAAAATAGAAGAAAAAGGAATAGAAGTTGTAAGGGTGACTTTACATGTAGGTCTTGGAACTTTTAGACCTGTTAAGGTAGATGATGTAACAAAACATCATATGCATTCGGAATACTATGAAGTTTCAGAAGAGGCAGCAAATAAGATAAATTCAATAAAAGCAGCAGGTGGAAGAATAATATGTGTTGGAACTACAAGTTGTAGAACAATAGAGTCAACATCTGATGATAGTGGAAAAGTTATTCCGTCTAAGGGTAATACTGAAATCTTTATTTATCCAGGATATAAGTTTAAAGTTTTGGATTGCTTGATAACTAATTTTCATCTACCTGAGTCAACATTATTGATGTTAGTTTCAGCTTTAGCTACAAAAGAGAATATAATGAAAGCATACCATGAGGCGATAGATAACAGATATAGATTCTTTAGTTTTGGGGATGCTATGTTAATAAAGTAAGAGGAGTAGTGTATATGCAAAAATTATTATTTTTATACAATCCTCATGCTGGAAAAGGTAAAATAAAAAGTGTTTTGTCAGATATAGTTGAACTTTTTGTTAATGCAGATTATGAGGTTACTATTCATTCTACAAAGGGTAGAGATGATGCTAAAAATGTTACAATGGAAAAAGGTAGTGAATATGATATCGTTGTTGCATCTGGAGGAGATGGAACATTAAGTGAAGTAATCAATGGTATAATGACGTTGGATAAAAAGCCATATGTTGGCTTTATTCCAACAGGTACAACTAATGATTTTGCTATGAATTTTAAAATATCTAAGACTGGTGTTAATGCTGCTAAAACGGTTGTCCTTGGTAAACCATTTCCTTATGATATAGGAGAATTTAATGGACGGTATTTTCATTATGTGGCTAGTTTTGGATTATTTGCAAATGTAGCTTACTCTACACCTCAAGCTTTTAAGAATGCTATGGGAAGAGTTGCTTATATACTTGAAGGTGCAAGAAGCTTAGTTAAAGTTAAATCATATAATTTGAAGATAGAGTATGATTCTAATATAATCGAAGATGATTTTATCTTTGGTATGATTAGTAATGCAAACTCTGTCGGTGGATTTAAGAGTTTAACTGGAAAGAATGTTGCCTTAAATGATGGATTATTTGAGGTAATGCTTATAAAAATGCCACAGAATATTATTGAATTACAATCAATAATGAACGCTTTATTTATGATGGATATGAGAAATAATTACATATATAAATTTAAGGCATCCAATATTAAGATACAGGCTGATGAGGAAATTGAATGGACTTTAGATGGTGAATTTGGTGGTAAATTAATGGAAGTAGACATTATCAATCACAAACAGGCAATAGATTTTCTAGTAGAGGAAAGTGTAATTGTAGAGCTTATTTCAGAAGAAGATGAGGATATAATCGATTCGCACCTAATTGAAAAAGTCGACCATGACACCATAAAAAATATCGCTAAAAATATGGACATTGACATTGATAAGTAGGGGTGCTAGTGACAATTTGTGGTTTATATCCGTTAGGGATTTTTCTAGTTACGATATAAGAATTATATAGTTATTCATTTTAATGGACGCTCTCGCTTTATTGCTTTGCCTAGTGGTACTAAGCTCGTACTGCGATTTATAATCTTGTACTCCCTAAGTGCCAAGGCATGCAAATACCATTAAAATAGTATATCGGATATTTTTATATCGCCCCTAGAATAGGAAAAAACAAATATAAAAAAAGTGAAAAATATATTGCATAAAGAAAAAGAATGTGGTACAATCCTAGTGTTGTGTAAAAAAGATGGTCCGCTATTACTATAGGTAATAAGAACATTTAAATATTAGGAGGTCACACAAATGAACGAAATTATTAAAAAAATTGAAGATGCACAGTTAAAAGCAGAAGTATCACAATTTAACGTAGGAGATACTGTAAAAGTATACGCTAAAGTAAAAGAAGGAAATCGTGAAAGAACTCAGGTTTTTGAAGGAACTGTACTTAAGAGACAAAACGGTGGAATTAAAGAAACTTTCACAGTAAGAAAGACATCTAATGGTATCGGAGTTGAAAAAACTTGGCCATTACATTCACCAATCGTTGAGAAAATTGAAGTTGTTAGATGCGGTAAAGTAAGACGTGCTAAATTAAACTACTTAAGACAAAGAGTTGGTAAAGCAGCTAAGGTTAAAGAATTAGTTAAGTAGTTAAATGTACGACTAGAACTTGAGACTGTATAAGGACTTATATGCTATGTATGGCCCTTTTATAGTCTCTTTTTCTATAATGATTAAAGTATCAAAATGTACTTTTGATACTTTAATCCTATAATATAATTATAGAAGATAAATTAAGCTCAGAAATGAGGATGAATATGGATTTAAGATTAGATTATGAAGATAGGTATAAAGCGCGTAAGAATAAAATAAAAGAAATATTAATATGGGCAGCATATATTGTAGGAGCAATTTTATTAGCATTTCTTATTACTAAATTTGGATTAGAAAGAACACCTATGGATGATGTTTCGATGGAACCAACATTGAATAGGGATGATAAGATTATTATTAATAAATTCAACTATATCTTTACTGACCCAAAGAGATTTGATATAATAGTCTTTGAGCAAAAGGGTAAAGAACACGTATATTATAATGTAAAACGTGTTGTTGGTATGCCAGGGGAAAAGGTAATTATTAAGGAAGGCAAGGTGTATATTAATAATAAACCTTTAGAAGAAATTGCTAATGTAACTGAGACTATTAATCCTGGATTAGCTGATGAAACTATTAAACTTGCAAAAGATGAGTACTTTGTATTAGGAGATAATAGAAATAATAGTGAAGATAGTAGATATGCTAATGTAGGAAATGTAAAAAAAGCCGATATAGTAGGTAAGGCTTGGATAAGACTAAAACCATTTGACTTTATTAATAAATTAAATTTGAAGGAAAATGAGTAATATGTCGATGTATGATTAGAAATGGGGATAAAAAATGAATATTCAATGGTATCCTGGTCATATGACAAAGGCTAAACGTATGATGCAGGAAAATATTAAATTAATAGATGTAGTAATAGAATTAGTAGATGCAAGAATACCTTTAAGCAGTAAGAATCCAGATATAGATGAATTGGCTAGAAATAAGTCAAGAATAGTATTACTTAATAAGTATGATTTAGCTGATTCTGATAAAACACAAGCTTGGAAGAATTGGTATGAGAAGCAAGGAGCTTTTGTTACTTTAGTTAATTCAAAGTCAGGACAAGGAGTAAAAAATGTAACAGCAATTGTTCAGGAAGCTTGTAAAGAAAAAATCGAACGGGATAGAAGAAGAGGTATAATAAATCGTCCTGTTAGAGCTATGATAGTTGGAATACCTAATGTAGGAAAATCCACATTTATTAATAGTTTTGCAGGAAAGGCTTGCACTAAGACAGGAAACAAGCCCGGTGTAACAAAAGGAAAACAGTGGATTAGGCTGAATAAAAATGTTGAACTTTTAGATACACCTGGAATTTTATGGCCTAAGTTTGAAGATCAAGAAGTTGGTATAAAATTGGCTTTAATTGGTTCAATTAAAGAAGAAATTCTTAATATCACTGAATTATCATATATTTTAATTAAATATTTATTGGAAAACTATCCTAATGTTCTTGAAGATAGATATGAGATTGAAGAATGTAGTGATGTAGTAAATGTATTAGAAGGAATTGCATTAAAGCGTGGATGTAAAAGTAAAGGCGATACTCTCGATTTAGATAAGGCATCAAGTATCATTATTGATGATTTTAGAACTGGTAAACTAGGAAAGATTTCATTAGAGATACCGTCGTAATTGAGTCACAGGGAGGCCGATGTATGAATAGTAATGATTACAGTAAAGGTAATGGAAAATATAATAATGACCCATACAGTGGCATGAATAATAATTATTATAATAAAAATGGTTATTTAGGGAATGATTTTGAAAATAATTATTATGGAAGAAACGATGATAACTATACGGTGCCATTGCAAGGAAAAGATTTACCTAAACAGAATGGCTATGGTGAAAAATCTGTCTGGGGTGATTTTGATCAAGGTAGATTTGATGGGAAAAATACATCTTATGATAGTTATAATTATAAAAATGATAGCTATGGAAACATGGGATATGATAATGATTATATGAATAATGAGTATAATTATTATGATGATAATTATTTATATGAGGATCAATATTCTATAGATTATAGTAATTCTTCAAGTAATTATGGAAATAATGTTTACGATTATAGTGGGTATAATGGTTCAGTATATGATGATCAATATAGCTCATCATTATATAATATTTCAAATAAACTTAATGAAAATGTTCAAGATGAGATGTTATATACCTCTCTTATGAATCAATCAAATGATAAAAGAGGTAATTTTGGTAATAATGCAGATCCATATGATAATAGGACTGTTGCTCTTGATATGAATAATATGAATATAAATAATAATCGAAATAGCAATAGCAATGGTGGATATAATACTTCGAGTTATAATGTTAATGACTGTAGTGTGTATGGAGAAATTGATCCAAACTCACATTATTTTCATAGAAATGGTGCATATGATAATAAACTTATACCTACAGAAGATATAGTATTTGATGATGCATATGTTGTAAGAAATCAGCTATTTGAAGATGAAGAAAAGCTATTTTCATTAAATGATATATTAAGCTTTTTTATATGTATTGTATTTGCAGTAATTCTTGCTTTTTTAATTACAAGATATGTAGCACAATTAACAGAAGTAGATGGAACGTCTATGACGCATAATCTACAAGATAAGGATGATTTATTACTTGATAAATTTACATACAAGATAAGAAATCCTAAGAGATTTGAAATTATTGTTTTTCCAGTGCCGGGTGAGGGCTATTATATTAAAAGAATAATTGGTTTACCTGGAGAAAAGGTTGATGTATATGGTGCTAAATTTGATAATAGTGGAAAGTTAGTAGAAAAGAGTAAAATTCTTATTAATGATAAAGAACTTACTGAGGATGTATATGGATATCAAGATATAATCGGTACAGAGGGAGATAATGCACATGTTACGTTAGGCAAAGATGAATATTACGTAATGGGTGATAATCGAAATGGAAGTAACGATAGTAGAAATTCTAAAGTTGGTGTTCAGAAGAGAGAAGATTTTGTCGGTAGAGCAATATTTAGAGTTTTCCCAAGTCCAGGATTTATTGATAGTCATATTAATGATAAGATATATAATGGGGATACTGTATTGAAAAATAAATATAATGTTGAATGATATAAATATGGTATTTAAGATATATTATATTAGAGTTTTGATAGAATAAGAAAATTTTATGAGAGTCTTATTTTAGGTAGTTTTAAATAATTTAGTTAGGAAGAGGATGAAAATGAATCAAGAGAAAATTAATAGAATAAACGTATTATACAGAAAATCAAAAAATGAGGGTTTAACAGAGAAAGAAAAAGCCGAACAAAAACAATTGAGACAGGAATATATTATGGCAATTAGACGTAATCTTCGTGGAACACTTAACAATGTATCAATTTTAAATCCTGATGGAAGCGTTACTGATTTATCAAAGAAATCACAAGAAATTGATAAAAAATACAATTAATAGATTAGTGTAAAAATTAAAAGAACTGACTCAAAATGATAAATAAAGTTTTTGTTTTGGGTTCAGTTCTTTATTATGTAATAGTAATTTGAACTGCGTTTTAACTAGCGTAAGTAGAGTTAAATCAACTCTTTCAAATAATAAAACTATGGAGGTTTATGTGAAATGAATAAGTATTTAGAACAGGGAAAATTATGTAAGAAAGCGTCGATAAAACTTCAGAAAATAGGACAGGAAGATAAGGTAAGAATTCTTGAACATATAGCTGACAGTTTGGTGAAAAATTCTTCATATATAATTGAACAAAATAGAATAGATATTAAGGCAGCAGTTAAAGCAGGAGTAAAGGAATCACTTATTGATAGGTTAACTTTGACTCAAAGTAGAATGGAAGATATTGCTAATGGAATACGAAAAGTAGCAAAACTTAACGACCCTATAGGAGAAATAACTTCTATGAAAGTTAGACCAAATGGACTTCAAATAGGTAAGAAAAGAGTCCCTCTAGGGGTAGTAGGTGTAATATATGAATCAAGACCAAATGTTACTGCCGATGTATTTGCACTATGTTTTAAAACTTCAAATGCAGTTATTCTTAAAGGTGGTTCTGATGCACTTAATTCAAATAGAGCAATAGTATATATGATTAGAGAAACACTTGAAAGTGTGGGAATTGATCCTAATAGTATTATATTGATTGAAGATACAGATAAAGAAAGTGTTGCTGAATTTATGAAATTAGATGAATATGTAGATGTGTTAATACCAAGAGGTGGAAAAGGATTAATACAAGCAACTAAGAGTGAAAGTACAATTCCAATTATTGAGACTGGTACAGGCAACTGTCATATATATGTTGATGAGTATGCAGATATAGATATGGCTGTAAAAGTTATTGATAATGCTAAAACTAGTAGATATGGAGTGTGTAATGCATGTGAGTCATTGGTTATACATAGTAAAATTGCAGAACAGGCTATTCCAAATATTTGTAAAGTGTTAGAGGAAAAGGGTGTAGAAATTAGAGGTGATGAAAGAGCAAAGCAAATATCTGAAAATATTAATGAAGCAACAGAAGAAGATTGGGGAATGGAATATCTTGACAAGATTATTTCAATAAAAATTGTAGATAGTATAGATGAAGCTATTATGCATATAAATAAATACAATACAAAACATTCTGAAGCTATAATAACAGAAAACTATAATAATGCTACTCAATTTCTAGATGAAATTGATGCATCTGCTGTATATGTAAATGCATCAACGAGATTTACTGATGGATATGAGTTTGGATTTGGAGCCGAAATTGGTATAAGTACACAAAAGTTACATGCTAGAGGACCTATGGGATTAGAAGCATTAACTAGCTATAAGTATGTTATTTTGGGGAATGGTCAAATTAGATAAATATTAACTTAAAATTATAAAAAAGAATAAATATTACGATTTTATTACAAAAATGCAACAAACCTATAGACAAAATGTAATAATTGGTTTATAATATAAAATATCAAAGAAAAAAAAAGCGGTTGCAAAGCTGCCAAATAAAATTAACTAACGACTACAAAAGAGGAAGTGTGGTTGAGAGTAAATAAATTTCGAAAGGGGTTATTTTATGAAATCAATGATTACAAAAGGGGTTGCATTTTTCCTAGTTGGATTATTAGTGATGCAAGTTGTATTTACTGGTGCAAGTAAAAAAGCAAATGCAAGTCATTCAGAAAGTGCAACAATAAGGTTTACAAATATGGCGATAAGTACATCTTGTACGTCAGTTAACGAAGCATTACCTGCACCATATAACACAAAGGCATCTACAGTGTTACATGCGATAGCAATAAAGGATTCAAGTAAAGGATATTATGAACCAAGTTATTGTATAGGATATGATAAGTATGCTAATACAAATGATGGCTTATCAAGTAAACAAACAGATGCAGGAGCATTAATGACAAATGAACAAGCAATGTTAATCAACTATGCTATTATGTTAGGATTTAACAGAGATAAAATTGATGTAAATAGTTCTAATATAAATGATACTAATGATTACTTTGCAACACAAACTTTAGTATGGATTATCAAAGATGGTTTCTATTACAAAGATGCTGAAAGAAAGGCAATAGCTGATAATTTTGCTATGAGATGGCCAGCTACAAAGGATAAGTATAATAATTTATATAATGCAGTATCAGCACAAGTTCAAGTTCCTTCATTTGTAAATGAACAAGAGAATGTAATGAAGTGGAATGGATGTACACAGAAATTTGAAATTACTTTGACTAATACAAAATATCAATCAAATGTATCTGCAATGAAGACTGCAAAAGTCGTTACAAGTTCATTACCACAGGGTGTTGAAGCTAAAGTTGAAGGAGATAAGCTAATTATTACTTCTAAAGATGAAATTACAACTGCATTTAAAGTAAAATTAGTTAAGAATATAGAGAAAAAAGGTAGAGTTGTTGCATGGAAGAATACAGCAGGAGATAAACAACCACAGGTTACTATTGATTATGATCAAGAAGCAATTCCACAAGAATTCGAAGTACCAGTTAAGACTGATAAGAAACCAGTTGTTGCAACACCAGCACCAACAGTAACACCTACTGTTACACCAACACAAGCACCAGAAACAGTAGCACCAACAGAGACGCCAGTAGCAACTCCAGAGGCAACTGCACAGGTACAACAACCTAAGAATAAAAAAGTATTTGAAACAAAAGAAGTTACATGTGAAGAGAATTGTAAAGCAGAAGTTACTGAAAAATTAGATGAATCACCAAAGACAGCTGATGAAAGTAATCTAGCACTTGCTTATAAGCTAATTGGAGCTTCATTATTTACAATGGTTGCATTGTATGTAGTAAGCCTAATTAATAAAAGAAAACAAAGATTCTAGTCTAGATAATCATTAAGTCGTGAAATATAGTTGATATTTAGACAAGAAGAAAAGCCCGTAGTAAATTGATGCTGGGGGCTTTTTTTCTGCTCTAGGGACGATTTTTAATAAGGAATTTTTATTAAAGGAGACTGTTAAATCTTGGTGTAAATTATATAGAAAACAAGAAAAGAAATATTTTTGTAAGTGTATTTGTTTTATAGTTTAATGTTAAATAATATAAAGTTAAAGAAAAAGGTTTTTTGTAAGTGTATTTGTTTCATAATTTAATAGTAAATATCATATAGTTTAAGAAAAAGCGAAATTATTATATATGTATTTGTATGATGATTATATAAAAGATTTATATAGAATATTAGATAGTTATAGTGGATTAGTAAGTGTTGTTGATAGAGCGTGGTCTTATGATGGTAGGGAGATTTATGCTCTAAAGTTGGGGAAGGGGGAAGTGAAGGGAATTGTTTCGGCGGGAGTACATGGTAGAGAGTATATTAATACAGAGGTATTGATTAGAATTATAGAGTTTTATGCAGGGATGTATGTTAATTCTAAGGTTTATAATGGGATAGATATACGGGAAGTTTTTGAGGAGAGTGGTGTTATTATTGTTCCGCTCGTGAATCCAGATGGATATGTTATTGCTACAGAGGGATGTAATGCAATTAATAATATTAAGTTATGCCAGTTATGTCATGAGAAGATTATTGATCACTTTATGTGGAAGAATAATGCAAGAGGCGTAGATATTAATAGAAATTTTTTATCTAAGTCTTGGAAGCCTAAGTCTATAGATGATAAGCCTATGTCTGAGGTTGAGACTAGATTTTTAAGAAGTATATTTGATAATTTTGGAGGATTGATTTATTTAGATATTCATTCTAGAGGAGAAAATATATATTATTATAGGAATAATATGAGTATGGAATATAATGCAAAACAGTATATAATAGCAAAGAAATTGTCAGGGATAACAGGATATAGAATATCAGAACCTAGTGAAGAGATTAATAGTGGAGATACCGGTGGAAATACTGTTCACTATTATTCTGAACATACCAATGGTTATGCAATTACAATTGAAACTATACCTGAGGATGAACAATTTCCTTTAGGAAAAAAGAATGTTGAAAAAGTATATAATCAAATAAAAGATATTTTAATATGGATGGTAACAGTTCAGCCAGGCTTATATACAATAATTGTAGACAAATGTAAAAATTAGGTTTATGATATATTATATCAGAGTGCGGAAAAATAAGTGCTTGATGAGAGGAATATTGATTAACATAGGGTAAAGTTCAAGTAACAGAGGATATTAAATCTAAGATTTTGGAACTTGCACCAGGTTTATCAGATTATAAGTCTGCCTACTGCAATATTTATGAAAACTATATTACAGTTAGGGAATAAAATGTCGATTTAAATCGTCACTAGAACACCACACTAGAAAGGAAAATAACATGAATTATATAGAAATAGTAAATAAAGCCCCACAGGAGGAGCCAGCAAGACAATTTTATTTTATAGATGAATTAAAGAAATGGTATGAGAAGAAGACTAAAGAATTAGGAAGAGGTCTTACTGCTAACATTCAGACACTTGGATGTCAGATGAATGCTCGTGATTCAGAGAAGATAGAAGGTATACTTAGACAAATAGGATATGAAATAACAGAGGATTTGAAAGCGGATTTTGTTATATATAATACATGTACAGTAAGAGAGAATGCTAATCTAAAGGTATATGGGAGATTAGGACATCTTAAGAAAGTTAAAGAAAAGAATCCTCACATGATGATTGCATTATGTGGATGTATGATGCAAGAAAATGTTGTTATAGAAAAAATAAGGAGTTCTTACAAGTTTGTAGACTTAGTATTTGGAACACATAATATATTCAAACTTGCAGAACTTATGTATACAAGTATTAATCAAGAAAAGACAGTATTTGATATATGGAAAGATACAACTATGATAGTTGAGGATTTACCAAGTAAACGTAAATACTCTTTTAAGGCTGGTGTAAATATTATGTATGGATGCAATAATTTTTGTAGTTACTGCATTGTACCATATGTAAGAGGAAGAGAAAGAAGTCGTAAGCCAGAGGATATTATAAAAGAGATTAAAGCATTAGTGGCTGATGGTGTCGTAGAGGTAATGTTACTTGGTCAGAATGTTAATTCATATGGTAAGAATTTAGACGAGCCTATGACATTTGCTAGGTTATTACAAGAGGTTGAGAAGATTGAAGGACTAGAAAGAATAAGATTTATGACATCTCATCCTAAGGATTTATCAGATGATTTAATTGAAGTAATGAGTAAATCAACTAAAATATGTAATCATTTACATTTACCAGTACAATCAGGTAGCACTGATATATTGAAAAAAATGAATAGAAAATATACTAAGGATTCTTACTTGGATTTAGTAGGAAGAATCAAAAAAGCTATGCCTAATATATCTCTTACAACTGACATTATAGTGGGATTTCCTGGTGAAACAGAGAAAGATTTCCTTGATACATTAGATGTTGTAAAGCAAGTTGAATATGATAGTGCTTATACATTTATTTACTCAAAGAGAACAGGAACACCGGCAGCAGCTATGGATAATCAGATACCAGAAGATGTTGTTAAAGATAGATTCAATAGATTACTAGAAGTGGTACAAGATATTTCTCATAAAAAGGCACAGGTTTATGAAGGAACAGTTCAAGAAGTGTTAGTTGAAGAAGTTAATCCACAGGATAATAGTTTAGTGACAGGAAGATTATCTAATAATTTATTGGTTCATTTTCCTGGCAATGAGAAAATGATAGGTAAGATAGTAAAAGTAAGCTTAAATGAATGTAAAGGATTTTATTATTTTGGTGAGTTAGTATAGATATAAAGAAAGAGGTCAATGGGAGAAATTGTTTTTTTAGATAAGTTGCTCAGAAACGAGGATTAGTATGAAAAAAAATACTTTTTATAAAATAGCAAGTATAATTTTTGTTATAAGCTTTGTAATAACTGCATGTGGTAAAGAGACAAGCAATTCATACAATAAATCTATGAAAGAAAAAAATAATGAGGATAATGCAGAGGCTGTATATGCAACAGCTTCTGTAACATCTTCTGTTTCTAATGAGGAAGATGCCACACCAGAACCTACAGAAGCTCCAAAGCCTAATGAACCCAATACAGTTAATTCGTCTAATTCATCTAATAAATCAAATGAAAGTTTTAAATCTAATAGTAGTTATTCTAATAACGATGAAAATCCGGCAAATGATGCAAATGCGTCAAACAAAAGTAATGAAGTAAATGAAGTTAATGGGTCAAATTCTAATAATTCACCATAACAGTTTAGACATTGACTGAACTGTTACATAAATATTAATGGAATGTTAAATAAATATTGACTGCGATGTAAAAAACATATATAATTAATACATAGGTAGTCTATTTTTCACAGAGTATTTGTGATTTTTATTGTGAGGTAAATGCGAAAGATTTGCATTTTATTATGGAGGATTATAATGAAAAAGGGGAAAATAATTGCGATTATATTATCTATGTGTGTTCTAGGTCTCTTGGGAAAGAATATCCTAGTTTCTATGGCGTCATATAAATATGGCGGTTTTCGTAATCTAAAAAATACCACTAATTCTACAACTTTAGATGAAGATATAACAGAGAGTATTAACACAGTCGACTCTGTTGAACAGAATGTAAATATGAAGGAAGAGAATATAACTACAGATATGTTATCTGAACAGTTAGGAAGTACGGCATTAGTTTCATTAGATAGTGCTAGTCAAGTTGAGTCATACTTATCAAGTAATGGTATGAGTTACAATAAAAGTGAAGATGACTATTCATCAGTGGATAACAGTAGTTCAAAGTATTTTCCTCCTATAGCAGATCAAGGAAGTATTAATTCTTGTACAGCTTGGTCAACAGTTTATTATCAAATGGCTTATGCAGTTAATAAGGCTTTAGATAGAGATGGAAGTGATAAGGATAATCAGATGTCACCTATATGGGTTTATAATATGATTAATGGTGGTGAAAATAAGGGAACTTATTATACGGATGCATTAAAGATTTTATCAGAAATTGGTTCTGTTCCATATAGAAACGTATATTCATATGTTTCTGTAGGTGGTTCTAATATAAGAAATATTGCAGCAACTAAGGAAAATTGGTTAGAGGCACGTAAATATAGAGCTAAAGAATATTATACTTTTGATTTGGGAAATAATTCGAAAATAATAAAGACGCAGATATATAATCCTAAGAGTAGAGTTCTTAAAAATGTAAAGACAGCATTGGCTAATGGAGAAATTATTACATGTACAACATATACTACAAAATGTTGGAAGAGGGCTGTTATTGAGGAAAATCCGGAGGTTCCTGAAAATAGTAAATATGTAGGAGAAAAAATTGTAACGAGAAATGAGTTTATAGAAGGAGAAGGTTGCCATAGAGTAACCATTGTAGGTTATAATGATAATATATGGGTAGATATTAATGAAAATGGTAAAGTAGAAGAAGGTGAAAAAGGAGCATTTAAATTAGCTAATTCCTATGGCAAATCATACGATAATAAGGGATTTTTCTGGGTAAGTTATGATGCACTTAATAGATTATCAGCAGTTAATTCTAATAAAGAGAAAGTTGATTTGAATTTATCAAGTAGAAAACCAGCATTATTCTATGCAATAGGTTATACAGTAGATGTTGACCCAAGCGATTCAAAGTTATTCTTAGAACTTGATTTAAGTACAGAAAAAGCAAGTACTGTTGAGATACATATTAAGGCTACTAGTAAAGAGAATGGTAAAAAATATGAATATGACCCAGTACCATTTTCCAATTCGGGTATGGTTCAAAAGTTAGGAGATTATCCATTTAACTCTAGTACTAGTAATTCAACATTTATGATAGATTTATCTAATGTTATATCAAAAGTAAATAAGAATGATATTGTAAGATACAATTGGGAGATTACTGTAACAGATAATAATGATGATGGTAATAAACTTACCGTTAATAGTGCCAAATTCTATGATGTAGATAGTGATAAATATTATAATACTAATTTAAAAAAATCAGTATCTATAGATAATAATTTCACTATTATAACTGGTGGTAATGAAGCTGATTATAGTACAGTTTACATTAACAAAGCCATATATAGTTTTGTGGCAGAGGAGTCAAAAGAATTTGTATTTTCAACACCTTTAAAATATGCAGATAAAAGATATTATGAGATATATGTTCTTGATGAACCATTTTCGGGTAATGTTAATAATATAGTAAAGAGTTATGAAGCTAAGGTTATTACAAAGAATGGTACAGGTTCAATAGATATAAAGAAAGGACAATATGTATATTGTATAGCTAAGAATAAGTCAGCATGGGACGGCTTTATATATAGAAATTCTTGTAGATTAAGTATTCAGGTAAGATAGTATTAGGGAAGTTATAATAGGTATCGAGTTATAGATACCAGAGTGGAGGCAATTATGAAAAGGGGAAAACAAGTTAAAGTAGTAGTAATTGTATTGGTAGGGTGTCTAGCATTATCATTGTTTAGCAAGTCTATTATATCCTTTGCAAGGAAAATAGTATCTGATTATGATAGTGTGGATAATATTAATGACGTAATGGAAGTTAAAGAGACTATTAGTCAGAGAGCTCCTTCGAGATATATGACACAAGGACAACTTTCAATTGATATGTTAGACCAACAGCTTGAAAATTCAGATGTTGTAAAATTAAAGAATTCTAAAGCTGTTATGAGATATTTACAGTTAGATGAAGATGAAGTATTAACTGGAGATGGGGAAGATATGTCTAGCGTAGATAATAGTACTTCGAAGTATTTCCCACCTATAGGAAATCAAGGCGCTTTATCAACATGTACAGTATGGTCTACTGTTTATTATCAAATGAGTTATGCAATTAATAAAGAACTTGATAGAGATGGTAAGAAAAATGAGAATATTATGTCGCCATATTGGGTGTATAGTATGATAAATGATGGTGAAGATAAAGGAACATATTATACAGATGCATTGATAGTATTATCAAAGATAGGAGCTGTATCATTAAAGTCTGTTCCTATAGAGGCAAATAAAGAAGATATAATGACAAATATTAAGGCCAAGAAAGAGAATTGGCTTGAGGCAAGAAAGAGTAAAGTAAAAGAATATTATAATATAAAGCTTGGAAATGAAGATGCAGATAGTGAGGATTCTAAAACTATATTTACTGGTCCAGATGACATTAACTTAGAGCCTATTAAAAAGGCTTTAGCAGGTGGGGAAATACTTACTGCGACTACTTATGCATCATGTTGGCAAACTGAAAGAATTAGTTCAAGTTCATTTTCAGAGGAAAATGATAAATATGAAAATGAAGTTATTATAACTAAATGTGATAAGAAATCTAATCTTGCTCACCGCGTAACAATAGTAGGATATAATGATAATATTTGGGTTGATGTTAATAAAGATGGAATAGCTCAAAAAGGAGAGTATGGTGCATTTAAGATAGCTAATTCATATGGAGAGACAAAGGATAATAAAGGATTTATATGGATGGCATATGATGCTGTAAATTATGAATCAAGTGTTGATTCTAATCCAAATTATTCATTAAAGAGTGCAAATAGAAAAGATGGATTATTTGATGTAATTGGGTTTAATGTAGATGTTGATACAACAGATGATAATGCATTTTTGGAATTAGAGTTTTCTTCAGATAATGCAAAGTCTATTCAGGTTAATATAAAGGCTGAGGAAAAGGAAACAGGTAAGGTTTTCGAATATGCAGCAGTACCATTTAGTAATTCTAATTTACTTCAAAATGTTGGTACTTATAATATTAATGGAGATAATATAGAAGGCAAGAAAGGCGTATTTGATATAGACTTATGCAATGTAGTTAGTGGAATAATGCCAAAGGATATAGATAAGTATAATTGGGAGATATCTGTTATGGATAGTACAGAAGATAGTTCTGTTGTTAAAGTAAATAAGGCAAGATTCTATAATGCTACTAAAGATAAGTATCTTAATACTAGTCTTAAACAACCAATAGAGTTAGAGGCAACTAATATTGTGATAACAAGAGGTAAGACTATTACAGATAAGAACCTAGCAGAAACTAATGCAGCAGCATATTCATTTACAACTTCAGAGAAGAAGAAATATACATTCTCTACTCCTTTAGAGTATGCAGAGAAACGTTTCTACAGTATATATGTAACAGATAAGGAGTACACAGGAGATATTAATAAAATAGGAGATAAGTATTCTTGTAAAAAGACTACTAAGGAAGGTTCTGTATCTATGAAGATAGATGAAGGTAAGTATGTATATTGCGTTGCTAAGAGTAGAACAGCATGGGATGGCTTTATATATAGAAATAAGGCTAAATTAACTATTCAGGTTGATTAAAAAATGTGGTATACTTATATGTAGAGAGGTAAACGTGAAACTAATGTAAAATATATGTTTTTAGTTAGTGTATACGAGGAGGAGTTTACTATGGTAAAAGACTTACTTGAAACAGAAGACCTGCCGATAGATGATGATTTAGAGAGAACTGTTGAGTTCATTAATATATCGGAATTAGATGAAGCAGATGAGTACGTTGCTAAACTATCTTATGATTTTAATGATGATTTTTGATGAGGGGCTTCCATTTGGAAGCCTCTTTTTTTCTTTAGTGTGGTCGTAAAAGTACTAAAAAATAATGTAAGATTATTCTAATTTTTTACTTTACGTTATGAATTTGACGTGATATAATAAAAGTCGTGACTTATAGGAGAGATTTGGAGGCGTTTGTCATTTTTTCGTGGATAGATATTAAAAAGAAGAAGAAGATAGGAAATTGGATTAAAAGTATAAAACTTAATCTTTCAGCAATGATAACAATTATAGGTATGGTACCTATTATATTTTTGACTGTTGCCATACTTTCAGTATATGAAACTAATGCAAGAGACCAAAAATTACAGGAAGTAAAGAATTATGCTACAATAGCTAAGGATATACTTGTAGATAAATCTTTTAATAATGATGCAATAAGTAAGATGTATACAGTTTCGCAAGTGTATGATGGAAGAATCGTTGTGGTTGATTCTTCGTTACAGATAAAATGTGATACTAATGTAGATATAGAAAATACAAAAAGCAGTGAAAGTAAATACTGTGTTTCAGATGAAATAATTACTTCAATTAATAATGACAAGGAATATGTTATAAAGAAAAATGATAAATATACAGAATACATAACACCTATTAAAGGTCATGATGGTAAAAAGATAATTGGTGCGTTAGTATTAACATATTCTAATGAAAATATTTTTATAATGAAGGAATTGTTGAAGAATAAGTCTTTAATTATATTGATTATAGTAATTATATTGGTATTAGTTGCAGCATGGTATTATTCATCTATTATATCTAATTCATTTAAAAAAATAACTAAGTCTATAGGTGAAGTTAGAGAAGGATATATGGATAAGATAGAGCCAGTTAAGGACTTTACAGAGACTATGGAATTGTCCAACGCATTTAATGAGATGCTAGGTAGAATAGAACAACTTGAGAGTAGTAGACAGGAATTTGTTTCAAATGTGTCTCATGAGCTTAAGACACCTATTACTTCTATTAAAGTTTTGGCAGATTCTTTGGTTGCACAAGAGGATGCTCCAGCTGAGTTATACAGAGAATTCATGGTTGATATAACAGACGAGCTTGAGCGTGAGAATAAGATTATTAATGACTTGCTTGCTCTTGTTAAGTTAGATAAGAAAGCAAGTGAATTGAATATAAGCACTATTAGCATAAATGATTTGTTAGAAATGTTGCTTAAGAGACTTAGACCGCTTGCAGCTAAACGTAATATTGAAATTGTATTTGAAAGTTTTAGGCCAGTTAATGCTGAGGTTGATGAAGTTAAGTTATCATTGGCATTATCTAACTTGATTGAAAATGCAATAAAATATAATTATGAAGATGGATGGATTAGAGTTTCATTAAATGCAGATCATAAGTTTTTCTATGTTAAGGTTGCAGATTCAGGAGTTGGTATTCCTGAAGATTGTCAGAATAACATATTTGAAAGATTTTATAGAGTTGATAAAGCAAGATCAAGAGATACAGGTGGTTCTGGACTTGGATTATCAATTACACGTAATGTAATTGTAATGCATAAAGGAGCTATTAGAGTATATAGTAAGGAAAAAGCAGGAACTACGTTTACTATAAGAATACCACTTAATTATGTACCATAGAATCTATATGTAGGTTAGAAATGAGGATTAATATGAGATTGTATAGGAAAGTATTATTGTGTACGATTATAGTAGTTCTTAGCATATGTTTATTCGGTTGTAAAGATAAGGATAAATTTAAACCTAGTGTTAAGCAACAGAATAGCTATAAGTTGTATTATGTTAATAGTAAGAGAGAAAAAATAATATATGATGATTTTGTATTAAAGAGTACTGACTTAGATAGAATGATTAATGAAATTATTATGAAATTAAAGATCGGTAATTATACAAAGTCTAAAGAACCTGTTATTCCTACAACAGTTGAATCAAGTATGTATAATTTAAGTGCTAATATATTGAGTCTTAATTTTGATAAAAATTATTATGATTTAAAAGGTAGAGATGAAGTTCTACGTAGAGCAGCTATTGTTATGACTTTTTGTCAACTAGATGAGATTGATTATGTTAGAATTACTGTTGCAGGTAAGGCGTTACAGGTTGATAATAAAGATATAGGAAATATGTCTAAAGAATCTTTCATAGATTTAATTGGAAAAGACTCTGACTATATGATAGATGAAAGCGTTACATTGTATTTTGCAGATTCTTCAGGTAAAAAGATTAGGAAACTTAATACGAAAATTGTATCTGATGGTACAGTTAAGCTTGAAGAACTAGTAGTTAAAAGGTTGATTCAAGGACCTAAAGGTTCTGATAAGCTAGGGTATTATCCAACTATTGATGAGAATACTAGAATTAATCGTATAGCAGTTAATAATAATATATGTTATATAGATTTCGATGAGAACTTTTTATCAAGACCTGTTGGAATATCTGAGGATGTTGTTATATATTCAGTAGTTAATAGCTTAACTGAGCTCAAAACAGTAAATCAAGTTAAGATTACTGTAAATGGTGAAGTGCGTGAAGTATATAATGATTATGCTAAAATGGATGGCTGCATTGAGCGAAGTTATGATATTGTTAATGAAGGTAAGAAGTAATTAAGGGAGAAATGAATGAATAGAAGACCATTTGTGGTATTCTCTATTCTGTATGTATGTGGAATAATTATAAGCGATAAGATTTATAATAAAGAGTATATAGACATATTTGAGTTTCTTATTATTGGAACTTTTATGGCTTGTTTATGGAACTATAAGTTTGTTAGCAATGATAGTTGTATAGATAAGGATAAAAGAAATTATAGTAAGAAACGCAAATGTGCATATATATCTATAGGAGTGTGTTGCATATTAGTTGGTGTAATATGTACTTTACATGCAGAGAAGAGAAATAGTAAAGAGATAGAATTTAAAGAGAAATGTGTAGATATAATGGGTGAGGTCTATACCGTATCGGAAAAAGAAAATTCATATGCTGTTACGTTAGCTGGTGTCAAAGATTCTAGTAAACAATATGGAAAAGTATTAGTTTATCTTAATAAAGAAGAATTCAAAGATTTATTCGATAATATTCAAAATAGTGATGATAGAATTGAAAAGAATGCTTATGGTGTAAAAGTAGGTTGCTTAATAAGAATTAGTGGAGAACCAAGTAATTTCTTAACGCCTACCAATCAAGGGCAGTTTGATGAAAGAACCTATTATGTAAAACAACTAGGTTATAAATATAAGGTATATGGCAAGAATGTAGATATAGTTAGGAGTAGTCTTAAGTATTATAGAGTTGATAAAAAGATATATTATTGGTTAAAGAGAGTTTTATATAATATAAAAAATACTCTAAAGACACAATTGTATAAAATATATAATGAAAATATAGCTGGTTTAATAAGTGGAATTATATTAGGTGAAAAATCATTAATTGATGAGAAGACAATGAACTTATATCAGAGTGCAGGAATTTCACACATATTAGCCATCTCAGGATTACACATAACTATTTTAGGAATGTGTATCTATAAAGTATTATCCAAAATGAAAATAAATGTATATATTAAGAATAGTATAGTTATTCCTATTATAATGTGTTATGGAATAATGACTGATTTTAGTATATCAACTAATAGAGCTGTGGTAATGATGATTATAATGCTTATGAGTAGGTTCTTTGGGCGTACTTATGATATATACACGTCATTAGCATTGAGTTTGGTAATTATTTTAATGCAGAATCCACTACTTATATATCATTCAGGATTATTATTTTCTTATGGTGCAATAATAGGTATTATATATGTTTACCCAGCATTATCAAGTTGTATCTGCAGAGAGATAGTTAAGATAGTGAATAGATTTGGAATTATAATTGATGAAGGTACAGGTGAATGTATAGATGATAATAAGATATTAGATATTAAAGATATTATTAGAAAAGTTATACGATATTATAGCGATTCTATTATTATGGGGATATCAATATATCTAATTACACTTCCAATAATGATTAATACATATCATGAGATAAATATTTTATCTATATTTATCAATGTTATTGTTTTAGCGTTATCTGGAATATTGATTATTCTTTGTTTTATAACGCCTATTATAAATATTATATCTAATAAAATAGCGTATTTAACAGGTGGAGCACCATATATAATACTAAAAATATATGAGGTATTGGGAAAGTCTATTAATAATACGGATGTAAATAGAATTATTATAGCTCATAAACCATTATGGCAGATAATAATCTATTATTGCGTCATTATAGTATTTATATGGATGGTGACTAGAAAAATCAAAGATGGATATAATACTAATGTTTATAATGTGATACTTAATCAAAATGTTTTAAATAAGAATGATGGAGTAAAATGTGCATATAATATGAAAGGCTCAGATAATATGAGATGTATAGATAATATAATATATAAAAATGACAAAAGTGATATTAAATATTCATTAAATTATATATTTATATTAATATTATGTAGCATAATATTTATTGATTTTTCAGCATTTGGTTTTAAAGCAAAGAAGTTAAATATTAATATGTTAGATGTGTCACAAGGAGATGGTTTATGCATACAAACACCTTCGGATAAGGTTATAACAGTGGATGGTGGAAGTTCAGATGTTAAGGATATTGATAAATATAGGTTAGTTCCATTTTTAAAGTATAAGGGAATAGATACCATAGATTATGCATTTATTTCTCATCTAGATACTGATCATATAAGTGGAATACAAGGGATAATATCTAATAATACATATGGAATTAAGGTTAGAAATGTTGTTTTACCATATGTATCAGAGAAAAATGAAACTTATAGTGAATTTGAAAAGATGGTAAACAATAAGGGGGTAAATGTTCTTTATTTTACATTTAATAATCGAATTAAAATTGATAATGTTACATTTACATGTTTACATCCTAATAATGAGTATATTCCGGTATCAGAAACGGAAAATTCATATTCGGAAGTTATATTAATGTCCTATAAGCAATTTGATATGTTATTTACAGGAGATGTGGAAGCTGATGGAGAAAAGATAGTTTCTAATAAATTAAAGAATAGTATTATTGATAAAAAAATAGATGTGATTAAAGTACCACATCATGGAAGTAAAAATTCTAGTACGGAAGAATTTATAGCTACTGTTAATCCTAGATTTGCACTTATTTCGGCAGGGAAAAATAATAGATATGGTCATCCTCATAAAGAAACTTTAGAAAGATATAAGAAGATTAATTCTATTATTTATTCTACGAAAGAAATTGGAGCTATATCATTAGTAACAGACGGGGAGAAGATAGATATAGCATCTAGACTTAAAAAGTAATTTTGAATATAAATTGTATATTATGAAATAATATATAGTAAAGAGATTAGTAACAGCTTTTTATCATTGGCAATAACAAGGATAATTCTTTATTATAGGTAAAGAATATTGACTATAAGAATAATGTAAAGAAAGGCATATAGATATTATGAATATAACACCTAGAACTGACCTTGCACTTGAGATACGTGAAAAATACGAGAATGACAATGTTGAAATAAGTGGAGTGAAAATAAAAGAAGAATATTTATCTAATAAAAAAATTAAAGTCTCTATTGTAGATATTGTAAATGAGCATGGTGCATACATTATGCAAAGAGACATGGGACGATATATTACTATTGAAAATTTATTAGGTGATAAGGGTGCACATCTTGATAAGGAGGGACTTAAAGAGACACTTGTAAGACATTTGCAAGAGCTAACAAAAGATATTGAGAGTAAGAAAGTACTTGTTGTAGGCTTAGGTAATAAGGATGTTACTCCAGATTCTTTAGGCCCTTTAGTTACTGAGCAAATATTTGTAACAAGGCATCTTATTAAAGAGTATGGAAATGATTTTCAAGAGG
This sequence comes from uncultured Lachnospiraceae bacterium, assembly GCA_934432595.1. Classification (GTDB taxonomy): domain Bacteria; phylum Bacillota; class Clostridia; order Lachnospirales; family Lachnospiraceae; genus SIG301. The sequence goes on along the minus strand of CAKRYR010000007.1, from coordinate 2,480 downwards.
AAAATGAAATAGAAAATATTGCTGCTATAGCGCCTGGTGTCATGGGACAAACTGGTATGGAAGCCAAGGAAATAATTAAAGCTATAGTGAATGATATGGATATAAATTTAGTAATTGTTATTGATGCTTTGGCAGCGAGAAGTGTGTATAGACTAAACACAACTATCCAGTTAACTAATACAGGAATAAGTCCAGGGTCAGGTGTGGGAAATAATAGAAAAGCGTTAAATAGTGATAGCCTTGGGATTCCTGTTATAGCTATAGGAGTGCCAACTGTTGTGGATGCTTATACTATTGTAAATGATATGTTGGAAAATTTTATGGAAAAACAAGGTTTTAACTCTGAGGAAATAAGTAGCTTTAATCAAGAAATAAGAACAGAAAACATTATAAATATGTTTGTTACACCAAAGGACATAGACGAAGCAGTGAAGGATATAAGTCGAATAATTGCAGATTCTATCAACGAGTTTTAGTTATAAATAAAAGCCTTTTTTAATAAAATAATAGGGGGGAAGAAAGGATAAATTTGAATAAGTATGAGAAGAAAAAAAGAAAAAGGCTTAAGATTATTTAATATAATTACATGGTGTATGATATGTATAATGGTTTATTATATCGGTGCAAAGTTAGCATCTCTTGTTATAATAGGAGAAACAAGACAAATCCTAATTACAGAAACAAGACAGTATCTTATGAAAAAAGTAAAGACTATTGTGTGTAATGAAATATTGACTAGCGATGAATATTTAACAGAAGATAGATTAATTCAATTAGTTAAATTAGAGCATAACAGGAGAAATATTTCTAAAGATGAAGAAGAAATGGAGAAATTTGTAGTAAGTCTTGGAAACTATAGAGAATCTATTGAGGACAAATTTAAAGAAATAAAAAATAGTGTAAACAGTAAAATTAATACAGATGTTAGTGCTAATAAAAATGAAAATAATAATAATTATAACAATAATAATATTGATATTGAAAATGCAAAGGAAAAGTTATTAGCTTATAAGGAGAATAGTAATAAGGAAAATACAGTTATTATTAATAAGATAAAGAAAACAAATGATGTAAAGTATATGTTGAATAAATTTTATATTATTGATGGTAAGACAAGTATTGATAAGAAACAATTTCAGCCAAAGAAATTATTGAATATTAATAATAAGATAAAAAAGGATAAGACAAAACCACAGATTCTTATATACCACACTCACAGTACAGAAACTTATGCTGATAGTAGGAAGGGTGTTAGAGAGGATACTGTTGTAGGAGTGGGTGACTACCTTAGTGAGATATTGGTAAGAGATTATGGCTACAATGTTATTCATAATTCAACACCATTTGATATTTCTAATGGTAAGTGGAATAGGAATGCATATGATGCTGCTTATCCTAAGATAAAGAATATAATAGATAAGAATCCTTCTATTGAGGTTGTGATTGATTTACATAGAGATTCAGGAAAAAAGAAGGAAGTTGCAACTATTAATGGAGTTAAGGTAGCTAAGGTTATGTTTTTTAATGGAGTATCAAGAAGTGTAGTTGGTTCTAGAAGTGAACTTAGCAATCCTAATTTAATCAATAACCTATCTTTTAGTTTAGCTATGAAGTTACAATCTATGTCTATGTATAAGAACTTTACTAAGAAAATATATATAAAAGGATATCGTTATAATATGCATTTGGCAAAGAAATATACATTAATAGAAGTTGGCAATAACAAAAATACTGTTTCAGAAGCCAAAAATGCTATGATATTGTACGCCAAAATCCTTGATGGGGTTTTGAATTAGTGGGTGATTATACGTTACGATAGAAAATTATATAGTTATTCATTTGAAAGGACGCTCTCGCTTCGTTGCTTTGCCTAGTAGCACTAAACTCGCACTTCGCTTTATAAGCTTGTGCTTGTTAAGTGCTAAGGCACGCAAATACCTTTCAAATTGAATAATATATATTTTTCTATCTGTATACTTACAAGCTCACTAATATAAATCTTCAAATCTGTTTACTAATGAAAATGTAAAAATGAAAATCTGTCTACTACAATTTATAGAAAAAAAAACCTACAAATTCTTGACTAAACTTAAGCTTCGCGAGTTTTATACAGTACAGTACGAAATTTTACAACATGCCAGTCCAAAGTGCACTTGAACACTGCTTTAGACTGGCATTTTCCTTCATTTTTTAACGTTTTACACAAATTTGCCAGTCCAAACTGCACTCCAACGTTATTTTAGACTGGCGTTTGACTCATTTTTCGTTAAATTTGCCAGTCCAAACAAGTTCTCTGCTTATTTTTAGACTGGCGTTTGACTCATTTTTCATTAAATTTCATTAATTTTGCCAGTCCAAACTGCACTTCAACGTTATTTTAGACTGGCATTTGAGTTAAGTTTATATATTAGTAACTATATAAGGCTATAAACTAATATTTACATATACCTTAGCTAATAATACATTAAGAATATTATCAA
>CAKRYR010000006.1 GCA_934432595.1 uncultured Lachnospiraceae bacterium | reverse complement strand
GAAAAACTCCACAAAGTGCGTAAATTCAAGGATTTCTACATATTCTTCCTTTGTAGCAACACCACAGTCTCCACATGTCTTGTCCCAGGGAACATGTCCACCAACTCCACATCCCTAACCTTATATCCATACTCTGCAAAGTCCACTATGTTCTCTGCCAAACTTACTGGGTTACAAGATATATATACTATCTGCTCTATTCCGTAACTAACTAACTTCTTTATAGCCTTTGGATTTACTCCACTTCTAGGAGGATCTACAACAATTATATCTGGCTTGTATTCTAGTTCATCTATAACAGTTAGCACATCTCCTGCAATAAATTCGCAGTTATCAAGCCCATTTAACTTAGCATTTTCTTTAGCAGCTTCTACCGCCTCTTCAACTATCTCTACACCTACGACTTTACTTGCAACTGCTGCCAACATTTGTGCAATAGTACCTGTTCCACTATATAAATCAAATACTACTTTATCCTTAGTATCACCAACATATTTACGAGCTACATTGTATAATACCTCAGCTCCCTTAGTATTAGTTTGGAAAAAGCTAAAAGGTGTTATCTTAAACTTAAGCCCAAGTATTGATTCATAGAAATATTCTTGACCATATAAAATATGTGTCTCATCACTTTGTACTACATCTGCTTTACTATCATTTTCAATATGCAATATACCAGTTATATTGCCATCTAAATCCAAATCTAATAATCTCTTTACCAAATCATCAGTATCTAATTCGCCTTGAGTAGTTGTAACCATAGCTACTAATAATGAATTATCACTAATCGAACGACGCACTAATAGATGACGCAAGAATCCTATATGTTGCATCTTTCTATAGAATGAATAGTTATGGTCTGTTCCATATTGTAAAGCACATTCTATAATTTTATTAAAGTCTTCTGATACTAACTTACAATCCTTGATAGACACAATATCATACATACTATTTACCTTATGAAGTCCCAAAGCTAAAGGTCCATCTTTATATTCATCTCCAAATGAGAACTCCATTTTATTACGATACTGTGTTGTACTTGGACTAGGATTTATTCCATGATATTTATAATCTGAAGTCACTGAATCTATAAGTTCCTTCACTTGTTTTTCTTTAAACTTAAGCTGATTATCATAACTCATATTCTGATATGCACAACCACCACATTCTCCAAAATGACTACACATTGGAGTTGCATCCTCTAATGGAGACTTCTCAATAACCTCTAATAATCTAGCTTGTCCTCCCTCTCTACCTTTCTTAGTTATACTACAAGATACTTTCTGTCCTTCTATAGCATTTTTTATAATAATTCTCTTATCTTCTATATTAGCAATTCCTTTATTAGGAAAACTTGTCTTTTCTATCACTGTTTCATATATTTGTCCTTTTTTCATCATAATCCTCTTTCTAAACTTCTTTTCATAAGCTTTATCAGTTTTCTTACTCAATACCAGTTTTGCAATAGCTTAATTGGTATTCACCCAATGACTTAACTATAATCATACTCTAACATTATTACAAAATCTATATTATTTTTCAAGACTAAACTAAATCCTAATAGTCACGAATAGTAACCCTGAATGGTAACATTCAGTTATTGACTGAACCATTACCACTACTATTCAACTCTATATATCCTTTTCTTTTTCGAATTATAAAATATATACATAATAATCCCCTCAAATCTTACCCATTTTACTTTTATTACATATTATCAAACGTATCTTAATAATATCTTAATATCTTAATATCTTAATATTTTTATAAAGTTTTATAATTTTTCCGCTCCCAATCTAAACCATATTACTAGTACTTCTATCTGAACTTGCAACTTGGTTTTGGATTAAAATAATATGTTGATATATATGGTTTCTTTGTGACCTTTAGACTTGGATCTGGTTTTGTAACGTTTACAGTACAAGTTACTTTTAGCTTATTAGATGTTATAGCTGTAATTATAGCAGTTCCTTTTTCAACACCTCTTATCAATTCATTGCTATCAACTGCCTCTACATAATCTACAGGCATACAATTTGAATTAACATTCTATTTGTGATAGAATTAGATTGATTTAACTAAACATCATTAGCTATAATTATTTACACACAGCAATTTTCCTTTGTTTACGAAACATTACAAAGGATTTTTATATTAAACGAAATAATTTGACAGAAATGAGGTATATTATGAAATATGTTTTAGATACACATACCCACACATTAGCAAGTGGGCATGCTTACAATACGATAACAGAAATGATACAAGCTGCACAAGATAAGAATCTTCAATTATTAGGTATAACAGATCACGCTCCTGCAATGCCGGGTTCTAGTCATGGTTTTTACTTTAGCAATTTTAGAGTTATACCTCGTCAATATAATAATTTAAAAGTTTCATTTGGTGTTGAGCTTAACATCTTAGACTATAATGGAACAATAGACTTAGAGGAATATATTCTTCCTGAAATGGACCATGTTATTGCTTCACTTCATAAATGCTGTATTACTCCAGGCTCACCTAGTGAAAACACAAATGCAGTAATTGAAGCTATCAAGAATCCATATGTTAATATTATAGGTCATCCCGATGAAGACTTATATGCACTTGATTATGAAGCTATATGTCAAGCAGCTAAAGAATATAACGTATTACTAGAATTAAATAATAGTTCTCTTCGCTCAACATCTTTTAGAGCTGGTGCACGTGAAAATGACATTAAGCTTCTTGAAACTTGCAAAAAATATGGTAACTCTATCTCCCTTGGTAGTGATGCCCACTATAAAAATTTAATTGCTTGTTTTGATGAAGTAGACGAATTAATACAACTTACTAATTTTCCAGAAGAATTAATAATCAATACATCAGTAGATAAATTTGAAGAGTTTATTAATAGAAAAAAAGCTAATCTTTAAATAAAACTAAGTCCCTTAAATATAAGATTTAATTGTCTTATACCTAAGGGACTTTTTTATTCTTTACTATTCTAAGAAGTCTGTTCCAACTACAGATACTCCTTTATCTAAAAGCTTCTTTGCTTCCTTCTCTTCGTTTTCTGTAAATACATAGCTAATCAAATCACTTTTATCTAATAGTTTATCCAAATCATCTCTATCACTGTCAGTAGCAATTCCGTAACTAGTTATATCCTCTTTTTCACAATACTTTAGGAATTTATCCACATTACCAAATTTCTCTTCTGAATATGATGCATTAACTATCATAAAATCATATGCTTTCTTAACAGCCTTAATCATATCTTTTGATTGACCACCAACTATAAAATGTTGCAAAACATCATCTGAATTAACTTCCTTTACAATCATCTTATATATTTCTAAAGTTTCGTCATAGTCTTTATCACCTATATCAATCAACACATATACATCGTCATGTTCTTTCATATACTCAACTAAATCTGAAAATGAATTGGTTGTATATTTATCTTTTATATTTTCACTAAGAAATTCATCTAAAGTAGGTATACATTCTCCGTCTTCATTTTCTTTATCTTCATCAAATGCATCTATACCAATATGTCTACTATAATCTTTCTTTTTCCATCCATGACTTAATACTAATTTATCATCCTTAGTTACATTTACATCTACTTCAAATAATCTCTTTCCTTTTATATAATAATATTCCATAGCATCTAAAGAGTTAATATATGTATTTTCTTCATCCATACCACCAAGTGCATGCATCATATAATCACTCTTATCTACAGTCTGCATATATTTATCAAATATTTTTTTCTTTTTAAACATCATTTTGAAATTTTCTACATCTACTGTTATCTCTGCCTCTGGAACCGCTGATTTCGGAACCTCTTCATCTTTTATATTTGTACTAGCATGACTTTTACCTATTGCACTTCTAAGTGAGCTTTGCATAATAACTACTATAGACAACGCCATACTAACACACACTATGATACGAACCCATTTACCAATTATTTTCCCCTTTGATGTCTTTCCATATTCGTTTTTCATAGCTTTTCTCCATTTCAAATACTTCTTATCACAGGTTTTCTTTAGAACAAAGAGTCGTTTGCGACTCTTTCGCGCGTGAGTGGGAAATTAAGCTAAGGCTTAACTATTATCCTTATTCTTCTTTATTATTATCCTCATTTTCCACAAATTTTCTTAAAACAGATTCATCTATTAACTTTTCTATAATTGTTTTCTTTATATATACATCTGCACAAAGTAGACAAATAAATGAAAATTTAATTAAAAAATCCTTTTCATCATTGTCATCTGACATATCTTTAAAATGTTCACAAGCATAATTATATTTTTTTATTATATCCTTTGTTATACTTTTACTATTATCCATTTCCATATTAAAAATATGATCATATATCTCTGTTAAATCTATATCTGAATCATCATTGTCAAAGAATTTATCTGTTAAAGGATTAATTATTTCCTTTATATCACTAATAGATATTACACTTTTTAGATAGTATATATATATAAATAAAAACATATGGTTTTTAGAGTATTTCTTTTTCTGTGGTGGAGGCAACAGATTATTCTTTGTATAGTTATTAATCATTGTTTTTGTAAGCATTTTGTCATCTTCGAATCTTTTCAATGATGCTAGTTCTTCATCAACAAAGGTTGTCACCTGATCCATATACAAATCTATATTAGGTATATCTTCTGGTCTAATGTAATCTATTTTATCTAATTTTTCTAGTATACACAGAATAAATTTTTTATCTTCTAGTTTCACTTTTTTCCTCCTCATTTTTTTATCAACTGTAATTATAAAAGATTTTACAAATAATTACAAGTCTACCGTTATATTTTTTCCTTTTCTAGAGACGATTTAACTTTATTGTAGTGATGTGTTTTAGAGTTACGATAAAAATGTATATCAGTATTCATTAAATTACAGCGACTATTATTTGTAACATTCAGTCATCGGCTGAACTGTTACCATTATTTTACATATTTTGACAATTACTATGGAAATATTGCTAATTTTTTGATAAACTATTGTTATGCGATTAAAGCTTGATTGGAGGTTTTTTATGCGTTATTCAGAAGATAAAGGATCATATGTAGATGAGTCTACTTTTAATAAAGTATCTGATAAACCACTTTTTGATAAGTTTAACGAGGAGTATGTTAGATATCCTAAGAAAGGTGCATTAGGAGCTTTTCTTGGTTTTATTCCTGGCTGTATTCTATGGCTTGTTCTTTCGTATTTCACTCCTTTGGGAGGTAGTATGGGAATTATACTTGCTATAGGTGGGCTACTAGGGTATAGAGTTTTAGGAAAATATATGTCATATAAAGTTAAGAACATATTACTTTGTTTTTCTTTTTTACTAATGATTATATCAACATCAATAATTACTTCATATACATTGTACGTTCAATATACTGAAGATGTTCTCGACCAAGATTCAATTGATGAATTAAGGGAAAACTTTGTAACAGACTTACGTAACAATGGTAAAACACCAGAAGAAACAGAACAACTACTTAAAGATACTTATAATATTAATGGTTTTGATGATACAAAAGGTCTTAATAACTTTGTTATTGAAACACTTGCTGAATCATATAAAGATGACCATAAAGTATCATGTGTACCAGATACACCTATAAATGCTATTAAATGTTTGTATCAATCACTCTCTAACAATCACAGAATAGCTAAACCATTCTTCTTCAATATAATAAGTGGACTTATTCTCTGTATAATTACAGCAACTATAATGTTGAAGATTAATTATTTTAAACCAGAGAATTTTATATAGATTTATAATAAGTATATCCCCACGTGTTGTAGACTTGATAACATATGGGGATATACTATACTATCACTACAATATAATTTTTTAGTTAGCACTCCTTCATTCAAAATATATTCAAATCGTCACTAGAATACAAATCTTCACCAGAATAACCTATTGTATTAACCCCATTTTTTTAGTATACTATAACAAGTGACTTTTAACGAAATCTAGGCTAAAAGTCTAGATTTTACAATATAGATTATAGAAGGAGTTTTTTACAATGGATTTTGATAATTTATTAAATCCTGAACAGCTAAAAGCGGTAAAACACGACAAAGGTCCTTTACTAATATTAGCTGGTGCTGGTTCAGGTAAAACTAGAGTTTTGACACATAGAATTGCTTATTTAATAGATAATTTAGGCGTAAGTCCTTTTAATATATTAGCATTAACATTTACAAATAAAGCTGCTAGCGAGATGCGTGAGCGTGTAGATAATATCGTTGGGTATGGAGCTGAGAATATATGGGTAAGTACTTTCCACTCAACTTGTGTAAGAATGCTTAGGCGTTACATAACAAGCCTTGGATATGACCAATCCTTTACTATATATGATGCTGCTGATCAGAAAACACTTATTAAAGAAGTGTGTAAGTTATTAGATGTTGATACTAAGCGTTTCAAAGAAGCAGCTATTATGAATAAGATATCTGAAGCAAAAGATAGATTAAAAAGCCCTGAAGCAATGATGGCTGAAGCTGGTGAGGATTATCTTGCTAAAACTTACGCTAAGATATACGCAGAATATCAAAAGCAATTAAAGAAAAATAATGCTCTAGATTTTGATGATCTAATTTTCAAAACAGTTGAATTATTTAGAACTAATGAAGAAGCTCTATCATATTATCAAAATCGATTTAAATATATTATGGTTGATGAGTATCAGGATACTAACCATGCACAATTTATATTAATAAGTTTACTTGCATCCACAATTAATGAATATGGTGAAATTCAACATAACTTATGTGTTGTAGGTGATGATGACCAATCTATATATCGTTTCCGTGGAGCAGACATTCATAATATTTTAGATTTTGAAAGTAAATTTCCAGATACAACAGTTATTAAGTTAGAGCAAAACTATCGTTCAACTAAGAGTATTCTAGATGTTGCTAATGAGGTAATACATAACAATTCTAATCGTAAGGACAAATCACTTTGGACAGATAATGAACAAGGTGATCCCGTTACATTTACACAATATCAAAATGCTCGTGATGAGGCTGAACGTATAGTTATGGATATAAGAAATGGACATCAACAGGAGAACATTTCATACAATGATTACGCAATATTATATAGAACCAATGCTCAATCTCGTCTATTTGAAGAGAAATTAGTACAATATAATATTCCATATAAGTTAGTTGGTGGTGTTAACTTCTATTCACGTAAGGAAATCAAGGACATTCTTGCTTATTTACGTGTAATAGATAATGCACAAGATGATATTCAGGTAAAGAGAATTATAAATGTTCCAAAACGTGGTATTGGTCTTACTACAATTAATAAAATATCTGACTATGCTCAGGAAAATGATATTAGTTTCTATGATGCCGTTGTACATGCTCAAGGAATACCTGGTATAGGTCGTGCTTATGAAAAGCTCACTAATTTTGCAACACTTATTGAGACTTTACGTAGTAAAATAGCTGCACCAGATTATAGCATTGAAGACCTTGTTAAAGAATTAATAGATTTAACTGGATATGTTCGAGAATTAGAAGAAGCTAACACAATAGAAGCTACAACAAGAATAGAATATATAGATGAATTTATTACTAAAGTAGTAACATATGAAGAAGAGGCAACAAGTGAGCCAACACTAAGTGAATTCTTAGAAGAAGTATCTCTTGTAGCAGATATTGATTCTTATGATGAAGCTGAGGAGAAAATAGTTCTTATGACTTTACATGGTTCTAAAGGACTTGAATTCCCATATGTATATTTAACAGGTATGGAAGAAGGAATTTTCCCAAGTTATCGTTCAATAAATGAAGGTGAGGAAGATATAGCTGAAGAAAGACGTCTATGCTACGTTGGTATAACACGTGCTCGTAAGAAACTAGCTTTAACAGCTGCTAGAGAACGTATGATAAATGGTGAAACAATGTATTCACGCCAGTCAAGATTTATAAATGAAATACCAAGATATTTACTAAAGCAAGATTTAGGTGAGCAACGCTCTGCCTTTGCTGGAACTAATTCTTTGGGTAAATCATCAAGCTTTAATGATTCTTATTCAAGTTATAGCAGTATGAATCCTCCAAAAAGTGTACGTAGTGCTGGAAATGGTTTAGATATGTTAAATAATAATCCTTTCATAAAGAAAGGATTTAGCAACTTATCTTCTCTTAACTCTAATACATTTGATAAACCAAAAGCACCAGCTGTAATTAACTACAAAGTTGGTGATAGCGTATCTCATGCTAAGTTTGGTGATGGTAAAGTAACTGAAATGGTTCCTAAAGACAATGATTATATGGTTACAGTTGAATTTAATGAATTCGGAACTAAGAAAATGAAAGCAAGTTTTGCAAGACTAGTAAGAAAATAATTATCCCTAGAGAATACGACGCAATTTTTTCTATTAATGAGCCACAGCGGACAAGTCCGCTGTGGCTCCCTGTTTCCTCACTCATGAGGGTATTGCGCCCCTTTTAGCACCATTGTGCAATTACGATAACAACCTTCCTATGCACCATGTGCGCATCCCTCAGAGAGTTTTTATTTAATAGAAATATTCTTTGCCTATCTAAACTTTTTTGATATAAAATTTTATTAATTCTATTCATATCATAATACTAATTGTTCAGCAACCTTTAGTAACTCATCCATTATCTCTTGTGTCTTATGCATTTTCTCTTTATTTATCTCATTAATATTCAATGCTTCTTCTGTATGAGCTGAAGTTTCTTCTGTTGCTGCTGATAACTGTTCAATATGTTGCCTAATAATGTCATTATAATCTACTACTTCTTTTGAACTCTTTGAAATTCCTTTCATATTTTCATCCATACTCTCAATTCCATCTTGCATTATATTGAATTTTCCCATTGTATTATCAATAGTAACATTCTCTTCCTCTATAAATGAAACAACATTTTGAATAACTTTCTGTGCCTTAACTGCATTTTCCTCTAGCTCTTGAACAATAACTCCTATATTCTTAGTTAACACTCCAGTTTCATCTGCAAGTTTTCTTATTTCATCTGCAACTACTGCAAATCCTTTTCCTGATTCACCTGCTCTTGCACTCTCTATTGACGCATTTAATGATAATAAATTTGTTTGCGATGATATATCATTTATACCATCTGTAATAATCTTAACATTACGCGTTTTATCTACAAATATTTCAATAGTATTTAAAACTTCTTGATTGAATTGCATCAGATTTGAAGACTTATCCTTTAAATCTACCATAGATTTTCTTCCTTCCTCAAGTCCTTTCATAGAAATCTCTGAAGACTCCTTCGCCTCATCTGTCTTTTCAATCATATCATTAATCAATATAGTTATATTAGCTGTCATTTCCGCCTGTTTTTCTACACTAATTGCATTTGATGTATTGCCATTTGCTATCTCTTTATATATCATAATAGCATCATCTGAAGATTTAGCTAATTCTTCTATATTACTAGTTCCTCTATTAGCATTATCTCTAACTTTTGTTGCAATTAATAACATTTCTTCAATCAATTTTTCATTTGCCTTGTTAGAAGTTTGCAATTCACCTATCTTCTCTTCATTAAACTTTTTATTCATATATGAAGTTAATACCAATAATGTAAAAGAAAGGAATGTTCCTAAAACCTGAACTGTCACATCACCATAATCTGCAGGTTTACCAGACAACATAGTAGTGGTACTTAATATTCTTGCAACAACAATCGTATTTGCTAAAAAAATCCAACAACACGTAATAAGCATTAATCTTAAATCATAATATAGCACAAATATTAACGCCATTATTACCCCTAATGAATAGCAAGTATCACATTCCGATGCTATTAACATAGTGTAATAAATACATGCCAATAAGATATTTACGAGATATCGATATTTATTACCAGCATTATATTTGCTATAAAAAATCAGATTTATTATTGCAACAAGCACCGAGCAAACTGGTACAGCTACAACTGCTTTGAAAGGTATCTGTTTAATTGCATAAAGAAAAAAATACGAGACAATTTCTCCAAAGCATACAAAAGTAATCATAATCATCGTAATTTTATTAATTAATCTTAATCGCTTATCCATATTATCTCCTCCATAACTATAGCAACTGAATTCCATGCTCCTTTGCTTCTTTGTATACATCATCTGGCCATAATGAAGTCTGAACTTCACCAATATGTGCTTTTCTTAAGAAGAACATACATATTCTTGATTGACCTATTCCACCTCCAATAGTAAGAGGAAGTTTCTCATCTATAATTGCCTTTTGGAATGGTAACTCTGCTCTATCCATGCAATCACTTTTCTCTAATTGACTAAGTAATGCGTCTTTATCAACACGAATTCCCATTGATGATAGTTCTAATGCAATATCTAATACAGGATAATATACTAGTATATCTGCATTCATACTCCAGTCATCGTAATCTGGTGAACGACCATCATGTTTCTTTCCTGACTTAAGTAAATCTCCTATTTGCATTAAGCAAACAGCACCTTTTTCTTTTGTAATTCTATATTCTCTTTCCTTACAATCCAAATCAGGATACATATCCTCTAATTCCTGTGTTGTCATAAAATAAATATCATGAGGCAATATTTCATGAATATAATCATACTTAATAGCCATATATTTTTCTGTTTTTCTTAAAACCTTATATACAGTTTTTACAGTATTCTTAAGAGTATCAACATTACGTTGTTCTCTAGTAATAATCTTCTCCCAATCCCATTGGTCTACAAATATTGAATGAATATTATCTGTAACTTCATCTCTACGAATAGCATTCATATCTGTATATAATCCTTCTCCACTCTTAAATCCATATCTATGTAATGCATAACGTTTCCATTTTGCTAGTGAATGAACTATCTCTGCATTTCTTTCATTCTGTTCTTTAATTCCAAATGAAACTGGTCTTTCAACACCATTTAAATTATCATTTAATCCTGACTCTGGTGCAACAAATAATGGTGCTGTTACACGTAATAAATTTAGTCTTTCTGAAAGCAATCCCTGAAAAAAATCTTTAACAGTTTTAATTGCAATCTGAGTATCATGCAAACTCAAATCTGACTTATAATCTTTAGGAATAATCAAATGTTCCATTTTATGTCCTCCATTATAGTAATATTTTTTAACTATATACTATCTTAATATATATCTTTAATTTATATATTTAATTTATATATTTATTTTATATTATTTTTTACATCATATGCCTTAACATGTAATCGTTCAATTTCATCACTATACTCATCTATCTTTTTCTTACAGAATTTTAATACCTTATCATATTCCTTATATGTATAATCATGTGGATCCTCAACTATATAGCTTCTTTTTAAAAGTAATATAATCTTCGCTACACATATTATCATTCCAATAAAAAGCACCATAACTAACGGCCAAAAGAATAATGCTCCAACTGATTTTAAATCCATAACAGCAATATCTTTTATAGATATGTACAAAGATAAATGTACAAAATGCTCTATGCATATTATAATTAAGAAAAAAACCGTCATACATAATGCATATGCCCCAACTTTATATAAATTATTTATTTGTAAGTTTAATATGCTATTTTGTATATTCTCTTCTCTCACAATCTTATCTTCATAAACTCTTATTTTGGTATATATCATATGTTCATCTACTTCAGTTTTATCTATATAATCATTATTCTCATTTTTTTTCTTTTTCTTAAATAAAGATAATTTATGTTCAGATTCGACTTTTTCAACTACATATGGTTCCTCAAACCTCATTGATTCGATATCATCTAATTCATTATACATACAACTTCTCCTACTTACTATATAATATAAATAATTTTAGAAACTGCATAAATACATCTTATTAATACAAACAATCATTAATTAATTCGACATAATCTGTACTAAATATGATATGATATAATAAACAGATATATTTTTAAAGCAAGAAGCCCTACGACTTAATTCATAGGACTTCTTATATTTGAATGAGACTATACCTCTTTAAGGCTAATCTCTATCTAATAGGATCATTCCATAGAAATGCTCCTTAAACAATACCTTGTGCAGTCATTGCATCTACAACTTTTTCAAATCCAGCGATATTAGCACCTACTACATAGTTACCTTTAACACCATATTTTTCTGCTGTGTCAGCCATATTATGACATATGTTTACCATTATATTCTTTAACTTGCTATCAACTTCTTCAAATGTCCAACTAGTACGTCCACTATTTTGAGACATTTCCAATGCTGATGTTGCAACACCACCAGCATTAGCAGCTTTACCTGGTGCAAATAATATTTTATGTTCTAATAAATAATCTGTAGCTTCTTGAGTTGTTGGCATATTAGCACCCTCTGCAACAGCTATACATCCATTTTCAACTAACATCTTAGCATCTTCAAGATGTAATTCATTTTGAGTTGCACATGGAAGAGCAATATCAACTTTAACACTCCATACTCCTCTACCTTCGTGGTATTCTGAGTTAGGACGATATTTCTTATATTCTGTAAGACGAGCTCTATCAACTTCTTTGATTTGTTTCAATGCTTCAATATCAATTCCATCTGGATCATATACCCAACCAGTAGAATCACTTACAGTAACAACTTTTGCTCCAAGTTGAGTAGCTTTTTGTGCTGCATAGATTGCAACATTTCCTGAACCAGATATAGCAACTGTCTTACCAGCTATATCTTGACCATTTATACGTAACATTTCTTCTGTTAAATATAATAATCCATAACCAGTTGCTTCAGTTCTTGCAAGAGAACCACCGTAGCTTAATCCTTTACCAGTTAATACACCTTCATAAAGGCCTCTGATACGTTTATATTGACCATACATATATCCTATTTCTCTTGCACCAGTTCCTATATCTCCTGCTGGAACGTCAGTGTCTGCACCTATGTACTTACATAATTCTGTCATATAGCTTTGACAAAATGCCATTATTTCTCTATCTGATTTACCCTTTGGATCAAAGTCTGATCCACCTTTTCCTCCACCGATTGGAAGACCTGTAAGAGAATTTTTAAAGATTTGCTCAAATCCTAAAAATTTAATTATACCAAGATTTACTGATGGATGTAATCTAAGTCCACCCTTATATGGACCTATCGCACTATTGAACTGAACACGAAAACCTGTGTTAACATGTGCATTTCCATTATCATCAACCCAAGGTACTCTGAAAATTAATTGTCTCTCTGGCTCAACTAATCTTTCTAACAATGCATCTTTACGATACTTTTCTTCGTTTGCTTCAATAACCAAACGTAATGAGTTAAGAATTTCCTTTACAGCCTGATGGAATTCTGGCTGTGCAGGATTCTTCTTAACTACCAAATCAATAACTTCATCTACGTATGACATAAAATCTCTCCTTCTTATCTATTATTCACATCTCTCTAACTTAATAGAAAGATGATGTAAGGCGAAAAATTTTCTCTAATATTATACATTAATTGTAAAGATTTGGCAATATTTTTTCTAGGATTGATTCTAGGGACGATTTGATATTTATATTAGTGTAATAAAAAATTAAACGAATCAGAAGCAAATGAATTAATTATTAGCTTAAAAAGAGCTGTGCCAAAGCACAGCTCTAAAAATTAATCTTCGTCATCTGAATCGTAGTCATCATCTTCAACAACTTTTAGTTGTTTTGGAACTTTTTGAAGAGTGGGCTCTTCATCATCATCTTCAAAATCATTAAAACCATCATCAAACTCATCTTCATAATCTTCATCAAAATCATCTGGTGTAAGAACTTTATAAACTGTATAAGCTACTATCCCAACAGTAAGAACTACTCCAACTATTGCAATAATAATCAACCACTTATTTACCTTTTTCTCTTCCTCTTTCTTATTATGCATAATCTCTCCAAGCTTAACAGCGTTTAAAAAATCTTCAACTTTACTATTCATTATTCTTGCACTTCCTTTCATTCTCCCTAATCGAGAAGTATCCATTGCTTATTATAACACATTCTAAAGAATAATACTATAATAAATTTATTTTTTTACATAAAATGTAAATTTTTTCTATTATTCTAAGTATAACTATTCAGCCGATGGCTGAATGTTACTTCTAAGTACAATTCAAATGAATATGACTTTTATTCAAATTCCCAAGCCTGAACCTTATAATACATCCAGTCATTCATTGTCCTATCTCCACCTATAGATGCAAATTGATATACTGGAAAATAATAATCCTTTGAACTTTCCAACCATATTAAGGATACTGACTTTAAATCACTCTTATAATCTGTTGGTCTATCTGTATATCCTTTTTGTAATTTCTCAAAAGCTTCTTTCTCACTTATTATCTTTATTTTTTTATTTGTCTCTTTATACACTGTATTATTTAAAAAAATACATGCCAATTCACCATCTTGTGTGAAATTAATACCTAAGCGTTTTACTATTTTTTTATTATTATTTTTATATCCGTAAAATTCAAGCCCAAACTGTGGATAACTCTCAGCTATAGATAAATAATACCTGTCTGTAATATTTACTCCACTACTCTTACATATATCTAATGCATATTGAGTATATTTTTTTATAAATGCATCATCTATATTCATTTTCTTCTCTTCTTCACCAGGTTGAATCTCATGACAATCTAATTCTTTTTCATATTTTTCATAATAATCATTAAAACATAAGCTAAAACCATTATCTTTTTCGACTTCAAGAGTATATTTACCATCATTTGATATATATTTACCTTGTACATCACTAATATATCCTTCATCTTCTGGATCTTCTTTAATAACATCCTGTTTATAATCTGTACCAAGATAACTAAATATACCTTTAGGCATAGTCTCTAGATTTGTCTTATCAAATTTAATTTCATCTAAAGTATATACATAATCCTCATAAGATTCATCACTAAGATCTAGTTCATTTTTTACATCTTTACATGCTTTTGATTTGTATAAATATACTCCTGGCATTATACCATATTCTGAATTATTATATACTACTTTTATACTAATAATAACTGCAAAAAACAACACAATAGGTATTACACCTTTTATCATACTCTTTATCCTATTTTCTTTGTCAATAAATAATCCTGCAAATATTAAATATAATCCAAAACCTATAATTCCACCAATTATATTATATATAAAATCATCAATATCAAACGAACCACTTACTAGTGCAAATTGTATTAATTCTACAACTAGAACTCCCAATATACTAGCTATTATCTCTTTATAATATTTATTACACTTCTTAAAAACCAATGGAACTAAAAATCCAAAAGGTAAGAATAATAATATGTTGCCAATTAAGAAATCTTTTTCTATTCCAAAGTAATCAGCATATACTATATTTTCTAACATTCTTTCTATACCTTTAAATGGTAGAAAATTAACTCCACCATACATAGATGCAATTTCTCGATCCCCCATTATTCTCTGCACTATTCTGTACACAATTAAATATAAATTATTAAATCTTGAAAAACATGTTATATTCAACACCGCTATTGTATATGCTACAAATAAAGCCAACCAAAAAATATCAAAATATTCTTTTTTGGTAATTTCTTTTAATTTTGTAATTCCCCTTTTCTTTTTTATAAGATAAACCCTTATAAAAAATACAACGATACAAGCTATACCTATTAGAATCATATTCTCAATTATTAAATCTGACCACATATTTTATCCCCCTTAAAACATATATGTCTTCTCAGAATCTCTTTGTTCCTTATCTTATATATGAACTTTATTAAATTCACATATAGACTTATACATTCTCTTTTATTCTATTCATATTTTAGTACTAAATATTGGTGATTGCTTATGATATTTTATTAGTTTTAATGATACTCACCCTGTCTACTTTTATAATTTTATCCCCTTATAACATTATTGTCAACGTAAGTATTATTTCTTAATAATTTTTTTTTCAGTTTAAGAAAGTTTACTTTTAACTAATAATTTATACCTACATCATCTTCCTAACCAAAAAAGGGCACAAAGTGCCCTCTCAAAAAAATAGTTTTAACCAGTATATTACTCTCAACCCCTATCTAGTATTATCAATATAAACCTTAAATAATTCCTCCATACGTTTCGCATTATCGTTAATACTATAACCCTTAAGCTTAATTGTCTTAATCGCCTCCTCAGCAATAGACTCCCTATCCCTATCCTTAACACTAACAATATTTAAACGTTCAACAAACCTATTAATCTCCTTATCATAATCTACATACTCTACTAAACCTGTAATATTAGACTCAATAGAAACATTAGTAGAAACTACACAAGGTAGGCCACTACATTGAGCCTCAACCAAAACCAAAGGTAACCCCTCAAATCTTGAAGGCAATGCCAAAACATCAAAAGCCATCATATACTTATTAACCTCATCTGTAGTACCTACAAAAATAACATCATTCTCAAGCTTTTCTTCTCTAACTATCTCCTTAATAAGTTCAACATTTTCTCCCTCGCCAATAAGCATCAAAACACTATTAGGATTCTTCCTATGTAACTTTCTGAAAATCTCAATTAACATTTCATGATTCTTCTGGTAATTAAACACTCCAATATGTCCTACAACAAATCTATCTGTCACATTATATTTTCTTCTAATTTCATCTCGATAATCTGTGTTATACTGGAACTTATCTGTATCAACACCATTATTAATAACTACAAAATCTCTATCTCCATATAGCCACTTGCCCGCTTCATTACCACATGCAAAACCATAAGAATAATTTTTATTAAATATTGGTTTTAATAACTTATGAGCACTCATATGATCACTTGTAGTATTATGAGAATGGGGAATCCTAACAGGAACACCTGCTCTTTTAGCTGCCATAAGCTCCACAGCCATAGTTGCACTATTACCATGAATATGTACTAAATCATACTTATTCTCTCTCATTATCTTTTCAATTTTGTGCATATATCTCATTGGATTTGAATTGCGCTTTACTACATAGAGCTCGCTTCCATTATCTTTTAATAACTGCTTTACATCATCGGAAGGTTCATTTATTAAAAGCATATCAATATGCATTTTTTGCTTATCAATTGCTTTATAATAATTAAGAATTACACCTGCTATACCATTATATCCAAATACATTTGTACATATAACTAATATCTTATTCATATCTTCCTCCATACCTTATCTCCGTCTTTTTAATTAACTATGTTCTTATCTATTTTCACATTTTCATAATATCCTAAATGTTTATTTCATCACATAATTTTTATGACTTTTTCTTAAATAACCTACTTTCTAAATATTTATATTCCTCTAATGGATGTACCAAAACATACATAAATCCATTAATAACTAATGTACATATAAACATCTTAACTATCAACATTGTCCACGTTATTTTACTAATTGTTCCACATATTATAGAACATATAATAATTAATAATAATGTTACAACTATTGAAATCACATTGTATTTCATAAATTTATATGGTTTATCTTTTATTATTTTCTTATATATTACATATGGTTCATACCATAATCTTGTACATGCTTTTGCGGCCAACGTTCCAGCAATTATTCCAACTATACCATATATCTTTCCTAATACTATCGAAACTACAATATTAATAATAGCCTCTATAACTGTCACATATTTTGTCTCTCTAAAGGTTCCAGCAGCCTCTCTATATATTGCAATACTGTTATATACAAATGTAATATATAACGACAATGTAATTACAATTAAAAGTGACCTACTAACTACATTTTCCTTCCCTATCCATAAAGTAACAAAATCATTTATAAAAACATAATACATAACTGTTACATATATGCCCAACCATGTAAATACTAATATAAATACGTTCATTACTTTATTTTTCTTTCTATCGTCATTACTAGCTATAATGTTCCCAACTGTTGCAACTATAGAATTATTAACTAATACCAATACATTATTTAATGCGGATGAAATCATATAATAATTACTATATAATCCAACATATATAGTTCCAACAATTTTTGATATCAATATATTATCAGTGCTATTAATTATTACCACAGCAACTTTATATATAGCACTTGATTTAAAACTATCTAGTATAGTTCTTTTTTCTTCTTTAGTTAAATCACAATTATTTCCTTTACAATACCAATACATTTTTTTAGCAACTTCATTACATATTATATTAGCAATTACATTCATAACCACTTCTATAATCAGATATGCCAAGAAATTCTTCCACTTAACTAATACTACTATCTGCATAACTACTCGAACTATTCTAGTTATAATATTAATATTAGTTATTATAAATCTTTTTTGGTTAGCCACAATTATATCTGTTCTAAATACAAACATATATGATGTAGCTGTATTAATTACATATAACATAAATATCAAATATATATGCTCAATATTATTATCTAACTTAATAAACCACTTAATAAATGGTGTTATTATAATACCTAGTCCAATAACAGTTGCCACTATTATCCTATATATTTTCTTATAATAATTAACTAAACTACTTAGTTTATTATAGTCTTTATCAGACAAAGGTTTATAGTATGTAAATATCATTGAAGTTCCCAAGCCTAACTCAGCAAGGGAAATCAAAGCAAGAATATTAGTAAATAATCCATTAATACCTGCATATTCATTACCTAAAGTTCTAATTAAGACTCCACGAGAAATAAAGCCAAGTATTAATACCACTACTTGACTGATTAAAGCTGTATATGTATTTTTTACAACATTATTCAGCCTGCTTTCTTTTGTATTTTTCAATGACTTCATCTAGGTATTCTTCCCATTCTCTAATAATTTTATTTTCATCTAATCTATATCTTATCTTTTTAGCATTTCTTCCTAATTTGTCTGCCAATGCTTTATTCTTTATAACTTCATTTATTGCTAAAGCTAAAGCTTCATCATCTCCCACATCTACTAAGATGCCATTTTTATATTGATCGATTAATTCCTTTGGACCTCCTGACATACAATTTGTACTTATACATGGTAGTCCAATAGCCATTGCCTCAATAAGCGAATTAGGTAAGCCTTCATAATCAGATGAAAGAACAAATATGCCTGCATTATTAATTCTATTTAAAACATTATCTGTTGCTTTTTCAAAACTATATGTATTTCGTGGTAACATTGTTCTTGCATATTCTTCTAATTCTTCTTTCATAGAGCCATTTCCATATATAATCAACTTATAATCCTTATTCTTTTTATAAATATGTGAAAATGCTCTTATAAGCATTTTATGATTTTTCTGAGGTTCTAAACGTCCCATAGTTACTATAGTTTTACTTCTAGCCCCTGTCATTTCCTTAGGTAATCTCGAGGAATCTAATGGATTTAATATAACTTTTCCCTTTTCCTGAATTTTCTTAGAAAAAAAGCTAGCTGCCCTATTGGTCTGAAATACAATTCCATCAACCTTTGGATAATAAATTCTTCTTAGTATTCTATTTAATTTATTCTTAGGCATTACCCATGGGTTATTTCTTTCAGATACCACAATAGGTATATTTATATCCTCTAAAAAGGGAATTGCTTTAACACTAATTTCCTCAGGCATAATCAAAACTACATCTGGATTTTCATCTTTTACCTTCTGTGCTAGTTTCTTATAATACTGTGCATATTCTTTTCTAGGCGGCTTTCCCTCATTTTCATATATAGAATACAAATTAACCCTTTCATCTAGTGTAAATTCACATTCTGTATTCATTATTGTAATGATCGTAACCTGAATATTATTGTTTACAAAATTATTAGCCAAAGTTGCAATAACCTTTTCAGCTCCGCCAAATAACATTGCATTCGTAATAAACACAATTTTTTTCATAACTATTGCTCCCTCTCACTTAATTATTTATCTTTTCTTCTTAGCTACTAGCTCCTCAACCTCTTTTTCAAATGCAGTTACAAAGTTCTTTAATGTACTTTCTGAATTAACATTACACTTTTCTGCATATTCATCATAATTAGTTATAATATCTCCTAAATCATCTATATCATATACACCTAAAACCTTATTAAATGAAACCAATTTCTGCGTAAATAAAATTTGATGTCTATCAACATGCTCCTCAAATTCAGGATTACGAGGAACAACAATAGGAACCTTCCCCAATTGAAAAGGTAACATTATGCTTCCTGGTCCCCCATGCGTAATCACAATCCTTGCTTTTTCACTATATTCTTGCATTTCTTCATTTGTTATTAATTCTTTATAAGCACAATGAATAGGAGTATAATCTCGTGTATATCCAATTTGCATAAAAACATCTTCTTCTATTACACCTTCATATACCAATTCATCTATCTTCTTTATCAATCTTTTAAAACTCTGTTCATGAGTACCAACCGTAACAAATATCATAACATACCTCCAAGGTTAATTCCCTTTTTGTAAAATTTCTTTTGTTCTTCCCACTGAAGAATAAATTTATCCGTTACTGGATACACCAATTTCCCAGTCAAAGTAGGTATATCAATTCTATCATAAACCTCTATATATACAGTTTTAGCACCAAATAACTTTCCTACATAAAAAAACGGTACTGCAACTGCTGCACCAGATGAAATAATAACATCTGGTCTTTCTTTCCTTAATACTTTAAATGCTAAAAATGTATTTTTTATAAGATTTTTAATATTCCTATTAGTAGGAAAATAACACCAATATTTTCTTTCATTCTCTAGCACTGAACGAGAATCTAGCTTGTCAAATGTAACAAAAAATCTATCATGTTTCTGCCAAAAGTCTTTAAGCAACATTAAATGTGTCAAATGTCCTCCACTTGAACCTACTAAACAAATCTTCATAAGCATTCACCCTCTATTGTTTACTTTTATCTTCACTCTTATCTTCACTTTCTTCCATATCAACTAAATTATCCATTCTACTTATCATTCGACATTTCATAAGAATTAATCTTGTTCTTATCCAACTCTTATCCTCAAACTTACCTACATGCTGAAGTTTTCGTAAAGTTACAAGCATTTTTTTTATTAATTTTTCTTGCATATCCATAGAATTGTCAATATATTTTTTACAATTTCTTAAAGCATAATCAAGTTCATAATAATATCTTCTTAATGTTAAATAATATAAGCCATTATCTCCTCTATTTTTAAATATTCTTAACCGTTCTTCTATATGCTTAATATTATCTAGTCTTTCATAACTATACTTTCTATGAGTAATACTATTTTTTACATAACGATAGCAATATAATCTCTCACTCGTGTGAACAACGCTCTTACTAATATCAAATATCTTATATGATACAGCCTCATCCTCATGAATTCTTCCTACTGGGAATCTTATATATCCTTCTTCATTATCTTTTAAACAATAATCAACTTTAGTAAAAAACAATTTTCTTTTATATAGTTTTGTCCAAGAAAGAGTTGAAGGGAGGCACATTCCATTATAAATATTCTTTATCATATCTCTACCATTAAATACCTTTATGTCTACCTTAATATCTCCATACTTCTTTCTCACAACATCCATATCATCTACTTCATAAAACATACATTGTGACACATCCGCCTTATATTTTTTTATATTAAAATATAAAGTT
Organism: uncultured Lachnospiraceae bacterium; assembly: GCA_934432595.1. GTDB lineage: Bacteria > Bacillota > Clostridia > Lachnospirales > Lachnospiraceae > SIG301. Next base: position 126,658 of record CAKRYR010000006.1, on the reverse strand, counting down.
TCAATATACTTTCTTATAATATAGTCATCTGAATCTACAAAAGCAATATACTTTCCCTTAGAAATATCAATTCCAATATTTCTTGAGCCACTTAATCCAATATTTCTATCATTTCTAATAATTTTTATTCTCTTATCCGTATCAGCATAATCTTTGCAAATATCAAATGAGCTATCTGTAGATGCATCATCAATTATTAGTATCTCAAGATTTTTATAGCTTTGATTTATTATTGACTCAATACATTTTCCAACATACTTAGCTGTATTGTATACTGGTATTATTACTGAAATCATATCTGTTTCCATTTTTCGTTTTGTCTCCATTCTTATGTCTTCTTTAATATACGTTTATTTATAAAATTACAACCTCTCTGGAATTGATATTGTAATCTGTAAGTCAAGTCTTCAAATTTTTCATACATATACGATTGATATGGATTATATGTCTTAATATCCTCTACTTTAGGTAATCCTTGACTTTTCTCCATAAATGAACTAGATAATATAGCAAATGAATTTACCTCATTAATATCAAAATCATATGGTTCCATTCGTCGTCTCTTAATATGTATATAAGCAAATTCTTCAGCCATTAGATTATCTTCTTCATCTATATATGCACGGAATATTTTCCCATTATCCCAATAAAACATCTGATAAATATAATTTTGCATCTTTGAATTCTTAGTAAGCTTAAGTCTCTTATGTCGTGATGCTATATCAGCCATAACATATTTATCATATATTGGAAAGCCATTTTCCTTGTATATACTATTTATTCCATATCCTTCATCAAAAACATATATTTTACTCTTATTAAATACTTCTTCATAATCACCAAATACTGATCCTTTAAGTTTATACCTATTATTAACCTCAGGTGTATTACGATACAAAGCAAAATGTCCTAGCGGAAAAATCTTGTCATATTCCTCAAGCATATCATATGTTATAAATTTATCCAAATCTCCAAGTATTATGTCTAAGTCACAATACCCCCAATAATCATATTGTTCAAGATATTCCTTTAAAATCAAACCATATACTGGCTTAAAATCACATAACTTGTAAGCATACGGAATGCTTAGTTTCATACTCAACTTTTTACGTGCTAGTTTTTCAAAAGCAGTCAAATCCATATTAATAACAGTCAAATTTTTCTTGCTCATAGGTACTATTGAATCTGTTATTAATAAAAAATCATAGTTTTTATTATAAAATACTGATTTTAACCATAGTTCATAATAATTTGGTACATTTCCAAAATAAACACAAACTATGCACTTATCATTTTTCTGCTTAGAATTATACATATAATCACCTAACTAAATATATTTTTTCTCTTCTATTTTTATAAAATATTTCTATCCTTTAGACTCATCTAATTTATACATTCCTGCCACTGTAGCAAAAATAACATATAATTGATAAGGTCTTTCATAATAACTTACTAAACCATATTCCATTATCATAAATATTCCTAAGCAAACAAGAGCAAGCTTAGCAATATTAGATTTCTTATAACGTCGTAATAACATTATGATTGCCGCCAAATAAGAACTATAATATATTATTATTCCAACTAATCCTGAATCACATAACAACTCAGCATAATTATTATGTGCATATAACCCATAGGTTCCATCTAGTAATCTAAAATTATCTAAACCATGTCCCCATATAGGTTTCTCTTTCCAATAGTTAATTGCATATTCTGTTAAATGTTCCCTCACAATAGCCGAGCCTTCCGTCTGCTCACCAGACTTAGTTCCCTCAACTAACGCATCAAATCTATATCCTACTGTATCATAAAATACAGGTACATTCATAATCAATAAGTACATAATAGCAACTAAGACAATTCCAATTACTATTATCTTCATTTTATTCTTACCTTTGTAAAAGAAATAAGCTATAAAGAATGTTCCAAGCATTACTATCATTAATGCTTTTCTAGATCCTGTTAAAAATGCCCCTGCTGCACAAAACAAAGCGAATCCTATACATTTCTTTTCCTTATTTACCATTATTCTATATACATACATATTAAAGGCAAATGCAAATATAAAACCTACTCCATTAGACTGATATTGTCCATCAAGTCCAAATATCAAGGGTTGATTCCAACCTAATCTTCCTTCACCTAAATTTGTAATATTAGTCAAAACCATATACACACAATAAATAAATCCGGTTTGTGAATATACCTTTGGAAATAATTCTATATTATTTCCAACAAACAGATAACACATTACTACAAAATTAAGTACTAAATCAATAATTAATGTTTTTATCATTCCACTTGATTGAGTGGTATCCATAGTTATTCCTGCTATATTTTGAAATATACAATAAACTATAAATAATCCAAATAATATTGTATAGGTTGAAATATATATCTTTTTTGTTTTCAATATATATATTAATTCAGCACCAACAAACATAAATCCAACTACTTGGAACAACCATGTATGATTTACAAAATGTGCTGCTAAAACATATAAGAAAAACATTGCATATACTAGTTTATTTAATTTCATAAATCTATCCAATCTCCCATTATCTTATCATATTCTTCCGGTTCAAATCCTTCAAATCCAGAGCCTGGATAAAATGTCAGTTCTCCGCAATATAATCTATCATTTACAATATAAAAATCAACTCTAATAAATTTTAATCCTTTAGATAATTTTCTTGAAACCTCAAGCATTTCTTCCAAAACATTAGGCTTTGATACACTATGTTCTAAGTTATTATGCTTAGCTCTTTTTACATCTAACTCTTTCCATCTAGTGTCATAAAATCCAAACTTTACGCCACCTTTTTTTTGTCTTCCTTCACATACCTGAATTATCTTAGGTTCTGAGTTAAAACATAACACTTTATAATCTGCGATTTCTTCATTCTTTACATCATCTACAAGATATTCCTCGCATATTATTTTATGTTCTACATTTTTATATGGCCATTCTCTCCACAACCAATAATAATTATCCTTCATACTTCTATTTAATTTTTGGTTTGCCTTTTCTATATTAAATATATCCTTATCCTTACATATAACAACTCCACCAGAATCATGGGTAGTTTTTAATACAAACTGTTTTGGCAATTCATCATAATCAATCTCTTCTACAGAATTATATACTCCTAGTAATTTTACTAAATATTTTTCCCCAACCTTATCCTTAATAAACTCTCTTACTCTTAACTTGTCTACTAGTTGTGTATATTCATCCTTACGATCATATAATTTTAACCATTGAATTTTTTCATTAAATGTCTCTGGATTTTTCCAATTAATATTATATCCAAATCGTTTTCTAAAATATAAAGTTAAATATAATTTATCAGACACAAAAAACTGAACGTACTTTGAATGCCATATTTTTGCAACAACTTTATTCATTATTTCGCCTACTTTTCTTCTTTATGACTTTAAAACTGACTCCGTATACAATTAAAATCATAAATTTTTATCCTCTATCAAATTTTCAGCTTCATTATCTTCATAACTTAATCTGTTAATATATTCAACAACTTTTTTTGTTGAAAATCCAGTTTCAACTGTTCCATAAAAATTCATTATTGTAGTCGCATTTATTCTAGCCTTATCTCTATTAAAATACTTTATAATCTCACATATTTCTTCAGTATTCTTTCCAACAAGATAAGGTGAATCTTTTATATCAAAATAACCTTCTCGCTCATTATTTACATATTCATCATAATCAGGTTGGTATAATAAAAGCATCTTTTTTCTTAATATAAAATCTCCTGCACATGAAGAATAATCTGTTATTAAGCAATCTGCAATTAATAGCAAATCACTCATATCTTCATATTTCGTCATATCTATTACTTTTTGTAATATGCTATTTGAATCACCCTTACCACAAACTTTTACATACTGACCTATATCTTTTGATTCACTATGTAAACGTAATAACGCTATCCATTTAGTTTTATCTTTTTCTTCTAAAGTATGAATAACCTTATCAATATCTAATAATTCTCTTTCTTTCTCTTTTCTTCTAAATGTTGGAGCATATAGTAAAACCTTTGTATTTTTATCTATTCCCAACTTACTCTTTATATTAATTACATCTTCTTCTGAAGAATTTACTAGTATATCATTTCTAGGACAACCAAATTTATACACTTTACCATTATATCCAAATGCACTTCTACACACTTTTTCACCAAATGTAGAACCTACAAGCATTAAATCACATATATTACTTTCTACAATATCTTTACGTTTTTTCAAATCTAATAATATTTTCTTAAATCCTCTATCCCCATGCCAGGTCTGTATATATACTTGTTTTCTACCCTTATACACACTCTGTCTTACTAATCCATTAAATACCCATACTCTTGCAGTAGCCATTTCCCTATAAGCTTGTTTTGTACCAATCTTTACACATCTTACATACTCTGGTACAATTTTCGACTTTTCCTCTGGATTTTTAAATAGCCATACAATTTCATATCTTCTACATTGCTTATGTAACAACTCAGATATTACCTTAGGATTTCCTGCATAAGATTTTCCACCATTGCAATCAAATATTATCTTATCCTTAACCCCGTATTTTAAATAGGTATTTTTCATATCTTTGTATATATATTTATCTTTTATTTTATTATAAACCTTTTTTATTTCATCTCTCATAAAATAAACACATAATCCAGTATATACCATAAAAATGAACAACTTATATACAAAATTTATACCACTAAATGTATACGTATATTTTGTATATGCAGGTATTAATCCCACACATATAAATCCTATAATCATCAGTATCTTAATAATAAAACTTCTTAATTTATATCCTACACCTTCATATTCTTTACTTAAAAGAATTATAATAGCTACTCTAATAACCATACATATAATATCAGCCATTACTGAACCATACATATCAAAATGAGGTATAAGTAGGTATGATAAAACTATATTTAATATACTGCTTGATAATGTTGCAGTAAATATATATCTAGTAGCTTTTTTATAATACATAAGTATATTTATATAGAAATAATATAAAATCTTAATTGAAAAGGTCACAACAATAAATGGTATTACAGTCCATGCTTTTGCATAACTTTTATGTAATAATAGTAATATTAAGTCTTGAGCAAATAATGCTAGTCCTATAAACAAAAAACCATATACCCATACTAATGCATTAGTTAATTTAACTATATTTTCTTTATATCCTTTTTCTTTTTTATTTAATTGTTCATAAAAATATGGTTGAAATGCCGTATTAACAGCTGTCTGAATCATATCTGTAATGGAACCAAATTGAGTAGCAATATTAAATAATCCTGCCGAACCAAGTGTAACCATGTCTTTAATAAATATTCGAGAAGTAAAACTTGCGATTGTTGATGATAAATTATGCGGCAATAATGGCACAGAATAAGTCAAAGCCTCCCTTAATATAGACTTGTCTAAACATATTGTTATTAGATCATTTTTTGTTAAATCATATAACATATATATAAACATAGCTATATTTACAATTAACGTTGCTAATAATACTCCATTGGCTCCCATATCCATAAATACTATAAAAATAATATTCAAAACCAATTGGGAAAAAAATAGACATATACTTGTTATTGCATATTTCTTAGCCTGTTCCATGCTCTTTAGTATCTGTTCATATATTAAATTCATACATCCAAAAGTAAGTCCTACTAACGCAATAAGAACTGTTGGATAGAAATCAATTTTTTTAAAAAATAATTGACAGGTTATTTTATGAAATACAATAAGAATTGTGGTAAATACCACTCCTGATAGAAATACAAACATCAAAATAGAGCCAAATAATCTTTTAACCTTTTGCCTATCCTCTTTATAATCTGCATAAAATCTCATAACTGCTGCAAATAAACAAAAAGCAATAATATAATTGGCCACATTTGTAAAACTTGTTATTACACCTGTTATTCCGTAATCTGTATCCTCTAAATAATTTGTATATAATGGCAATAATAAGAACCCAAACGCCTTTAGTAAAATACTATTAAAGGTATACACAACGGAATTACCTATAACCTTTTTACTATTCATAAGTTCCCCCAAAAGAATACTCTTTATTTTTTCTTTTTTCTAATGACTAAAATTACAACTATTGCTACTGCAATTACAATAATTCCAATCATCAAAAGTAATTTTTTCTTTCCAATATTGTCATATTCTTGTACATAACTTTCGTTTTCACTATCATTCATTTTAGAAACACTAACTGTCTTTTCTCCACTTTTTACAATATATACATTACCATTCTTATCTTTATATGAAAAGAATATCACGATAGTTTGCTTTCCTGTTTTATTAAATACTAATGTATTCTCTATATATCCTGTTCCTCCAGCTAATATATCCTCTAATGGAAAAACAACATAATTATTTTTACCTATGGCATTTTTTTCTTTACCACTTAGTTCAATTTGTCCAACCTTTTCTTCTGATTTATCAATATTTCCTAATACAAACATTTTGACATCAAAAATATCTTTATATCCTTTATTTGACACATTTGCACTAATAAAAGTCTTAGCTCCTTTTTTAGTTGTAGAAGATACTGATATTTCCGACTGCATTTTCACGCTGTTAATAGGTGCATAAATTGCAAATTCATTAACATCCGCTGTTCCTGTAACATAGCTATAACATTTTGCTTCAAAATATATAGGAATACTTTGTAGATTCTCTAATTCCTCTAATTTAGAAACTTCTACTTGAATATCTACTGCTTTACTCTTCCCTGCATATAATAAAGGTATAAATATCTGGTTTGAAGAACCAAATATACTATGTATATAACTTTTCTCTGTTTCATAGGATATTACTATATTCTTAGCATGAATTGTACCTACATTACTAAATACTAAACTTAAAGTTGTAGTTTCTCCCATTTCAAAATTACCGCTCTTTACAGAGTATGACGTTAAAACTATCTTAGGTAAATCCTCAGCATAGGAATTATCTATCCATATTAAATTCATCAAAAATATTACTCCAATAAACATTACTGTTTTTAATACTTTTTCAAAATATTTTTTCAATCTTATCGCCTCACTCGAAATAATCTATATTATGTAATATTTCTAACTCACTAACATTTATCAATATATTGTTTTATACTTTGAATTGTTAATTTACTTAAAATATGATAATATATGAAGTGAATGTATAAAAGTAATACTTATGTTTCAAATTCACATACATACTAACACATTTTAATTTCACTCAGAATGGAGGAATATTATGAATAAAGTTATAAAACGCTCTATTATAATACTATTTACAATAATTTTATTAGGTGTACTATCTTATCTTATGTTTAACCAAACTATAAGCATATCAAGATACACTATTTCTAATTCAAATATTCCTTCTGATTTTGCAAATTATAAAATAATTCATTTATCAGACTTACATTATAAACACTTTAAAAACAATGAACTAGTTAAAGCCATAAAAGCTGAAAAACCTAACTTAATTGTAATGACTGGTGACATGGTAGATAAAAATAATACTGATTATTCTAATACAGAACATTTATTTAAATCTATTGTTAAGCTTGCCCCTGTTTATTGTGTTTCAGGTAATCATGAAGTCGCTAGTAATTCTATTAAGAATACTATGTCTGCATTATATACCAAATACAATATAACAGAACTTAACAACCAATCAGTACAAATATCAAAGGGCAACTCACATATTATACTATATGGAATACGATACACTGGTTCTAACTCACAAGCTAACTATAATAAACTTCTAGAAGAAAGACTTGAACCTGCTAGTACAGATTATTTCTCTATTCTTCTAAATCATAGAGCTGACACTTTTGATAGCACCTCTCAATATGGTTACTCTCTAGTGTTATCGGGTCACTCTCATGGTGGTATTATTCGTATTCCTTTTATTGGTGGTCTTCTTGGAAATGATGGTGTCTTTTTTCCAAAATATGATGCTGGAGCCTTTAAGAAACATGGCTCTGTAATGATTGCATCACGTGGTTTAGGCAAAAGTAACTGGATACCTAGAACCTTTAATAGACCTGACCTAGTATCAATAACATTAAAATAATATTATTTCATTAAATCTAACTCTTTTAACAATCTCATTCTATCTTCTACTGATTTTGTTTTTTGAGAAAGACTTGGTTCATCTACATATTTTATTTTACATACAAAATGATGTATAGCTCGTTGTGTCCATGCAACTGGAAGTAAGAATTTGTACTTCCTTACATTTACATAATTATCAGACATAGCTTCTGCCTTCGGAAATAATGTATTAAGTAACACCTTTATTTTACTAGGTTGTACCTTATCTCCTTCATAATAAGTCTGTTTTATAATATTTCTAGCTTTTATTCTTTCAATTGTTTTATTGCCAAAAACTCCTGCATCAATAATATCATCTATTAATTTATTATATAAATTTTTATCAATTTCATATTCATCTGGTAATACGCTTGCCTTCATATCGAATAAATCTATGCATAATCTAAATATGGCTTTACAAAACATATCATATCCTAAAATATGCATATTTTCATAAAATTCATTTAAATCAATCTCATTTTCATATTTATTATAAAAAAGAGTAATATCTAAAAGATGACGTATACCTATTCCTCCGGGAATAAAGTGCTTTATCATATGATAAAAAATATAAGTAAAATGTTTTGTTATCCCTAAAGTTTTTGCTTGTATATCACATCCCTGAAAATCTACAAAAAGATTATCATCTGTTATATTCATATCATTAAGCTTATCTATATGATCGCCTTTATAATCTTCCCAAAGAGATGTATGTAATTCAATTACAAGTATATTTCCTTTATAAAGGGTTGTTTCATTTTCCTTAGATTCAGCATAATTAATTAAATATCCTTCTTTAGCTAGTATATCTAATGCTAATTTTTCATCCTCAGCTTTTATCAATACATCTGCATCTCCAGATACTCTTAACAAATATTCTGGGTATGTATCTGCAATTACAGCTCCTTTAAAAATAATACCCTCAACTCCAACTTGTCTTAAACAGTCTAAAATATGATTTAATTCATAATTCTTAATACATTGAGCTGCTGCCATCTCAACAACTTTCTCTTCCCATTCTTCATATATATCTTTTGGAATACAATCAAAATCCGTCTGTATTTGTTTAATTGTTGGAAAAATAATTGCCATACAATTATGCTGTCTAGCCTCTTCTTTTAGATCATTCCAATCTAAATCAATATTCTCAAGAATCTTTTTATTATATAAAGAAGCATCTATTAATTTTATAAAAAATTCCTTTTCTTTAACCATGTTTGCCTCCATAGTTCTACTCAACAGATTTAGCCTATACAACAATTTTAAACCTATTCAATAGTATCACTATCAATGGTAATATTTTCTTCTACTTTTAAGTCATCTGATTCTAAATTAAAATCATCTGCTTTAAGTTTCTTCTCTTCTTCTTTAAAAGTATCATAATCAAGCTCAAACGCTGTATCTTCTAGATCATTATTATTTTCTTTATTTTTACTACCATTAATAAATTTTTCTTTATTAAAATAATCATAATTTTTCATATATCTTCTATATTCACTAGCATCTACATTATTAAACACTATTCCAACTAAGTTAGCAGCAATTTTATCCAACTCCTTCTTCGCATTTCTTATCTGCATAGTAGTTGTTGAATGTTGTTTTGCAACTAAAATAACTGCATCAACTTTAGATGCTAAAATATTAGAATCAATAGCTGCATTAGCTGATGGTAAATCAAAAATTACAAAGTCATAATAACCAGCTAAAGAAGCAATAACTTTATTTAAGTTTGGCGAATATAGAATTCCTACTGGATTATCATCTGCAGTTCCAGATGGTAAATAATCTAAAGTTTGATAGTTTGTTGCACATATTGCACTAGCTAAATCTAAATTTCCTCTTAAGACATCTGATAATCCTTGTTCAACTGTATCACTTAATCTTTTATATTTTCCATCTTTTCTTAAATCTCCATCTATTAATATTGTCTTTAATCCTGATAATGCAAGAGATATAGCAACATTTATAGATATAGTTGTAGTACCAACCATTGGCTCGCAACCTGTAAGCACAAAAGTCTTGTGATTATACATTCTATTTTGATGATGAATTGTTACAACCAATCTATCAAAAGCATCATTTAACGTCTCATTCTTTGGTCTATATATATCTAAAACTTTATTGTTCATACCTGTATCTCCTTTACTTGCTATTCTACATCGAAATTAGGAATAACACCTAATATCTCAATTTCACCATTTAGTGTTACATCATTTACAGACTCGACCTTATTGGAGAAAAATGATATCATTACTATCACAAATAAACATAACAATGTTCCTAAAAGTGTGATAATTAATATATTCTTTATCTGATCTTTTCTTCCATTAAATACTTGTTCATAGTCATAAGCCTCATCAAGTATCTGTGCATTATCCTCGCCCATAATATTATTCATTTCAATAACAAATGCTTTCGCAACAGCATTTGCTATTGTCATAGATAGTTGTGGGTCTGTCGTAGTTGCATAAATATAATATACTGGTGACTGTTCTGAATAAGAATAAGTTATCGTTGATTTAATCTTTTCACCATCTAACGAATCATCTCCTATAATCATCGCCGCTCTATTTGCAACTTTTCTACTGTTAATTATGTCTGAATATGTCTGTAATACATATACACCCTCAACAGAATCTGTATATGAACCAAAAGAAACACTATATACATTTGAATATGCTCTATATTTATCTGGCTTAACATTATAATTTAGCAATATTCCTATAGCCAAACTAGCTATTGCAACAATAATTACTATTAATTTGTTTTTCTTTATTGCTAAAAAATACCTTCTAAAATCAATTTTTATTTCCACGTATATCACATCCTTAAATTTCTAACGATTCAATCTGTCCATCTTGTAACTTAATTTCCCTATCACAAATTTGTAATACAGAACGTCTATGAGTAATTAATATACAAGTTGGTCTTGGTTTTAACTTTCCAATACTATCAAGTACCTTAAGTTCCGTTTTCTCATCTAAAGACGAAGTAGCCTCATCTAATATGAGTAAAGGTGCTTTCTTTATCAATGCCCTTGCTATTGCAATCCTTTGAGCTTGACCTTCTGATAAGCCATGACCTTTTTCACCTAATACTGTATCTAATCCGTTAGGTAAATTATCTATAAATAAATCAGCACATGCTGCATTTACAGCTTCCATTACCTCTTCTTCAGTAGCATCTGTTTTTCCCATTTTTATATTATCTCTAATTGTTCCACTAAATAAAGTATTACCTTGTGGAACATATGACATATATTCTCTTGCATGTCCATTAACAATTTCCCTATTATTATTTTCATCTGCAAATTCAATCTGCCCTTTATTTGTATTCACAAATCCCATAATTAGGCGTATTAATGTTGTTTTCCCTACTCCTGATTCTCCTAATATAGCGACAAATTCACCTGATTTAATCTCTAAAGAAGCATTGCTAAATACTTTCTCCATTCCATTATCATAAGAAAAATCTATGTTTTCTACTTTAACATCTACTTTTTCTGGTACATTCAATCCCTCATGAAGATATACATCTTTTTCTAACTCCTCAAGCTCAACTATTCTTCCTGCTGATGCCAATATAGTAATTATTTGTGGTAATTGTTTTGATAATTCCACTAAAGGATCTTGTATTTGTCCAACTAATGATAAAAATACTGACATCGTACCATATGTAATTTCTTTTAATGATAACTTAATTGCCCCCCAACCAAATGCAATTACATAAACCAATGTATATGCGAAACTCATAGTTCCCGAGGCTATTACATTCATTTGATTTTTCTTTAAAATCCAATGCAACCTATTATTTCTTAATCTATTTAAATTATCCTCTGAATAATCTTGATTATTAAATGCTTTAATAATTAGCTGATTTGCAACACTTTCTTGCATAAATGCTCTATATTTTGCCTCAGTTTCCTGTACTTTTACTTGTAAATATCTTAATTTCTTACCTAACCATATACTAATAACCGCAGTTATCGGTGCTATTGCTAATGTTAATACTGCTAACCATTTATCAAAATAAAATAATGTACAAAATGCTACAATTAATTGAAATACTAGTACTAATATATTTGATATCAAACCTGAAACACCACTAGCAACAATATTTATGTCACTAGTAAGTCTTGTCATTATATCTCCACTATGATATTTTGATATATCACTCCAACAAGTATCTAATACATCTCTATACACCTTTTGTCTTATTTGAAATGAATACTTTTCTGTGATTACCACACTTACCAATGAATATATAGAGCCTAATACTATTTCAAATATAGTAACTAATGCATAAATTACCAAAGTTGTTACAACACCTTTACCAACTATAGCATTATCAATAATCTGTTTTCCAATCAATGCTGTAGCAATAGATAAAAGCACTGATACTGAACTAAGTACGGTAAGTAACAATAAACTTTTAATATATCCCTTAGTATGTTTAATTATCCATTTAGCATATTTTTTTTGATTATCTATATCTGCAAAAAAATTCTTGTACTTATTGAACATTCATCACACCATCTTTTCAAAAGCTTTTTTTGCTGCTTCTTTATTCATATTACAAGTTAATGTATATCCCTTAGCTATACGTGCCATTGCATTAATATTTTTAACGCAAGCATCTACTACTTTTTTAGTTATTAATGGTACAAAATGATTTTCAAGTAGCTTAATTCCTAACTCTTCACTACTCAAATCATATATGATATTCTCATTTCCCTGATTTAGAAAAGCTATTCCACCTAATGTTGCACTTATATTCATATATATACCTGATGTTCCACACCACGGACATCCATGTATTATAATACTTTTATCCTTATCTTCAATGACAGTCTGAGCTATTGATACATCGCCATTAAGTATTTCACACTCATATTCATCCTTCCATAAACTCGCATGTGTTGATTTACCTGTTCCAGAAGGGGCTGCAAATAAATATGCTTTATCATCGTAAATTATCGATGAAGAATGTATAGCTAATCTATCTTTACCCACACATGCAAGAATAAACATCTCTCTAAAAACATTAAATAAACATGTTCTTATGTTATCAATAATCATTGGCGCACATTTATCTAAATTCTCATATTTCTTTGAAATATAAAAGTTACATTCCTCAAAATTGTCATCAGAAACAATCATAAATGGGATATTACTTTCATTTTTATAATTATATACAACCTTATTATTCTTATAGTATATATTCAATGTACTTGCAGAAATATAAGGTTTCTCGTCTATCTGATAATTATTATCAAATATTATTGACCATATAATATTCGCATCTTCTGCTCCCTTATATAAAAAGTCATACATATTATCATGTAATAACTTTAGTGGCATATTCAATTGTATAATCAAGCCCGCAATTTTTACTTTAATCATATTATTTTGTCTCCATTTCCAAGAAGCCACAAGATTCTGCATACTCTATAAAACCTTCTAACTCTTCTTTTGCCCTATCTAAATCTTCTGAAAATAATTCAGAATACAAATTAATTATCTCTTCATCAGTTTTTCCGTTCAAAATATGTCTCATAAAAAATGCGCCTTCACTATTTAGACGTATATTTTTCCCACCATCCATTAATACTTGACCAATAGGAATTACAACGACATTTCCTACAATATCTTTTACTACATATCCTTCTTTTAATTTCATCTTGAACCTCCCTGTCGTACATGTCACTCATCAAGATTCTTTTACCTATTCCTATATATGCTCAAAAGGCAATTTGTAAAACCTATTACAAATTGCCTTATGTACCATTTTACTTTCTGCATCCACCACCAGATGGTTTATGTCCTCCCGCTGGTCTATGACATCCTGGTCTATCATTGTCTACTCCAGGTTCTCCTGATGAAACAACACTTGGATTAGTTGTTGGCTTTACTGCCGGTGTGCATGTTTCTGATCCATAATGTTTCTTGCACATAATAATCCTCCTATCCGAAGCAAGGTTTCTATTTACCTACGCTCCTATTTAATCTTATCGTCATATAAGTTACATATATTTACAATTAATAAGCACCATTCCTTCTTAGAATAACACCTATTGTTTTAAACATTACTTTGAAGTCTACCATAACACTCCACTCATCAATATACTTAGTATCCAAATCTACAATCTCATCAAAGGAAGTTATGCTACTTCGTCCACTAATCTGCCACATACCTGTAATTCCTGGCTTTATACTTATTCTTCTCCAATGATTTCTAGAATACTTACTTACTTCCTCTTCCGTAGGTGGCCTAGTTCCTACCAAACTCATCTGACCTATTAATACATTAAAGAATTGTGGTAATTCATCTATACTTGTCCTTCTTATAAATTTTCCAATCTTAGTTACCCTTGGATCATCTTTCATCTTAAACATTAAATCTGATGACATTTCATTATTAGCCATCAATTCCTTTTTTCTTTTCTCTGCGTCAACATACATACTTCTAAACTTATACATTGAGAAAACTCTACCATTCATTCCAACTCTTTTTTGTTTGAAAATAACTGGTCCTTTTGAAGTTAATTTAATTACAATTGCTGTAACTAACATAATTGGTGAAGTAACAATTATTCCAATTAATGCTCCTATTATATCTACAACACGTTTTATTACTTGCTCTGTATTATTTAATGAAACTGTATGAAATGTTACAACAGGATAAGTCCCCACGCTACTCATGTAGCTCTTTCCTACACCTTCCTTGTAGAAATCCATTACCATCCTTACTGTAACCCCCATCTCCATACATAAATCTATATATTCTTGTAAATCAGTTTTTCCTGTCTTTGTTTGCATAATATATACTTGATCTATCTTATGTTCCTTAATAATTTCTTCTAGATTTCTTATAGTTCCAAGATAATTTCCATTAGGCTTATGTTCTACTCTTATATATCCTATAAAATTAATACCTATATTTGTCTTTTTCATAAAATAATTGAATTTTTCAAATTGACTTATTTCTCCTACATATGCTGTTCTAGGAAAAAAGTTAACCATCTTTAACTTATGAATATACCTAAAGATAAATGTTCCTAAAAGTAGCATTATATATGCAACTACCATAAATGTTGAGAAAAATACTTTATCAAATTCACTATCAGCTACATAGAATAGTAATGCTGCAACAACTAAAGATGCCAATATAAATGATTTTGTTACATGCTTAAATATTCTATCAATATAGAAAAATGTTGTTATATTATATACTCTACTGTCTTTATTAGTTAGTATATATACAAACATAAAAACAACATATAATACAAAACATTTTGAGATTTCTTGACTATATATTTTATCATAGACAATAAAATAAACACTGACAAATGCCACTGCGCTTACAATTATATCTACTACTATTTGTAAAAAATTAGTGCTTGCCCCTATATTTGATTTATTCATATACATCACCCACATAAAAATTGTTTTCTATATATTTCCTTCATATCCCCATTTATAAATTTCCATAATATACTAAACAATTTCTACGTATGCACTTATTATTATTTTACAACATTTTTCCAAATATTTCAATATTTGGAAAAATAGGCTATCTTTACTAGTTCTAGTGAAGATAGCCTATTTTTCTGTTCAAGGGACGATTTTCTTCAACACAATTTTCTCCCCACTTTCTACTTTGTTCTAGTGTTTTAATATAATAATAATCAAAAAAGAATATTTCCCATTCTTCCTCAAGCTCATATTCCCTAATAATCTTTTCAAATAAATCATAATTCCCAATTTCACTCATTATTTTCTCGTATTTTTTTTCTTTACTTAATTTTAAGCAAAACTTTTTATATATTTTCTTTTTTTTATCCAAAAATTCAATATCTATTAATCTACCACATATTTTTTCTACCTTATTTTGAATATACCTCTCTCTTATTTTTGATATTTTTTTCTTTTTGTAATTAATATTATTTGTAATACACCAATTTATTAACAAATTTTCCCTTAAATCTTCTATATAATTGCAAAAATAATCGTATAAATTATATTCAGGTAATAGTTGTTCATATAAGTCATATTTTCTATTTAGCTCCTCATAGCTGTTAACTGAAAAAACAATTTTCATTAATTCCTTATAATCTTCTTTATTTATACTATTAATAAATTTCTCAAAAGCAATATCATGATAAATAACTGGAATTTTTATCCAACTTTCTTTTTTCTCATTAAAAAATTTAATACTATAAGAATCTTTATTAAAATATGCTTTATCTGTACAACCGATTATAATTTTCAATTTTTCTATATTAACACATTTTTTTAACATTTTATCTCCTACTTAATATCTTACTTTCCCACCTAGTCCTAATGCCAATACTTTTGCAAATACCCTTGAAATAACATAAACTCCCCATATTAAGTTTCTATTAGACTTATTAAACATCTCTTTATTTATATAAGATATAGCATCCTTATATGTCATTAACTTTCCCCCTTTCCCAATATAAGCCGCTTGATATGCCTTTTTTTTCTTTTTATTCTTTTTGGTTTTTTCTACAATATCAAGACTTACATCAGATAATTTCTTTGTACTACTCAAATATCTTGAATAACTAATTCTTTTTTTATTCTTATACCTCTTATATAATTTACTCCCTACTTCTGCCGTTAAACAAGCAGCAATTACAGTTAATCCTGCAATAACAACATATTTATTGATGTTCCATCTTCATAATAACAATATACCACTAATCCTGCACCATATTTACCTGATGTAAGCGTTGAAAAACCCGTTGTCTTAATATATGCAGATAAAGTATAAGTTTTACCTGGAACTACATCAGTATTAGTAAACATCTGTCTATATCTTAATCTTCCACCAGATGAAGTTTCAGTAGCACCAAGTCTTAATGCCTTATTTCCAATATAACTATGACTACCAGAATATCCTTCAGAATCAGTTACCGTTCCTGTTTTAATAAATTGCCATTCCTCTGAACGCCCCATACTATGATTAAGTACAAAATTATTTACTAAGTATACCGATGCAGGTGCTTTTTCACCACTAGTTGATACGCCATCCTGGGTTACTACTAGATTACCTGTATAATCATTTAATACTTGACTCACTCCATGTACCAGTTACCATATATGCCTCTATTGGTAAATCTGGTGTTGACGTTGTATATGAATCTACAAAGTATTGCAATAGATTAAGTTTTGCTGATACAACTACATCTCCCACATTTAAATCTGGTAATGCAAATTTAACAAAAGTTGATGCTATTGCCGACTTTGTTGTATCAGTTGTAATAGCTGGATCTATTGTTACTGGGAACTTTCTTTTCTCATCATTTTCTTTATTAATATACCCACTAAAGTCTTCATCATCTTCTGCTTCTTCCTTAACTAACGTGTTATCAATATCTTTCCATTTCCCATTATTCTTATAGTATAGATCAGATATTTAGATTAGGAATATTTAAAACTTTAGGACTTATTACCTATCACTCTCGCGGAGCTATTACAGCCACAACCAAAGAGGGGCGGAGCCCCTCGAACTAACCAAAGGCTCCGCCCTCTCTAAAATATATGAATATAAATGAAAGTTGTTACTAATTAGTGTAATCTCCACGCGCTCCAAATGTTACAACTACCTTTTTCTCTTTATATTGACCATTCTTTGCTCTCTTAACTACTACTTCTGCTTTGTCACCACTTTCCTTATTCTTCAAAATGCTTTGAATATTTTCCATTGTAGTAACCTTCTTGCCAGCAAATTTAACAATAACATCTCCAACTTTTAAACCTGCTTTAGTAGCTGGTGCATTCTTGGAAACTTTTTGAATATACACACCAACAGGTATATTACTACGTTGTGAGAAAGTAGAATCTATATCATAACCAATAATACCAAGGTATGCTCTCTCAGCCTCTGGAATCTCTTCATAATTCATTAAGTCATTTAAAACGCTAATTGCATCAGTTATAGGAATTGCATATCCCATACCTTCTGTATCCTCAGAAACATATTTAACTGAATTAATACCTATAACTTCGCCTTTAGAATTAAGTAAAGCTCCACCACTATTACCTGGATTAATAGCTGCATCAGTTTGAATTAGTGACATTATATAATCCTCTGATGACACTTCTCTATTCAAAGCACTAATAACACCTACAGTAACTGACTGACCATATCCAAGAGCATTACCAATTGCAATAGCCTTTTCACCAACTTTGCAATTTTCTGATTTACCTAATGATGCTACTTTAATTATCTTTTTAGTTGAATCCTTCATATCAGATATATTAACTGCAACTACTGCTAAATCATTACTAGAATCTGCGCCTTTAATTTCAGCCTTAACTTCTTGCTCATCATTAAATGTAATCATTACAGTTGAAGCGCCTTCAATAACATGATTATTAGTTGCTATAAGAACTTGTTTATCATTCTGACCTATAATAATTCCAGAACCGCTTCCTTCAGCATCTTCACTGTAATCTCTTCCAAAGAAATTATATTGTTGTTGAACTGTACATGATATACTTACAATAGATGGCATTACATTTTCAACTATATCTGCAACAGTCTCTCCTTTATTACTACTTGTTTGAGTTGCTTTGTCTGTACTAGCTGTAGCCTCAGTTTGTTTTAAGCTATCTGTTGGTCTTGCAGTAATACTTACCTCATCATTTTTCTTATTCTTAACCAAAACTGATGTTCCAATTGACATTCCACCTATAATAAGAGCTGCACAAGCTATTAATGCTATACAAAGTCCTTTGTTACTCTTTCTCTCAGCATATGGTGATGATACATTTTTTTCTTGAACAATATGTGCATTATCAACTTGCTGATTCTGTTCACTATTTACATCTGTTTCTTGTACTACTTCAACCTCTTTAACTGCTTCTACATTCTCAAAAGAATTGTTATTTACACTATTATCCCCCTCGAAACCTTTATCCTCATTATCAAAAATATCATTCATACTCTATTTCTCCTTCCATAAAAATTCATTTACTTCTAAAATTTTATTATAATTACTATATTCCATATTAAATATATTTAATGCTAGAATATATCTTAAATTAAATCGATTTACTATGGTCATTTCCTACCACTTGATTAGAATTTTATCAAAAATATATGAATTAAATGTGTTTTCAATTTGAAAAAGGTATGACTAAATATCATATAAATAGCCATACCTTTATATTTCAATAAATATTCTAAATATAATTGCTAATATTAGTTTTACATAATTATACTATAGTCAGAATTATATCATATATTTTTTATATAAATACTTTTATAATTTAGAATATCCACTACTACTAACTATAGCGTCTATCTTTCTTTGTGCTTTACAATCTGGGCACTCATTAAAAGCATATGTACAATAATGTGGCAAATCATCCTTTTTAAAAATTGCATCTATTTCTCTGCCATCCATACTATGATCATTTGCACTAAATATTGCAGAAATTCCTACAATATTTCCACCATAATACTTTATACACTCAACTGATCTATTAATCGTTTTACACGTAGTGGCTGATGCAACTAACAAAACAATATTCTTTCCCCATATCATTGGTTGTATATTATCCTTAAATACCATCTGTCCATTAATATTAACTTCTGGACTTACTATGCAAATATCTGATGAATCATTAATAGAACCTATGCCATTGGCAGATAGCTCAGCAGCCATAAAACCACCAACAACCTCACAGCCATCCATACATATGATCGTATCAACCTTTGTATTATTTACATATTTTTGTGCTAAAACCTTTCCTGCTTTTTGAGCGATCTTTTGATTACATTTTACACTTGTCATATCTATATAATAATTAACATGTGAATGGTTTGTAGCAAAATGTCCCGGTATAATATTAATTGAAACTCTCTTACTCTTTTTAGAAGTTATTACTGATGCTCTTTGTTCCATAGTTTTCTCCTTTCATATCCCCTATTTTGTATTTTCCATTCAAACTAATCCTCTTTTTTAACAAATAAGAACCTTCCAAAAAAATATTTTATTATATGAAATAAATATACAATATTAATCTAAAAAATTCAATATATTTTACAAAATTTTCCATATCTGTATAAATAAAAAATACTAGTCAATACTAAAACTTAGAACAAACTTGAAAGGGCTATTAATATTCAATGAAACAATTTACTAAAAAATTCATATTATGTGGTCTAACTGGATGGGGTTTCGAATGTTTTTTCACAGGATGTAAAGGTATCACTAAACATAAAAAAACCTTACCATGTACAACCTCTTTATGGATGTTTGGAATATATGGTATGGGCTACCTTATAGAACCTATTTATAAATGTATTAAAAACTTACCTCAAATAATTCGAGGATTTATATATACTGCTCTTATATTCACAACTGAATATATCTCAGGAACTATACTTAAGAAACACAAAGCCTGTCCTTGGGATTATAGTAAGGCGAAATACAATATTAAAGGTATTATCAGAGTAGATTATGCTCCTTTATGGTTTATAGTTGGATTAATATATGAGAAAATATTAATTTCAAAAAAATAACGCGATGACAATTATGCCTTCGCGTCATTTTTATTATTTACTATTTTTTCTTTTTCTCTGATTTTTCATCTAGATTTTTTGCTTCATCAGCAGCTATATTTCCAGTATCCTTATCATCAATTTCTGGTTCATTAACATTAGATTTAGAAAACTTAAATTTATACTCTTTAGATTTTCTAAATTCAACATTTAAAGAGTTTATCTGCTTAATTACTATGGTATTATTTGCTTTCAAATCTTCAGCATTCAAAGGAACTTTTAACAATGTTGATGAAATTAACTCTGATTTCTTCCTTTCTCCATTTATAAATACCTTGCTATAATTATTGAAATATCCACCTTCAATATATATATAGTCATCATCATATGATGTCTTATCGATTTTAATATCTTTTACACCATAAACTATATCTGTCTTTTTAAATGGTTCTTGGCCTTTATATGCATAATGTTCTCCATAAAGCATATCATACTGTAAACTCTTAAGATTCTTTAAATAATTCTTATCATCATGTGAAATTTGTTGATGATACTTAAAGATTGTCCCTTCATGTATTCCTACTCTATTCATAGTTTCCGCAGCCAACTCATATGATTTATAATTTGCAACCTTACGTTTTAAACCAAAATTATCCCATATTGCATACTCTGTATTATATATAGTTCTTTCTTTATTTTTGTAAGAATCATCTGATAATCCTAAACCTGGAATATGGTCTCCATACATAACTAAAACTACATCTTCATCAAAATCCTTTAGTGTATCTGTTAAATCTTTGATGAAATTATCCATCTGCTTCGTCTGATTAACATAGTAAGTATATTGTCTTAATAAGTCCTTATCTTCTATTCCTGAAACTTCAATTAATTTTTCATCTTCAGGTAAGTCTGCTTCATATACTCCATGACCTTGAACAGAAACAGTATATATATAGTCTTTTGTTTTAGTGGACTCTAAACAGTCCATAATACAACCTGTTAACACATCATCCTTAGTCCATCTACCATTAGCTGTTTTTGTTGTATCATGCATTAATTCAACACCTGTAAAAGTATCAAATCCCATATTAGCATATACTTTATTTCTTCCATAAAAACCTGACGTATGATTATGAATACCATGAGCAGTATACCCTATCTTCTTAAGATCAAATGCCGCACTCTCACAAGCTGTCTGCTTTAATATTGTCTTATATGGATATTCTCCTGGTCCAAAAAATTCTAGACTCATACCTGTTATTGATTCAAATTCTGTATTACAAGTTCCTGCTACTATAGTTGGGACTGTTAAATATCCTGATGAATAATTCTTTCGTATTTTTTTCCAATTA
Organism: uncultured Lachnospiraceae bacterium; assembly: GCA_934432595.1. Taxonomy (GTDB): domain Bacteria; phylum Bacillota; class Clostridia; order Lachnospirales; family Lachnospiraceae; genus SIG301. The sequence goes on along the minus strand of CAKRYR010000006.1, from coordinate 104,625 downwards.
GGTGTTGGATCCTCTGAAAATTCAACACCCTTTACCTCTGTTAAATCTATAAATGACTCTAATTGTAAGAATATAATATTAGGTAATTTTTTTTCTTCTTTCTTCTGTTCTTTTTCTGCATCCTCATTAATCAAATCATATATCTTTTGTTCAGAGTAATCCTTTGGCTCTGATATACCAGTATCAACAAGTGTAACAGTAAAACAATATGCAATTCCATAATCATGATACGAAATTCCTAAATTACCAAACTTTGTAGTTAATATTCCAGTTAGAATAGATATCATAATCGTTGCATATATTGCAACCCAACCTCCAGCCACTACAGCTAAAGACTTCCATCTACCAAATCTTATCTTTGACTTTGGACAAAATATCCACAAAACAACAGTTAAAAGTAATGTTACTAATAAAGATAACAATATTTTTGTACTATCTGACCCTAAATATCCAAGAGCCACCGAAATCTCATTAGTTGAAATCTGTAAATCTACACCAGTAAATGGGGTCGTTCTAAATGATAACATATAAAAATCTGTAATACCTACTATTCCCCATATAACAGTAAATAAAAAGTAAATAACTGGTTTTCTCTTTACTGCAATAGATAATAAAAATGGTGCCAACACTATTAACCAATTTAAAACAAATGTCAAAGGCTTGTCAAATATAAAATTAATTGCTCCACCTAATGATCTTCTTGACATTGCCTCAATAAAAATTAACATAATAAAGGAAATTACAATAGATGTTTTAAATGGCTTGGTCATAAGCACATTACCTATATATTTAAATCTTCTACTATATTTATCCTTTTTCTCATTTACCTTTTGTTTCGCTTTTGTCTTGGCTCTTTCAACTAGGTCTTCATTTTCCTCAGGTTCTATATAACTCTCTTCATAAGCATTAGCTCCCTCAGGTGATCCTATATCATCCATATCTGCATCTAATATTCTCTTTACAGTTCTATTCTCTTCCTTATGATGAAGTTTTAGTACCCTATGATTATTTTTATTTTGCTCTTCTTTGTCATTATTAGTCTTATTTTCCGAATTATCTGACATAGTTTCCTCCAATCTATAACATGTTTACACTAAACTACATTTCCAATTTTTAACTTCATACTCTTTAATTATACATAATTTTGTTAAATAAAGCAAACAGTGCAATGGTCTCTATAACGTTGTAGCACCTATATACAACTGTATTTTTCTATTTAACCACACTGATTCAAACATCTCTGATATTTCTTTCTCAGTAATTTCTTTAGCAGCATCATTTGCCTTTTTCAAAACAGATGCATCATTAAAAATATCACCTATTTTAAAAGATATATCTCCACTTTGTCTTATTCCAAATAAATCTCCAGGACCTCTAAGCTTCAAATCTTCACCAGCTATATAAAATCCATCATTTGATTTATTCATTATCTCTAATCGTTCTTTGGTTTCTTTACCGTCATTACCACTTACAATGATACAATATGATTGATATTGTCCTCTACCTACACGACCTCTTAATTGGTGTAATTGAGCCAAACCAAATCTTTCTGCATTTTCAATCATCATAACCGTCGCATTAGGTACATTAACACCTACTTCTATAACTGTAGTTGATACCAATACTTGGATTTCATTATTCAAAAATCTTTCCATTATAGCATTCTTCTCTTTTGCTTTCATTTTACCATGCAAATATTCTACATTAACTGATGGCGGTAATTCTAACTTCAAAGTTTCTGTATAATCAACAACATTTTCTGCTTCTACATTTTCACTTTCCTCAACCATAGGACAAATAACATATGCTTGTCTTCCTTTTGCAATCTCCTTAGCTATAAAATTATATGCCGTTCTCCTATAGGATGTATCAACAACGCAATTCTTAATAGGCAATCTATTACTAGGCAATTCGTCAATAATAGATATATCCAAATCTCCATATAATATTATTGCCAATGTTCTTGGTATTGGTGTTGCAGACATTACCAATATATGAGGATTATTCCCTTTATTAGATAAATTCTCTCTCTGTTTTACACCAAATCTATGCTGTTCATCAGTTACAACTAACGCCAAATTATCATATTCAACCTTTTCTTGTATTAATGCATGTGTTCCAACTACAATATCTATATTATGATTTTTTATCTCACCATACATTTCTCTTTTTTCTTTTGCAGTCATAGAACCTACCAATAATCCGACATTAATTCCTAAGCCTTCATACATCTTACATAAAGATTCATAATGTTGTTTTGCTAAAACTTCCGTAGGAACCATTATTACACCCTGATATTTATTAATAGCAACTATCAATAAAGCTATTGCTGAAACAACCGTTTTACCCGAACCAACATCCCCTTGAATTAATCTATTCATAGGTCTGCTACCTTCCATATCATGAATTACTTCATCTATCGTTCTCAACTGTGCGTTAGTCAATGTGTACGGTAAACGCTTAATCATACTTTCCTTTATATCATTCCCATTATTTATCTGAAAATCACAGTGTCGTATTTCCTTATCTTCCTTTAATTTAGCAAGTGCCAAAGTAAATACAAAAAATTCATCAAATACTAATCTCTCACGTGCCTTTAGCATGTCCTTATTATTTTTAGGAAAATGAATAGTTTTAATTGCCTTTTTATATTCCATTAAATCATATTTTTTCCTTATTTTTGCAGGCATATAATCTTTATCAAGTCCTAACTGTTTTAAAATACTATACACAGCTTTAGTAATAGCATTATTGGTTAGTCCCTTAGTTAAAGAATATATAGGATTCATTACATTTAATGTTTTTAAATATTCTTCTTGGCTAAGTATTTTTGGCTGTTCAATAACCAACATACCATTTTTTTTACCAACTTTGCCTCTAATAATATATCTACTACCTATTTTTAACTGATTTCTCAAATATGGCATATTAAACCATGTAAGCTTTATGCTATCAGTAGAATCTTGAATCCTACATGTGAGTATCGTAAATCTTTTTGTCTTATTTATCTTGATATTATCTGTAATAAAGCCTTCTACTGTTACTATATCCTCTTGTTTTACTGATTTTATCGGAACTATAGGCTTATATGTATCATAATCTCTTGGATAATATTCTAACAAATCACCAATCCATTCAATACCTAATTTATTAAATAACTTCTGTGTTTTTTCACCAACCCCTTTTATTACAGAAATACTATCTTCATAATTCATTTACAAACCTCCATATTATAACGAAGGTTTTGTATTATAACAATTCTAACTATTGTCATTCTACAAAACCTTCTATATTCTATCAATAATCTATGACTATTTTGTGATTTTTTATTATTTCTTTTACAAAAAGCAAAACATCTTATTCAAACACTTACGTATTTGCAAATATCTATCGAAATTCTAATATAATAAACTCAAAATCATAAATTTCCCATTATATTATAGTTCCACCACCTACAATATAATCATCTTTATAAAATACAACTGCTTGTCCAGGAGTAACTGCTCTCTGTGGTTGATTAAACTCAACTTCTACTAAATCATCATCAACCTTTTTTATTATACAGCTATCACCTCTATGATTATATCTTATTTTAGCATTGACTTCTATTGGTTCCTTAAGATCGTCTATAGCCATAAAATTAATTCTATTACAATATAATTTATTAGTAAACACATCTTCATTTGAACCAAGTACAACCTCATTAGTCTCTGGACGTAATTTAACTACATATATTGGTTTTCCAAAAGCAATATTTAAGCCTTTTCTCTGACCAACTGTATAATGTATTATTCCCTTATGTTTTCCCAAAACATTACCTTCTAAGTCTACAAAGTTTCCTGGGACATCTTTATAATCTGAATTTTCACAAATATACTTTGCGTAATCATCATCAGGCACAAAACATATCTCCATACTATCAGGTTTTTTAGCTGTCATTAGCCCTATATCTTCTGCAATTTTCCTTATTTCATCTTTAGTATATTGTCCAACAGGCATTAATGTTCTAGATAATTGTTCTTGTGTTAAATTATATAACGCATATGTTTGATCCTTTGCTAAAGTCGCACTTTGCCTTAAAACATATCTACCATTCTCTAATCTATCTACCTTAGCATAATGCCCAGTTGCAATATAATCTGCTCCAATCTCCAAACTTCTTTGTAATAATGATTCCCATTTTACATATCTATTACAAGCTATACATGGATTAGGCGTTCTTCCATTAATATACTCATCAATAAAATAGTCTATTACATTTTTCTTAAAGTCATTTTTAAAATTCATAACATAATAAGGTATCCCTAACTGATTAGCAACTCTTCTTGCATCATCTACCGCACTAAGTCCACAACATCCCCCATTTTCCTCTTGTGCTGCTATTTCCTCATCTTGCCAAATCTGCATAGTAACACCTATAACATCATATCCTTGCTCTTTTAATAAATATGCTGCAACAGATGAATCCACTCCACCAGACATTCCAACTACAACTTTCTTCTTCATCGCATCCTCAATTCCTAGTATTCTTCTTCCTCTTCTTTTTCACCTTCATGGATATCACTCTTAGGTTTTTTTAAACCTTCAATAACAATACCATTCTTCTCAGCATAATCCCATAATGCTGCATGAATTGCTTCTTCTGCTAATAATGAACAATGAACTTTTACTGGTGGAAGACCGTCCAAAGCTTCCATAACAGCCTTATTAGTTACTTGTAAAGCTTCCTTAATTGATTTTCCTTTAACTAGCTCTGTAGCCATACTTGATGTTGCAACTGCTGCACCACATCCAAAAGTCTTGAACTTACAATCTCTAATAATTTGATTGTCATCAATATCTAAATAAATTCTCATTATATCTCCACATTTTGCATTTCCTACTGTACCAACACCACTTGCATTCTCTATTTCTCCAACATTTCTTGGATTTGAAAAATGATCCATAACTTTTTCACTATACATAATAATTCTCCATTCTTTTTATATTTTCATCTAATATTATTTATTCTTAGATTTATTAACAAAATCTTCATATAAAGGTGACATACTTCTTAATCTCTCAACTATTTCTGCAATAGCATCTACCACATAATCAATCTCTTCTTCAGTGTTTTCTTCACTTAAAGTAAGTCTAAGTGAACCATGTGCTATCTCATGAGGTAATCCAATTGCTAATAATACATGAGACGGATCTAGTGACCCCGAAGTACATGCCGAACCACTTGATGCACATATTCCCTTCATATCTAACATTATTAATAATGATTCACCCTCAATAAATTGAAAACTAAAGTTTACATTATTCGGAAGTCTCTTTGTTCTATCTCCATTTAATCTTGTATATGGTACTCTCTTCAAAACCTTTTCAATCAATCTATCTCTAAGTGCTATCTCTTTATCTATGCGTTCTTGCATATTATTCATAGCGATTTCTACCGCTTTACCAAATCCAACAATTCCTGTTACATTCTCTGTACCTGCTCTTCTTCTTCTTTCTTGAGCACCACCGTGTACAAAAGATCTCAACTTAAGACCTTTTTTTATATATAAGAATCCAATTCCTTTTGGTCCATTTAATTTATGTCCACTTGCACTCAACATATCTATATTCATATCCTCAACATCTATTGGAATATGTCCATATGCTTGAACTGCATCTGTATGGAATATTACATTATATTTATGAGCTATCTCACCTATCTCTTTTATAGGTTGGATAGTACCTATTTCATTATTAGCAAACATAATAGAAATCAATATCGTATCTTCTCTAATTGCTTTCTCTAATTCATCTAATTTTACAATACCATTTTCATCTACATCAATATATGTTATCTCATATCCTTCTTTTTCTAAATAATTACATGTATGAAGTATTGCATGATGCTCTATTTTAGATGTTATTATATGTTTTCCCTTTGATCTATAAGCCTCCGCTGTAGCTTTAAGAACCCAGTTATCTGATTCAGAACCTCCCGCTGTAAAATAAATATCTTGTGAATTAGTATTTAAAGATTTAGCTATAATGTCTCTTGCATTATCTACTGCCTTTTTACTCTCCCCTGCAAACTTATATACACTTGAAGGATTGCCATATTGCTCTGTAAAATATGGTAACATTGCATCTACAACTTCTTGTCTAACCTTTGTTGTAGCAGCATTATCAAGATATATTATTTTTTCCATAACTACACTACCTTTCATTTCCTAACATTTATTCTTATCTATATTAATTTTATTAGGATTTAATTTTTTACTTTCTTCAACTAACTCTGATAACATCAATGAGTCAACTGCATTATTAATACTATCATTAATTCTTTGCCATACCAACTTAGTAACACATAAATTTGCACTCTCACAAGAAGAATCTTGACCTGATATACAATCAACCGGTGCCAAATCTCCCTCTAATGCTCTTAATATTTCTCCTACAGAAATTTCTGTTGTGTCTTTAGCTAATTTATATCCTCCTTGTGCTCCTCTAATACTTATAACTAGATTTGCCTTTTTTAACTTAGATATTAATTGTTCTAAATAATTAACAGTTATTCCTGTTCTCTCTGAAATTGCACTAATAGCTATTGCACCATCTGTCTCATGTACTGCCAAATCTAATATTGCTTTCAGTCCATATCGCCCTTTAGTTGATAACTTCATATCAACACCTACCTAAATATTTTATGAATATTAATTCCTACTATTTTAATTCCGATTATTTTAGTAAGAATTAATTCCTTTAATAGAATACAATGTATATTTCTCCTTGTCAAGTATATAAATAAATATTTCTAATCGCTATATAATATAACTATTTTATCTCTATAAATATCTTATGTGTTCTATAATTTAAATATTTATAATATATTTATTCATAACTATATAAAAGGTTAAAATTTATGAATAATTCTCAACTACTTAAAGGAACATTTTTTTTAATAATTGCCGGTTTTCTAAGTCGATTCATAGGCTTTTTTTATAGAATATATTTATCTAATATATTAGGTTCTAAAAATCTTGGTATATACCAACTTATCTTTCCAATATATAGCATATGCTATACTATATATGCTTCAGGAATTCAAACTGCCATTTCACAAACAGTAGCTGCAAATTTAAATTCAAAAAATAAAAAATTTTCTATAATATCTCCATTCCTTACTGGAGCAAGTTTATCTATATTTTTGTCATTTATTATGTCAATAACTCTCTATAAATTTGCTCCAGTAATAGCTACTAACTTATTAAAAGAACCTAGCTGCACCTTATCTTTACAGATTCTTTCTCTTGTTTTTCCATATTGTGGCTTAACAGCTTGTATCAATGGACTTTATTATGCCATAAAAAAAACGGGAATACCTTCTCTTTCACAATTAATTGAACAAATTTTTAGAGTTGGACTTGTATTCTTTTTATTTACATTATTAAAATCACATAATACAGGATGTGAAATAGCTGTTTTAGGACTTGTCTTTGGAGAATTCATGTCATGTATTTTTATGCTTATTGCTCTAAGATTTAATAAAGAGTTTTATTCAAATATTCATATTAATCTAGACACAAAATTTTATTCATATCGTAAATTCATAGCATATACTTTTCCTCTTAGTCTAAATAAACTAATCATTAGTTTACTAAATAGTCTAGAATCAATACTTATTCCAATTATGCTTGTAAAGTCAGGTTTAAGTCATAATACGTCATTAAGTATATATGGGATACTTACAGGTATGGCAATGTCCTTTATTATATTTCCCTCTACAATAACTAACTCATTATCTGTTATTTTACTTCCAACAATATCAGAAGCTAACGCCAAAAATAAGGAAAGTGAAATTACTAAGACTGTTTCTAATACATTACATTATTCCATAATTATTGGATTATTAAGTCTTTCTATATTTTTTATATTTGGTAAGAATTTAGGTATAACTATTTTTCATAATCCTACTGCTGGATATTTTATTCAAACCCTTTCATTATTATGTCCATTTATGTATATAACTACCACTTTTTCAAGCATATTAAATGGACTTGGTAAAACTACTTTAACATTTAGGAATTCAATAATCAGTGTTTTAATCAAATTGCTCTTTATCATATTCTATATTCCTCATATTGGTATAAAAGGTTATCTAATAGGTATATTATGTAGTACAATATCAGTATGTATCTTAGATTTAGTATCACTAAAGAAATATGTAACTATTAAAATTAACATATTAAAGACAATAATAAAGCCAGGAATAACGTTGTTAATCTCTGGCCTTATAATTTATAAAATATATAACTATACTAAAACTAATTCAAGAATTTCTAACATTTGTATAATATTATTTGCATGTTTAATATATGTATTATCATATATATTTATTTTATTTAAGAAAAATACTTTAGCTCTAATACATCGTAATAGAAATAATATTACTAAATGAACTATATACTTTCTTACCATCACGTGTATTAAATACTCTTACCTTATAATACATTGTACCATTAGGTATATCACTTAATAATACACCTTTATAGTTAGCACTCAAATCACATCCTAATTCATATGTCCCATCCTTTTTAAAAGAACACCAAACCTCATATCCACTTGTATCTTTAACTTCTGTCCAATTAATCATTACCGTTCCATGATTATATACTTTCCCTGAAGTTATAGTTGGTGTTGCAGGACCTGTATATGCTTTCATTTTATATGCATAATCTCCATATATTACCTTTGAACCAAATTTTTTATATGCTCTTATTGTATAATAATAACTCTTCCTAGTCTTTAATCCGGTATCAGTATACGTTGTAGTATTACCATTAACATTTTTTATCTTTTGATATTTTTTTATTTTACTAGAGTATCTGTAAATATAATATCCCGATGCACCAATAACCTTCTTCCACTGAAGTTTTATTGCACTCTTTGAATACGTATTATATGATAGTACAGTTCTACTTGGCACAGTCGTTCCTTTAATAGCACTTGTACTAGCACTATATATTCTCTTATTATTTACTATTTTAAAGCATCTTATTTTATAATAATATGTAGTTCCCGATGCAAGAGATGTATTAGTATATGTTAAGCTATTTTTTGAATTATATCTCTTAATCAATACATACTTTTTAGTAGATGCATTATACCTATATACTTCATACCCAGACGCATATGAATTCGTCTTCCATTGCAATTTTATTGCTTTAGTATTATACGCAACAATCTTTGCTCCACTAACCTTAGGTGGAACAATATTAAAATATTTATATATTGTTCCAACACAATTTTTATAAGTATTCCCTTTTATTTTTACAGTTCCTTGCCCTATAGATTTGTTCTTTGAATATTCAATTGTATAATCTTGTCCTTGAACCAAAGTCCGGTTTCCAAATTTAATAGTAACCTTTGGTTTTTTATATTTTCCATCATATGTATAAAAGCTACTGCTTAAGCTAATCTTACATGCATCTAAATTAACCTTATTCATATTATTAATTAATGGTAAAATATCTGTATTCATTTTTCTATACTTATGTTTTAACCCATTTTCATCCGTATATGTAATATAGTCATTAGATTTCAATTTATTCATCAAATATGCATTACTATATTTTGTCTTCGATGGATAAATACTTCTTAATATTGCTGCCATTCCTGCAACCATAGGTGACGCCATTGATGTTCCTGTATCAAATTTATAATCACTATCACTTTTATTAAATGTACTATAAATATCACTACCAGGTGCTATTAAATCATACTCTGCACCTTTACCAGTCTTATAATCCCAATTAGAATAATATGCTAGTCTACGACATTGATCATATGCCATTACACCTAGCACGTATTTACTTCCCGCTGGATAATTATCATATATTTCTGCCTTAATATTTACCTTTCCAACTCCATCACTAGTTGGTGCACCTTCATTACCTGCTGCAGCAACTAATATAATATTATTGTTATATGCATTTTTCAACGCCACTTCTACTGATGCACTATAGCCTCCTGAAAAAGACATATTAATTACATCTACATTTTGTTTAATCGCATAGTTAATAGCTTTAACTATATTTCCTTGTTCGAATGTTCCCTTCTGATCACTTGCTTTTATAGGTAAAATCTTTGAGCCATATGCAATTCCAACCCCACCATTTTTTGAATGCATCGCAATAATACCTGCCACATGTGTTCCATGTCCATTATCATCTTTTGGCATCTTTCTTGTATTTACAACATTAACACCATATACATCATCTATATAACCATTTCCATCATCATCTTTATTATTTCCAGCTATCTCCTTCTTATTTTTCCATATATTATGTTTAAGTGCTTCATGTGTCAATCTAACACCTGTATCTATTACTGCAACAGTTGTACCATTTCCTGGCACAATTGGTTTTATATCATTATTTAATAAATTATCCCACACATTTATCATATTAAACTCATCAAGATACCATTGTGATGCAATATTAGGATAATTTTCCGAAGTTGGCACAGTAGTATATGCTATATTATATCCCTCATCTTCTGTCTCTTCTACTTCTTCTGTTTTATATATTAAATTAGGTTCAGCGCATACTATACTAACATCTTCATTCATACTGTCAACCGTTTTCCATACATCATCATTGGTTCTAGCTTTATAAGTTACATAATATTCTACACTCTCATTAAATATACTACTTATACTTTCTGAAACCATTTCTATATTACTTAATTGATACTCTTTACAAAAGCTATTATCACTATTTAAATACTCAGGTTCAAAAGAAACCTTCCTTGTTTCAGAACGTATAAACATTATCTCATTTTCAACATAATCTGCATCTTTACGAAACTCTTTATCCTGTTGAATCTCCTTAATTTCTTTAACCTCACTTGTAACATTAAGAACCTCTTTTGCATACATATCATTGGATAAAACAATTGAATCTTTACTAAGACTATCATTTGTATTAGAAATAATTTCACCAAAAGCCTCATTCATAAAGCAATTGCTGAAAAGAATACTTGTCATACATATAGATACTATCATGTAGATTTTTTTAATATATATACACCCTCTCATGTCTCATTCCCTCTCTAAACATGATTTCCCCCATAACAATCCAAGTATATGTAACAGTTTAGCCAATGGCCTGACTGTTACATATATCTTTATTATATATGTAAATACTTGGCAATACAATATGCTTTATTTACTATTTTATAATTATTCGTAACTATTCAGGCATTGGCTGAATAGTTACAATTATTTAAAGTGAAGTCAAGATGGGCTCTGAATAGTTAATTTTTTTACTTTATCATTCCCATAAGTTCTTCTTCAGTAATTACTCTAATACCTAATTCATTAGCCTTTGTCAACTTACTACCTGCAGCTTCTCCTGCTAAAACATAATTAGTCTTTTTACTAACACTTGAAGATACTTTTCCACCATAATTCTCAATTAATTCTGTGGCTTCCTTACGTCCTAATGTTGGCAAAGTACCAGTAACCACAAATATTTGTCCCTCAAATCTCTGGTCTCCTACTTGTTCCTTTTCACTTACCTTTGTATTAACACCTTCTTTTATCAATTTTTCTATAATAACTTTATTATTTTCATTTGAAAAATAATTTTCTATACCTTCTGCTGTAATTAATCCTATATCATTTATATTTACAAGTTCATCTGCTGTTGCCTTAGCTAAATCCTCTATTGATTTATAATTATTCATAATCTCCTTAGCTGCAGCCTTTCCTACATTCGGAATTCCTAATCCAGTAAGTAACTGCCTAGGTTCATTTTCTTTTGATTTTTCAATCATATCAAGTAATTTATCTGTATTTTTTTCTTTACCTATAATTCCTTTTTCTATTAATTCATCACGATGCATTTTTAAAGTATATATATCTGATATATCATTTATATATCCTTCTTGTATTAAATCAATTATATATCTTTCTCCAAATCCCTTTATATCCATTGCATCTCTACCAACAAAATTTATTATATGCCGCTCTAATTGTGCCTTACAATTTGCTCCTGTGCAACGAATATCTGCCTTATCATCCTTAATAGCCTTTGCTCCACACACAGGACATGTGTCACCTATTATGAATCTTGTAGCTCCTTGAGGTCTTTTATCTTTAACAACTTCCTTAACCTTAGGAATGATTTCACCAGATTTATATACAACAATCGTGTCTCCAATGCATACATCCAAATCATCTATATAGTCTTGATTATGAAGAGTGGCTCTAGATACATTAGTGCCACATAATCTTATAGTATCAAATATAGCTGTTGGTGTAATTCTTCCTGTTCTACCAACACTAAGTTCTATATCCCTTAGAACAGTTTCTTTCTCTTCTGGTGGATATTTATATGCTATTGCCCACTTTGGAGTTTTTGTATTCTCACCCATTTTCTTTCTATCTGCTATTCTATTTAACTTTACGACAGCACCATCTATATCATAAGCTAAAGTTTCTCTTTTCTCCCCAATTACCTGTATTGCTTCCCAAACTTCATCCGCTGTTTTGCAAAGCTTATAATCTTCTATTACTTTTATTCCATTTTCTTTTAAAAATTCATATCCTTCAATATGTGTTGCAAATTCTCTTCCTTTTGCATCTTGTATATTAAAAATAAACATAGATAAGTTTCTCTCTTTTGTAATCTTACTATCTAATTGTCTTAATGTACCTGCAGCACAGTTTCTAGGATTTGCAAATAATTTCTCACCTAATAATTCTTGTTTTTCATTAACCTCGTCAAAAGCTTTATTGGTCATATATACTTCACCACGAATCTCAAGATATTCAATAGGCTTTTTCAATTTCTTCTTTACATCTTTTATAACTAATGCATTTTGTGTAACATCCTCACCTTGATTTATACCATCTCCTCTAGTAATTGCAGTTGTCAAATCGCCGTTTTCATATCTAATAGCCATAGACAAACCATCTATTTTTGTTTCAACTACAAACTCTGTATCGTCACCTAATTCTTCTATAGTATTATTAACAAAATCATATACTTCTTCTTTGCTAAATACATCTTGCAATGAAAGCATAGGTACCCTATGTTTAACCAAGACACCAGCTGTTCTTTTAGCTTCTCCACCAACTTTCATAGTTGGTGAATCCTTTGTTACTAACTCAGGATGTTCTTTCTCCAGCTTCTTTAGTTCTTGCATAAGCATATCATATTCATAATCACTTATCTCTGGCTCATCCATATTATAATATCTATTATTATGATATTGTATTTTTTCCACTAATTCTTTATATTTTTCATTTATCATATATGACTCCATTCTGAATTATAATAATTCTTTTAATGTTTTTAATTCTAACTTAGATATATTCCTATACTTACCAACTGGTAAATCTCCTAATTCTATATTACATATTCTTATTCTTTTCAACTTAATTACTTTGTATCCAAAGTATTCACACATTCTTCTAATCTGCCTATTTAACCCCTGTGTAAGAATTATTCTAAAAGTTCTATTATCTATTTTTTTAACCACACACTTTTTTGTAATAACATCTAGTATAGGTACTCCTTTAGCCATTCCTTTTATAAATTCTTCATTTATATTCTTATTAACTGTAACAATATACTCTTTTTCATGATTATTCCTTGAACGTAATATCTTATCCGAAATACCTCCATCATTAGTCAATAAAATAAGACCTTCCGATTCCTTATCTAATCGGCCAATGGGATATATTCTCTTGCCAAAGTTAATAAAATCAACTATATTATCTCCCTCTTTATCTACTGTTGAACAAATAATTCCCCTTGGTTTATTAAATGCTAATAAGATTAATTCTTCTTCTCTTCCTATTTTCCTACCCTTACATTCTATCAATTGAGTTTGTTTTACTTTTTGCCCAACGACAGCCTTAAAACCATCTACATATACTTCACCCTTTTCTATTAGTCTATCAGCTTCTCTTCTTGAACAAAAACCCGCATCACTCATAAACTTATTTAACCTAATTTCTTCATTAATATCTATATTATCTTTTCTCAACTCTATTCTCCATTTCCGCTCAATTCTATCCTCTAATCATAAAATGATAGGAAGCATAAACCTCCTATCATTCCTTTAATATCATTTTATTTTAACCAACTGCTTTATTTGGATCTAATGATGCCTCTGGAACAGGTGTAGGGGCTACTGTTGGTTCTTCTGTTGGTTCAGGTGTTGCCTCACCAGACTCTATTTTACGTTTCTTCTCTACCTCTTTACATAACTCATCATATTCCTTATTTGACTTTCTGACTTCTTCAATTTGGTCATTAATTTCATTTTTTTTCTCAATAACATATGGATTCTTTTCTAATGTTAAATCAATATATTTTCTTATATTATTCATTTTTGCACTGTCAATATCTTTTGAATAGACACACAATTTTCCTTTATATTCACAAACATATACTTGTGTCATAGAAGGCAAAACTACATCTATTTTATCCCATACATCTTCCCTATAAATATATACTATATATGTATTATCATAATAGCCATCTATTGTATAACAAGTTACATTTCTAATATCCTTAATTATCTTATTTTCTTCTTTAATGCTCTCTTTATCATAATTATTTATATCATTAACGCACTCTGCTAACTCATCAAAATCTTCATCTCTCTTGGCATTAATATATTTATTAATCAACTCATTTACTTCTTTGTACTTATTCTTTTCCAAAGGTAACTTACTAGCTAATAGCATCCTATCTTGCACTGATACTGAAAATAATAATAAGCCGCAAAACATAGTAACAATACTAATTATTATGATAGCTACTCTTACTCTAAATTTCATATATACCCTCTATTCCAAAGTGTTATAATACTATTCAAAAGTCAACTTAGCTTACTTTATATTTCTGTTGAGCAAAGTATGCCTTGTATAACTTTAACATAACTTAGTTTACAATAAAAATCGTAAATTGTAAATATACTATTTATAATAATCCTTGTACCATTCTACAAACTTATTTAATCCAGTTTTTAAATCAGTATTTGGAGAAAAGCCAACATCAGAAACTAAATCATCTATATTTGCATAAGTTTGATATACATCTCCTTGCTGCATTGGTAAATATTCTTTTTTTGCTTTTTTTCCAAGACATTCTTCTAGTATAGATATAAACTCCATTAGTTTCACAGGTTTGTTATTACCTATATTATATATCTTATAATAAGCATTATTCTCATCTACATCTGGAACTTTGTCTATAAGTCTTATAATTCCTTCTACTATATCATCTATATATGTAAAATCTCTATACATGTCACCATTGTTATACACCTTTATTGCCTCGTCATTCATTATCTTTTGAGTAAATGAATAATAAGCCATATCTGGTCTACCAAATGGACCATAAACGGTAAAAAATCTTAAACCTGTCGATTTTATTCCATATAATTTACTATATGAATATGCCAATAATTCATCCGCTTTTTTTGTTGCAGCATATAAACTAACTGGATTATCAACTTTGTCATCTGTTGAATATGGTACTTTTTTATTTGCTCCATACACAGAGCTTGAAGATGCAAATATTAAATGTTCCACAGGATAATTTCTACAACATTCCAATATATTAAAGAATCCTATAACATTTGAATTAATATATGCCCTTGGATTTTCTATACTATATCTTACTCCTGCCTGAGCTGCTAAATTAATGACAACATCCGGCATAAATGTATTAAATATATTTTCCATTTGTTCCATATCTTCTATATTTGCTTTTTTAAAACTAAAATTAAATTTATCTCCTATATCTAATAGCCTATCTTCTTTTAATTTTACTGAATAATACTCATTTAAATTATCAATACCTAATATATCACAATCCATATTTATCAATCTTTTAATTAGATGATAACCTATAAAACCTGCTGATCCTGTAACTAATACTTTTTTCATATTGACCTCCAATACTATATAAAAAGAGTACCTAAGATAGAAAAACTATACTAAGTACTCTTTTATTATCGATTAATTTTCGCTATGTAATTAGTTTAATACAACATGACCTCTTATTGTAGAGTTTACAACATAATATGCTGTATTATCTTCAATCTTAACATAAGTTTCAATTGTTTTAATTGAAGCTCTTGTATGACCAGAAGCTACATAATTCTCAATTACTCTGTCCATAATACTACTTTCCTTTATACTCTTTCCTGCATATTGAATATGTAGTGTTACATCCATCTCAGGATCCTTCTTCTCTGGAGCTGCTTTCTTAGCAGTTGTAGTCTTCTTAGTCGTTGTTGTCTTCTTAGCAGTTGTTGCTTTCTTAGTTGTTGTTGCTTTCTTAGTTGCAGTTTTCTTAACTTCAGCATCCGCACTCTTTATCTCAACTTTTTGAGGAGCTTCTTTTTTAACTATTACAGTCTTCTTTGCTGCCTCATCTACTACACTAACTTTCTTAGCCGTTGTTGGTGTAATTGTTGCTGTTGCAGTACTCTTTGCAGTAGTTTTTTTTGTAGTAGTGTTAACTACAACTTCTGATTTTTTTGCTGCAGTCTTAGCTGCTGCTTTTGTAACTTTCTTTGTAGTTGCCATACAAAATCCTCCATATATTGATCATATTATTCTTTTTACTTCGTATTTACTGTATATAATACTCCATTTTTTTCCAAATTGCAATACCTTAATCTTTTTAATCATTTTTCAACATATGATTAACAGTAGTAACTAATTTAACCACGTCTGGTTTCCCTAACTCTGCATCAGCCCCTACAACTGTTCCATTATATTCTCCATTATTATATACCAAAGACGAGAATACAACTACTGGAATATTTTCATACTCATCATCTTCTTTAATTAGCTTAGTCAAATATCTACCATCCATAACTGGCATTTCAATATCAGTAATTATACAGCTAAGCTCATCTGCTTTTCCCTGTTCTTTATATTCCTGGAGAATATCCCAAGCTATCTGACCATTTTGGGCCTGAATAACATTTTTATACCCTGCAATGTTTAAGCAATCATTGATTTCTTTTGATAATAATACAGAATCTTCAACCATAAGAATTTTTTGATTATATACTTTATCACTTTTAATCTTATCCATTCCTGATATTTTAAGTCCTAATTCATTATTTACTTCAGAAATAATTCTTTCCAAATCAATAATAATTATCAACCTATCTTGAATCTTGACTATACCTGTAGCTAAAGATTTTTCATCAATTGTTTGGTCTGGTCTACTAATATCTTTCCATAAAACTCTATGAATTCCAACAACTTCTTGAACATGGAAAGATACAGTTATATTATTAAAATTAGTAATTATTGACATATCTTTCCCATTATTTTCAATAGGTCTAGCTTTCAATGCTTTAGATAAGTCTATGCTTGTTATTATCATATTTCTTGGCATAAAAATACCTTCAATATAAGGATGTGCATTTGGTACAGGCGTAGGTTGTTTATAAGTTAATATTTCTTTAATTTTTGAAACATTCATACCATAACAATTGTTACCTACTTTAAATTCCAATAACTCGAATTCATTATTTGATGAATCTTCTACATTTGAATTGTTAACCATATGTATTCCTCCCCGGTTATATGATATTATTTAATATTTTTTTCATTATAACTTGTAAAAATATTTCTAATCTAATTAATCAATATCATCGTAGTCTCCGACGCTTCCATCAATGTTCATTGTATGTAATGTTCTCTTCTTACGTCTTTCACTTTCTGATGCTTCATTAATAAATTTCTTAATTTCTGCTCCATTCTTTACATGAATTAACCTTAATTCAGGGTCTGTAACATCTCCTGTATAACATATTATGGTACTTAGCCCAAATATTCTTTCTAATAAACTTCTCACCATTTTAACATCTTGAACTTTATACATATATGTATCGTCCTCAACTAAAGTAAATAAACCCTTTTTAATTGTGATATTTTCTTCGTTAACAATATATTTAGTAAATGTCCATGGTAATCCCAAAAATAATAATCTCTTTTTCTCTATGAATTTCATAATTTTACTCCTTTATTTATTAATCAAATATTAATCTAATGAAATTGAAGCTAATTCATCACTATTTTCTATTTCTAATACAAATTTATCTTTAATATGTTCATTTTTAACACCAAACAGTAACACTGCACTACTTGCTTTCTTAGCATTAATATTTTTTTCAAAATACATTAAATCATTATCTATAGCAGTTAACAAAGGATAATATATTTCTCCTCCAACTTTTAATTTGTATTTTACATTATTGTTTGAAGTTTCCACCTTTATATTAGAATCTGTTTTATTCATTATTTTAAAATTAACTTCAACTAATTTCTCGTTTTTTTCAGCATAAATTACATACGAATCAGAAGCATATTCCTCTAGTATCTTCTTATTACTAACATATGCTTCTACCCCATCTTTAAAGCCAAGAATAGTTGCTATTTGCAATTTTGAAACATTCTCCCTATTATCATCAGTATCCTCAAAATCTTTATCCGAATTTCCATTTAAAGTACCACTATCACCTGTTTTTATAACAGAGCTATCTTCATCATCAGCACTATCTGATACCTTATTATCAACAAGCGAAAAAATATTATCATCTTCCCCTTCATTTAATAGAAATGGACTTTTTGATACATCTACTAATTTAGTTTCATAACCTTCACTATGTTCTATAACAGTCTGTGCTATGTAATCAGCAAGTATTTTCTTCTGTTTTTCATTAAATTTAGATTCTTTACCACAAGCGGTAAAAATTATCATACATAATCCTATTAAAACAAGAAAATTTAATTTTTCCCTCATAATCTCAACCCCTCATCATAGTATATATATATTGAATTTTACCATTTTTTTACATTTTTATCAATAGTAAATTATCAATATCTCTTGTATTTATTCTTTATTTCCATCTAATTCAAACCAAAATTCTACACCATCTTCTCTATTTATTACTCCACATTGTCTATGATGGTTTTCTATAATGGCTTTAACTATTGATAAACCGACTCCACTTCCTCCATATTCTCGTGTTCTTGCCTTATCTACCTTATAAAACTTATCCCAAATTTTATCTATATCATCTTCTGGAATACATTTACCTGTATTAAAAACACTAATACGAACAATATCATCTTTCTTTTCAACACTAACCCTTACAACTCTCCTATCATCTACATGATTTAAAGCATTACTTATATAATTAATGAGTACTTCTTCTATCATATATTGATCTGCCCATACAAATACCTTGTTATTATTACAAAACTCTATATTTACATCTTTTTGTTGGAACAAAATATCTGTGGCTGATATAATACCTTTTATAAGTGTTACTATGTCAAAACGCGTAATTTCCATTGGTGAATCACCAAATTCAATATGATTTAAATCAAGTAATTTTTTAACCATATTATTCATTTTTTTAGCTTCATCAATTATTACGTCACAATAAAACTGTCTAGATTCTACATCATCATTTATATTTTCATTTAATCCTTCAGCATACCCCTGTATCAATGCTATTGGAGTTTTTAACTCATGTGAGACATTAGATAAAAATTCTTTTCTCATATGATCTATCTTTTCCTTTTGCTCTAAATCATTAAGTAACTCATTATTTGCATTCTTAAGCTCTGAAATAGTTTTTTCAAGTTTTGTTGATAATGAATTAATACTACTTCCAAGGACTCCTATCTCATCATCTGTATCAACCTTATACTTAACATCAAATTCAAGATTAGCCATTTTCTTTGCTATATCTGATAATTCCAATATTGGTTTAGTAATATTATTACTAATAAAATACATAATAATACTTGCGACAATAGCTATTATTATTCCAATGTATGCCAAAAACCTATTTGAAATGTTAGCACTCTCTCTAACACTTTCAAAATTTGTATTCATAATAATATAAACACCTGAATCAAGTTGTCCAACTAATTCAAGATTTTTAAACTTTAACCTGTTATCAAATATCTTATAAATCATATATTTATCAGATTTTTTTAATATATTTGTATCAATATTATCTTGGTTCTCTACGAAATTTTTTATTTTCATTTTGAAATTATTAATTTCACGTTGCGAATTATTGGTAGGATAATATAATTGATAAAAATCTTCTCCACCAACCTCATATTTTTTATAAATATATACGCTTAAACTTCCTACAGATGAAGTTCTTTCTATCTGAGTAAGTACATCATCCATTTCTTCATCTGAAACTGTATTATCATTAATAGCTTCTACATATTCTTCTGTAAATTTACTATTAACAAATTTATATGCTTCCTCAATAGCATTTAATTTTGTATTTTCATAAAAACTTTGCAAAAACAATCTATTAATAACCCAACACAAAACAATAATGGCTATAACCGTAATTGTCATAATTAAAGTCATTCTCAATCTTAAGGAATCATTTAATCTTAAGTTATAACCATCTAAATGTTTATTATCTTCTGTATTATTAACATCTTTCTTTTTTCTTCTAAATTTAAACTTATTAATAAACTTAAACATTTTTTAAACCTCGAACTTATATCCCATTCCCCATATAGTTTTAATATATTCTCCTTTATCCCCCATTTTACTACGTAATTTCTTTACATGTGTATCTATTGTTCTTGCATCGCCAAAATAATCATAATTCCATACATTATTTAATATTTTTTCTCTAGATAAAGCAACACCCTTATTGGTTACAAAATATTCTAATAACTCAAACTCTTTATAACTAAGTTCAATAGGTTTTCCATCTACAGTAACCTGATGAGCAGTCTTATCAAGTACTATTCCGCCTGCTTCTAATACTTCTTCTAGATTATTGCTTCTTCTTAAAATTGCTTCTACTCTAGCTACTAATATTTTTGGACTAAATGGTTTACTAATATATTCATCAACACCATATTCAAATCCCATTAACTCATCCTTTTCATCACTTTTTGCAGTTAACATAATAATTGGAACCTTTGAATATGCTCTTATCTCCTTACAAACCTGCCATCCATCCATTTTAGGCATCATAACATCTAAAATTATCAATGCAATATCATTAGAATTAAAGAAAATATCAACAGCCTTTTCACCGTCTTCAGCTTCTATCACATCATAATTATTCTTAACTAAAAAGTCTTTTACAAGTTTTCTCATTCTTGTTTCATCATCTACTACCAAAATTTTTAATTTATCCAAGACTAATTCCTCCTTAATTCAAAATATAGTCTCATATTAGCAAGAATATATGATAGAATTGTGATTAATTTATAACAGTTCAAACATCAAAAATATTTTCATTAATTATCTTCATTTGATTTTAATTCTTCTTCTTTTTCTTTAACTTCTTTTTCCCTATCATTAAGATCTTGTTCCCACTCTGAATATTCATCTATTACAGCTTCTTTTGCACTAGCATAATTAGCAGTACCACCATTAGCTTGCACTACAAACATAACAGCTATTACGACTGCAAATATTAAAACAACAACTTTTAACGTTGATACTGTTGCTTTATATTTTTCTAACTTATCATTCATCTTTTGATTAACCATATGCTTCATTCTATTTGAATATTCATAAGATTTCATAGCATCAGTAGTACTTACTTTTCTACCAACAAATCCTACAATAGGCATAATCTCACTTTCCGAAACATATCCGTTCTGTATTAAATAATTCTGCAACATCTTTACATTATACATCCCCACAACTGTCTTAATCTTATCACTTGTAAGTAATGTATCATATAACTTTGTTGCCACGTTTCTATCACTCTTTTTTATTTTATTCCAAAGAATATCAAACAACTCTGCATCTTTTAAAGCCAATTGATACTCCTCTTCATTTTCAAATACAAATCCCTCTACAATTCTCTTTTCATTCAATATAAATCAACCCCTCATGATGATTTATCCCCTTGAAACGAATTCACAACCTTATCTAAGTCTAATTATACCCTAAATCTTCAATATATATCAATATTTACACTATAATTAGGTCGAATTTCATATACAATTTTCCCCAATTATTAATTGTACTTATAAATATTACATTATAATTATAAGTATAATTAATAATATTTTTATACTATTTTATTTTTATTTATTTTTTTTATATATATTTTTTAGTTATATTATTTTTTTATACTTATATCCTTCTAAAAATGGTATACTATAAACTATAGAATATTTTTATAAGAAAATTTGTATTTATTATCTCAAAAATTGTATTTTTTTTACGATATAATAAATGTAGGTGGAGTCTAATAGAAGGTAATATGAGGAGGAAAATTTATGACACAAAGTTATGTACAATATTTAAATGTTGGCTTAGGCTTAATAAATAATACTGAACCTATTTCTGAATGGAACATAGATGATGCAATTGAAGCATCTTTAATGTTAGATGATTCTAGTCTTGATGTTCATATAATAGGTTTTAGATTTTATGATATAGAAACTACTAATAACAATGTTATTAGACGTAGTGGTATTTACTACTTACAAGGTGAAATATTTACTTTTCCTAAAATTGATCAAGAAGTAACAGAATTTATAAAAAATGCCAATGTAGATTTTCCTCGTGGTCAACAATTAATAAAGATAAAAAAACCTTATTTATTGGTTTATAGATATAACGAAGATGACACAATAGTTAATGTTGAAAATGTGTTATCAAAAATTCAGGCAAAAAAAGATGAAGAACAACTTGCTAGTTTAAAAGCTGAAATAATGAGATACAAGAATAATCTTCTTCAAGAATTAAGAAATGTTTGTGATGCTATAGATAATAGTAACTACCATACTATTAACTTAGCAAGCTTACCTGGACCAAATTCTCCAAAAGCTCTTAATTTACTTGATGATAATGGTGATTTTAGCAAACATATCGAATACTTACGAAACACCAGACTTCAAATATTAAATCTTGAAAAGAAATTAAACGCATAGATTAAATATGATTGTTACGGCTGGTACTACCTTACCAGCCTATTTCTTATTTAATAGGAGGCACGAATTTTATGAAGACAAAGTATGTTTTTACCACTATTATATGTTGTACAATGTTTATCATCTGCTATAAGGCAATAGGCATTACTTCGTCTGCTAGCGAATATCCAGTGAACAATAATTCTTCTACAACTAATATGCCCTATATATCTATAGAGCCATCTTTAGTTCCTGTAACAAAGGCGCCTTCTGAGCAAAAAGCTACTTCAAGCTCAAAGGGTAATAAAGGAAGTATAAGTAATACTATATCTCCCGCTTTAAAAACTAAGAATCCGGAGAATCCTAAGCCTACCAAAGAGTTAAATGCAGAAAACCCCAAGGCTACACAAAATAAATCTAATACAAAACCCATAAAAGTTCCAACTATATATACTCCTTATTTATCTGGTAAAATAGTTTATAAAAATCCAGCAAATACAACACAAATTGACGTATCTAACAAAAATAAGGGATATATAGGCATAAAATATTCAGGTGATAATAAAAAGGTTAAAGTTCAAATTATAAAGTCTTCCCAAACATATAATTATGATCTACCTTCTAATGGCAAATATATAATATATCCACTGCAATTTGGAAATGGAACTTACTCCATAAATGTCCTTGAAAACATTTCTGGAACACAATATACTTCTATTCTTAATAAAGAAATAAAAGTGCAAATATCAAATCCAAATTTAGTTTTTTTGTATCCAAATCAATATGTATGGTTTACTCAAAATAGTGATATTGTAAAACGTTCTGCAGCAATTTGTAACGGATATAATAAATCTATTGATAAAATATCTGCTATATTTAAATATGTTACAACTAACATAAGTTATGATTATGCTAAAGCAAAAAACGTCAAATCAGGTTATCTTCCTGATGTAAATAATATATTAAAAACTAGAAAAGGAATCTGTTTTGATTATGCAGCTATGATGGCAGCTATGTGTAGAGCACAAGGTATTCCAACTAAATTAATAACAGGATATGTATCACCAAATGGTGTATATCATGCCTGGAATGAAGTATACACAAAGGAAAAAGGATGGATTACAGTAAGTTTTTATCTAGGCAAAACAGGATTTAATATTGTTGACCCAACATTCTATTCCAATATGGATGACGCCAAAGAAGCGGCAGACTATATCGGAAATGGTTCTAATTATAAAAAGTATCATATCTATTAAGATATGATACTTTTTATAATTCATGCACTAAAAGATTCTATTACTGCTCTCTTATTATTTATCCTAACCTTTTTCTCATCACTTCAGAATTCGTAGAGAAATTAACTGCATTTTCTCTATCAATTATTCCTTCTTTATACAGTCTTAAAATATCTGCATCCATAGTCTGCATATCTTCACTTGATTGAATAATCGTATCTATTTGATGAGTCTTTTGTTCTCTAATCATTGTACGTATAGCATTATTTACTTTCATAATTTCAAAAGCAGGTATTAATCCACCATTCTTTGTTGGTATCAACTGTTGAGAAACGACAGCTTGTAAAACCATAGATAATTGAACTCTAATTTGATGATGTTGTGATGATGGAAATACATCAATTATTCTATCTATTGTATTAGCAGCTCCAATTGTATGAAGTGTAGATAGTATAAACTGTCCTGTTTCAGCTGCTGTCATTGCAATTTGCATTGTATCATAATCACGCATCTCACCCAATAAAATAACATCAGGCGATTGTCTTAATGCTGCCCTTAACGATTGTATATAATTAGCTGTATCTATATTTATTTCACGTTGACTAATTATACAATTCTTATGTCTATGTAAGAATTCTATAGGATCCTCAATTGTTATAATATGCCCTTGTCTACGTTCATTTATTCTATCTATCATACATGTAAGTGTTGTAGATTTTCCACTTCCAGCAGAACCAGTTATAAGTACTATTCCCTTATTTATATCAGCTAATTTCATAATAGATTCTGGAATATGCAATGCTCTATAATCAGGAATTTCATACATTACATTTCTAAGCACTGCTGCAAAAGATCCTCTCTGTTTATATACATTTGTTCTAAATCTTCCTATTCCTTGTATAGAGAAAGAAAAATCATATTCCATATTATCGTCAAATGCTCCAAATTCATATCCAGCAAATTCAAATATTTGACTAATTAAATACTTTGTATCTTCTGGCGTCAATATTTCGCTATTTACTCTTACGATTTTTCCAGAAATCCTATATCCTATAGCTGTACCTGATACAATAAAGACATCAGAAGCTCCTTGTCTTAATGCATCTTGTAAAATATTAAGTAGTTTCATATTTTTCGTCCCTTCGCAAAAATTATTTCCATACGTTTAAATTGTCCTTTTCTATTTTTGATACATTGCTTACTTTTTTCCATTTCAAAATAGTATAACTTTTTTTATCATCGACATATTTATCGTTATTCACATTAATTTGTATAACTATATCTAAATAATTATTCTCTCCAAGGCCAACTTTATAACTTATATTATTTTTATTATAATCTATTTCTATATCATCAATTTCATCCATAATACTTCTACATTTACCATTACCGTTAAATGCAATCTTTTTACTGTATAGCTCACCTAATTTATCATCAATAATTGCAAGTGTATCTACTGCAACATTGTCTGCCATTTGATAGCTTATTGAATAATTAGCCTTTTTATCTACGATAACAGTATCTGAATAGGTTATCATATATAATAATGTTCCAATTATAACTAAACATAATATTACAAATATCATAATTACAGATGTCATTCCGACGCCCAAACCAAATGTCTTATTTTTCTTCATATTTTTTGCCTTCTATTACATATATTTCTCTGTTTTTATATACATAACGTAATCTAATACCTTGAAGTAGGCCACTAGTATTAGTTTTAACGTTTTCTTCTACAATTAATGCCACTTTCCCTTTATCTGATTGTGCCATATCATCATCTAAAATAATTGTATATTTATTATTTTTAATATTAAATTTACCACCAATAACTTTTTCTAACGACTCTGATAATAAATATCCTGACTTATATACATCTATAATTGAACCTGCATTAATAATTGCCTCGGAACGTATTCCATTAATATCATTGTTATTAACACTAGTTGCAAAAATACGTACAATAATTATAGATGCTATAGCAAAAAATAATATTACTATTATTATCTCTGCAAAAAAATTACTAGTAGAACCTTTTTCTATTTTTTCCACATTAGCCTCCATTACTTACTTACAGAAACTTTAGATGTTACTGAAATATATCTATTTAGTAACTCATTATCCAATGTTCTTATTTTAATATATAACAATTTATCATTTATTTTCTTAAATTCTAAGTCCTTAGCTTGAAATAAACGTTGTCCAGAATTTTCATCCATTTTACTCCCTTTTTTTACAACATTTTCACATATGTAATTATCTTTTATATAGACATATGTAATTAATTTTTCTTTCTTACTCTCAAGCCCTAGCATATTGTATTTATTATTACTTTTTTTTATTTGTATAGCACATTCATTTTCATCAAAGCTCTTAATTTTATTTGACACATAACCTACAATTGCTGTTGAATTAAATGTGTCTTCAACCTGATTTCTCATTTTTTTATACGAATCAGCTGCAAAAATAATTAATATTAATGATAAAATTATAAACATAAAAAACAAAATAAAAATACTAAATAGATTAATGTATATATTATTGCTTTTTTTTATTCTAAAATTACTCATATTTTCACCTATTATCTCTCATCTTGCATATCAAACACTTCTACCTCAGGTGCTATATTAGAAGCAAATATTTCATAGTGAACTACATATTTATTACTATCAATCTTCAAATTATAGTTATCTACCAAATATTGAATATTAGGAGGATAACATCCTTCGATAGAATAACATAAAGCTATAGTTTTATTAATAGAATTTTTTAGCTCATTTTTTTCTTGTTTAGATTGCATATTTTCAGCATTATTAACACCATATATGCTCCATACAATTGCAGCTAATAGCATAACTACTGCTATTAATGTTCCCATATTAAAGTCTATTCTTTTTGAATGATTCCATATATTTCTCATAAACAATCTCCATAAAATTATCCAATAGAAGTCATAATTCCCATAAGTGGTAGCATAACCGATATAAGTATTGCTCCTATTACAATTGTCATTATTGTAACCATAAATGGTTCTATAGATTGAATAATATTAGATAAAGATTCATTTACATCCTTCTCGTATTGTTTACTAATCTTTTCCCATGCTTTTTCATATGCTCCTGATTTGTATGAAACCTTCAACATTTGATTACACATACTTGGAAATATCTTTTCATTTATTATACTTTCTACAAAACCTTTATTGTCCAACACATCTTCGTAACACTTACTAATCTTTCTCTTAATTTTCCTACTAATAATTACATCCTGTACATATTCTAATGATTCAGTTGTATCTACTCCACTCTTTATCATAAGGGTCATTGCAAAGGAAAACCTTGAAAGAGATATTTTTTGTGAAATATCTTTAGTTAAGAAACATCTATCAATAATAAATTTAAAGGCTTCTTTTCCTCTTTTAGTTCCAATCACTAACATTCCTATTAATAATATACCGATGATTACTGAAATAGTTATTAACACTGTTAAACCTGTAGTAACTGCAAAGTCCATAGTTTTATTAAAATCACTACTCACCTGAATATTTAATTTATTAAAAATGTCTGCAAAAGCTGGTATAATCTTTATAACAAGAACTGCTACAACAAAAAACATCATTGTTAATAACAATACAGGTTGAAATATAGCATTCTTTATTGATTGTATCATATCATTTTCATTGGTATAGTAATCTGCTAGTAATTTAAAAACCTCATCTAACTTTCCTGTCATTTCCCCAATCTTAACCATTTTTATCATATAATTTGGAAAAACACCACATTCCTCTAAGATTACATATAAAGCTTTTTTTTCTTCAATTTCATTAATAATAAACTCAATTATACTCTTTGCACTTTTATTATTTATATCCTCTATTAATACCTCTAAACCATCTTGTAGAGGTACACCAGATTCTAAAATTGTATTCATTTGAGTACAAATATAAGCAACTTCTTCTGAATTTAATCTTTCTATTTTCATAATATCCATCCAATCCAAAGATTCTATCTATATCTTTATCGTGAATTTTATATATATTTTTTACATTTTTCTACAAATTTAAAATGGTAGGAGTTTTTACATTCCTACCATTTTTAACTAACTCAAATCATTTATATCTACTTTTTAGCCATAATCCTATCTAAATTATTCTTATATACTTTATTTGTATCACAAAACATATACGCCTTAGAAAAATAAAATTTAGCTTTTGCATAGTCTGTTTTCTTCTCATATATTAATCCAATATTATTAAGTGCCTCTGCATTAGCTGGTTCTTTCTGAATTAATTTTAAATATAGCTTTTCAGCTAAGTCACTATTAGCTTTTTCACATGAATAGGCTAACCAATATATATACTCTGAATTTTTCAAATCTTCAAACCATATCTTTTCTGCTAAATTAGCTATCATACCATACTTTTCTTCTTCAAATCTATTCCATATTTCTGGAACTATGACATCCACTATATCACTTACTATAATAGACTGTGGAATATCAATATCATCACTTAATCTGCTTATTATCTCATCATATATTTCTTTAAATTCCTTATCAGATACTCCTACTAAAACATCTGATAAACTTACATTTCTTTTTCTAGAGCATTGTTGTAACAAAGTCATATATGTATCTAACGCATCCAATCGCAACCCACAACAACACTGTGATTTAAATAAAATATATGCAACATAAGGACTATTGTTTTTTTCATAATATTTCTTTATAGTATTAACATCCTTTTCCTTCAGATTTCCATCATTAATTACTGACAACAATTCTGTTTTTGCTTGTGCAAAATCACCTTTTCTTATCAAATCAAGTATTACTGAAAAAGCCATAATAATACCTCCTAATTACTTGTGTATTTTTTACCAATAGTCAACACTAACTTCTTATTATTTTCTGGATATAGCTTTGTGTCATTTCCAAATGTTATATAAACATCTTTACTTATATCTATTTTATTAAGGAAAAATGTATATATTCCATTTTCATATCCCGACATAACAATCCTTGTTTTTTCAACTACCTCTTCTTCCGTATCGTATATATAAATATATACCTTTGTATCATCTTCCCAAGAGGAAGGCTTTACAAATTTTACAGTTCCACTAACTATATTATCATTTTCTATAGCCTGCTCTGTAGGTATAACTTCTTCTGGTTCTGAGGTCTTTTCAGTCTTTTCAGCCTTTTGAGTTTTCTCAGTTGGCTCTTTAGTATTAACTGCCTTGGGTTTTTCTGTAGGTTCAGTAGTCTGCGTTACATCTTTTGTTTTTTCTGTCTCAACTACCTCTTCCACATCTTTTTTATCGTCATTTTTTATTTCCTTATTATCTTCCTCTACAATTTTCTTCTCACCTATACTAATAATTTCTTCCAATGTATCAACATAATATAAATCATTTATTTTTACAATTTTATTATTTACAATACTCTTATTATCCTTCTTTGAAATAATAGAAACATTCAAATCTTTTTGACTCTTTACTAAAACGAAAGGAATATATACTTTACTTGTTTCTAGTAAAGAAATCTGTGCCAAACCACTTTTTGAGTCAAAAACATCTGAATCTACTTCTTTACATCTTTCAAGCTTAATATCACCCTGTTTAACCTCAAGATCAAATAAATTATTAAATATTAATATCTTATCTGTTTTATTTTTTATGCTAACCTCTAAAAATACAATTTCTCTACCATCTTCATTTGTAATATAAGCATCATTAATTCCGATACAGCAATCATCATTTTCATAATCAAATATTCCTGAAGTTTTTTTCTTTTCTGATGCACTAACAGAATTAGTTGTTACATTTTCAGTCTTGTTATTAAAATTCTTGTTATCACCATTAACCTTAAATAATATCACCCCTGTTGTAATAACAATAAATGCAACAATCCACACAGAGTCTTTTAAAATAAAACTCTCAGTATAATCATACTCATCTGTTTTTACAATTCTCATAGTACTCATATCATGTGTAAAATCATCATCATTTAGTTTCCCTACACACATTGAAATAATTAATAATATCACAGCTACTACCTGACAAACCATTCCCCAAGTAGCCATAACAAAATAATTATCATTAGCCATATAAATAATATAATAAACCATTATACCAATTTGAAAAATAATAGGTCCTAATAAATGTTTTATTCTATTATTATATCTTTGAATTATAGCCAATGCTGCAGATAATAAAAGTAATAATCCCTCCTGATTAGTTCTATATACTAATCCTATATGGTTTCCTTTACTTGTAATATATAATGGCAAATGTATTCCTATTATCATAACGATACTAGCTATATATGCCATATTTATTCTCACCTTTGTCCCCATATTTTTCATGTTTTCCCGCCTCCACATCTATTATTTATTTGGCGTTATATTAATATTTCCTTCAATTAATAATCCAACACTATCCTCTCCTGGAAATCTATTACTAGTATTATTCTTATCAACAATAATAACTCGTGCCTTTCCAAACCAATTTTTATCATATGTAAATGTATAGAACCCGTTATCATACTCCATACTTTTTCCTGGCCATTTTTCTAATTCTTTTATCTTATTTTTCTTATCAAGATAATAAATATACGCACATATATCATCAGACCATAAACTAGGTTTTACAAAATAAATATTCCACTTCTTATTCTTATTTTTTTCAGCTTCTTGCATAATCTCTGTCGCACCATCTGGAATACTAGATACATTCGTAGAAACATAAAACTTTGAATTAACAGTTAATACTTGGTTTATAATTTCATTATTACTTTCCTTATCCTCAGCAACTAGTGAAATATCTCCTTCTGGTTGAATAAAGAAGCCATAAAACATTGTTTTACAACTATTCTTTTTAATCTTTTCATTCTTAGCATTCATATCAAAATATGTAACATCATCTATCTTTTGTTCATAATTAATACTTTTTCCATTTTGTTTTGCATTTATTTTTAATGCTTCTTCTAATTTAACACTTTTATCTCCTTTATTATAAACACTTAATTCTACAACTATCATATCTTTATTATTAAAGCTCACTAAATATGAATCCAGCAATGATACTTGTAAATTAAATTTCTCATTTTCTATATCAACTGTTTTTATTTCCTCCTTAGGAATGTTTATTGTATCTGTATCAATAGTTCCTGTTCCTGGTGATGCTGCTTTTGTTTTTCCATTTCCGTAATAATAATTAAGAGTATTAGCTAAAGATAATGATATAAAAAACGTTAATAATATCCATATCAAATCTGCCTTTCCAAGAAAATACTTCTTAATAATAGATTTATTACTTACTACAGCTGATATTATTAGCATAACAATAGCTAACCACATAACATAATATCCCACTCCTAAACTCTTAGCACTATTTACATTCGTTAATCCAAATATTAATAACGTACTTGCCGTTAGGACTGGAATTAATACATATTTCTTTTTATGTTTCAAAACTAAAAGCATTGCACATAGAGCAATTGCCACAATAAAAGAACTCATATAATTAAAATACTCCGTTTTATATTGCCTTCCAGAATAAAAATTATTATACATAGCAGACAAATCACCAACAATAAGAAGTATTGAACCTAACAATCCCATCAAAACATCAAAATAATAAGATGGATTTTTTATCATCTTCATAAAATTACCAACAAAGTCAGCATTTTCCTCTATTAGAGCAACCTCTCCAACATCATATTTTTTCTTTTCAATTGGAATATTATCTGGATATAGTCTAGAATTGCGTGTGTCTTTCAATGGTTCATGCTTATAATTATTTAAGTTCTCATCATGATAGGCATATCTATTACTTACATAGCTATAACCCTCATACTCACTCATTACTTCAATAACTGTAGCATGACGATTAACAGAGACATTACAGTTATTACATAACTTGTCTCCTTCTTTTATTTCATGTAAACATGCTTGACACAATCTAATTGCCATAAAGACAACCCCCTCACACACACTCGTCCTCATTTCCATTTTATCACAATTTTAGGAAATTAACAACTATAACTAACACATATTTATTTTCTTATAACAATATTATGTTAGAAAAATCAGGTTCCTCACACCTGATTTTCCTAACTCATTCATATATTTTAAATACTCCTTTATGTGACCTACACACTTTAAATTATTTCCAATGTGCGTATGCTGTCACATCCTCATTAATAACATCTTGCGAATTAATCGCTTGTCCCTCATTTTTTTCTGTATACCATCCTACAAATGTATATCCCGCTCTAGTAGGTATAGGTAGTTTTCCTACTTTACTACCTATAGTATACATATAACATGAATATTCACATTCACCACCATTTGGTTCTAACAATAACTGACAACGAACACTCATATCATCACGTTCTTTACTCTCTTCATCTTGCGATACATCATAAGGTTGAGCGTATGTCATCGAAAACCAGCCTGTCAAACCATCATAAGTAGTTTTTCCCCATTGTGAACCTTCAATCTCAACAGTTTTCTCAATTGTAACTACAGTAGCATTTTCTAATCTTCCTATTATTTGGAAGCTAGTCCCTGCTCCTGATCTGAAATTCACACCACTTTTTGCAACAATCATCCATTTTTTGTCATTTTCTTGCTCTGTTTCATGTGAAGTATAAGTATATCTTAAAGTCTTAGGATTAGTATTTATCGTTTTAGTTGGTGAATACGCCACACTAAAATGTAGACTAACCTGATCTGTACGTCCAGAAGCACCCATCTTACCAATTACTTGTCCTGCTTCTACAGTCTCTCCTTCACTTACAGTAACACTATCATATTTTAAATGAGAATATGAAGCATAGGTTCCATCTTTATGTTTTATCTTGACATAATTGCCCAATCCATTATTGCAACAATATTCTAAAGAATTATTAATATGTTTACAATCTTTTGAACGAGCCACCTCAACGATTCCATCTCTTGTTGCTATAACATCGAACTCTTTGCCATAGCTAACAATATCTATTCCGTCATTCGCTTCACTATACTCTTTTAATATTTGTGTGCTTTCAGGTACTGGCCATAAATATGTTGTATGTCCATTTGCACTTGCCAAAGTACCTTCTTCCCTCATGCCCATAAATATTACTCCTAATGCCACTGCCAAAGCTGTTATTTTTACTTTACTTAATCCCTTAAACATAAGCTCTTCTCCCTCAAAAAGAACACTACGTTATTAATTACTCCTCTTGTTAATATCTTAACATTTATGGAAAATATTGTCAATGAACGTAAAGACCTATTAAGCCCCATAAATACTAGGATATATATACCATTGTAATTAATAAAATCACTGCGTTATTCATCAAATTCTACTGTTATGTAAAAGCCCCTTGGAGTCTCTTTTATCTCTTTTACAATTCCATTGAATGTTGTAAGTCTCTCACTAAAAGTATAGTTTGCTGACATTGCAACTGCTGGTAAAATCGTATAATAATATGATGATGGTAATACTCCTTCTTTTACTGTAACCTTATCCCCTTCTTTAACTAATCCTTTTCTCTCCATTTTAAAGTCCATTGTTCTCATTTTATGCCTCCATACTTTAAGTTTAATAAGATTTATAACTAAAATTCATATCTATTCTACCACTTGTTCCATCAACTCGTCCATTTGAAGAATATTGCCATATATCAGCATCTACTGCAGTATATTTATTCTTTTGACCAGTACTCGTATTATACATATATGTTTTATTTACATACGCATTAACAGCACTTCTTTGACTAGGTAATGCAAACTCTCCTGAATATACATATCTTGCTATCCATAAATCATATTTAGCCAAATGAGCTAAATTTAAATATGATATAAAGAAACTTGCACCCGTATATACACCTGCTTTATACCTAGCATCAATTACTGTATCACAAAATGCCTTACAAAAGCTAGTATTCTCACTTTTCAAACTAGTCTTTTGTCTAGATCCTTCTTCAATATCATAATAAATTGGATATGTAAGTTTATATCCCTTTACATATTTTAATACTAATTTTGCTTCTTCAATAGCTTCTGATTTTGTTTTTGCATATGAGTATACATACACACCAACTTTAATTCCTGCTGCAATTGCATTTTTCATATTTGTATCAAATTTTGCATCCTTTACCAAACTTGTTTTTCCTTCACCATTAGATGAAAATTTAGTTGCTCTAATTATAGCAAAATCTATGCCTGAAGCTTTTACTTTCTTCCAATTAATAGTGTTTTGATATTGTGATACATCTATACCATAGCAACCTTTATCACTAGTTGCTCCTTTTATCTTTATATATTTTTGTGATACATATCCCTTTAATGTTTTTCCATTAAACTCAAATGAAATATAATACCAATCTCCCTTTTCTTCTAAAATACTAACACTTGTACCAATTACAAGTTGAACATCTTTATCATTACATTCTAATATCTGATTAGCTGTTGATGGTCCTTTTCTAACGTTTAATAAAGTTGCAATTGTTGTACCAATCTTATCATCTTCCTTATCTATACTTTGTGTAATAGGATTCTTTGTTGGTGTTACAGTAGGTTTAGCCGTTGAAGTTACTGTATTTTGAGTTTTCTTAACATAACTGCTATACACGTAACCTTTTGCAGTTTTATTATTCATCTTAAATTGTATATAATACCATTTACCTGCTGTTCCTAAGATTGTAACTTTAGTATTTTTACTTAACTTTATATTCTTTTTACCAACTGTCACTACTGCACAAGAAGTATCTGCTCCTTTTCTAACATACACATTACTTGTAGTCATTACTGCTGGATATGTCATCTTCGTTACATAATCATCTAAAACATATCCCTTTTTTGTTACTCCTTT
This sequence comes from uncultured Lachnospiraceae bacterium, assembly GCA_934432595.1. GTDB lineage: Bacteria > Bacillota > Clostridia > Lachnospirales > Lachnospiraceae > SIG301. Next base: position 69,571 of record CAKRYR010000006.1, on the reverse strand, counting down.
ATAACTAAATGATACTCCATACCATCCTTTAACAGATTTAATAATATCAATAACCTGTTTTTTCTTTAATTGCATCTTAACTTTTCCATGCATCAATATACTTGCAGAAGTACTATAGGATTTTCTCACATTCAAAACACTAGCCTTTACTTTTCCCTTATATACTAACGAAGGTAATTTTATCTTTACATATTCTTTTTTTACATATCCTGTAAGTAAATTTTTCGAATTTGAATAAGAAAATGTAATTTTATACCATGTCGCATTTTCAGCAGTTATATTTACAACTGTATTTTTCTTTAAATAAACATTAGCATTATTATACTTTAAAAGAGCATAATTCGTCCCTGCTCCTTTTCTAACATTCAATGAATTGGCGGTAACAACACCTGTCCTTAGAATTGCTGCCTTTGCATCTAACTTTCCATAAGTAAATACTCCAAATACAACAATCAAGATAAAAATAGATACAAAAATCCCCCTATTTTTTCTCTGGTTACTGTAATTATTCATATGCCCTCTCCTCTCATGAATTTACAAAACAAAACATTATCAAAATATTTCCCCAAATACCTGATAATGGATTTATCTTTTTAGAATTATACTTCTATTAAATAAATCATCCCTCAAATACAATCTTTAACAAACATCCCTTAAATTTATTAAAGAAAAAAACTGGCTATTGCTATAGACCAGTTTTCTAAAAGTGCAACTGGCTGTCTTTCCTAATACTAAGTTAAGACCCTATAGCTTTGCGTCCTTACCTTTCGATAAGTTTGCCAAAATTTGTATATTCATTACTCTTTAATTGTAACATTTTTCCTATTATGCTAACAATAATTATTTAGACCTATTTTACTTATTATTTTTGTTATTCAAGTTATATATATTAACTGAATTTGCAACATCCTTCTCCTTAGCTTGACTACCAAACTTTTCAACTTCTTTAGCATTTTTAGGTCCATGATGTATACATAATGCTCCATTTAAGCATCCTCCATCACAAGCCATACCTTCAAAGAAATTCTCTGCAGATCTTCCAAGTTTTAATTTAAATAAATTAACTTTACATTCATCTATTCCGTTCATTGCTACAGGTTTAATATTATCAATTTCAAAGTGCTCTTTTGCAACTTCTACAATACCTTGAGTAATACCACCTGATTTTGCAAATATTCTTCCATAGTATGATGCATTATCAAGAACTGTTTCTTCTAAATTCTCAATATCAATTTCTCTTGCATCAAAAAATGCTTGTAATTCTTCAAATGATATAACAGAATCTATTGCTCCTCCTGTTTTTTCCATTCTATATTCCATCTTCTTACTTGTACATGGTCCTATAAATATAACTTTTGCATCTGGATCCGAATTTTTAATAGCCTCTCCTGCATATATCATAGGTGATACCGAACTAGAAACATATTTTCTAAGCTCTGGAAAATACTTTTCAACATACATTACAAATGAAGGACAACAAGATGTAGTCATAACTCCTTTTTCTTGAAATTCTTTTGCCTCATTATATAATGCTATATCGGCTCCTAACGCAGCTTCTACAACTTGATGGAATCCTAACTTCATAAGTCCTGTTACTATTTGCTCAGGTTTTACATTATCAAACTGTCCTGCTATTGATGGTGCAATAACAGCATATACCTTGTAATTCTTGTTATTATCTGATTTTTTCAAAATATCTAATGTTTCTAATATCATTGACTTATCTGATATAGCACCAAAAGGACATTGATATACACACGCTCCGCATGAAATACATTTATCATTATCAATTATTGCTTTCTTATTCTCATCAATTGATATAGCATCTACCTTACATGCATTCATACAAGGTCTTTTCTGTAAAATAATAGCTGAATATGGACAAGCCTCTGTACACTTACCACATTCAATACATTTTTCCTTATCAACTACTGACTTCTGATTAACAATAGATATTGCTCCCTTTGGGCAAACCTCTACACATCTATGAACCAAACATCCTCTACATGCAGGGGTAACATAGATACCTTCTATTGGACATTCATCACATGCAACTTCTATTACCTCTACAGAATTAGGATTATCTTTATCTCCTCCTAATGCCAAATTAATTCTTTCTTCAATAACAGCCCTCTCCTTATATACACAGCATCTTCCTAAAGGCTTTGGTCCAGGTACTATTGTTCTAGGTATATCTCTATAACAACTAATCAAATCATCATTATCAGCTTTTTTTATTACCTCCATTAAAACCTTATACTTTAACTTTTGTACATAAGTATCAAATTTTTTCATCATTATCTCTCCTAATAATATTTTATTTCAATAACTTTACCCATTGTTTTTAAATTCTCTGATAGTCTTTCAACTAATTTGAATTTTAATGTACTATCAATAGGTAAACCTTTATGTGCTTCATTAACTGCTTGACCTACAAAGAAATTAATATTAGTTGCCTCTTCAAACAAGAAGTTAGCTATCCTTGATGCTCCATCTTTTTTCACAAAATTCTTAGGAACATCACTATCTATTTGAATATATTCTTCAGAAAGCTCTATAAGTTTTCTCAAAGTAAGTACGCCTTCTGTTGTTAAATCAATTCCCTTTATATGTCCTATAGGTGGCAAATCTGATTCTCTGTAATCTATATCAGCTTTAACTTCTTCATGAAGATACTTAGCCACTATTTGAGAAGTTGTTCCACCACAAACTATCCTTATTCCATCTTTACTTAAGAAATCACTTACATACTTATCGCAATCTTCTCTATTAATTGGTGGACCAATCATAATATTAACATTCTGTTCTTCTCTTATCCTTATTGCAGCAACTGTTGTATCATCTCCAGGCTCATCTAAATATAAATCTTTACTTGCCCTTGCTAATAAATTAGCCACACAAGTTGCTGACATATGCTTATTAATGTTATTTCCCATATATTCTATTATATCGTCTCTTTGCCAACCTAAATTCATAATCTTTCCTATACCAGCATGTGGTACTCCATCTGACATAACCAATATCATATCTTGATTTGATAACTCTAAGTCTGTCTTATATACCTTTTTACCAAGAATATTTAATTCTTCTCTTGGCAGTTCTGTATATATACAATCTCTAAAAAACAAACATTGTGGATTATCAAACTCAAACATATATCCTTTTCCCTCATTGTTCAAATGAATAACTGAAAAGGTCGCATATGCCACTCCTCTTTGTTTACATACTGGCAAAGTCTCTATAATTGTCTCTACACACTCCTGTAAGAAGATATTATTAGAAACCATTGTACTCAAAATTGTAGATGTAAGAGTGGCAAGTATATTTGCCTTAACTCCACTTCCCATTCCATCTGCTAAAACTAATGTTGTATATCCATCTTTATCTACAATGGATACCTTATCTCCACACAATTCTTCTCCAAATTTATTAAATGAGGTGTAGCCATATTCTAAAAAAAGTCCCATTATTTCTCACCTTTTTCTTCATTATTCTGTAGAGTTTTCTTTAAATTAACGAGGGCAACCTTTGTTTCTGCCGTAGTCTCTCCCAATAAAGATGCAATCTCTTGAGCTACTCTCATTTGCTTCTTAATCACCTTATCTGTAATGGCCATAGTTTCTAATTTTACCTTATTTAACTGTTCATCAAAGCTTACTTTTTCTGTAATATCTTTCATTATTGCAAAGATCATATCATGGTCTTCCATATAATTAATAGATAACTCAACATATGTATTAGTATTAGATATTTTTATCTGTTTTCTATACATATTTCTCTTTTCTGAAATTGCAATTAAAAAGCTTTCATTTTCATCTAAACAATCAAAAATATAACTTTCCTTAGCCATAGCACTACTTACGCCTAGTAATGAGCAAGCTTTAGCATTAATATCTATTACTTTAAATTCATTATCAATAACTATAATCCCATCTGGACTATGTTTAATAACTTCATAAGAAATATTCTCTGCCCTTTCTCTCATATATGGCAAACACATCTCTATATCAGCATATCCATTAATGACAGCCCATGCTTTTTCTCTACAACTTGAGTATCCACATGCACCACAGTTAAGCTCATCTTCTGGCTTATTCTTGCCCGTCTTAGCAAGGACTTCTCTAATCTGTTCCTCCGATGGAGTTATATCAGAGTATTTTGATTTTTTATGTTCACAACTTATATCTATATTCTGAATGTCATTATAATTCTCTACTGAATAATCTTGTTCCAAGACTGACACATTATCATTAACATATTTTCTAACCCTTGCATTAGATGTTATGGCTGTACTTTCTTTATTCAAACTACATGGTCCATTTACACAAGCAGAAGGACATGCATTTAACTCTAAAAATACATTCTCAAGATTATCAATCTCTTCAAGCACTTCCTTACACTTTTGCACTCCATCTACTGCTATATACTCATATCCATCAGGCAAATTATTAAAGGATTTTATAATCCCTCTGCTTATAGGGAATACTCTTGATTTATTCCAACTTGCTTCCTTATTTATTTCAGTTGTATTATTTACTTCATTTACCTTTTTCCCTACATCTATCTTGTTCTCTTCAATTTTATCTTTATCAATCTTGTTCTCTTCAATACTTATATCATATTCATCTAATAACTTTACTATTTCTTCAAAAGTTAATACCCCATCTATTAATCCTGACTCATTACATTCTCTCTTTTTTGCTATACATGGTCCAATAAATACTATCTTACAATCTGGATGCTCATTTTTTAATAATTTGGCATGAGCAATTATAGGTGAATCTACCTTAGCTAAATATTCAATGGCATTAGGATAATATGTTGTAATCATCCTATTAATTGCTGGACAACAAGAAGTAATAAAGTTATTATATTTCTTCTCTTTTAATAATCTTTCATACTCATTTACTACAAGTTGAGCTCCTCTTGCAGTTTCTTCTGCATATTCAAAGCCAAGCTTTTGTAATGCTGTATTAATATCTTCAAATGAAGCTACATTAAAGCTTGATATAAATGATGGTGCAACACTTGCTATTACTTTATTATTCCTAATTAATTCTTTTACATTTTCTAACTCAGAATGCACCTTTTTAGCGTTTTGTGGACATATTAGTGTACATTTCCCACAAAGTATACATCTTTCTTCAATAATTTTCGCTTGATGATTTTCTATTTTTATCGCTTTAACCGGACATTCTTTCAGACATTTATAACAATCTTTACATTCTGCTGCTTTAAAATCTAGAAACTTTGGCATTTATTCATCACTCTTTCGTTAAATATATCCTCTATAGTATCTGGGTTCGCATTTTGTATCGGTTCACCATCTATCTGCATTGATACCCCTTTGGAACAATTTCCCAAACAAAAACTTGCTTCTAACTCAACTTTATCTTCAAGTTTATTATCTTCTATGTATTTCTTTAGGCTTTGTATAACCTCATATGAACCTTTTAAATGACATGAACTTCCTACACATACTTTAATATTCATTTGTATCTTCCTCACTTTTTCTACTGTAACTATTTCTTTATTTTTCATCATTTTCTTTGATATTGTTAAAAAAATATCAAAAATCAAGTTCATTATAACAAACTTTCCACTCGTTAACAAGTAAAACTTTAGTTTGTAGGGGGATGAAAATTGCAATATAAAATACAATATAAATATCGTACATTTCAGTTTTGGGAAGTGACTCAATAACGATTTTACCTATATTTCTAAAGCTTGTTTCCCACCTTTAACTACTCACGTATCCCACCAACTCCCGTCTTCTCCAAACTACACTAGAATAAAACAAAAATCTATTTATTTAAAAAAGGAATATCTAATATATAATGTGATAAAGGTGTTATAACTCCGTCGGTGCATGATTTTTCAGATATGCTAATATCTAGAAAAATTATAGTACCGCTACGCAGTTATCCAAGCGAAAGCGTCCTTTATCATATATATATTCAGATAGCCCTTTCTAAAATAAATAGATTTTTGTTCTAACAGTTAAATGGAGATGACGGGAGTTGAACCCGTGTCCTACGACCGTCCGTTCGTTCTTCTACTATCATAGTTGATTATTTTCGCCTAGGCACATTCCCTCCATAAGCCAAGAACCAACACTCGGCAAACTTTAGTAGCTTCATAATACGCCTATATGCTCAAAGCTTTGCATATATCGTTTCCCATCTAGTCGATACCTAATCTTAACGGATGAGTACGCTAAGTTAGGCAGCTGCAACTAGGCAGCGTAAGCTAAATTATCTTCAGCGTTTATATTTAATTTGGAGTGATAACGTTGCTCCTCACGAATAGCTTCACCGAACTTCAAACCGCAGTCGAAACCGTTACATCCCCGAAGTTCTCTATATAGTATATCCAATATAACCATATAAGTCAACATTCCAATTAACGGAAAAATATCAGAAAAAATATCTAATTCTCATTTAAATTGTGATACTCTAATACAATCCTCGAAAATATTTTATTTAACTTATCCAATTTAATTTTTTGTTTAAATCTATAATTGTCATTATTATAGCTCCATATATATTAAATAAAATTGCGAATGCTCCGACAAATCTCTCCCAATGTGCCACTTTATTAATTCTTTTTTCTCTTTTTTTGGTAAATAATATGTAAAACAATATAAATGGAATTAAATCCACTAAATATCTATTACCAAATTGCCAACCACCCATTGTTTTATGGAAACATAATAGTATCATATTACAAACAGTCATTAACACTATCATTCTTGTTACTTCATTATTATTTTTCTTAACAATATTCTTTATAATATAAACTAAATAAATAAAAAATATAGGATTTGCAATAAATATAATAAAACCATTAAACTGAGTAAATTCTAACCCCATTTTTTTATTAAACTTTACTCCTTCAATAAATATTCTATATAGATTAGTAGCAACATATTCTAAATTAAATTGACCACTACTTGCTTCTAAAAATTCTGGTAAATAGTTATGTCCAAATTCTAATGGATTTTCAAATCTAGCATAATTGTATATCATATATACTATTCCTACTAAAACTGCAGAAATTATTCCTTTCCATTGCTTCAAAACAATAGATAAGACATTTACTATATTAATTATAGCCTTCTTATTGCTACTTACTTTACCTTTATTATTTTCCTCATTTAAAATTTTATCACTATTTTTATTCACAGTTTTCTTATCTATACTATAAAAATAAATTAGTAATACAAAGAAATAAACAATCGAAAATGGTCTACATCCTACTGCAAAAGCAATACATAAATATGATATAACCCTTTTATTATTAAGCATTGCATATATAGCTGCAAAACAAAAAATCATATTAAGAAGCTGAGCTTGGAACCATACTCCACCCATTGTTGACATCCATACCATATTACAACCAAACACTGTTACAAATGCCCAAAATGCTGCTAACACTTCTCTCATTTTCATAAATCTAGCTATTTTATACACTAATGTAACTGCAATTATAATATATATAATCATAATTATATTATTAGGAGTATTTACACCATATATCATAACCCATGGTAACATAAATACTGATGGTAATGGGGGAAATGAAACATAATAATGATTCTTATATGCAGCAATTTCCAGATAATCATAATTGTGATCTAAATATATATGTCCATCTAACCATGCTTTTGCTTGTAGCGTATAACTATCCCAATTATTATGTATTAGTAATGTTTCACCTAATATATCATGTAATAAAACATAACCTATAATTATTATCATTATCATATAACAATATGTCCAATCTACATTATCGCACATTGTATCATATAATTCTTTTATTCTTTTTAATGATTTCTTATCATTAATTTTCATGACATATAGTCCTTTCCTATTCCCCTTTTCCCCTCGTTTTAATAAAGATTTCTAACCTTAAAGTTCTTCTCGGCTTCTCTTCGTTGGTCTTTCTTAGCTATATCTTGTCTCTTATCATATAACTTCTTACCACGTGCTAAACCAATCTCTACTTTAACAAGACTTCCTTTAAAGTAAACTTGCAAAGGGACTAAGGTATAACCCTTAGTTGCCAAACTGCCTGCTATTTTATTAATTTCACTTTTATGAAGCAATAATTTTTTTGGTCTTAGTGGATCTTTATTAAATATGTTTCCCTTTTCATAAGGACTTATATGCATGTTATATACATATACCTCGCCTTTTTCTATTCTTATAAATGCTTCTTTTATGCTGCATTTTCCTAATCTAAGGGATTTTACCTCTGTACCATGTAATGATATTCCTGCTTCATACTTATCTTCTATAAAATAATCAAAATATGCTTTTTTATTATTTGATACTAATTTAATACTTTCCTTTGCCACAATTATCCTCTTTTCTAACTCTTAAATACCTTTCTTTTATATGTGAATTTCCCTTGATCTAATGCTCAGAAGTCTCTTAATGGCATTTATTAATCTTCCTCAGATTCCTCTTCTGGGAATTCAAAATCAATAGTTCTTAATACTTTATCTGCTGCGGTAACAACAACTTTAACTTTCTCACCTAAATTATACACCTTATTAGTATGTTCCCCAACCATCTGATATTTTTCTTCATCATAGAAATAATAGTCATCTTTTAGCGAAGTAACTCTAACTAATCCTTCTACAGTGTTAGGCAATTCTACATATATTCCCCAAGTGTTCATTCCTGAAATAACACCTTCAAAAGTTTCACCTAAATGTTTCTGCATATATTCAACTTTCTTAAGTTTCTCTGTCTCACGCTCTGCTTCATCTGCTCGACGTTCACATAGACTTGATTGATTTGCAACTTCAGGCAATATCTTATTATAATGGCTGATTCTCTTTTCTGTCAATTTACCATTAATACTTTCTTTAATAATCCTGTGAATTTGTAAATCAGGATATCTTCGTATAGGCGATGTAAAGTGACAATAATACTGAGTTGCCAAACCAAAATGTCCTTCATTATTGACAGAATATTTAGCTTGCTTCATAGAACGAAGTGTTAATCTACTTATTAATGCTTCCTCTGGAGTACCTTCTATCTTACAAAGCAACTTCTGAATCTCCTTTGGGTGAATCTCTTCTCCTGCTCCTTTTATTGTATATCCAAAATTATTAATGAAAATTCCTAATTTAATTATCTTTTCTGGGTCAGGATTCTCATGCGTTCTATATACAAATGGTATCTCTTGCCAAAAGAAATTCTGAGCTATTGTTTCATTTGCAATAAGCATGAAATCTTCAATTATTCTAGTTGCTTTATTTCTCTCATATGGCTTAATTTCGATAGGTTTACCTTTTTCATCAAGTATAATCTTGCTCTCTGGAAAATCAAAATCTATTGAACCACGTTTTCTTCTCTTTTCTCTTAATACTTCAGCCACTTCTTCCATCAAATCAAAGAATTCTACAAAGCCTTCGTATTTAGCACAAGTTTCTTCATCATGAAACTCAACAATTTTATTTACATCAGTATATGTCATACGTCTATCAACATTTATTAATGTCTCAACTATTCTGTGATCTGTAACCTCACCTTTTTTGTTAATGTGCATAAAGCAACTAAGTGCAAGTCTATCACATCCTGCGTTTAATGAACATATACCGTTAGAAAGCTTATGTGGTAACTGAGGAATAACCCTATCTACCAAATATACACTTGTTGCTCTCTTTAATGCTTCTTTATCAAGTGGAGAATTCTCTGTAACATAATGTGTAACATCTGCAATATGAACACCTAGTAGATAACCATCTCCCTCTCTTTTAAGTGTAATAGCATCATCTAAGTCTTTAGCATCTTCCCCATCTATTGTTACAGTTTGAAGATGTCTAATATCTTCTCTTCCGACTTTCTCTTCTTCTAATACTTCATCTGGAATTCCTTCAACTTGTTTCATAACCTCATCAGGAAATTCCATTGGTATACCATTAGCCTTAACTATTGATAGAATATCAACACCAGGATCATTAATATGTCCAATTATCTCAACAACTTTTCCTTCTGGTTTTCTTCCGGCACCGCCATACTCAGTTAATTCTACCACTACCTTATGTCCTGTAACTGCTCCCATTGAATCTTTCTTAGGTATATATATATCAGATCCAAACTTATGGTCATCTGGAATAACAAATCCAAAATTCCTGCTTTTAGTGAATGTACCTATTATCTCTGACTTACCTCTTTCAATTATAGTTACAACTTTACCTTCACGTCTCTTACCTGTCTGTGATTCTTTGATAACAATCTGAACAGTATCTTTATTTAATGCACCGTTAACATCAGAAGGTGATATAAATACATCCTCATCTTCACCCTCTATCATAACGAATCCAAATCCTTTTTGAGTACCACAAAATGTACCTACTTTCAACTCTCCAGCAGTAGCTTTATATCTACCTTTCATATCAATTGTAATCTTGCCTTCAGCAAGAAGTTCTTCCAAAACTTTTCGAAACTCTTCCTTATCTTCACGTGGTATGCACAAAACATTAGTGATTTCTTTAAACTTCATAGGTTTATAATTTTCATCATTAAAAAACTTATATATTTTTTCTTTTCTTTCCATAAATAATTCTTTATCCATATTTGCCACGCTTCTTTCTGTATTTATGTTTTTTTTATACACCTTCACATCCCCAAACAAAATATCAAACATTATCCCATACACTTCTAGTATAACCTATTTTTGTAAAAATTGCACTATATTTGTTATTGAATATTCGATTTTGGTTTTAAAGATTTGTAAGAATGTCCACTAAAGACCTCACCAATCTGCACTAGAACCAAAAACCTAATAACCCCCTCAGTAAACTTCACTAGAACTAGAAAACAAAAAATAAAAAAGATAGTTTACATGATATGCAAACTATCTTTTTTATTTTAAGCAAATTAATCACGTTCTATAATACAACTAAATCAAGGACTAGTGATAATCCTATGAACAATACAGCTAAAATAGTTGTAGCGATTGCTAATATTCCTTCCTTAGAACGACTCTTGTTCTTGCTCCAATATGTCTCAGCAGCACCACTAATAGCACCTGTAAGACCTGACTGCTTACTCTCTTGACATAGAACAACAATTGTAAGAACTATAGCTACAATAATATAAACTATATATAATATTGTCTTAAGCATATTACGCGCACCTCCTAAAATTCAACAACTCATTTTATCATATTCATAGAAATTAATCAAGACCTAACTTTTTTAATACTTGCTACCATGTGAAGGTGCTAAATCATCTTCTCCCAAATCAATCTTTAAATCATCACTATAAAAATCTTCTATCTTTTCCTCATACACATCTACTTTTTTCTTCTCTGAAGATTTTTTTCTTGTAGTAGATTTAGTAGAATTATTTTTCTTATTAGATTTCTTTTTTGAACCACGAGTTAAAACAAACTCTGAAATTAATTTTCTCATCTTATTTGCCTGTGCACTAAGTTCTTCACTTGCTGCTGCACTCTCCTCTGAAGTAGCTGAATTAGTTTGTACAACAGTAGAAATCTGGTCTAAGCCCTTTGTTGCCTCCTCAACAGAATTAGCTTGCTCCTCAGATGCAACTGCAATATGATTAATTAACTCAGTTGATTTATTAGTTGCTTCCACTACATTTCCTAGTGCTTCAGCCGTCATATCTGCAATCTTAGTACCATTCGCTACTGCATTAATAGAACTTTCAATAAGTTGTGTAGTATTTTGTGCAGCTTCTGCACTCTTTCCTGCAAGATTTCTTACCTCATCTGCTACAACAGCAAATCCCTTACCTGCTTCGCCTGCTCTAGCTGCCTCAACAGCTGCATTTAGAGCTAGTATATTAGTTTGGAATGCTATATCATCAATTGTTTTAATAATCTTAGCAATCTTATTAGAAGTCTCTGTTATCTCAGTCATAGCTACTATCATTTCATTCATCTTCTTATTGCCCTCTTCAACCTCTTTTGAAGAAGCCATTGCAATCTCACTTGCATTCTTAGCATTCTCTGCATTTTCTTTAATTTGTTTTGCTATACTAGCTATAGTAGCATTTAATTGCTCTATTGCACTTGCTTGCTCTGTAGCACCTTGTGCTAATTCTTGAGCACCTGAAGCAACTTGTTCTGAACCTACACTTACATGTTCTGATGCAACATCAATTTCAATTAATGTTGAAGATAACTGTTCCCTTATTGTTGTGATAGCCGTAAGTATATTTTCAAAATCACCTACATAGCTTTCTTCATTCTTAGTATAAACATCAAAATTACCTTCTGCCATACTTCCTAATATATGATATTCATCTTCTATTATATTTTCTAAATTTGTAATTAAAAGTTTTAATGCTCTTGATAACTCTCCAACCTCATCATTAGAATCAACTTCATTTATAGGCGATGTTATATCTCCTTCTTTCGCTAATGCATCAATTCTACTTACAAATTTCTTAATAGGTTGAGATATTCTTCTAGCTATATTTATTGCAAATATTATACAGAAAATACTACATATAGTACTTCCAATTATCAAAACAAAATATGCTAAATAATTTGTGTGTAATGTTTCTTTACTTTGACTATTTCCAATTTTGACTAAATTGCTCAATAAATTAGTCCAATCTCCCCATGCCGTCTTAAATGAAGGTTCTAGCTCTTCAACTAGTATTTTTTCTATCTTAGCATAATCCTCTGGATTTGTTGTATCTAATTTTGAGCATTTTTCATATACATCTTCACTCACCTCTAAATACTCTTCTGTACATGATACCGCATCTGTAAATATATCTTTAACCTTCTTATTTTTTACATTTTTCTTGATAATTTTTATATATTTATTATATGTATCTATTTCATCCATTCTACTCTTTTTCAGCTCATCTATATGTTTCGCATTTTCAAAACTTAACATATCATGTAAATCACCATTTGATTGTGATAATGCTAGCATAGCATTACCAATATCTCCTTGAGTAAACCCACACTCATGTATTACACTTGAAAATTCATTTTCAGCATTTCTAAGTCTATTCAATGATAATATAACTGGAAAAGCTGAAATAAAAATTACTATACAAAAACTTATAACTAATTTACCTCTTAATTTCAAATTTTTCAAAATAACCAACCTCCTATTTTCACACCTTAATCCTATATTTCATCTGATTCATATTCATCTCTTAATTTAAAGTATCTTTTGTTCCTTCTGTATTTAAGTAAATGGTTCCTCCACCACCAACGATACTAAAAATTAATAATAGCGCAACAAAATTTAAAATAATCTTTCCTTTTATACTTTTCATAATTACCTCCATGATTTTATCTTTTTATTCGTCCTTGATTTTCTAATTATTATTCAAATTTGCTACGTCTAATATCAAACTAATATCTCCATCTCCTAATAAAGTGCATCCAGATATACCATAAATTGTGTCGAATTTCTTAACATATTCTGGTAATGGTTTAACAACAACTTGTTGTTCACCTATTATCTCATCTGCAAAGATACAAAATGCATCATCATTATTCTCTATTAAAATCAATATTCCGTTTTCAAATTTTTCCTCTGCATCTTTAACATTATACATTTGATTTAGCCTTCGAATTATATAACAATCTCCTCTAACCATAACCATTTCGTTTCCCTCAGTGTCTACTATAATGTCCTCAGCTGATGGTCTAAATGATTGTCTTATTGACATAATTGGCACAGTATATTTTGCATTACCAACTCTAATTATCATTCCACTTACTATTGCTAAAGTTAAAGGAATCTTTAGAGTAACTGTCGTTCCTTCCTCTTTTGTACTATCAACAGATATACTTCCACCAAGACCTTCAATGTTATTTCTAACAACATCCATTCCAACGCCTCTGCCTGAAAATTCAGTTACTTCTTCTGACGTAGAAAAGCCTGGTATAAATATCATTGAGAATATCTTCTTTTCTGATAAATCATTCTCATTTCCTTCAATTAGTCCATTTTTCTTTGCTTTTTCTAATATCTTATCCTTATCTAATCCCCTACCATTATCCATAACTTTAATTAAAACATCTCCACCTGAATTGCATGCTTCTAATGTAATCTTACCTACTTCTTCTTTGCCAAGTTTTTTTCTTTCTTGTTTTGACTCAATACCATGATCAGCAGCATTTCTAACTAAATGCATAAGTGGATCTGAAATTTGTTCTATAACATTTTTGTCAACTTCAGTTTCTTCACCTATAAGTTCTATCTGCATCTCTTTATCTAACTTTTTACTTATATCACGGACAATTCTCTTCATTTTACTAAATGTAGTAGATAAAGGCATCATTCTAATAGACATAACTGTATCTTGTAATTCACTAATTATTTTTCTATGTTGTCTTGCAGCTTTTGCAAAATTATCTAACTTTTTGCCTTTTAAATCTGGATTAGAGACAACCATAGTTTCTGAAAGAACTAATTCACCAACTAAATCCATAAGTACGTCTAATTTTTCTACAGCTACATTTATTCTCTTTTGTTCCTGTATATGATTTAATTGCTCATGTCTACTATTTAACTCTTTTTCATTATCCTTTAATTCTTTATTTCCTTTATTTTTCTTCTTAACCTTACTAGCTTTTTTAAATACACCAAAATCTTTTTCTTCTATTTTATTAATAGTAAATTTATCAATAAAGCAAAGCTTTTCTACACTTTCTTGTACTTCATCATAAGACCATTCCGTTTTAATATGAACTTTAAAACCTTCATTTCTTATCAAATCAATTATAGAAGCTGTATTCTTGTCGTCAAATAAATCTTCTGGATAATACTTTATTTCTTTAACATTATTTTCATATTCCTGTACTACTTGAAATGCACGAAGGTTTTCCATTTCGCAACCTTCACTATAATGAAGAATTATTTCAAAACACTCTATCATTCCATCTAACATAGAATCTACTTCATCTTTTTCTTCTATACCATCATCATTAGATTCTTCATCATCAAGTGAAATGTAATCAATATTATTAAGCATTTCATCTCTTTGAATTTCTTCATCATCTGAAGATTCTGTATCATCTATTTCCGATACTCCACTTTTTAATTCTTCAATACACTTCTTATTTTTTTCTACTATATCACTAGCATCTAAGACCTCAATATCATCATTTTTAATTCCTTCTAAATAATCCTTCATAAAATCAATACCTTCTAATATAACATCTGTAATATTAGTTATATTGTTTATTTCAGGTTTTTCTTCACGAATATAGAAGAATGTATCTTCAATAGAATGAGCTAATTCTGCTAATTTATCAAAGTTCATCATTCCTGCTCCACCTTTTATAGTGTGCATTATTCTGAATATTTCATTAACATCATCTTCTGTAAATGCTTTACTTTCTTCACAATCTAACAATATTTGTTCTATCTGCTCAAGCATATTTTCCGTTTCAAATATAAAAGCTTGTACAATAGGATTTGATTGATTATTTTCCAAGCATATTACCTCCTTACTCATTAATAAGCTTCTCACAGTCAATAAGAAGTTCAACTTTTTTATCTATTTTAGCAATATCTTTTATATATTTATTGGCTTTAATTTTACCGATATTTGGTGCCTCTTCTATATCACTATCATAAATATTAATTACATCAGATATTACATCTACGACAAGTCCAACCATTATGTCATCTATATCTAAGACAACTATACAAGTTCTATCATTATACTCTACCTTTTCTTTTCCAAATTTTTCTCTAGCATCTATTAATGGTATTATCTTACCTCTTAGATTAATAAGGCCCTTAACATATTTAGGTGTTCCTGGTAATTGTGTAATATCTTGAATTCCTACAATCTCAATTACATAATCAATCTTAACACCATAATGTTCACCATCTAACTCAAAAGTCAGATATCTGTGTGCTGGTGATGTTCTAGCTTTCATTTCATCAAAATCCATATCTTGAGCTAATACTTCATTATTATCAACTGCTTCTTCATTATCTTGTAATACAAGTGTATCATTCATCAATTCTGTTTTTCCCATTGCTTAGCCTCCTCAGATATAGAATTTAATTCATCATCCATAACTACCTTTTCTATATTAACCAATAAGGATTTCTTATTATTTTTTGTTCCTATTCCCATAAGATACGCCCCTGGAATTGTACCAATAACTTTAGGTGGTGCTGATATTTCATCATCTGATATCTTTATTACTTCATCTACTGCTTCAACTACAAATCCAATATATCTATTCTTAATTTTTGTAACTATAATACATGTTCTTTCTGTATATTCTTTTTGTTCTTCTCCAAATCTCATGCAAAAATCAATTATAGGAACTACCTCTCCTCTAAGATTAATTACTCCTATAGCATAAGGAGGAAATTCTGGTATCTTAGATACTGGTTGATAACTTATTATCTGAACTACATTTTCAATTTTTATTCCAAATAATTTACTATAAGAATAAAATGTTAAATATGTATTCTCTAATTCTTGTTTATTCATTTCTTCTTTATTTTCCATAATATTTTTCATTATATCACCTCTTATATTAGCATCTCTAAAATAGTTTTTGGTATATTATCTAATGAAGCTTGTTTCTGAACTCCGCCCATATTATAAGCTTCCTTAGGCATTCCATATACTATACAGGATTCTTTATCCTGTCCAATTGTCCTAGCTCCGTTGTTTCTCATTGCTAATAATCCCTTAGCTCCATCTGCCCCCATACCTGTCATTATTACTCCTATTGCATTTTCCCCGACCTCTTTTGCAACGGAATCAAATAATACATCAACTGAAGGACAATGCCCACTTACCTTTTCTCCTTCCTCTACTGAAGCTACTAGCTTACCACCTTTTCTAACAACCCGAAAATGCTTATCACCAGGAGCTATTAAAACTGTACCAGACTTTATTTCATCACCTGTTTGAGCTTCCTTAACATCAAACCCTGTACATTTATTTACTCTCTGAGCAAACATTGTACTAAACATCGGTGGAATATGCTGTACTACAACAATTCCTGGAACATTATTAGGTAATCTTGTTAACACACTTGCTATTGCCTCTGTTCCCCCCGTTGATGCACCAAGTGCAATTACCTCAATAGGTGTTGATACAATATTTTTATTTGCCTTAACTAAACTATTAACATTATTTCCTTTATTTGAATTTACTTTTTTATTTATCTTTACTCTTGATTTTTTTGCAATTCTAATTTTATTTGCAACTTCATCAATAAATGATTTTTGATCTAATCTTTTATTTATAGAACATTTTGCTACAAAATCAACTGCACCAGCTTCCATAGCGTCAAATGCACCAGAATCTAAAGAACTGATTACTATAGTTGGAATTGGATATTGTGGCAAAACTTTCTTTATAAATTTTATTCCGTTCATCTTAGGCATTTCAATGTCACAAACCATAACATTAGGTCTATATTCTAAAAGCATATCTCTTGCCTCAAAGGCATCTCTTGCCGTTGCAATAACTTCAATTCCTTCTTTTTTATTTAAACCTTCTCTTAGCATTTCTCGAAATACTACTGAATCATCCACTACTAATACTCTAATGTTTGAATCCACTTGCTTCACCTTTCTTTCTATATATACCAGGTTTTATATATTCTAAATTATGAAAATTTCTATCCACACCTTCTGTCTTTCCAATTAATAAAAATCCACCATATGCTAAGTTATCACAAAACTTTGCTATAATTTCATTTCTAGTATTTTCATCAAAATATATCATTACATTTCTGCAAAATATTGTGTGAAACTTCTTTTCATAAGGGAAAAAAGGCTCAATCAAATTAATTTTTTTAAACATAACCTCTTTCTTTATTACATCCTTAAATATATATTTGTCCTCATCATATTTACTTAGATATCTTGTTTTCCACTGTTGTGGTAAGCATTCTATCTTATCTGCTGAATATATTCCCTTTCTAGCGCTTAATAGTACCTTATCAGAAATATCAGATGCTAATATTTGCTTATCCCACATCTTATCTTTATTCATAAAATAATCTGCTATAATCATAGCTAAATTATAAGGTTCTTCACCGGTAGAGCATCCTGCTGACCAAACCCTTAAACTTTTATCTTTACACACCCTCTCAATCCAAGGTAATACATTATGTGCAAAAAAACTAAACGTATCTTCTTCTCTCATAAAATACGTATAGTTCGTTGTTATTCTTATTGCAACCTCTTTCTTAAGTTCGCCAGAAGTGTCTTGTTGCAATAATGTATATAATTGTGAAAAAGATGAAATAGATTTTTTTACTAACATATCTGTCAATCTAGTTTCAATCAATGCTTTCTTATCTTCTTTTAAAAAAATTCCATAGTTTTTCTTTATATAATCTGATAATTGTTCAAATTCCCTATCTGTTAATTTCATTTTATTCGCCCCTAAAGCTTATTTAATACTTCATGTAACTTATCTGGCGCAAATGGCTTTACTATAAAATTCTTTGCACCAGCAATTATTGACTGTTTAACCCATTCTTCTTGTCCCATTGCTGATACCATTACTACTTTTGCATTTTTATCAAATGCCATTATCTCTTGAAGTGCAACTATTCCACTTTTCTTTGGCATTGTAATGTCCATAGTAGTAATATCTGGTTTATATTCTTTATATAATTCAACTGCTTCTTCGCCATCACTAGCTTCAGCAACGACTTCAAATCCTAGCTTTTCTATTTCTTTTTTAATAACCATTCGCATTACTAATGCGTCATCGCAAATCAATACCTTTTTCATCACAATTCCACCTTTCAAGATATTTTATCGGTCATTCTACCCCAATAATTACCATTTTTGTATATTATTTGTTTTTCCTTTTTGGGATTCTAGAGACGATTTGGATATTTATATTAGAGGAGATTATTCTAGGGATGATTTT
This sequence comes from uncultured Lachnospiraceae bacterium, assembly GCA_934432595.1. Lineage (GTDB taxonomy): Bacteria > Bacillota > Clostridia > Lachnospirales > Lachnospiraceae > SIG301. Next base: position 50,684 of record CAKRYR010000006.1, on the reverse strand, counting down.
TAATAAATATATATTTTTACTATCGTCACTTATAGCCTATTTATTGCATAAATAATCGATAGCCTCTATGTAGCCATTAAAGCCTTTTCCTACTATTGTGCATTCGGCATAAAGACTTACATAAGATATTCTTCTAAATTCTTCTCTTTCATCAATATTTGATAAATGTACTTCAACTGTTGGTATGTTAACAGCCTTTAATGCATCTAATATTGCTACACTAGTATGTGTATAAGCTGCCGGATTAATAATAATTGCATCCTTTTTTCCGTATGCTTGTTGTATCTTAGTTACAATATCACCTTCACTATTAGATTGATATACCTCAACAGCAAGGTTCTTTTGCCTTGCATAATCCATAATATATTTTCTCATATCTTCATATGTTTGCCTACCATATATATCAGGTTCTCTAATTCCTAACATATTAAGATTTGGTCCATTAATAACTAATATTTTCATTTGATTAATCCCTCTCTACATATAGTTTTTTTAATTTCGTAAGATACTTCTCTAACACCAACAGAATAAAAACTATAATCACACCATTCTTCATAAATTGGCTTACGTTTTTTTTCTAATTCTGCCAATGAGTTAATCTGTGATAAAGGTCTACCTTCTGTTGGCAAATTATCTATCTCTCTATATAGGTATACTATCAAAGAGTTCTGTCTTAATAGTTCATAATTTTCAGGTCTAGTAATTATTCCACCACCTGTAGCTATTACTTTTCCACTCTCTTTAGATATATCGACTAAAACCTCTGTTTCAATATCTCTAAACTTGTCTTCGCCATATTTTTCAAATATTTCTGGTATAGTCATATTCTTACGTTCTTCAATCAACCTATCAATATCTATTACTTCTTTATCCCAAATTCTATTTATCCTATTAGCTACACTAGTCTTTCCCACTCCAGGCATTCCAATAAGTGCAATATTTAATGTCCTTATCTGTATCTCATGTGCTATACGTTCAATAACTTTATTAGGAATTTTTCTGCAAGTAAATAATTCACTAGCTTTTTTTGCTTGTGCTACTAACATTATTAAGCCATTAGAATAAGGAATATTAAGTCTTTTTGAATCCAATAATAGTCTTGTTAAATGTGGATTATAGATAAGGTCAAATACTCCACTACATTTTGTGAATTTTTCTAAATTAATTAGACTTATGCCATTATTAGGATACATTCCAATTGGTGTTGCATTAACTATTATATCTGCATCATAATGTCTAGAAATATTGTCATAATTATTCTCTCCTTTGCGTGAAATAATTACAATCTCTCTAGCTTTTAAATCTTTCATAACTGTTTTCACAGTTAATGTTGCTCCACCATTTCCTAATATTATTACTTTCTTATTATAGATATTTATATTACTATTTAATACCGTATATTTAAATCCATAATAATCTGTATTATCTCCAAATATAGAGCCATCTGGATTTTTAATAATTGTGTTAATACATCCTATTTTCTTTGCATTATATGATAATTTATCACAATATTTCATTACTTCTTTCTTATAAGGAATAGTGACATTTAATCCTGTATAATCCCCATTTCTTATAAAATCTTCAAGCTCATCTATTTTCTTTTCAAATAAATCATAACTATATCTTCCCAAAAAAGAATGTATTAAAGGTGAAAAGCTATGTCCCAACTTTTCCCCCAGCAAGCCGCACTTCTCCATTTTCTCCTCCTTGTACTAGTTTACACTACATGATTTCCAGATAACTGCCAAGATATTTATATTCTTCACATAATTCATCAAGTTCATTTATTATTTGAGCATATTGCTCTGAGTATATTGATGTATTTAAATCAAAATAAAACATAAATTCAAAGTCTCTATCCGGTAAAGGTCTACTTTCAAGTTTTTCAAGATTAATACCAACAGCATAAAATCTTGATAATACTTTGTATAAAGCACCTGGTTTATGAGGTAAAATCATCATCATACTTGTTTTATCAGAACCAGGATATATTTCTAACTTCTTTGATATACATATAAATCTAGTATAATTATTTCCCTTATCTTGAACTGAACCAGCTAAACATTCTAAACCATATAATTCTGCACAAGCTCTTGACGACAATGCTGCAACATCTTTTCTATCAGACTCTGCAACAAATTTTGCTGCCATTGCAGTATTTTCACATATTGTAACTTTTACCTTATTTCCAAGTTTTTTAATATATTCAGAGCATTGATTTATCGCTTGTTCATGTGAATATATTTCTCGTATTTCCTTTAGCTTAGTCCCTTTTTTAACTAATAAATTATGATCTATTTTTACTCTTACACTTCTGACAATATAAGCATCATACTTTTGCATTAAATCATATATTGCATTTACAGAACCAGCTGTACTATTTTCTAGAGGTAACATTCCATATCTACATAAACCTTTATCTATTGCATTAAATACTCCTTCAAAAGTATTCATATACATAATATTAGGACTTTCAAATAACTTCTCACATGCGTGTTGAGAATAAGCTCCCTCCACACCTTGACAAGCTACTAAGGCAGCTTGAGGAAACATTCTGTCAGTCTTTTCTATAGCTTTATTAATCTTTTTTATTAATTCTGTATCTTTCTTTAATAATTTGTTTTGCTTAGAACAACTTAACTCAAATATAACTGAATATAAAGTTCTAAGATATCTCTTCATATCTTCATCATCTGTTTGTTCACATATATCAGCTAATTTTTGACGTTGTCTCTGAACATCTAAAACATTCATATCATTCTTTTTCTTATATTCAGCAATTTTAGTTGCAACATCCATTCTTTTCTCAAATAATTTTATAAGTTCTTTATCAATCTTATCTATGTCTTTTCGTAAATCATCTAAATTCATATTAATCCTCATTTCTGAACAACTTTTTTAAGATAAATCTTACAACACGTCACATATTGCAATTGCAGTAGCAGCTTCTACTACCGGAACTGCACGTGGTACAATGCATGGGTCATGACGTCCTTTTATAACTAATTTTGTATCTTCTTTATCCTTCAAACTTATACTATTTTGTTCTTGTGATATAGAAGGCGTTGGTTTAAATGCTGCTCTAAATACTAGCGGCATTCCAGATGTTATTCCACCTAATATTCCACCATGATTATTTGTCTTTGTAAGTACTTCTTCGTCTCTCATATAAAATTCATCATTATTTTCCTTACCTGTTAAATCTGCTGCTGCAAATCCATTTCCAAATTCTATTCCTTTAACTGCAGGTATACCAAATATTATAGAAGCTATTCTATTCTCCATTCCATCAAACATTGGATCTCCTAATCCTACTGGAAGACCTATAACTGCACATTCTACAATTCCACCCACAGAATTTAATTCTTTTTTAACTTCTAATACCCTATTTTTCATTTCCTCAAATTTATCTTGATTAATTATTGGAAATTCATAACTTAATAATCGTTCTATATCTTCTTCACATACATTTACCGCATCAAATCTATCATCTTCAACTCCACCTAATTTAGCAATATGTGCCCCAATCCATATTCCCTTTTTCTCTAAATATTGCATACATATATTACCGGCAACACACATAGGTGCTGTTAATCTTCCTGAAAAATGGCCTCCACCTGCTACATCTTGGAACCCTTTATACTTTATCTGTGCAGTATAATCAGCATGTGATGGTCTAGGTATATCCCTTAGATTATCATAATCCTTTGATATTGTATTTGTATTATATATTAAAGCTGTAATAGGTGCCCCACAAGTGGTGTTATTAACTAAACCTGATATAAAATGTGGTTTATCGCCTTCTTTTCTAGGAGTAGAATAAAAACTACCACCTGGAGCTCTTCTATTCATAAATCTCTGTAATTTATCCATATCTATAGTTATACCTGCTGGTAAACCATCTATGGTTACACCTATAGCTTCTGAATGTGATTGTCCAAATATAGATATTTTTATTTTATTTCCATATGTTGATGACATCTTATCTCCACCTTTCACATTAAAATCAAGGTTCAAGTACCAAGTTACCACCTAATTTTTCATAATCTTCATAAAACCCTGAGTAAGATTTATTCACTGCACCAGCATCATTTATAATTACAGGATTCTTTGAAACTACTGATGCTATTGCAGACATCATTGCTATTCTATGATCATTATATGAATCTACTTCTCCACCTTCTAAGTATTCTTTACCTACAATTATCATTCCATCTTCTGTTTCAGTAATATCTGCACCTAATTTTTTTAAAGTTGTTACAACAGACTCTATTCTGTCACTTTCTTTCAATCTTAATCTAGAAGCATTAATAATTCTAGTAATTCCATTTGATACTGATGCAACTAATGCTAATATAGGCACCAAATCAGGAATATTATTAGCATCAATTATTATACCTTTACGTGAATCTTGCTTAATTCCAACAGAATTCTTAATGTCATTTTCTTCATACACTTTTATAATCGAACCAAATTTTTCAAGAAGTTTTACTATAGCCTTATCACCTTGAAGAGAATTAAAATTAAGATTCGTACATTTTATTTCATCATCACCCAAAGCACCGGCACATAACCAAAAAGCAATATTTGACCAGTCTCCTTCAACTACTATTTTACCTGGTGATGTATATGATTGATTTCCTCTTACATATATTTTATTATCATTCCATTTAATATCTATACCAAATATTTTTAAAACATCTATTGTCATGTCTATATAAGATTTTGACTCAATTTTATCTGTTAAAGTAATAACACTATCCCCATCTAATAAAGGAAGAGCAAATAATAATCCACTAATATATTGGGAAGAAATATTTGCAGGCAAAACATATTCCCCGCTACATATCTTTCCTTCCACTCTTAGTGGGACTTCTCCCTGTTTACTAATTTTAGCTCCATGATTAACTAATTCCTCATATAATGGAGATAAAGGTCTATATGGCAATCTTCCTCTTGAGTATATATTAGTCTTATTATCCAGTGTTGCCACTATTGGTAATAAAAATCTTAATGTAGAGCCACTCTCATTACAATCTATATTATGTTCAGCCATATCTTTTTCGTTGATATTATTTTTAGATATAGTATGCACTAAGAATCCATCTTTTTTTCTCTCTATAACAGCTCCTAACTCATTTAGACAAGCAACTGTTGCTTTTATATCCTCTGAAGCCTCTTCACATATTACATAAGAATCTTTATCTGATAATGCTGCACATATTAAGATTCTATGTGCATGAGATTTAGATGCTATTGCTTTTACTGAGCCACTTAATTTAGACGGTTGAATAATAGCTTTCATCTATAATCCTCCTTTATGTAAATATTCTTTTAGCTCCGTAGTTTTTACTTTGTGTAATATAGCCTTTCCAATTTCAGTTGGAATTACTAAATTAATATTGGTACCATTTATTTTCTTGTCTGATAACATTACCTCATATAATTCATCTGCACTAAAATCAGTTTCAATAGGTAAGTTACATAATGCTAAACATTCTTTAAGTTTATCTAACACTTCTTTACTACACATTCCTATTTCAACTGCAGCCTTAGTTATTGCAACCATACCAATAGAAACTCCCTTTCCATGAGTTATAGTATATCCACTACATGCTTCTACACCATGTCCAATTGTATGTCCATAATTAAGTAATTGTCTAAGACCTGTATCAAATTCATCTTGTGCTACAATATCTCTTTTTATCTTTATACATTCATAAATGATTTCTTCAATATTTTTCTTTATTCCCTCAATACACATATTAAATAATTCTTTACTAGCGATGACTCCATATTTTATTACTTCAGCACAGCCATCACTAAATATTTCTGGTTTTAACGTGTCTAATGTTAAATAATCACATATTACCAAACTAGGTTGATAAAATGCTCCTACAAGATTTTTACCAGTCTCTAAATCAATAGCAGTTTTTCCTCCTACAGAAGAATCTACTGCTGCTAGTAAAGTGGTAGGGATTTGTATAAATTTAATTCCACGAAGGTAGGTTGCTGCTGCAAAACCTGCTATATCTCCAACTACACCTCCCCCTAAAGCTACAACTATATCTGTTCTAGATATTTTATGCTCTGCTAGAAAATTAACTATATTTATATATGTATAAGCATTTTTTGATTTTTCTCCATTTTCAAACACACATTTTTCTACTATATACCCCTGTTCCAACAATGACTTTTCTACCCTATTACCATACAAATCATCTACAATATCATCCGTTATTATTGCCGCAATTCTTCCCCCTACGGTATCCTTTATATATTTTCCAACGTTATCAATGATTTCTTTATCAATTATTACCTTATATTCTTTTGAAGCAGATACTATTATTTCTTTCATTAACCATCTACCTCCTCTTTACATATTCTTCCTTCTCTAAGAAGTTCAACCATCTTATCCCTGTCATCTTCAAGTAATGCTTCTTTATATTTTGTAATTTCATCTATAAAGAAATCTAATTCTTTAACAATGTTTTCTTTATTATCAAAGAAAAGTTCTGTCCACATATTTTCATTCAACCAAGCAACCCTTGTTAAGTCCTTATAACTTCCAGCTGAGAATCCATTATGTTCTCTAGCTGTTGGACTTTTTATAAAAGCGTTAGATACAATATGTGGCATCTGAGATGTAAATGCAATTATCTTGTCATGCTCTTTTGCTGTACTCACGGTAATTTTTCCAAATCCTGCTGGAAGAAGCATTTCCTTAACTCTATTTAAAAATTCAATATCATTACATTTTTCTGGAACAATAATCATAGAAGCATTTTCGTATAAATCTTCTCTACTATATTTAAAACCTGAATATTGCTTGCCTGCCATTGGATGTCCACCAACAAAAGTAAATCCATACTTTTCTGCTATCTTAAAACCAGCCTCACATACTTCTTCTTTAACACCACAGCAGTCTATTACAACCGTTCTATTATTTATATAAGTTCCCATTTCTTCTAGGTATTCTATAGTAGCTTTTGGATATAAAGCGATTAAGATACAATCGCACTGAGCTATTGTATCTTTATCTAATTCCTCATCTATTACATTAACCATTTTAGCCACATCTAGAATTTTATCATCTAAATCATATCCATATACTGTATGTTTTTTCTGCTTATAAGCTCTTGCTAAAGAGCCTCCAATAAGGCCTAGTCCAACTATTCCTACGATCATTGTAATATCCTCCAACTATTTAAAATCAAGCTTTTGTCACAAATTTTATTCTCTATATCGTAAATTAATCAATATCTTCTAAATTTATTTTCAACATCATATATTAGTCAATAACTTCTAAAATCTTTCTTACATTCTTTACCACATCTGAAAATTCTTCTGGATTAAGAGATTGTGCACCATCACATAATGCTTTAGCAGGATTATTATGCACTTCTATCATAAGACCATCTGCTCCAGCCGCTGCTGCTGCAAGTGCCATTGATTTTACATATTTGTAGCTACCAGTTGCATGACTAGGATCAACAATTATAGGCAAATGAGATAATCTCTTCACAACAGGTATAGCTGATAAATCTAATGTGTTACGAGTATATGTTTCAAAAGTTCTTATACCTCTTTCACATAAAATAACCCTTTCATTTCCTCCTGCCATAATGTACTCTGCACTCATTAACCATTCTTTTATTGTATTAGCTAAACCTCTCTTTAATAAAATAGGTTTATCCAACTTACCAAGTTCTTTTAGAAGCTCAAAATTCTGCATATTACGAGCTCCAACTTGAATTACATCAATGTTTTCAAACAATGGAATATGATTTATATCCATTATTTCTGTAACAATTGGTAATCCAGTGTATTCTTTAGCCTTAACTAACAATTCTAATCCATCTTCTCTCATCCCTTGAAAATCATAAGGAGACGTTCTAGGTTTAAATGCACCACCTCTAAGCATTGTTGCCCCTGATATTTTAACTTTTTCAGCAACTTCTAATATTTGTTCGATAGACTCCACTGAACATGGTCCTGCTATCATTGCAAAATTACCACCACCCACTAAAGCATCTCCTACTTTAATAACAGTGTCATCTGGGTGGAATTTTCTATTAGCATTCTTAAAGGGTTCACTTATTTCTTTCACTGATTCTACTATATCTATAACTGATAACAACTCAACATCTATTTTACTTGTATCACCTATAAGTCCAAGGATTGTATTATATTCACCTTCTGATATATGTACTCTTAATCCTTGTTTTTCAAACCATTCTACCAAATTATCTATTTGTTGTTGTGATACACCTTGTTTTAATACTGTAATCATTAATAATATCCTCTTTTCTTTTTCCATAAATTTCTAATTTTACTCCATTTTATTGTACCATTAAAAAAACCCAATATCAAGTATTGGGTTTTTTTATTATTTATCACTTTATCATTTTATTCTGCATCCTTTATTGTGAAAGATGTAATTCCAGTAGAATCAAATAAATCTCTATCATATAATACATATCTTGGAGCATCATCATCCCATCCATTAGCAGCAATTAAATAATTCAATGTATAATCTCCAATCTTTCCTTGATTGTAACCTACAACATTAACACCATGTCCACCTTCATTTTTAATCTGATAACCTAAAGTAGTTGAATGTTGCCCATCAATACTTTCTTTAAATGTTTCAAATCCAACATTTCTTCTATATACTCCAGTTACGTCTTTTCCAACTAACTTACCATATTCTCTAAGAATTCTTCCTAAATCATTTGAATAAGTTGAAGAACAATCTACTGTATAACTTCCGTAGAATGTGCTAGTTTCATATATATTATTTTCACATCCACCTATATCCCATAATTTATCAAAAGTTTTCTTAAGGTCATTATCTAACATCATATCTTCTTGTTGAACAATTTCAGTTACTGCAACTAAGGCACATGCATATCTATTCGTTGTCGTCATTATTGTTTTCTGTGATATTAATGATTTTTCTGGTGAGTATACATTTAACATAACCGGCGTTCCAAGTTCTCCCATTGTATCCTTTTCATAAATAAATACATCACTATGCTTTGGATATGGAGTTGGTTGAACAAAATCTCCATCTCCAAATAATTTTTTATATAATGATGGAGCTAATTTCTTTAACCAACTTTTGAAAAAGTCTGTTACTTTCCCTTGTTCCATTTCTCCATTATTATCATTATTTGCTGGACCTCTATAAAAGTTATCTTCATATTCAATGTTATCATAGTAGTCTAAATAACTCTCCGCATAATTATCAAGTACCTCATCAAAGTCATCGCTTTCATATGTCTTAGCATCATAATAAAATACTTCTTCGTTATTATCTACTGCTGAAACTGCATAATCTATACCTGCAGCATTATATAACTTATTAGTACAATCTTTTTCCTCAACATTACTATTAGATTCTGCAAAATTATCTACAAGTGCATCATACATACTTCTTGTATCTTCTTCTAATGAGAAATCTGTTACAAGTCCATCACTTGTATAGTCTACATTAACATATCCATATGGTGTATTATTCTTTTCAAATGCTACTGAATATCCAACAATATTCTTCCCTGCATCATAGATTGGTGTTGTGTCTTTTAATTCAACATCTACACCTAATTGATTCTCTGCAAATGTTTCAGAATATTCTTCTGCTAGCTTTTCCATAGTTGGTAATAAATCTTCATATGTTGTACTAACTGTATTATCAGCCTTTACATCTGTTTTGCTATTTTTTACAGCATATGTTCCTGCTACACCTAAAGCTAATGTCATAGCCATTGCTATCGCTACACATTTTTTCCCCCTAAACTTATTCATATTAAACATCCCTTCTGTTTATTTATATTTTCATAAAAATTATGCACTAAATCGTTAATAACACATTATCATTTATCTTGGCAAACTGGTTCATACCTATAAATTGTCTTCTTTGTCTCATAAGTAAAATATCCTGAATATTGTCCTCTACCTCTTACTGTATAAGTTGTTATTACTAAATATTCTTGAGTATCTCCAATTCTATATGTTGGATATTCTGATACAGATGATGTAATCTTATAATTTGATGGATCAACTAACTGATTTTTATAATAAACATATACTGAACTTCCATTTGTCTTATGAGTACAGTCACTTTCGATATCAATTCCCTTTATTGTAAATCTAAGTACTTTTCTATCTCTGTAATTACCAATTCCTTTTACAAAAATTCTACCTTCCCCAGCATCAAGATTATCCTTGTATTCCAATGTATAATCTTTATCCTTAACTAAATTTATACCATTATATTTCACTGTAACAGCTGGTCTAATTTCTTTTCCTGACCAATCATAATAATTAGCTGATAACGATATAGCACATTTTTTTAAAGATATACGTTTAAAATATGCTCTAGCCTCCTTCTTATCATTAACTGAAAATGCAACTGTTAACAATAATGCAAATACAGTAAAAATCACCGCTAAAGTTCCTAGTTTCTTTCCTTTTGTCATAAATATAACCCCTTTCAATATTTTCTTATGTAAAATCATTTTTTTTACCTAAAAATAATAATATATGATTTTATTTCTTGTTTCAAGTACAATAAATTACAAATGTCTTTCTATTTAAAAAAATAAAGCATTTATAAATAACAAAATGCTTTATTTAAAAGAGAAAGATGATATCTTTCTAGGTACTTTTTTATTTTATTAAATTATTCTAAAGTTCATTTTGGTAACAGTTCAGTCGTTGGCTAAACGTTATTGTTATAAGCCCTTTTTCTAACTACTTAAAAGTATATGCTGTACAGCTTGGTAGTACAAAAGCATCTGTATCGTATAAAACGTATCTTGGAGCATCATCATCCCAACCATTAGCAACAATAAGATAATTTGCTTCTTCTGAACCAATCTGTCCCTCATAGTATCCAAAAACATTTATTCCATGACCTGTAAAATCTTTTATCATATAATCAAGTATTATAGGCGATTGGTTATTTAAATATGATTTAAGTGTTTCAAATGAAGGTTTTATCATATACTTGTATGATACATCTCTATCAACTAGCTTACCATATTTTTTAAGAATGCTTCCATGAAATGGTCCAAATGTAAGTGCACAATCTACCTCAACATCTCCATAAAATGTCTCAGTACTTTCAATAAAATTCTCACATTTTGCAATGTCCCATAATATATTAAATGACTTAGTCAAATCACCATCTATTAACATATCTTCTTGATTAATTATCTCTAATATTCCAACAAGCGCACATGCATATCTATTGGTAGATGTCATTATTGTTTCTTGTGAAATAAGTGATTTACTAGGATCATATTTGTCTATATAAAATGCTTTATTCTCATCAAAACTATATTCTTCAACAAAATCCTCTGGTTCTATAAATACATCATCATGGAATTCATATTTCTTATCTCCAAAGAATTCATTATATACACTAGGTGAAACTTTTTCTAACCATGCTATAAAATTATCAACAACTTTTTCTTTAACTTCATCATATTTAGCCAATAATTTTTCTTTTTCTTCCGCAAATCTATCCTCTGAATTACCTGCAGTTGCAATATTTTCTTTATTTCTTCTATCATTTTGTGTATTATCTGCTGTTCCTGCAGTAGCAATCAAGTAACTATTTCCTTCATTATAATCACTGTAATTATTATTGATTTCATCCAAATAGCACAAAGCATAATCTTCGATTTTATCTCCAATTTCACCACTACTATAAGCTTTATTATCTAAATATACTAACTCATTCTTTTGACTATCACGAACTGATACTGCATATTCAGCACCATCCACATTGTATAATTTATTAGTACAATCATTTTCCTTAATATTACTATTATTCTTAACAAGATCATCTACTAATACTTGATACATACTTCTTGTATCTTTCTGAAGTGAAAAATCAGCAACTACTTGCTCCTTAGTAAAGTCAAGATTAACATATCCACAAGGAACATTTCCTTCCGAAATAGCAATTGAATAACCTATAACATTTTGCTTAATATCATAAATTGGAGTAATTTCATTACATTGTACATCTTTCTTTAACATATTCTTTGCAAATACTTTTGCATACTCCTTAGATACTTTTGCAATTGTTGGTAATAACTCATTATAAGAATAATTTACCTTCTGACCACTTGTCTTCTTGTTGAAAAATGGAAAAAAGGCTGCATTTGATACTGTCTTATTCCTATATAAGTATACCCCTCCAGTAACTCCAAAAACTAATGATAAAGCTAATCCTAACGCAACAATTTTCTTTCCCCTTAATAACCTCATATTTACTTCCTTTCCATAAGCAAAATTAACTTATTTATACATTTGCCTAATAACATACAATTAATCTTTGCCTACTAAAAACTATAATCCAATTAATGTCATATACACACATAGTTATTACAAAATATATAATCATTCTTTAAATACTTTGTAATATTATTGTAACATATAATTATATTTATATTGTTTAAATTACTCTTAAAAACATTTTACAAAAATTTAATTTATTCCCAAAATCATTTGAATAATTGTAATGATTTTTTTATATACTGTAGTAGGCTGTGCATCCTCACGGAGTGTTTTGTTTCATAGGAAATAAAAAAAGGATTTTCTATTTAGTCCTTTCAGGTAATAGGTATAAAAATTAAGCAACAAAGCGAGAGTTCCCACTAAAATTGAATAACTATATAAATTTTTATACCGTCACTCTAAAAGAGTCCCTAAATAGAAAATCCTTGTTTAAAATCGTCCCTAGAACAACAAAACCAACCCTATAAATCTATTTTCTAATTAATAATGATTTTCCTGTCATTTCTTCTGGTTGTTTAAGTCCCATCATTTCAATTAATGTTGGTGCAATATCTGCAAGGCATCCACCTTCACGTAAAGTATAATTCTCATCATAGTTCACTAATATAAATGGAACTGGGTTAATTGTATGCGCTGTAAATGGCTCACCAGTATTGTAATCTACTAATTGTTCAGCATTACCATGATCTGCACATATAAACATCTGTCCATCTACTTCTTTAATTGCTTCTACTGCTCTTCCTACACATTCATCTACTGCTTCAACAGCTGCTATAGCTGCCTCTTCAACACCAGTATGACCAACCATATCAGGATTAGCAAAATTAACAATAATTACATCATACTTATCTGATTTAATAGCATCAACTAATCCATCACATACTTCATAAGCACTCATTTCAGGTTGTAAATCATAAGTTGCAACCTTTGGTGAATTAACTAACTTACGCTCTTCACCTTCATTTGGTTCCTCAACACCACCATTAAAGAAGAATGTAACATGAGCATATTTCTCAGTTTCTGCAGTTCTTAATTGTTTTAATCCATTTGCTGCTAAAAATTCTCCAAATGTGTTCTTAATTTCAACTTTATGGAAAGCTACTAACTTGTTAGGAATAGTAACATCATATTCCGTAAAGCAAACGTAACAAAGTTTCATAAAGCCTTTCTTTCTTTCAAATCCTTTAAACTCCTCATCACATAATGAATGAGTAATTTCTCTTGCTCTATCTGGTCTAAAGTTAAAGAAGATAACTGAATCATTTTCTTTAATAGTAGCTACTGGTTTTCCATTTTCCATGATAACTGTTGGTTTTACAAACTCGTCTGTAACTTTTTCTGCATAAGATGCCTCAATAGCATTAGTTGCGCTCTCTGCTTCTACACCTTTACCATTTACTAAAGCGTCATAAGCAAGCTCAACTCTTTCCCATCTATTATCTCTATCCATTACATAATAACGTCCTATTACTGATGCTACTTTACCAACCCCAATTTCATTCATCTTATCTTCTAATTCTTTAACAAATCCAAGTCCTGATGTTGGTGCAGTATCTCTACCATCTAAAAATGCATGTACATATACATTTTCTATTCCATTTCTTTTAGCTAATTCAAGTAATCCATACAAATGTGTATTATGACTATGAACTCCACCATCAGATAAAAGTCCGTATAAATGTAAATCTGAATTATTCTTCTTGCAATTATCAATAGCTTTCAATAAAGCTTCATTCTTAAAGAATTCTCCATCTTCAATCTCTTTTGTAATTCTAGTTAATTCTTGATATACAATTCTTCCTGCTCCAATATTAAGATGTCCAACTTCTGAGTTGCCCATCTGTCCATCAGGAAGTCCAACTGCAAGGCCACTTGCATTACCACTTACAAATGGACACTCATCCATTAAAGTGTCCATTACTGGCGTATAAGCCTCTATTACAGCATTTGCATCTGCATTCCTATTTAATCCATATCCATCAAGTATCATCAAAACTGTAGGTCTCTTACTCATTGTTAATAATCTCCTTTTAATATCGTTAAATTTATTATTCATGACTGGCAAATTTAACTTCATGTCTTCTAAGCTGAATATTATATAGATCAGATTGTAATCTAGCTAATCTCATATCACTTGCTTTCTTAATATAACATATTGGTTTAATTCTAATTAAATTAGTAAACCATCTAATAGTTATATGATCCCTGCCAATCATATATATAATCAATGCAATAAATGATGTTATAGATAAGATTAATAATGTATGATTGAATAAATTCTCCAATCCATATCCACTAACAAAATTTATTACAGGATTTACGTATTCACTTACTTTTGCAAACATACTTGGTTTTAATTTATTACCTAAAAAACACCAAAATTGATTTAACAACTGTATTTTATCATATCCTACTAAAAAAATATATAGTGAAAATGTTAAAAATGTAACAACTATATTTAATAATAAAAAATGTAATTGAAATTTATATGCTAAATTCACAAAGAAATTTTTAAATTTTTCTCTCTTATAATACTTATTTACCTCATTTTTCTTTTCTTGTATCTCCCCTACTACTCTAGAATAACAATCAACTTCTAATCCATTCTCATCAAGAGTCTTGAATTGTACACTTTGATCCCAATATGATGTACTAATAAAGCCTTCTCTTTGAGAATCATATGCGCTACCTTCAACATTATTCATAAATACCCCTCCATAAAAATAACAACCTCATTAAATCATACCCTATAATTATATTACCATAAATCTTAATTGTAAATGTGTACATTTACGAAATAAATTGTTAACATTTTGTTAACAAAATTATTGCTTTTTTAATATTTATAAAAATAACTCTAAATAAGGTTTCGCTTTTGCGAAACCTTATTTTAAAGAAATAAATTTATCCTATATTATATGTCAAATAATACTTTCTTATTTGTTATAGTTAACAATTTTACCAAAGTCTGGTTTCAATGAAGCTCCACCAACTAATCCACCATCTATATCTGGTTGTGCGAATAATTCAGGTGCACTTGCTGCTGAAACGCTTCCACCATATTGAATACGAATAGCTTCAGCTGTATCTGTATCATATATTTCTGATATACAATCACGAATCGCCTTACATACTTCTTGTGCTTGAGCAGTTGTAGCGACCTTACCAGTTCCTATTGCCCAGATTGGCTCATAAGCTATAACAGCTTTTTTAGCTTGATCAGCTGTAACATTTAAAAATGCTACTTTAATTTGTTGACGAATAAAGTCAATTGTAACTCCTTGTTCTCTTTGAGTTAGTGACTCTCCACAACAAATAATTGGTGTAATACCATGCTCGAAAGCTTTAAGAACTTTCTTATTAACAGTTTCGTCTGTCTCTGCAAAGTATTCTCTTCTCTCAGAATGACCAATTATTACATATTTAACACCTATATCTGTTAACATATTTGGTGCGATTTCTCCTGTGAAAGCTCCACTTTCTTCAAAGTACATATTCTCTGCACCTATCTCTATATTAGTACCTTTAGTAGCTTCAATTGCTGTAGTTAATGAAATTGCTGGTACGCAGAATACTACATCTACATCTTCATTAACAACTAGAGGTTTTAATTCATTGATTAAAGTAACTGTCTCACTTGGAGTTTTATTCATTTTCCAGTTACCTGCTATAATTTTCTTACGCATATTATTCCTCCATTTTCTCTTAACATATATCAAGTTTGTGCATCGAAATGCACAAACTTGATTTTATATCTTTACCTATTTATCATTAGCTGCTGCAACACCTGGAAGTTCTTTACCTTCTAAAAATTCAAGTGAAGCTCCACCACCTGTAGAAATATGAGTCATCTTGTCTCCAAATCCAAGTTGGTTAACAGCTGCTGCAGAATCTCCACCACCGATAATAGTAGTAGCATCATTTAAATCTGCCATTGCCTTAGCAATTGCTACAGTTCCTTCAGCAAACTTAGGCATTTCGAATGCACCCATTGGTCCATTCCATACAACTGTTTTTGCTCCAGCTATAGCATCTGCAAATAATTCTCTTGTCTTTGGTCCTATATCTAGACCTTCCCATTTATCAGGAATTTCACCACGATTAACAACTTGTGTATTAGCATCGTTACTGAAATCATCAGCTATTACTGTATCAACAGGAATTAATAATTTAACTCCTTTTTCTTCTGCTTTCTTCATCATATTAACAGCATACTCTTTATAATCTTCTTCAAGTAGAGAAACACCTACTTTACCACCAAGACCTGCCATAAATGTATATGCCATTCCACCACCTATTATCAAAGTATCTACTTTATCCAATAAGTTCTCAATAACTGAAATCTTAGATGAAACCTTTGCTCCACCAAGTATTGCTACGAATGGTCTAACTGGATTATTAACAGCATTTCCTAAGAAATCAATCTCTTTTTGCATCAAATATCCAACAACTGCAGTATCCACAAATTTAGTAACACCAACATTTGAACAATGTGCTCTATGAGCTGTACCAAATGCATCATTAACAAATACGTCACAAAGACTTGCTAATTCTTTACTAAATTCTTCACTATTCTTAGTCTCCTCTATACGATAACGTGTATTTTCAAGTAAAATAACATCTCCATCATTCATAGCCGCAACTGCTGCCTTAGCATTTTCTCCTACTACATTAGCATCTGCTGCGAACTTAACTTCTTGTCCTAATAATTCTGATAATCTAACTGCAACTGGTGCAAGTGATAATTCTGGCTTTGGTTCTCCCTTTGGTTTACCCAAATGTGAACAAAGAATAATCTTTCCACCATCATTTATTAATTTCTTAATAGTTGGTAAAGCTGCAACCAAACGGTTCTCATCTGTAATCTTTCCATCTTGTAATGGAACATTAAAATCACATCTAACTAATACTCTTTTTCCTTTTACATTAATATCATCTACTGATTTTTTATTTAGCATTAGAATGCTCCTTTCTACTATTAATAGTCTATATTTAATAAAAAGAACCCTGACCTTATGTATCGATTTATTCAAACTAAAGATCTGGGTTCTTTATCATTCTATCTAATACACTTAATCCTGTTGATTAACTATTACTTGCTAGAATTTCTTTAAATTTAAAATAAATTTTCTAAATTCATAAAAAATATCAAGCTATAACTATGCTAATTCAGCAAAGTATTTGATAGTTCTAACCATTTGGCTAGTGTATGAATTTTCATTATCATACCATGAAACAACTTGTACTTCATATAAATCATCAGAAATCTTTGATACCATTGTTTGAGTTGCATCAAATAATGATCCATAAGTAATTCCTACGATATCTGAAGATACAATAGGATCTGTGTTATATCCAAATGAATCTGAAGAAGCTGCCTTCATAGCTGCATTAATTCCTTCAACTGTAACATCTTTACCTTTAACAACTGCTGTTAAGATAGTAGTTGAACCAGTTGGAACTGGAACTCTTTGAGCTGATCCGATTAACTTACCATTTAATTCTGGTATAACTAATCCGATTGCTTTAGCTGCTCCTGTTGAGTTAGGAACGATGTTAACTGCACCTGCACGAGCTCTTCTTAAATCACCTTTTCTATGTGGTCCATCAAGAATCATTTGATCTCCAGTGTAAGCATGGATAGTTGACATGATACCTGATTGAATTGGTGCATAATCATTAAGTGCTTTAGCCATTGGAGCTAAGCAGTTAGTTGTACATGATGCTGCTGATATAATATTGTCTTCTTTTGTTAATATATTCTCGTTTACGCTGAAAACGATTGTCTTAAGATCATTACCTGCTGGTGCTGAAATAACAACTTTCTTAGCGCCTGCATCTATATGAGCTTGTGATTTTTCTTTTGAGCAGTAGAATCCAGTACACTCAAGTACTACATCTACACCTATTTCTCCCCAAGGAAGTTCTGCTGCATTAGCCTTTGCATAAATCTTGATGTTCTTACCATCAACAGTGATTGAATCTTCTCCTGCTTCTACAGTATGTCCATCATATCTACCTTGAGCTGAGTCATATTTTAACAAATGAGCTAACATAGCTGGGTTAGTTAAATCGTTAATTGCAACGATTTCATAACCTTCTGCTCCAAACATTTGTCTAAATGCAAGACGTCCAATACGTCCAAATCCATTAATAGCTACCTTTACTGCCATAATTAATTTCCTCCTAATGTTATAAAATAAATAAATATATATGATAATGCTGACACGATTACGTGCTAAAGTCACACTAAAGCAACTATTAGCAATCTATACTAGATTATAATAATCGCCGCTATTACGCCATAAATATGGATATGATAAAGTTTTAACAATTTTTCAATTATTGTAATTTTCTTCAATCCTATTACATTCTAACCTTTTTAACCTAAAAAGGCAAGCACTATTTTAACAAATTTTAACACAAGGGCCTTTTTAGTAAAAGTCCTTGTGTTATCTACATTATCTTATATTATATTTTACCCATTTTATTATATAATATTCACATATTATCTTACTTTTTCTTCTTGTATACAATTACTCCAGTCATAGCTATTAATAACGCGCCACTTTTGCTATTCTGTTCTATTCCCTTTAAATAAGAAATACTCTGCTTTACTTGCAGAGCATTCCTTAAACTATAATGTAGTTCTACATTTTTCACATTTCATATTTTCAAGAGTTGTTTTCATCTCAACAACCTCATTTTCTGGTGCATGTTTTGCAGGAACATAATATTTTTTACTTCTTGCTAAATTATATAATTCCAATTGACTTTGTTCTGTACTATTTCTCATCTGTTGTAGACTTTTTCTTAATTCCAAATTCTCAGTTTGTGGTATCATTGAACCAAATGATGCTAAACATGCATTAATTGAAAATAATGCATCTGAAACCATTGCCTTTTCTTCCATAATATACCTCCATATTTAATAAATAATTATCATGTTAAAAACAATTAATCATATTAAAGAAATTTCATAAGTTCTTGTTTATTCTTCATTGCTGAATCTACTGATTTTTTAAAGAATTCTTTCACATCTACTGAAGTTGCTGACTCAGAATATGATGTATACTTTTCAATATCCATATCTGAATTCAATACTAAATGTCTAATATTTTGTAACTCTAATTCTGATACTTGTGACATACTTTACCTCCATTTTTTATTAAAAATTTAATTCTTAATATAGTATTATCAATTTTATGTTTTTTATTCAAAAAATATTGTTTATTGTTACTATGATAAGTCCATTTAAAATCATTTTTTCAAAGCGAGGGGCTTAGAAATGTAGCACAATTTCCTATGAAAAGAAAAAAAGTCGCTTTATTGCGACTCATTTTCTTTTTATAATGACATATATAATTGTTCATATTTTATAGCTGACTGATTCCATGAATAATCTGTACTCATAGCTCTATCTATCATTTTGTTCCATTCTCTTTTATTATTATAATATATATTTTCAGCATATCTAATTGTATCAAACATTTCATGAGCATTATAATTAGCAAAAGAGAAACCGGTTCCAGTTGAATCATATTCATTAAAAGGTTCAACTGTGTCTTTTAAGCCACCTGTCTCTCGAACAATAGGAATTGTTCCATATCTTAAACTCATTAATTGACTAAGCCCACATGGTTCAAATAATGAAGGCATTAAATACGCATCTGCAGAAGCATATACCTTATGAGCTAATTCATTTGCATAAAAAATATTTGCCGATACTTTTTGAGGATATTTCCAAGCAAAATGTCTAAACAAATTCTCATATTTGTCAGTTCCTGTACCAACAACAACTAATTGAATATTTTCAGCACATATTTCTTCTATAATGTAATCTACTAAATCCAAACCTTTTTGATCTGTTAACCTTGATACTATACCTATCATCATTTTCTTTGGATCTTCTTCTAAGCCCAATTCGCTTTGTAAAAGAACTTTATTCTTTTCTTTTTCACGTCTAAATGTCCTTTTATTAAATTTATATTTTAAAAACTTATCTGTCTCAGGATTATATTCATCATAATCTATTCCATTTACAATTCCTATCAAATCAGCTGCTCTAGATCTAATAACACCATCTAAACCTTCACCATAAAAAGGCATCTTTATCTCTTTTGCATAGTTTTCACTTACAGTTGTAACCTTATCTGCATAAACTATTCCGCCTTTTAAATAATTAGCATCTCCATATGCCTCAAGTTTATCTGACGTAAAATGGTATGGCATAAGTCCAGTTAATTCCCTTACTGTATCCACATCCCATTTTCCCTGGAATTTCAAATTATGAATAGTTATTATCGATTTCATTCCCTTATAAAAATCATTTTTATAAAAAATCTCTTTTAACAACACTGGAATAAGTCCTGTTTGCCAATCATGACAATGTATAATATCTGGTCTAAATTCCAATGTAGGTAAGGAAGATAATACTGCCTTTGAGAAAAATGCAAATTTCTCTATATCCTCATTTATATTGCCATAAGGTGTCCAGCCTCCAAAGTAATACTCATTATCTATAAAATAATATTTAATACCCTTATATTCCATTTTAAATAGTCCAACATATTGACTTCTCCAAGATAATTGTATCTGAAAATTAGTTATATATTGCATTTTTTCAATATACTCATCTGGAATTGCTTTATACTTTGGCATAATTACTCTTACATCAAATTTATTTTTATCAAAACACTTTGGCAAAGATCCTATAACATCAGCTAATCCCCCTGTTTTTATAAATGGTACACATTCTGATGCCACAAATAAAACCTTTTTCATCTTCTAACCTCCAAAATACCACATACCTTGACATTATACCTTATTCCTTAGAATTTTTAAAGTCTTTTTTCTGTTTTCTGGTATTCTAGGGACAATTTCCTGGGACAATCTATTTTTTATAAATATAAAATCTACATAACTAACTGTATTAACTTTTACTTTTTAATTACAACAGCACTTTAGATAATACCAATAAATTTTACATAGCCTGGGCTTTATATTCTAAGCGGATTTTGTCTGCAATTAAGGCTACAAATTCTGAGTTAGTTGGTTTTCCTTTCCCGTAGGATACGGTATATCCAAATAATTCATCTATTGTATCCATTTTTCCTCTTGACCACGCAACTTCTATCGCATGTCTAATAGCTCTTTCAACCCTACTTGGTGTAGTCTTATGTTTCTTTGCAATTGTTGGATATAATACTTTTGTAATTGAATTAAGAACCTCTGAATCGTTGACAGACATCATTATAGCATCCCTTAAATATTGATATCCCTTAATATGTGCTGGTACTCCTATCTCATGTATTACATTAGTTACGTCGGCTTCCAAATTAACCTTTTTATTAACTCCCATGTTTTTGTTTTCATAAACAATACTATTTCCATTCTCTGATTTCTTATTCTGCATATCTTGAACGGTTTGTTTAATCCTAGTTAATAAAATTGCACTATCAAATGGTTTAAGTAAATAATAGCTAGCCCCAAGTGCAAATGCATTTTCTGTAATAGATTCTTGCTTTGCAGCTGTTAAAACTATAAACGCTGGCATTTTTTCCAATGAATCTGCATTTTTTTTAACTTGCTCCATTACACCTAAACCATCCATAAGTGGCATTACTAAATCAAGCAATACGACATCAGGTTTCTTATCTTTTATTATCGACAATAAATGTACCCCATCAGTTACCTCCGCAACTACTTCTATATCATCATCATTCTTTAGTATTGTTGAAATCATATCGAGCATTAATTCGTTATCATCTGCAACCACAACTTTAATTTTACCCATAATTTCCCCATCATTTCCTTTCTGCCAAATTATATTGTTATTTGCAATCATCTAAAATAGCCTCATGAAAAACTATATTTCATCATTCTTTTCCATAACCTATCACGATTGCGACAAATTGAATTATAACACAAGTTTTTTTTATTGCAAATGTTTTTCGTCGCGACTTTCGCCAAAATTCGACACAACTCTATTCCATTCAATATAAATTAGCAAATCTCCCCAAAAACCTACACATTTTGTAATTTTTTATTTATTTTACGAGGGAAAGAAATTTAGCGTGGATACGATTATCATTTGTAAGTTCTGGGTGGAAAGCTAATCCTATTTGATTACAATATTGAACTGCCACAATATTATTATCTACAGTTGCAAGCACATCTACATCATCGCTAGCTTTTTCAATATATGGAGCCCTTATAAATTCCATAGGATACTTTCCTAGTCCCTTCATATTTTCTTCTATGAAGAAACTCCCCAATTGTCTACCATATGCATTACGCTTAACTCTAACAGGTAATGTCTTAAAATATGACTTAGCATCATTACTAAGTTCCTTAGCAAGTAATATTAAGCCAGCACAAGTAGCGAGTACGGGCATTCCTTCAGCTATTTGATTCTTTATTTTATCAAACATTCCTAACTCTTTTAAAAGTTTTCCCTGTACAGTACTTTCACCACCTGGCAAAACAATTGCATCATATTCTTGCTCCAAATCTTCTTTTTTTCTTAATTCTATGCACTCAGCCCCAAGTTCTTCTAACATTTTCTCATGTTCTATAAAAGCACCTTGAACTGCTAAAACTGCAACTTTAATTTTTTTATTCAATCCCATAATATACCTCCGTATAATTAAAGACCTGATATAGATTTTATTTTCCTCTTTCTGCCATTAATAACTCTATCTCATCTTCATTTATTCCAACCATAGCTTCTCCAAGATCCTTTGAAAGCTCAGCTATCATCTTAGCATCAGTGTAATTTGTAACAGCTTTAACTATAGCATTAGCTCTCTTAGCTGGATTACCTGACTTAAATATGCCTGAACCTACAAATACACCCTCTGCTCCAAGTTGCATCATAAGTGCTGCATCTGCTGGAGTAGCAACTCCACCTGCTGCAAAGTTAACAACTGGAAGTCTCTTATTTTCATGAACATATAATACTAAGTCATAAGGTACTTGTAATTGTTTTGCTATATCAAATAATTCATCTTCTCTCATAGATGAAATTCTTGCTATTTCCCTATTCATCATTCTCATATGACGTACTGCTTGAACAACATCTCCTGTTCCTGGTTCACCCTTAGTTCTAATCATAGATGCACCTTCATTTATTCTTCTTAAAGCTTCTCCTAAATCCTTAGCACCACATACAAAAGGAACCTTAAACTTAGTCTTATCAATATGATAAACATCATCTGCAGGTGATAAAACTTCACTCTCATCTATATAATCAATTTCTATTGCCTCTAATAATTGAGCTTCTACAAAATGACCTATACGACATTTTGCCATAACTGGTATGGAAACAGTCTCTTGAATTCCTTGTATCATTTTTGGATCACTCATTCTTGATACACCACCAGCAGCTCTTATATCTGCAGGAATTCTTTCAAGTGCCATTACTGCACATGCTCCTGCTTCCTCTGCTATTCTAGCTTGCTCTGGAGTAGTAACATCCATAATAACTCCACCTTTAAGCATTTGAGCCAATTCTTTATTTAATTCATATCTTCTTTGTTCCATTTTTAATCCTCCATTTTCCTTTACAAATATACTAACAAATATTATACTATTATCTGACCATATTAATATACTCAGTTTAATATTTTTTTATATGGTCAGTTTGAAAGGAGTATTTATCATGTTAACTTATTCATTTGAAAATAGAGACACAAAATCTTTATACCAATATCTTTATAAATGTATCAAAAATGATATTCTAAAAGGTATACTTCCTACTGACTATAAACTTCCTTCAAAGAGAGCATTTGCAAAACATTTAAATATTAGTACGATAACTGTTGAAAATGCTTATTATAATCTTTTATCAGAAGGTTATATTTATTCTATACCCAAAAAAGGTTACTACGTTGCTAAGATAAATAATATTTTTAAAACTACAGACATCAATAATAATAATAGTAATGAAGATAATAACGATGTGTCAAATATTATACACTCTATCAATAATGCGTATAAAATATCTTTAAAAGATGATAACATTAAAACATATAAAGCTAACTTCAATAGTAATCAAACAAATCCCGATAATTTTCCTTTCTCTATCTGGGCAAAATTACTTCGAAATGTAATAAATAATCAACGCTCTGAACTAATGATAAGTTCACCTTATGGCGGAATTAAAGAATTAAGGGAAGCTATATCTAACCATGTATATAATTACCGTGGAATATCTGTATCACCAGAACAAATTATAATTGGTGCTGGTACAGAATATCTCTATGGTTTATTAATTCAACTCTTAGGTCGTGACAAAATATACGCAGTAGAAGACCCTGGTTATAAAAAAATAAGTAAAATATATTCCAGAAATAATGTTAATGTTAAATATATACCTCTCACAAATAAAGGTATATCGGTAGACAAACTATATAATTTCCAAGCTGACATTCTGCATATATCACCTTCACATCATTTTCCTACTGGTATCATAACTCCTATATCAACTAGATATAAACTTCTAGAATGGGCTAATACAGCTTCTACAAAATATATAATTGAAGACGATTATGATAGTGAATTTAGATTTAACGGTAAACCTATACCTTCTCTACAAAGTATAGATACTAATGAAAAAGTAATTTATATAAATACCTTTTCTAAAAGTCTTGCTTCTACCATAAGAATTAGCTATATGATTTTACCTAAACATTTATTGTACAAATTTAAAAAAGAATTATCATTTTACTCTTGCACAGTATCAACTTTTGAACAATATACACTTGCTAAATTCATTAACGATGGTTACTTTGAAAAACATATAAATCGAATGAGAATATATTATAAAAATCTACGTAATAGCATACTTAATGAGATAAAAAATTCTCCAATAAACTCACAAGTTAAGATTACAGAGATGAACTCTGGTTTACATTTTCTTATGAAAGTTATTAATGGATTGGATGACAAAACAATACAAAAACGTGCCGATAGATTAGACATAAATCTAGCATTTATGTCTGAGTTTTATAATACACCCAACAATGAAAAACATTTGCATCCTACACTAGTAATTAATTATTCTGGAATTAAGCCAGAACTTGTAAAATCATATATAAACTTATTATGTAACTGTATAATAAAAGATGAATAAAGAACTTGCTTATTATCCTTTATTTATCTTTTATTAGTAACTATTCAGCCCATGGCAGAATGTTATTTTTTACTTAGATTCTAACATATTATCTATAAATATTCCGTATCCTCTAGTAGGATTATTTATAAATACATGTGTCAAAGCACCTACTATCCTATTATTCTGTATAATAGGACTTCCACTCATTCCTTGTACTATACCTCCTGTCAAATTTAAAAGATCTATATCTGTTACTCTAATAATAAAATTCTTATTTCCTTTTAGACTATGCCTATTAATTTTTTCTATAACTATATCATAGTCCTTAATAGTATCATCTACTTCTGTTCTAATCTTAGCCCTACCCACTTTAATATCCTGTTTAAGGGCTATCTCATATTCATCTTTCAATGAATCATTATATAACGGTGTTGTAACACTATTAATATCTTTTTTATCAACATCACCAAATATTCCACATTTTGTGTTGTATTTTAAATTTCCTAACCTATAATCATATGAATGATTTATAACCCCCACTAATTCGCCTGGCTTGTTAACTTTTCCTTTAACAATATCTATAATACTTGCATTATAAATACTACCGTTTTTTATTTCCATTAATTCATTTGTATCTATATCATTTATTCCATGACCTAATGCTCCATAACTATTATTTTCTCTATCTATATATGTTAATGTTCCAATTCCTTGCATATTATTTCTAATCCAGGTTCCTATCTTATACCTACCATCTTTACATTTTATTTTCTTTACAGCAATATTAATAATCTGTTCATTTCTCCTAAGTGTAATCTTTAAATCATCTGATTTTGATTTTTGAATATATTGTATGAATTTTTGTTTGTCGGACACTTTAACATCATTAATTGCTATTATATAATCTCCTGGCTTCAATATATTTCTTGCTGGAGAATAATCTACTCCATCAAGACCACATATTTCTCCTGTACCTAAAACCAACAAACCATCTGTCTCAATGTATATTCCAACAGGCATTCCACCTACAACTAATTTTTTATTTTCAATAACCTCTAGATTTATCTTTTTTAAAGTTATTACTCCAAAAGCCTTAACATTTGCCTTATATTTACCTGTTTTATTTCCTTTAATAGAAAAATCATTATTAATGTTCACATTTAAATTATTCTTATTCAATAATTTATTATCCACACTAATTGTTCCCACACAATCCTCATTAAAACTCGCTGTTATTGGAAATGCTGAAGAAAACCTTCCCTCCTGATTTAACATAATCTTTATATCAGAAGGAATCTCATTCTCTAATAATACTATTGCATAGACAAACGTAATAACTATTGAACACAACGTAACTCCACCTATTATAGAAATATATATATTTCTCTCTTTAGATTTTCCTATTCTATACATATAAAAAGCTCCTTATTATTAACAATATTTCATTCAACAAATAGATAAATTAATACGCAACATACTAATCATGTCTATTTATATTATTAACAATAAAAAGCTTCATATTCATTATTATGCTATCTTTAATTTTATATTATTAGCCAACTGTATCATTTCCTTAGCATTTGTCATAACTGCTTCTGTAATTTGTACACCTCCAATTATTCGTGCAACTTCCTTTACAGATGAATCTACATCTAATTTTTTAATATCAGTATGCGTAGTCTCTCCATCGCTATTCTTCTCTATAATATAATGACTATCCGCCATTGCTGCTATCTGAGGTAAATGCGTGATACATATTACTTGTCTCTTCTTTGCAATAAGAGCAAGTTTTTCAGAAACCTTTTGTGCTGTCCTTCCACTAATTCCTGTATCTATCTCATCAAATATTAATGAATCCAAAGAATCAATTTCTGATAATACTGATTTTATAGCTAACATTATTCTAGATATTTCACCACCAGAGGCAACATCATTAAGTGGTCTTAATAATTCACCTGGGTTAGTTGATATATAAAATCCAGCATCATCATATCCATTTGCTGTATATTCTTTAGTTCTATTAAATATCATTTCAAATTGTACATCTATAAAATTCAAATCAATTAATGCTTCTCTAATTAATTTTGTTAATATTTTTCCCTTTTCTTTTCTTGTATTAGATACTTTTTCAGAAATCTTATCTACTTTATCTTCTAATTCACTTACCTTCTTTTTTAAATTACAAATATACTCATCATAATTTTTTAACTTATTTAGCTTATCCTCTTGTGTGTGAAGATATTCTTCTATTTCTTCTATTGAATTTCCATACTTCATCTTAAGACTATTTATTAGGTTCAATCTTTCTTCCACCTCAGATAGTTCTTCTGATATATCTTCAAATTTATCCATATATGAACTGATATCTTTATTAACACCACTTACCAAATCATCAATTGTAATCAACTGATTTAATTGATTCTCTATATCACTATCTAAATCTGATATTCTAGAAAGTTCCCTTACACTATGACTTATATTATCTGCAGCTGAACCAGATACAGCATCAGATAATAAATTATGTACAGTATTTAATGTTGACATGATTGTATGCATATTAGATAGTTTTTTATACTTTTCATCTAAACAAATATCTTCATCTTTAATCAATTTTGCGGAAGTTATTTCATTTATTTCGTATTCTAGAAATGAAATTTCTCTTATTCTCTTCTCTTCATCAACACATGAAATCTCTAATTCTTTCTTAACACTTATATATTTTTTATATGCTAAAGAAAGTTCTGACAATAAATTCTCTAATTCATTCTTTGCAAATCTATCTAATAATGATAAATGATTTTTCTTAACCAATAAAGATTGATTCTCATGTTGTCCATGAATATCAATTAAATAATGCGCTATATTCTTAAGCATGCTAATAGTAACATTCTGTCCATTTATCTTATTAATACACTTACTTGGCATAATCTTTCTAGAGATAATAATTGTATTATCTTCTACCTCAATTCCCATATCTTCAAGTTCTTTTATAATATTCTCATTATATACACTAAAAACTATTTCTACTAATGCATATTCTGCACCTTTCCTTATAAGTTCCTTACTAGCTTTACCTCCTAGAGCAATATTAATAGAACCGATAATGATAGATTTACCTGCACCTGTTTCTCCCGATAAAATATTTAACCCTTCTGAAAAATCCACTTCAATTTCATCTATTAATGCTAAATTCTTAACGTGTAAATGCTCTAACATACCAATATCCTCACTTTCATTCCATATATGAACATCTGTTTGTTCTTACATATATAGTTATACTACATCGAACATATATTTGCAAGTGTTTTTTCGAATATTTGTTCTTTTTATTTTTCTCGTATATTGCTCCTATAAGGGCTCATCACTAGAATAAATTTTAAGGAGCTGCATTGCAGCTCCTTAAAATTTATTCTTACATGCCTCGCATATATATTTTACTTTACTCGTTCCAAATATTCCTTGACCTCTCTTAGTTGATACAAATGCACTTCCACATTTTGGACAAGTGATTTGATCCTTTTCATAAGGTAATGAACCTTTATTAGCTTTAGATTTATCTCGTCTAATACCTGACAAACTAAATAGATTATCTTCCTTGCTTATCTCTCCCACATCTTGTTGATGAGTAAAATTCATCATATTATTATCATATGGTATCTTAGGTGGTTCTATATTTTTCTCACTCTCAGCTAATTGTTCTGCATCAGAATTTAACATATTATAGACATTACTTGACTTCAATTCATTATTTTTATCGTCTAAATTTTCCTTAGGTTCTGATATCTCAAATCCAAAATCTTCTTCTTCCCCCATTTCAGCTTTAGCGTCGTCATTATTCAAATACGGACTTTTATATGTAAATTCAGAAGCATTTAGTCCTTCTGTATATGGTGATTGTCCATTTGTATACGCTGAAAATGGATTTTCTATATATGTTGATTGGGACTTATTATTATCTAATCCGCCTGTGTATACTGACTGAGATTTATTATTGTCTAATTCGCTTGTATACACCGACTGAGATTTATTATTGCCTAATCCGCTTGTATACACCGACTGAGATTTATTATTGTCTAATCCGTTTGTATACACCGACTGAGATTTATTATTGTCTAATCCGCTTGTATGCACCGACTGAGATTTATTATTGTCTAATCCGCTTGTATACACCGACTGAGACTTATTATTTTCCAAATCATTAGTATATACTGACTTAGTTTTATTTCTTTTCAAGTCACTAGAACTATTTAGATATGGTGAAAAACTACTATCATCATTATATCTCATAGGATTAACATCTGTACTTCTTCTTCCATAATTATTCGACATAGGATTAATATCTGTACTTCTTCTTCCATATGTAACACCATTTCTCCTATCCTCAATCTTATTCGAATCAAGTGAATCATCATTATTCTTTAATATATCATCATTATTATTTACATTTTCATATGGGTTATATTTTAAATTAAGAATCTCCAAATCTGAAGAATTTAGAGAACCAGATGTCATTGATGCCAACTTATTATTTTTACTCAATGACTCTTTATTATTTGCTTCCTTTTTATCATTACTCGCTTTATATGCCTGTTCATCATTAATTGGAGTAACATCAAGAATAGCTCCCTCACTTTCAAAGGCAGTCCTAATCTCTTTTACTTTATCCATATCAATGCCTTCTGCTAAAACAGAAGGCATATTATCTATACAATCATATGCCTGACTCGCATCAAAATTAAGCAACTTCATACATAAGTCAATCATAATAATCTCATCTGTATTAAAACTATTAAGCTTTACAGTATATAACATATAATCACCATCCACCTAAGATTATTTATCCAAAGTCAAGTCTTAGAACAAGTAGTCGCATGCGACTCTTTCGCGTGCGATTGGGAACGCAATTTCTAATAAATAAAAAGACTTATAATCCCTCATTATGACTCTATATGTAATATTTTACCATTTTTCTGTATCTAAAGCAAGAGAGTTTTAAGACCTAAACTTATTCATAGTAACAGTTCAGCCTATGGCTGAACAATACTATTCATCCCAGTTATGATATACTTCCTGAACATCATCATCTTCTTCTAATAAATCCAATGTTCTGTTCATATTCTTTATATCTCCCTCATCTGTAAGCTCAACCCAAGTCTGAGGTATCATTGTAACTTCTGCTTGTGCCATAACAATATTTTCAGTTTCTAATGCTTCTCTAACTTGTGAAAAACTATCTGGAACTGTAACTACTTCAAAGCTATCTTCTTCCTCTACAAAATCCTCTGCACCTGCATCTAATGCTATCATCATTAAATCATCTGCATCCATTGTACAGTCTTCTTTTGATATAATAATCTGACCTTTTTTATCAAACATATAAGATACACATCCTGGTGTTCCTACATTACCACTACCCTTTGTAAATGCATTTCTCACATTTGAAGCTGTTCTATTTTTATTATCTGTTAATGCTTCAACGATAATTGCTATTCCATTTGGTCCATATCCTTCATATATAACAGACTCATAATTAACTGCGTTAGCATCTCCTGCTGCTTTCTTTATACTTCTATCTATTGTATCATTAGGCATATTATTTGCCTTTGCCTTTGCTATTACATCTTTTAATCTGCTATTTTGTGTTGGATCTGGTCCACCTTCTTTAACAGCAACTGCTATTTCTCTACCTAACTTTGTAAATATCTTTCCTTTAGCTGCATCATTTTTTTCTTTTTTATGCTTAATATTAGCAAATTTTGAATGTCCTGACATATAAATTCTCCTTTTCTCTTCTTTTTATTGCTTTTACTGTGCTATAAGTCTTCCTATTTTCTCCATTACTTCTTGTGTCTTATCTTCACTCTTTATTGCACAAAATACAGTATCATCGCCTGCTATACAGCCAACAATACCACTTATTTCTAATATATCAATAGCTGTTGCAACTGCCATACCCATTCCTGTAACAGTTCTCACAACTATAATATTCTGAGCTGATTCCATAGAAATATATCCATCCTTTAATACACGTATATATTTTTCTGACATTTCTACATCTAAATTATTCAATATAGCATATTTTTGCCTACCATCTTCTGTAGATACCTTAGATAACTTCAATTCTCTTATGTCCCTTGACACTGTTGCTTGTGTAACATTATGTCCCTCACTCATTAACATATCAGCCAATTCTTCTTGTGTTTCAATTTCATTATTTGATATTAATTCAATTATTTTATTTTGTCTTTTAATTTTCATAGAAACCTCCAATATAATTACTTATTTTCAATTTTTTCCCTTACAATATCAAAAAATTGTTTTTCCTCAAGTTTAATCAAACTAGTCATTTTATCTGATTGTGATATTTCTATCACATCATTTGTCATCAATTTGAATCCTACTCTTCCATCAAATGTTGCCATAGCCTCTTCTACCTGAGCTCTTTTGCCTTCTAAAACTCTAATAGTAATTTTATCCTCAGATGAAACAACTATACTTCTATTATACAAAGAATGTACACATATTGGTGTTATCATCAATAACTTTGCATCCGGTTTAGCAATTGGTCCACCTGCCGACAAATTATATCCTGTTGTCCCTGTAGGAGTTGAAACAATTAAACCATCACCATTATATGTATTAATTAGCTCATCATTTACCAAAGCTTCCATAGTCATTACTCTAGATATTCCAAATCTACCTATCACAATATCATTCAAAGCTGTATCTACACACGCAACCTCACCATCACGAATAATTTTTCCTGTTAACATTATTCTATTTTGAATTTTATATTCATCATTCATCAATTTATCTATTGCATCATCTAATCTATCTAACTCAACCTCTGCCAAAAAACCTACATTTCCCAAGTTAATACCAATAATAGGAATATCATAACCATATAAATCTTTTGTAGCTTGTAATATCGTTCCATCTCCACCAACAACAATTGCACATTCAATTCCAGGATCTGAATTAATTATTTTTCTTGTATAATCAACATGTTCTCTTTCTAAGCTCAGTCCCTTGGTAATAACAACACATGTTCCACCATTGCTAACTATTCTTTCTTTTATTTTATTACTTATTTTTAGCTCATTATCTTTAAAACTATTCGCTATTATACAAAACTTTTTCATAACTATTCCTATAGTACCTTTCCTAATCTAAATTGTTATGTGCCTCATCTGTTATCTGTATAACTTTATTACAAATACTCTCCATATCCGTAAGAGTCTTTAATTCATCCCAATTGTAACTATTTTCTTGTTTTTCAGAATTTTTTTGAATATACATTAAATATTCAATATTCCCTTCAGGTCCCTTTATCGGAGAAAAATTAATATCCAATATATCAAATTTATTATTATATGCGAATAACATAACTTGCTCAATAACTTCTACATGAACTTTCTTATCTCTTACGACACCTTTTTTACCAACTTTTTCTCGACCTGCTTCAAATTGAGGTTTTATAAGACAAACCATCTGAGCTTTATCTTCCAATAATTCTCGTGCTGGTACTAAAATCTTACATAAAGATATAAATGAAACATCTACCGATGCAAATTGGATTTTATCATTTACTTGGTCACTTGTCAAATATCTTATATTTGTTTTCTCCATACTAACTACTTTTTCGTTATTTCTAAGAGACCACGCCAACTGATTTGTACCAACATCTACTGCATATACTTTTCTAGCACCATTTTGAAGCATACAATCTGTAAATCCTCCAGTAGATGAACCTATATCCATACATATCTTATCATTTAAATCTATTGGCCAGCAATCAATAGCCTTTTCTAATTTAAATCCTCCGCGACTTACATACTTTTGTTTGTTACTTTTTACAACTATATCTACCTTTTCATCAAATGTAGTTCCAGCTTTATCTTCTCTCTCTCCATTTACAAAGACTTCTCCTGCCATTATTACAGCCTTAGCTTGTTGTCTAGAATTCGCCAATCCTCTTTTCACTAATAAAACATCTAATCTTTCCTTCAATTTAATTCTCCATTCCGAAAATCTAATATAACAGTTTCATCAATAATTTGACTATTATCATTTATTTATCACTACTATTTAATTGCAGCAATTATCTTATTATATATACTATCTGCATCTAAACCATACTTTTCAAGTAAGAATTCTCTTTTGCCATGCTCTATAAATTTATCTGGCAAAGCCACACTTATACTATCTATATTATACTTATTCTCTTTTAACCAAGCAGATACTGCCTGACCTATTCCTCCATTATATACATTTTCTTCCATAGTAACCAATAAAGTATGATTATCTATAAGTTCTCTAATTGTATCAAAATCTATAGGAGCTGCAAAACGTAAATTAACAAATGTTGCATTATAACCTTCTTCTTTTAATCTATTCCAAACAGAATTAGCAACTTTATTCATACTTCCAAACGCTAATAACAATATATCCTTTTCATTATATATTACTTCTGCCTTACCATATTCTATAGGTGCATTATATTCTGAAAGTTCCTCATATACTGCTCCCTTTGGATACCTTATAGCTATTGGCCCATCATACTCTTCAACAGCATATTCTAACATATCATCAAATTCTACTCTATTCTTCGGTGCAATGATGGTCATATTAGGAATTGTTCTTAAATATGATATATCATATATTCCTTGATGCGTTGCACCATCTGGTCCAACTATTCCAGCTCTATCTATCGCAAGAACTACATGGTGACCACTTATACATACATCATGTAAAATTTGGTCATATGCTCTTTGTAAAAATGTTGAGTAGATAGCAACTACTGGTTTTAAACCTCCTGCTGCCATTGCAGCTGCAAAAGTTACCGCATGTTCTTCTGCTATTCCAACATCAAATAATCTATCTTCAAATTGTTGGCCAAAATAATTAAGACCTGTTCCATTTAACATTGCAGCACTTACTGCAACCACACTCTCATCCTTACTAGCAAGTTCTATCATTTTATATGTGAAACTTTTTGTATAATCAAGATTATCCTCTAAGATTGCACTTTCACCAGTCTTTGTCTTAAAAGAACCCACGCCATGGTATTTTGAAGGATTCTTTTCTGCTAATTTATATCCCTTACCCTTCTGTGTTACTACATGAACTATAACAGGTCCTTTTGCTTTTGAAGCATTGTTAAAAGCGTATAACATTTGACTTATATTATGTCCATCAATAGGTCCTATATATGTTAATCCCATATCTTCAAATAGCATTCCCGGGATAACCAAACTTTTCAAAGAATCTTTAGATTTCTTTACCCTATCTGCCAAACCATTACCTATTAAAGGCACCATTCTAATTCCCTTTTCCACATTAGTCTTAATAGTAGAATAAGTTGTTCCTGTTCTTATCTTACCTAAGTAATTAGCCATGCCACCTACATTTTCTGAGATTGACATTTTATTATCATTCAGTACTATAACCATATTTGATTTTAATCGAGCAGCATTATTTAATGCTTCATAAGCCATACCACCTGATAATGCTCCGTCTCCTATTACTGCAAATATTTTATAATTTTCCTTCTTTATATCTCTTGCTTTAGCATATCCTAATCCTATAGAAATTGATGTTGAACTATGCCCAACATTAAATGCATCACATTCACTCTCTTCCATCTTTGGAAAACCAGATAATCCATTATAATGTCTTAAATTTTTAAAACCATCTTTCCTTCCAGTAAGGATTTTATGTGTATATGCCTGATGGCCAACATCCCATATTAACTTATCTTTTGGGAAATCCAATGACAAATGTAATGCAATTGTTAATTCTATTACACCTAAGTTAGACGCAAAATGCCCACCAGTCTTACTTACATTATTTATAATAAATTCTCTAATCTCAGATGCCAGCCTTTTATAGTCCTTAGGTTCTATATTTTTTATATCATTTGCAACATTTATTTTATCTAATATCTTTGGCATTTAATCACCTTTCACCAACTATTTTCTTCTTGATATTAATCTGTCTATCAACTCAAATAAAAACTCATTCTCGCCATCAAATTCTTTTAATCTATTAATAGCTCTATCAGTATATTCCTTAACTTGCTCTTTTGCTTTGTCTATACCTAATAATGTAACATATGTAGTCTTATTATTCTTCTCATCACTATTAACAGGCTTTCCTAATTCATCATCTGTACTTACAACATCAAGTATATCATCTTGAATTTGAAAAGCTAAACCGATATCTACTGCAACTTCTGAAACTGAATTAACCTCGTCCTTTGATGCTCCTGCCAAAATTGCGCCAATCATCATACTAGTTTCTATCAAAGCACTTGTCTTTAATCTATGAATACATTGTAAAGTTTTTAATTCTATCCCTTTACCCGTATTCTCAACATCAATAACCTGTCCACCTAACATTCCATATATTCCTGGTTTATGTGCCAATACTTTTAATGCTTCAATAACCTTTTCTGTATTATTATCTTTATTAAAAGCGTTGCTAGCCACCTCAAATGCATAATTTAACAAACCATCTCCAGCAAGTATTGCCATTGCATGTCCATATTTTACATGAGTTGTCGGCAAACCTCTTCTCAATACATCATTATCCATAGCTGGCAAATCATCATGTACTAAAGAATATGTATGAATATATTCTAGTGCAGCCATAAATCTATGCAATGCATCAATATTTTCAATATTTTTTTCTTTATTATCATCATTTTTCTTATTTGCAAAAAATCTATAAGTTTCTTGCATTAACATAGGTCTAAGTCTCTTTCCGCCTGCTAAAACACTGTAATTCATCGCTTCAAGAACTCTCTTTTGATAACCTATCTCTTCTGGTAAATATTCTTTTACTATTTTTTCAACTTCTTCTACTTTTAATTCTAATTCTTTATTAAATTCCATAATTATTCCTCAACATCACTATCAGTATTTTGTAATATGATAAGTTGTTTTTCAACCTTATCTATATCCTTATTACAATCCTTTATCATATCCATCCCTTTTTTATATAGTTCAAAAGACTTCTCAAGAGTTAACTCACCTAATTCCAATTTCTTAACTATCTTATCAAGTTCTACAAATCTTTCTTCTATTTTCATACTAATCCTCCATTCCGAAGCGACTTTTTAACTAACCTCTGTTATTATATATAATATCTTCAACTTTTGCCACAATATCTCCATCAATTAACGAAATATTAACATTTTCACCAATATTGACATTCTTTGTTGAATTAACAATCTTACTATCTACTGTTACTAAACTATATCCACTTTTTAATTTATTAAGTGGCGATAAACCATTTAATTTTTCAATATATACATCTAACATATGTCTTGTATCTTTTATTTTATTATTAATTAACTGTTGTAGCCTATTCTCATAATCCATACTATTTTGCTTAAATTGCTGTAGTTTATATTCTGGGCTAAAATGACTTAACTTAACACTTAAATTTTCTATCTTATTTCTTTGTTCTTGTATTTTCTTATTCATAAAAGTATTAATTAAATATTTGCACTCATTAACCTTCTGCTCATATAAATAATAATCAAATACTGCCAATTCAGCTGCTGCAGATGGAGTTGGTGCACGCATATCTGATACATAATCAACTATAGTTGTATCTGTCTCATGACCTACTGCTGATATTATAGGGATTGTACAATCATAGACAGCCTTTGCAACAATTTCCTCATTAAATGCCCATAAATCTTCAATAGAACCTCCACCTCTACCAACTATGATAACATCTACATCTCTTTTTTCTAATGATTTTATTGCATCGACAATAGAAGGAGCTGCCATCTCTCCTTGAACGAATGCAGGTGCTAGATATAATTGTACCCAAGGATTACGTCTTCTTGATACATTAATGATATCCTGTAATGCAGCTCCAGTTTTAGCCGTTACGATTCCAATTTTTTTTGCAAATTTAGGAATTGGTTTCTTATGACTTTGTTCAAAATATCCCTTTAACTCGAGAATTTTCTTTAATTCTTCATACTTTTGATATAATATACCTTTCCCATCTTGTGTAATTTCTCTAGCATATAACTGATACTTTCCATCTCTTTCATATATACTTACATTACCATGTACTATTACACTCATTCCCTCTTCAAGTCGAAATTTTAATCCTGTTCTATTTCCTGCAAACATTACACAGGCAATTTGTCCACCAAAATCTTTTATTGTAAAATAAATATGACCTGATGTATGGTATTTACAATTAGAGACTTCCCCTTTAACAAATATGTTATTAAGTCCTGCATCCATAGTAAACATATTCTTTATATAATTATTCAACATTGTTACTGTATATTGCATTAAACTTCACCTTAATCTATTTACGAATTAATAATATCTTTTTCATAGAAATAAGGGAATGAAGTTCATTCCCTTATTAGATACTAATTATTATCTCTAATTGCTTTATTTGTCTACAATCTTAGCTAATATTCCATTTACAAAGCTAGGTGAACTCTCTCCACCAAACTTCTTAGCTAACTCTACAGCCTCATTAATAGCTACCTTATCTGGAATATCTTCATCATATTGTATTTCATACACTGCTAATCTTAATACTGTAAGGTCTAATTTATTCATTCTATTTAATTGCCAACCAACAGATGCTTCTTCAATCACTTTATCTATATCATCAACAACATCAACAATCTTTTTTAATTTTGTCAACATATATTCTGCATCTTTATCTGTACATTTCTCTAAGCCTTCAATATATCCTTGTGCTTGTTCTTCTATATCATCCTTTTCATGAAATTCAACACCAAATAGCATCTGAGCAATATGCTCTCTAAGAACTCTTCTTGTCATATGTTATACACCCTTCTTTATCTACTGTTTTCTATATTTACCCCAGCTATCTTAACATTAACTCCTGAAACTGTCAATCCCGTCATATTCTCAATGGCTGCTTTAACTTTATTCTGAACTTGCTTTGCAACTTCTACAACATCATATCCATATTCTACAGTAATCGCTAATTCTGCTGATACCTCACCTTGTTCAACAACAACTTTTACGCCTTTAGATAAATTCTTAACACCTAACTTACCTACTATTTCATTGGTAATATTACCACACATAGCATAAACACCATCTATCTCAGTTGCTGCCAAACCAGCTATAGTAGCTACAACATCATCTGCTATTTGTACTGATCCTGATGTACTACTTTCATATATCTTGCTTACAGGTCTATTCATAGTTTCTTTACTCATAAATTTAACCTCCAGTGATTTATTATATTTTTTAAAAATTCTAGTCTAAATTACTAACTATTTACAATTTTAATCATATCCTTATTATACCAAATATATACAATTTTGCAATGAATATTTTTACATTCTAAAGAATACAATATTATTTTTCCTCATTTGAGTTAACTGGTGTTACAACAATTTTATCATTCGCAATACCTGTTTTCCTATTTACAACATCCACTACTTGAGCTACTTGCTCTTCTGTTATAGTATCAGCATCTATAACAACATCAACTTTACCATCTACAATACTAACAACAGAATTAGTAAATCCTTTTGCTTTTAACATCATCTCAGAAGCATTTTCTCGTTCTGAATTAGCCGTTAATTCAATAATTTTATTTACTGCTATTTCTTTCTCCTTATCACTTAACTCATTATTCTCAGCAACTTTAATTAACTCTTCTTTATTCTTAGCTCTAGTTTGCTCCCTATTAAGCTTTACTGTATAAAAATAATCTAACGAAATATTACTATTAACTAATACAGCTTCTCCAATGTTGTCTCCTTCAGAATTATCTGCAACCTCTTGTTCCTCTACCTTAGAGTTGATAACTTCCTCTATATCATTTTCTTCTGATTTAGCCTGCGCACCTTCTGTTTTCTTAGGTTCTTTTGTTGTAATAACATCTTTTTTTGCCTCATAGAATTCACCACTCATCCCTATATTTTTTGAACTTTTATTTGAGAAGTTCAAATAGCCTGCTATTGCTATCATAATTGCCAATGCCGTTATAATAACCTGATTATTACGTAAAATTTTCTTCATACCAGCCTCCTGATTATTAATTTATCTTCACTATTTTTATTTTATGTACAGGAATATCAAATAATACCTGTACAACATCCATTATTTCACGTTCAATTATATCTGTACTACTCTTAATTCCTACAACAATTCCCTCCACTTGAGGTTTTATTTTTTTTACAACATATGGATGAGAATTTCCCCCGTCATCTTCTATAATCACTGTCTCTTCCTTTTCAGAATATGCTTTTTCATCTTTATTTTCCTCTTTATTATAAGGGATATCCTTTAATATAACCTCCTCTGATGATGACTTAAGAGTAATCATAACAGAAGCATCTATAACCCCATTTACCCTTTTTATTATACTTACTAACTCCTTCTCAAGTTCTTTTTTATAACTATCATCATCCCCCTTACTTATTCCATTACTACTATATTCTTTTTTATTATCTTTTGTAACCTTTTTGGTAGGAGAAGATATTATAATAAATAAAACACCTATTATCAAAATAAGAATTAAAGGTTTTATTCCCTTATCCTGAATATTCTTCTTTACCTCTTTAATAATTTTATTAAAATCCAACTTCACTATGCACCTCCTACAAAACTTGAAAAAATATTATTATTTTAAATCAATTGAAATAATCATTATGATTAATAATAGTCCCATAAAAAACTTAATGTATTTTTTATAGGATTCTGAACTAATAATTAACTCTAATATATTACTAATAAACACACACATTACTATTTGTTTTACAACATTCATTAATAAATTCATAATTCTCCTAACTAGCTAGCAAAGCTATTGATATAATGAATAATATAGCACTTGTAAACAACACCTCTAACAATAACTTTCCACCGTTTGCCACACCTTTAAGTGCATTAACCATTCTGTCATCTGCAATTGGTTCAGCTACAACAGTAATAAATTCATATACAACAATATTACTTATCAAACTAATAACAGGTACCATACATAATAAAATAATTGTAATAATACTTACCCCTCCCATTGCATTTTTTATCAAATAACCTGCACTTAATATAGTTTCTTTTGCAGATTCCATTCCACTTCCTACATAAGGAATTAGCTTAATACCACTACCTATCATTTTCTTTGAAGTAAAATCTACACTAGGAGCGATAAGCTTTTTTACAGTTGCAATGACTGTAACACTTCCTAATGCAGCTTTATTTCCCCATTTTATTAATGACATAATTATCTCAGATAATCTATGTAAACTCCTTGTTTTACTTATATTATCTGTAATTAAAATTACTAGATAAACATTAATCAATGGCAAAATAATTTTGATAAATACTTTTTCAATGATAACTATAATAAGCATTGTTAATTGTGAAAATGCCGTTGATGTATTAATACCTGTCCCAATAAAAGTTGCAACGGTATATGTAGGAATTAAAACCTCTATAAAATGTTTTACTTGATTTATTGCTCCTAATCCTATGTTATATGTCTGTTTAAATATAGGAAATATATTCAATATTAAAATCATATATACTATTAAAAATCCTGTTTCTGATATATAATCATTATCAATTGCCCTTATAAAACTTGTAAATATTGCAGAAAATAATATTAAAAAAATAATTTTTACAAACATTTTCTTCTTACTTTTCAATTGTAAAATGAATTTGTCTTTAATATTATCAAACCATTTGCCGTATTCAATATCTCCACTTTTTATAACATCATTAACTTCTCTTTCAAAATCGAAACCTCTAATTCTAGCATCATCAATAACTTTCTGTATTTCATCATAATCTAATTTTTCTTTATAATTTCCACTCTCATATACACTAAAACTCTTTTCATTTTTTCTATTATTATCATATTCCTCTGAATAAGATATAAACTCTCCCTTAACAATCAAAATAACACATAAACAAATAAATAATATAAATCTATGCACACATACTACCTCTATTTCTAGCTATTATCTTTATACTAAATTCTTCATTATCCTAAAATATTGGTAATCATCTTCATTACATTTAATAAAATAGGCATCCCTATTGCCAATATTGTAAATTTACTTGCTATCTCAATTTGTTTTCCTATTCCTTCATATCCTGCATCCATACATATCTGTGTAGAAATTTCTGAAATATATGTTATTCCTATCATTTTTAATAACATTTTTATATATACTGTGTCTATATTTGTATATTTATTAAATTGCTCAATAACATCTGCTACAATCTTTACCTTGTCCAATACAAACAATGCAATTACTACCATACACACTATACTAATATACGTTGCATATTCTTTCTTATCATTAAACTGTAAAGCTAATAACACTGCTATAACTCCTAGAATTACAATCTTTATCATAAAAATTCACTCCAACATATATATTTCCAAACCTAAAATATACCAATCTTTGCAATCAATCTCATAACGAAAAAATCTTCTGTATTGTTTCAAATAATTCTGCAATATATGGAATTATCCAAAATAAAACTAATACTAATCCCGCTAAGCTAGTTAAAAATGCATGTTCTTCTCTACCCGAATGTTTAAGCACCTGACTTAAAACTGATACCAATATTCCTACAGCTGCTATCTTAAAAATAATATTAATATCCATATTTACCTCATTTCTAAACAACTTATTACGAATTTCAAGATGAAAAAATCATTACAATAAATAATCCTACGACAATACTTAAAAGTCTGTATATTCTATGCTTCTCTATCATATGTTCCTTTATCTTTTTTATTTTATAGTCAAATTCATATATATAATTTTCTAAATTTTCTATCTGTAGCTGCTTATCTATCAAACCAACAATATCAACGATACCTATAATTAATTCCATATCTTCTTTCTTTAAAGACGTTTTTTCAAATATTCTTTCTGTATTATTTTGCCATACTTGTCTAATATTATCTCCGTCCATTTTGCTCATCTTATTTACAACATTCTCTAATAACGTACCTATTCTATAATCTAACTTACTACTTATCTTCCTAAATACTTCCGGTATATCCTCATTACCATTTCTAACACACCCTTTCCATAACAGTAGCATCTTTTTCAGTTCATTAATTAAATGGAGCCTATCCCTATCCTTTTGTACAAAATAGAACCCAATCCCTATGCTTGTACCCATTACAAACATTATTCCTATAATATGTATTATCATAAGACACCTCATCTATTTTATTATATTAAGCTGCTTTAATTACTACCTAATTCATCAACTTATTTCCCTTTTCAATACTCTCATTATCACTAGAAGTATCATATAGCAAAATATTACCTCTCATATCAAAAATCTCTTTTACATTTCCAATATTTCTATAATTATTTAAAATAATATATCTCTCAAATATTCTTTCCCTCACTAACCTACCTAACAAAGGTTTACTTCTTATATCTTCTACACTATTTCCATGAACGGTTGCTAATAACTTACATCCACAATTAATAACATATTCTATTGCCTCAATATCCTTTCTTGCTCCTATCTCATCTACTGCAATTACTTTTGGTGACATAGACCTCAATAACATAAGCATTCCTTCTGCCTTTGGACAACAATCCATAATATCCGTTCTTATACCTATATCATTCTGAGGTATCCCATTATAACAAGCAGCTATTTCTGACCTTTCATCCACTAATCCAACAGTAATACTAGACTTCATTCCACTTTCATTAGAAATAATCCTTATTATATCTCTAAGTAATGTTGTTTTTCCCCCCATTGGTGGTGATACAATTAATGTATGAAATATATTATTATTTTCTTCATCATATATATATGGCATTATTTTTCTTGCACAGCCAATAACTTGATGACTAACTCTAATATTTACACAACTAATATTTTTTATATTCTTTATCCTATCTCCTTCTATTACCACCTTACCTGCAAGTCCAATTCTATGCCCACCAACAATCGTTATAAATCCTTGTTTAATATCCTCCTCATGTGCATATACTGAATAATTACATACATATTGCACTAACTCCTTTATCTCCTCTTCACATATAACATATGCATCTTCTATTAAATCACTCAATTCACCATAATTACTAATAAAATACTCACAAGTATTATAATTAATCAATATTGGTTTATCAGCTCTTAACCTAATCTCTGTAAGTTTTTTATAATCTAAATTAATCTTGTTAAAAATCTCTCTAATACCCTTAGGTAATATTCTTATTATTTCCTTCTTAATATCATTATTTTTCTTTAACATACTAATCCTCCATTCCAAAGCGTTTATCGCGAAGGAACTGCGAGCAAAATATCAAATTTTGCTCTGCAATCTCTTTCTAAATATATGGGATATAATGTTAAAATATTACAATATTGTATTTTAAATAAGTTAAAAATATGGTATTATATTTATGTACGATAAAATATATCAAGAACTTGAGAACAAAGATTAACTTGATAAATGCAACGTAATTTTTATACATATAGATATGTTAAAAATGCATCACATTATTATGACAAATCACTCAGAAAAGAGGTTAACTATGGAAAATACATTAGAAAAAAATAAAGTAAATATTGCATACGAAGAACTAACTAGTATGGACTTTGGCAATAGTTTTGATTATACAACTGATTATTATATCAATTCTTTTGACTATGTATTAGACGAGGATGA
Organism: uncultured Lachnospiraceae bacterium; assembly: GCA_934432595.1. GTDB lineage: Bacteria > Bacillota > Clostridia > Lachnospirales > Lachnospiraceae > SIG301. The sequence continues at coordinate 6,559 of CAKRYR010000006.1, read as the reverse complement.
CACTATACAAGAATCCAGTTCAAAAGGATGTCAAGTAGTATCATCTGGCGATTCAATTACTATAGTACATGAGAATGGTAAAGATAAACATATATCTAATCCTCCATATGAATGTGCAAGTGATAAATATGAAGCTAAGAAAAAAGCCAAAGAAAGTGCTAAGAAAGTTGCACGCCAAACATCTACAACTAGTTCAACATACAAAACGACCACAGTAGCTCAAAACAGTCATGATGAAGTATTTGGAAATAACACTCAAAAAAAGGATAATTCAGGCGCAATAGTTAAGCTATTTATCCTCCTATTTATCTTCTTCCCAATTATTTCATCCATACTTTCTTCCTGTGGTGCATTTATAAGTGCTTTATTTAAATAGTATAAATATTAAAGTGCCAAAAAACATTCAAATAAAAAATTTACTTTTGAGACATATAAAATTATACATAAAAAAGAAAAAAATTATTTCTTTATTATATTATATAAATTATTTCTAAATAATTATATATAACTCTTAAAATCATTGTATTTCTTCTTTAAACATGTTACAATATTATTACATTTTATTTGTATTTTGTAATTTTTTCGAAAGAATTTAACTGATATAATTAATTATAATAGTTTGAGTTTTCAAAAAATAGTAACAATATCAAACATAATATTTATACGAGGGGGAATAACATGATAACTAATAATAAGATGAAAATACATTCTAAATTATTAATAGCTATGTTTTCAATTTGTATTATTGCACTTTTAAGCATTTCAAAATCTTTTTTAAGGGCAAGAGGTATACTTAATTATAAAAAAAACACAAATAATAGCTTTGAAGTAACAATTCTCAATAATAATGGGAAATCTGTTCCAAATTATACTTTAACCATACTAAAATCTAATAAAAAAATAAAAACGCTTACAACAAATAAAAATGGCGTTGCCTCTACTAATTCTTTAAAAAATGGTTCATATAAATATCAACTTGCAAATAAAGATACATATGAATTTAAAATAAGTGACACTACTGGTTGTAATGATGTTGTAATTATTTCAAATAATTCATCAAAAACTTTAAGTTTAGCAAATACCTCAATAGACCCTATACAATGTAACAATAATACAAAAAATAATACAAAAGTAGTTCAAAGTAATTTAGCACAAGAAGATATCTTTTTAGATAAAAATAACAAAAGTGATGGTCTTGTTTTAAAAGTAAGAGTTGTTGAGAAAAAGTCTAACACACCTGTTCTTGGAGCTAAAATAAAAGTAACTAATATTTCAACAAATAAAGAATTAACATCATTCTCTATGAAATCACCAGTTACTTTTATTAGAGGTATAAATAAATCACAATACAAAGTTGAATTGGTAACTATTCCAAATGGATATAAAGCAATATCACAATCAAAAGTTGCAGATATGAGAAATCTTAAAAAAAGTGATGGTGCTCCTACTGCAATTATGTATTTAGCTAAAGATTCCAGTTCAAATAACAACAATAACACTACTTCAGATACAGTAGAAGAAACAAAAAAAGATACTATACAAGAAACAAAAAAAGACACCGTACAAATTACTGTTAATATACTAGACTCTGATACAAATAAACCATTAGAAAATGCAAGTATACAATTAGATACTAGTTCAAAAGAAAATTTTTATGATTATAAAACTACTAAATATTCAAAAGTATTTAGAAATTTATCTGTAGGAAAATATACCTTTAAAGTAACCAATCTACCTAAAGGATACACCCTTGATGAAAACTATATAACAGATAACTTTAATACAGATGATTCCATATTGTTCTTTGCAATCAATAAATCTGATAAAGAAACTGCTAATAAAGATGGTTCCTCTGATACGAGTGACTCAACTTCACAGGAGACCAATACAGATTCTGATAGGTATGATGATGTAAATACAGAAGATAATACTTCTTCAAATGTAAAAAGTGTATCAACAGTAGGTAAGATAACAACTTCTCACCCTAGATTATTTGTAACTAAAAAAGATATAGCAAATATAAAGAAAAACCTAACTAACTCATATAATAAAGTAGCTTGGGATAGATTATTATATAATTATAAAAAATACAATCTACAAGGAGGAGTTACAAAAGCTTTACCTAAAATACAAGCTGCTGCAACTATCTACTTAATAAAAGGTGATAAAGAAGCTGGAAAAAATGCAATAAATTGGTATAAATCATTAATTCCTTCATATAACAATATGACAAGTGTTGAAAAAGATGCTTATTCAAGAAGCCAGTATTCTGTTGATGTATTAGTTACAGCTGCTATGGTATACGATTGGTGTTATGATTTAGCAAGTTCTAGTGATAGAGCAATGATGCGCGATAATATGTTTAAAGTATCCAAATACCTTGAAACTGGTTATCCATTCAATATGAATAAACTTGGAGCTGTTACCTCACATGCCTCAGGTAGACCTATATTAGTTGGTAATCTTGCTGCTGGAATTGCAATGTATGATGAAGATCCTAGTATGTACAACTTAGTAGCTAAGGCACTTAATGAAAAATATATTCCTGCAAGAAGATTTCTTTCAACAGCTGGTATGCATTATCAAGGACAAGTATACTCTTGGGCTAGATTTAACTCTGAAATAATTGCGTCTTCATTACTAAATACTATCGGTTATCCTAATGTATTTGGTCCTGAGCATAGTAATACTGCTTATCAATGGATATATGGAGCTCGTCCTGACGGACAACAAATAAGAAATGGTGATATGTATAAAAAAGCTGCTTTAGGTGAAAAATGGACAAGTGATCCAGCTTGCATTGAAGCATTAATATATTGTTCTCATTTATCTAAGGATCCATACATATTAGGTCAACTTGAAGATAACAGTTTAAAATACAGAGATAGTTCAATGCTTACTGAATGGCGAAGATTTATGCCTACTATTCAAATACTATACCTAGATGAAAGTTCAGCAAAGAAATCCGTTAGTGACTTACCTCTTACTAAATTCTATGGTAGTCCAATTGGATATATGGTTGCAAGAACTGGATGGGGTGATACAATATCATCTAATACTGCAATGGCAACCTTTAAAGTAGGCGAATATAAGACCTTTAATCATGAGCATGCAGATAATGGCCAATTTGAATTATATTATAAAGGTGGTTTAGCTGTAGATTCTGGTATATATGAAGGCATTAAACTATACAGTAATGGCAAACAAATTGGTGGCGGTGGATATAATGGTATTCACGATAGAAATTATAATAAGAGAACAATAGCTCATAACTGTTTACTTGTATACAATCCTAATGAAAAATTTGGTGATACAGTAAATGATGGTGGTCAAAAAACAGGCGGTGAAATGGGAACAATTGACCAAATTAAATCAAAATATCACTTTAGTGATACTATATCCTCAGCTTCTGGACCTAATGCTAAAAAGCCTATATATAGCTATATGAAAGGTGATTTAACAAATGCCTATACACAAAAAATAACTAGTTATCAACGTGGATTCTTATTTATCAATACAGGTAAATCAAAAGAACCTGCAACTGCAATTGTAATAGATAATGTAAGTTCAAGTGATGCTAATTATAAAAAATACTTTTTAATTCATACAGTAGAAAAACCTACATACTCAGGTAATGTTGCAACAATTCGTAGAACTACTAAAGGTAGAAATGGTAAGTTAATTAATACCACTCTAACACCTAAAATAAAAACTGAAATAATAGGTGGCAAGGGTAATGAATTTAATGTATTTGGCAAAAACTTCCCAAGTGAATTTTCTAATAATGCAGAATGGAATTCAAAAGTATGGGATGATGCTGAACCTGGTACATGGAGAGTTCAAATCTCACCTAAAAATGCACAAAAAACAGATACTATTATCAATGTAATGCAAATGATGGATAATGATTTCAATACCTCCATTAAACCATCACATAAAGAAACTTCTGATTATCACTTAATTAATTTGAAGAATCAAGCTGTAGTTGTAATCAAGAGTGGTAGTGCAAATAAAAAATCATTCAATATTGATTTATCAGGTGAAAACTTAAGTTCTACATATGATTTAATAATTGTTGATGCTTCATTTGGAACCTGGAAAGTTAATAATGCTACTGTTAAAACTTCTAAATCTGATAGTGTAATTTATCAAAGAACAAGTGATAAGAAGATTACTTTATCCAAATAACCCTTTGCATTTTACATATTTCAAAAATTGAGACACTAAGTTGTCACTCTAATCATAACCTAATGATTATGGTAACTTAATGTCTCATTTTTAATATATAATTATTTCTTTATTGTTGCACTTGCATCCTTTGGAAATACTCCACTATCTGCAAGTATCTCTATTTCAACTCCATCAACAACCTCTTTATGAATTATATTTTTGGAATTATTCTTAGATATGACTTTATTATCCTTATTATTTATACCTAGACACATAATAATAGCTATATTAAATACCATTATCTTCATTTTCTAACCTTAATTATCAAGAAAAAAAAAGAAAAAAACATACAACCTATCTAAATAAAATATATCTATATTAACTAAAACAAAATTTGATTTAAATAATTATATAATATATATACTATTACTTATATATAAATTAATTATTACATAAAGTGCTTTTTTTTGTAATATTTTATGTTAAAATAAAAACAGTTGTACAACAAATAACAAAATATTTATTAGAAAAGGGGAAATTATATGATTAACAAAAATTTTAAAAAAGTACTAGCTGTAACTTTAGGGGTTGCTATGTCAATGGCATTAGTTGTAGGATTTGTAGTTAAGGATAAGACTTCTGCTAACGCTAGTCCAAGTTCAAAGGTTTCTGTAAAGGATTGTACTATTACCTTATCCCAAGATTCTTTTGATTATACTGGACAAGCTATTAAACCAGAAGTAAAAGTAACTTATCAAGGACAAGATTTACAAGTTGGTGCAGACTATGATGTAAAGTACAAAGACAATATTGATGCTGGTACAGCTAAGGTAGTTGTAAAGGGTAAGAATAATTATAAATCATCAGTTACAGCTAAATTTACTATTAAAGGCGTTGATATCGAAAAAGATTGTAATATTATTGTAGGTGGAAAGACTGTAACTGTCTTCTATAATAACCAACCATTATTAAGAGATAGAGATTATGGAGTTCATATGTCTTCAACTAAAAAACTAGTTAAGCAAGAGCCTGTTAATGGTGGTTACAATAATACTTACGTTGAAACTACTTATTACACTATCTCAGGTAAAGGTCAATTCTCAGGAAATGTACTAAAAACTGACAGTGCATATGTTGTACAGTTTAAAGCTAACTAATATACAACACAACTTTTTTATAACATATTGTAGATTAATAAACATTATTACAAAGACTGTGAAAAATGAATTTCATTTTTCACAGTCTTTATTTATTCTTATTTATCTTTTGAAAATCTTTTTAATATAAATCCCGATACTATTATCATTACTATTATACTACTAATAATACTAATAATAATCACCCAGTTAATACCGTCTTCTTTATCATTTTGCTGTTTGTCAGTGTTTTGAATATTATGATTAGTGCTATCTTGTAACGTGTTTATATCACCATCTTTACTAGCATTTTCATTTGTTTTATCCTCTTCTGTACCACCCTGATTATCTTTGTCATTAATTGTATCAGTATTCTTATTAGAATTTTTATCATTATTATCTGTTGTGCTATCTTTATCTACTATATTTACATCATCACCTTTTCCTTTAATAAGATTATTCTTATCATTCAAGATTAAAGTATAATATCCATTTTTTATCATTCTAAACTTAACTGTATACTCTTCTTTCCATGACTTTAACTTTAATCTCTCACTAGAAGTTCTAATATAGTAAACATCTGCTTTTTGTAATTTTTCCCTTGATAATATTGATATCTTTGTTCCTTTTCCTGTATTTACTTTTACTCCTTTGCTATTAACAAAGAAAATATCATATATTCCCTTATTTATTCCTATATCTTTTGTTAAACTATTAACCCAGTTCCACTCTTTTCTCTTACTCTTAATCTCCTTAACCATTAACCTTATACTTTCTTCAAAATCCCCCATAGCGCTTATTATCATTCCATTATTTAATTCTACTTGTATCTCATTATCACTTGTCTTAACACCCTCTATTGCCCCCTCTGTATCTGTCTTATAATCATTATTATTAGCTAATTTATCATACATATTAACATTATCATAATTACCTTTTGATTGATTATTATTGTTATTACCTTTATTAGAAGATGTATTATTACTTGAATTATTATTATTGTTATTTACATTTCCCTTATTATTATTTGCTCCTGAGGTATTATTCTTATCTCCATTATCCTTTATATTATCTTTATTCTCATTTTTATCTTTGTCTTCTTCTTTATCTTTATCCTTTACTATGCTCCATTTTTTAGATATATTAGTTGCTCCTTCTAGAAACTTAGTTAATTCGCTGTTTTCCTCAGGTACACATAAATAATTTCCCTCTACTTTTACATGTATTTTTGCTTCTGAATTATCATAAATAAA
>CAKRYR010000005.1 GCA_934432595.1 uncultured Lachnospiraceae bacterium | reverse complement strand
TCAACCCTGGTTTCACCTTTCTTACTAACAATTGCGTCCCAGTTTAATTTTTCGCTTGACTTCCCATAGCTGGTCTTGACATTAACGCATCAGCCTTAAAATGCTCTAAGTCGGCAAGGAAACTCCTTGCCGACTTGTTCTTTACTTCTAATGCTAACACTCAAGAAATTTTTTATAAAACTCTTCTTCCACATATGTTTCTGCAAAACATTGAACTATATCATATGAATAGCTCCCTCCTTTTGCATATGTAATATTCATAACATCTTCTGTAATCTTATCAAGAACATCATCGCTAACACAAATATTTCTTTGTGATAGTTTTTTTCTTACGATTTCTGTGCACCTTTTATAATCGTTAGCACTTGAAAAAAGCATAGTACCCTCCTCCTTTATCATGACAAGTCCTTAAGACTATTAAGCTTAATTTTTTGATATGTTAGTGCCTGTGTTGCACCTCCAAGACCATACTTAGGAAAATCCTTAGTAATTGGTTCTAACCAACTTGCTTGTCCCCACTTTCCGTTTGGTACTCTGATATCATCAATAATTTGCAATGTATCAAACGAACCACGAATAGATGCATCGTGTGGCACCTGAAGTCTGCCCGGAGTAGGTACATCAAATTTATCAAAAGTGATATATGTACCACTAGGATTCGCTGGTATCTCCATTGTATTTTTTAGCGATTCCATGTAACTTGCCTCCGCTGGCATATATCTATATCCAGTAGCAGGCACAATCTCTCCGTTAGGTTTAACATAAAAATCTGTCTTGACAGATGAAGTACCACTCTTACTATAACCTATGCCGCTCTTCACCCCAGCCTCAATTACATCATCTGAGTATTTAACTTATGCTTCTGCAAAGTTATCTAATGAGCTCATTGATCCTTTTGCTAATAAACCTGAACCATATAGATTTAATCCTGCTCCTGCTATTGATGCAGCTGATTTTAACTTATAACCTTCTAAATCATATAGTATTGTATTTCCTATATCAAATCCAAATCCTATTACTGGAATTAACCCACCTACATCACATATTCTATGTGCAGTTGTAAACTGTACTCCTAGCATTGGGCGACCAGTTGTATTAAATACAAATCCGGAATTTCCCATTCCTTTAGCAAATTCAGCTGTTAGTACTCTATTCTTATATCCTACTGAACTTAGTTTTGCGCCTACACTTCCTGGCTGAGATGAATATCCACTTGGGTCCACCTTTGTTACTGGATTTCCTTCTACATATGCATATCGGTTCAAAGTTGCTGGTTCCATTACTGTTCCGTGCACTTTATCTGCGCTAGTGAACCTCATCATATTTGGCATGTAATACCTTGCTCTCATGTATAGCAACCCATTACTATCCTTTATTACTCCATCTCTTCCATTATACAAGAAATTAGTCTCTTCATTATCTGTAGTTACTTGTCCATATGCGAAAGTACAATTATCACTACCTTTTAGTTAATTGTTACTTCCATATGACATATTTGTTTCTGTTTTTTCATTTTTATACTTAATAATATTTCCATTATCATCATATGTATATTTTGTAGTTCCATCCTTTGATGTTGATTCAATAATTCTTCCAGCTTCATCATATTTATATGACGTTTTTTCACCTCTAGCATTTTCTAATTCTTCTTTAATTCTATAAATGATAATCCTAATTCTTTGCAAAGAGCAATATTATCTTCTAAAGTTCTATTTTCAATTAATGTTGGCATTCCAAACTGCTGCATTTGTCTTCCTCCCTAATATAATAAATCTCTATATAAGAAAATAGTCCCTTTAATATATTCCAATATACAAAGGAACTATCTGTGCTTATTATTCATTTTTAATTCTACTATTCAAAATAGCTAATACTTTTTCTAATCTTTCCTGTAAAATTTCGTTTTCCTCTGTTGTTTGACATAAAGAGTAAATTTCATTACCAGTATCTTCATGCCATACCATCTCATATGCAGAATTTTCCAAATGAATACGAATTATACTATACCACCACCCATCAATTTTATCTTCTATAATAAAGCCATACTCTTCTTGAAATAATCTTGCAAGGTAATCATTTCCATCAATAAAATCATAGTTAATTAGTAAAAATTCAACTCTATTATCTTTCTCAGTATTAATATGTTTTTTAAAAGTAATTTTCATTTTTTACTCCAATCCTAACGATATATTTACTGACTTTCTTGAACGCTGAGAACTTTCTATTATCTCTCTATATATATCATCACCAGATAATCCTTTATCAATTTGTTTTTGTATTATTTGCTCCCAGGTACGATTAGGGTCAGTTATATATAATGATTCTGCCTTGATTCTGTCAACCATTTATTCTCTAGCAGTTGTTCTAAATTGGTTACGTAAAGTAAAACATTGATACGCTTGCTGTTCAAGAGATTGACTATAATCAATTAAATCTGGTATTTTTGCTTCCTGTGTTAAATACCATTTTCTAGCATCAACGTCACTTAATGAATGGAACATTGATTGTGGTATAGCTGTACCTTCTGCTATTACATAGAAATCAGTCTTTCTACCGCTCTTCACCCCAGTCTCAATTACATCATCTGAGTATTTAACCCCTGCTTCTGCAAAGTTATCCAATGAGCTCATTGTTCCTTTTGCTAATAGACCTGCACCAAATAGATTTAATCCTGCTCCTGCTATTGATGCAGCTGATTTTAACTTATAACCTTCTAAATCATATAGTATTGTATTTCCTATATCAAATCCAAATCCTATTACTGGAATTAACCCACCTACATCACATATTCTATGTGCAGTTGTAAACTGTACTCCTAGCATTGGGCGACCAGTTGTATTAAATACAAATCCGGAATTTCCCATTCCTTTAGCAAATTCAGCTGTTAGTACTCTATTCTTATATCCTACTGAACTTAGTTTTGCGCCTACACTTCCTGGCTGAGATGAATATCCACTTGGGTCCACCTTTGTTACTGGATTTCCTTCTACATATGCATATCGGTTCAAAGTTGCTGGTTCCATTACTGTTCCGTGCACTTTATCTGCGCTAGTGAACCTCATCATATTTGGCATGTAATACCTTGCTCTCATGTATAGCAACCCATTACTATCCTTTATTACTCCATCTCTTCCATTATACAAGAAATTAGTCTCTTCATTCTCTGTAGTTACTTGTCCATATGTAGAATAATTATATCTACTTGTAATATTACCATTTTCATCTGTTAAAGCTGTTGTACTTCCTCTTAGATCATAATGGAAGTTTCTGTATCCATCTTTATTTTCCTGTGATATTAATCCATTTCCATATACATACTTAGTCATATTACCATCTTTATCATATTCCATTAATAACTGACTATTTTGTACATCATACGTATATCTTACTGTACCGTTATCATCTTTTTGTGATACTCTACTTCCTTCTGCATCATATTTATACTCATTCTTTCCAGCCTGCGTTAATTTATTGTCAACATTAAAATGCAATTTATCAATAGTTTCTATTGAAGTTTCTATCATGTTACCATCTAAATCATACGTAAAAGTACAACTATCACTACCTTTTAGTTCATTGTTACTTCCATATGACATATTCCCTCTACTTACACAATTCATATACTTTCTTAGTTTCGTTATCATCATACCCACCAAGATAATATATTTTACCATTAGCTTTTATTTTAATTAATAATTTATTCTTAGGATTAAAGAATGCTCTACAACCGTGATGTTCTTCTGGAACATAGAATTCTCCTTTAAACAAATTATCTAGATTTGTTCCACTAGACTTAGACATTCTAGGTATATCCTCTAATAGATAAATTTCATTTATTTCATCAAGTCTAATCTTATAATCAACTTTATATTGTTTTGCTTGAAGTGTATTATCAATTACTTGTAAATGAATTGGCATAAATTCTTCAAGCATTAACCATCCACACATCACCACTGTACCTACAAGTGTAGCAATTAATACAACATTCATTACTTTTCCTATAGGCTTTGCCATATTACAAGTCATACCTATACCTACTCTTTTCTCTACCATACTATTATTATCATCAGGATTGTAATACATCAAGCCCCATTTCCAATACTTATCATCATCATTCTCATCTACATATCCATTATCAGACTTCCACTTAACTATTTCATTAAAACACTTTATCTGGGGAATAGTTAGAATAACAATAAGAGCAAATATCCATACAATCCACAACAAAGTTCTAACAGAAATATATGGAACTGCAATAGGAACTAAAGACAACACTACGCACAAGGCGCCAATAACATTTAGATTTCTAAAATAGCTCTTCTTAATCCCCTCGATAAACCTTTTATTCTCCTCTCCCTCAAGCATCTTAGCATTTATTCTCGCACCAAACAACAACACACCATTATCTGCTGCCATATACCTCATTACAAAATACATAATCCCTAAAACCATATAAACTGAAAATAACATAATAATATTAAAAGCCATCCTACCTTCTCCTTTACGCAAAAACTTTGTATATAGTATAAACATATATATTTTTAGACCGTCACTCTATAACATACCCTTTAATAGAAAGTCATTATATAAAATCGTCACTAGAACAGAAAAACCCTATTTTTCTAAAACTAGAGCTCTGTCGACTACGTCTTTCATGCCTTGAGAGTTACGAGCTGCAATAAGTACAATCTTATCATTTCTAAGATTAGAAAGCATAGTTTTAAGATACGTTTTTCGTTCCTTAGGTACATCCTTCTTAAAAGGATCATCAAATATCATAATCTTTGTATTTTTAGCAATTGCCAGTGCCATATCCACCTTCTCAATTTCATTTAAATTAAGCTTATCCATTGGTGCATTCATAGGCACTTGAAAATACTGCATATATTGCTTAAACATATCTTCACTAAATCTAGGATAAAAATAGCGTAAATATTGCATATGCTCTACAGGAGTCATGTCATAAAATAAACCTCTCTCATCTGATACATACGCAATATCCTTAAACATATTACGCCCTAAAGGTTTATTATCAATTACAATTTTTCCATCATCAGGCTTAACTATTCCTAATAACATCTTTAGTAATAATGATTTGCCTGAATCTTTTACACCAAATATACCTACAATTTCACCATCATCAACAGTAAAACTAAGGTCATTTATTACATCAGCTTTATTAATTTTCTTCTTAAGTCCAGCAACTTCTATCATACTAATCCTCATTTCTACTCTATTCCAATATATTTTAATTCTTTTTTACCTGTAGTATCAGATACCTTATTAAGATTAATATATATTTGGTCTAATAAACTTCCTTTTTTCACAGCTGTTACACGAATCTTCTCAATAATATTAGCATTTACATCTTTCTCAAATGTCAAAATATATATAACGCCATTTTTAAAGTATGCAAAATCAAACATAAAATCTGATTCACATACATAAGCACTGTCATATGTAACGTCTGAACCATCTATTGTAAATGAACTTACCTTATATAAGTCCATTACATATGGCTCTAATCCTTTTTCATCAAATGCTGCAGTATAACCTTTTTCTCCATAGTGTTTATTAGATGTGGATTCAATCTCAGCAACAACTTGTCTATTAACTATAACTAAACCATTATCACTTGCAAATAAGTCATAGCCTTCATTTAAAATTTCATAATTACTTATCTCACGTACTTTATATTCTTTTACTTTCTTAGCAGCAAATTCTTCAATATTATCTTTTTCTTCAACACTTGCCTCTTTTTTCTCTTGATATGTTTCTTTATCAAATACCTTTACATATAACTCTTCATTTTTTGAAAACAAAACATATATATTTTTTTCATTACATGCTACATCATATATATATTTTTCATCTTCATGTATATTAAGATCACATAATTTTTTTGTTTGATGAGTCGATTTGTCAAACTTATATAATGAATTATTCTTAATACTACTTACTGAATTACTCTTAATTAAAGAGCTTGTCTTCATTGTTGTATATACATTTTTTTCATCTTCACATGAAACCATCTCAAAATAACTACCACTCTTTATATATGTGCAAAGTTCTTTATCTTTATCACCATTATAATAAACATATCCTTGGAACATTTCATCTTGTCCCATATCTCCATCTGCTCTATATTTTTTTGTAGTATCAAAAGTCTGCTCATTATAAGAAAAATACTCTTTATTATTATTTTCATCTGATGATTCTCTATATTTTGCTCTTATATTAGCATTTTCCATTGTAAAATCTAATACTCCAACATCATCTTGTATGGTCCCAGATACAATAATATCTTTAAAATTCTCTGTAACATTACTTTCTACTTTACCTTGACTTTCTAAAATTCTTCCATCAGAAAGTGTGTAATACTTTGCCTCTTTTGCACTACCGTTTGCTTTACTAGATGTATCTATATCAGAGTCGGTAGCAGCATCTGAATTAACAAACGCAATAAATATACCAGCCCCAATAACGAATATACCAAATGCTACCAACAAACTAATCAAATTGTTCTTAACACTAAAATTCATTATTTCTACCTCCTATGCCTCATATTCAAATTCTTTAAACATATTTGTGCAAGTCAGAATATTTAACGCAACATATACAATGTCTATAATAGCCAATTGAATTGCAATATCTCCATTTATTGCTCCTGATGGTGCATGTACAAATGGGATTCTGACCTTAAGTAAAAATAATAGCAATGCTGCAACAACATGTATTCCAAAAAACATTGCACCAACAATTACCTTATTCTGATTATGTGTTCTAACTGCATAAAAGGTATACACAGATCCTATAACCAATAAAACTAAAACTGCAATATTTAATAGTAAAGTTAATATTTCATTAGGAAAACATGCATGTATAAAAGGATCTTTGACTAATGCATAATTTAAAGCATGACTAACTCTCTTTGCAGAAGGTACTTTTTCTGTAAAGAGCGACCATGCGAACATTATTGAAATTAATTGTGAACCATATATTGCAAGTACAGATACACATGCAACTATGACTTTAGAAAGCACTATATCTTTTATATGAATAGGTAACGTTCTTAAAGATAATAATCCATTAAAATTTTTCTTATCTCCTCCAACTATATAGCCTATTCCAACAATAGATATTATCATTGTTAAATAAAATAATATTTCCCATATTCCATTACTAATAAAGGTGTGAAAATATAAATCTGTATTAGATTTAATATTTCTTACCTTAAAATACATATAAACCAATTCAAAAAATACAGAAAACATTACAACTTCAAGAACAAACCACTTTAAGCTTCGAAATTCAAATGCTATCTGATATTCTAATTTTCCTGTTTTTCCCTTTTTTAACATCCTAGTTCTCCTTTGTTTATAAATAAAAAAGAGCCACACATATTAATATATGTTTGACCCTTAATAATCATTTTTATTGTTACAAAGCCTCTATAAGCCTTGTTCTTTTGCTAACTCTAAGGCAGCCTCAATTACCTTATCCATATCGTAATATTTATAGTTCCCTAATCTTCCTCCAAAGATAACTTTTTCTTCGTTATCAGCTAACTTCTTATATTTCTCAAATAATTCATTATTATCATCATTATTTACAGGATAATATGGCTCCATACCCGGTTGCCACTCTACTGAATATTCTTTTGAAATAATAGTGAAATCTTGTTGCCCAAATTCAAAATGCTTATGTTCAATTATCCTAGTATATGGCACATCTTTCGATGTATAATTAACAACTGCATTTCCCTGATAATTCTCAACATCAAGTCTCTCATCTTCAAATTTAACAGTTCTATACTCTAAATTGCCTAATTTAAAATTATAAAACTCATCAATCATTCCTGTATATACTACCTTTTTAGCCATCTCATTGTACTCTTCTTTTTTATCAAAATAGTTACAATTAATCTTAACATCACTACCTTCTAGCAGTTTATCAATTATTTTCGTATATCCTCCAGCAGGAATTCCCTGATATTTATCATTAAAATAATTATTATTATACGTAAATCTAAGTGGAAGTCTTTTAATTATAAATGCAGGCAACTCACTACATTCTCTCCCCCACTGTTTCATAGTATAACCTTTTATCAATTTATCATAGATATCTTTACCAACCAAAGACAAAGCTTGTTCTTCTAAGTTAGTAGGCTTGTCCACACCATACTTATCTCTTTGTTCTTCTATTATCTTCTTAGCTTCGCTTGGAGTTTTAATTCCCCAAAGTTTGCTAAATGTATTCATATTAAATGGCATATTATATAATTCATCTTCATATATTGCAATAGGAGAATTAATATAATTATTAAACTCACTTAGCTCATTTACATAATCCCAAATCTTCTTATTACTAGTATGAAAAATATGAGCTCCATATCTATGAACATTTATTCCATCTATATTTTCAGTATATACATTGCCACCAATGTGGTTGCGTTTATCAATAACAAGGCACTTTTTTCCTGCTTTTGTCGCTTCATTTGCAAAAACAGCTCCAAACAAGCCAGCACCAACAATCAAATAATCATAAATCATATGTATCCTCTCAACTAGTTAAAGAATTTATTATCTGAAAGCTCTAATTCTTCAACAATATTGCCATCAGATGGTTTAAAAATAATATGTTTACACGCAATCAAATTCAAAACAATAACTAGTATATTCACAATAATCTTAGCACTCATGTCATACATTTGTAATCCATCCACCAATACAATCATCATAAAAACATCAACTAATCCTGTCATTAATCGGCAACTCATAAAAGAAACACATTCTCTTGTCACACCTTTTAAATCATGTTTTGCATTGTCAAAAACCCATTTATGATTTGTAACATATGAAAATAGATTGGACAAAATCCAAGCTAGTACAGTACTTGTAAAAGTAGACCACATCATATATCTAGCTCCAAACGCATAGACTACCATGTTTACTACAACAGTTCCTATACCAAATAATCCATATAAAATTAACCACCTATATTTTTCAATTAATTTTGATATTACATCTTGCATTTCTAACACCCATTCTTACAAATTCACCTTGTTAATAACTCCACACTTTTAGAATTCTATCACGATAATTTCGTTCTGTCAAGACTTTTAAAATGACCGTTTCTTTACGTTGGCTTATCATTGATTATACCCTGTCAAAATATGTTAATAATTTCAGTAAATCAACCTTTCCCCAACCTTGCTCATTTCTGTCTCTTCCTAAGTCTTTTGAAGTTTCTAACAAGCCTATCTTAATATCCTTATTTGAAATTCTTACTCTCCCATATCTTTCTGCCCACTCTATTACTAACGCTAATGCTCCTGCAACAATTGGAGTAGCCATAGATGTTCCACTTTTAGAAGTATATTCATTTTTTTGATTACTACAACTAGTTATGTTTACTCCAGGTGCAACAACCTCTGGTTTTACGATACATTCCCTTGTAGGTCCACATCCAGAATGATAATGATTTTTTTTATTATCATTTATAAATATGTTCCTTTCACATGTACCTACTGTTATAATTTTTTTACTTATTCCTGGTGCAGTTATGCTCATTGGTCTTGGACCCTTATTTCCTGCTGCTGTCAGAACAATAAGCCCACTGTCCCAGGCTTTTTCTACCCACTTTATAAGTAATTTTACATCATCTTTATCTATTCCATATGTTCCAACGGATAAATTAACTATTCTTATATTGTATAACTCTTTATATTTTATCGTCCATTTTAAAGCTTCTATAACACTTTCTACATCCCCTACCCCATATTTATCGAGTATTTTCTCCGCAATAATAATACATCCTGGTGCCATTCCCCTATATTTTTCATACATACTATATCCATTTCCACCTATTATCCCACATACATGAGTACCGTGTCCATTATCATCATAAGGCTTGTTATAACCATTTACAAAATCGACAAACCCACCTATTCTGTAATATGGTTTGCAAAAATCATTGTGTGGAAATATTCCCGTATCTAATACAGCTACAGCAATATTTCTACCAACTATTCCTCTTTTATGCACTACATCTGCTCTTAAATCATATCTTACCTTATTCATGATAATCCTCTTTCCTATCCTATATCTACATTCCCACGATAATTAATGTGTTCCATAGGAAATGCGACGCAATTTCCTATGAAATAAAAAATATTTAACATTTTAATTTTTCTAACCAATTATTATTTTTTACTATATTATTTTAAACATACTCTGCAATTTTACCTACAGCTACATATATTTCAGATATCCTATACCATGTTGAAAAATCTACAATTCCAGACTGAGGAAGGCCAAATATTCTTTGAAATGTCCTAACGGCATTTGCAGTATTTTCTCCATATCTTCCATCTACTGTTACCTTCGGTATTTGCGGATACGCCTGTGCTATTCTATTTAATTGACGTTGAATAATTCTTACATTATCTCCAGATGCTCCTATGCTAAGATTATACGTTGGCCATGAACTAGGTACTCCTGCCACTTGTGTTGCAGTATTTATAAATATATTATTTCCAAAGTAATATCTTAAAATCTCAATGGCAGAATAGCCTCTATCTCCAAGAGATTTAGAACCCCATTGTGACATTACCTCAGGGCACGTTACTCTTTGACCATCACAATACTGAGTTAATATTGGTTGTGATATTCCTGGACGTGATAAAAAATTAGTAAATATATTATCTACTATTGTAGAAATGTTCCTAAATATGTTTCTACCGCTTATCCATTTTTGATCAAATGCAGTAGATGATGTAATAGTAAAATTATAACCTTTATTTCTATACCATTCTGTATATACTCTATTTAATGTAAATGACATTATAGCTAATACATTTGCTGTAATTGTTGATTCTGGCCATGTAGCATATATTTCACTTGACGCTACATTTTTTATATAATCAGCATACTTTACATAATAATTATTAGCTGACGTATCGGATGGTGGTCCATCATGTACAACTACATACTCTGGCACAACTGGCCTACTTAATACTATTTCACCTGTTTCTTCTATGTCTTTTAATTCTGATTCCATTATCTTAGGTGGATAATTCCCATACAAAGTATGATCTCCTATAACAAATGTCTCAGATGTTTTCTCTTGAACTATAGGGTCCATAGCAACATTTTGAAGTGATGTTACACTAGGCAATATTTCTGATCCACTTATATATACTGGCTCATAACCATTGGCAGTTATTACAATTGTATATTCTGAATATGGTCTAATTGCACTTGGTTCTAGACTATATTCTATATTAGGTGCCTCTAATTCTACTTCTGTAGTCTGACCATTCTCATCTGTAGTTAATTCCTCTATTGGAGTCTCTTCTGTACTTGCATTTTCATTAAATATCTGTACTTTTGCCCCTACTATAGGTGTGCTTCCTATCTGTGATACAACATTAGTCCTAAAGTTACCAAAGCTTGCAGTTCCTACTTGTGCCGGATAAATAATATTTCCCATTTTTATTCCTTTCTATCATTTATTTAAACTTTTACCTATATAACCTTATGCGGCCCCTATTTATCTTAGTACCTCAAATTTGTAGCCAGATTTTTGGATGTTTTCTATTATTGTAGGTAAAGCTGTTACAGTATTTGAATTAAGAGGGCCATCGTGTAATAAGATAATTGATCTAGTAAAGTTTTTATAATCTTTTAAAACATTATTTACAATAGAATTTACACTAGGTCTATTTACTGAGTCCTCACCTGACACATTCCAGTCATAATACGTGTAGCCACTATTTTTCAATTCTTCTATTATTAACTTTTTTTCTGCTCCAATAAAGCAATTGCAACTTCCACCTGGAAATCTATAAATTGTTGGATTGTTCTTTAGATTTTTGCATAATACCTCTTTAGCCTTATTAAAGTCTTCAATATATGCATCCTTTGATAAATATATTTGATTATATTTATGTGAAAACGTATGAATTCCTATACTATGTCCTTCTTTTTCCATAGACTTTAATTGATCTATATACTCATCAGTAAGACTACTTCCTATAATAAAGAATGTTGCTTTTATATTATATCTCTCTAGTATATCTAATACCTTTTTAGTATTTTTACTTGGACCATCATCAAATGTAAGATAAGCTACCTTCTCATTTCCCTTTGTTTTCTCCTCACACTTATCCTCTTTTTCTCCTATATTCTCCCATAAAGACATAATATTTAACGTTTCTTTCCCCTCTGGCGATATGGCCATACACAATACTAATATAATTATGAGAGTTGCAAATAATATTACTCCAACGAATATTTTTTTAGACATAATCCTACCTCATGCCTTCATATATTATTATATTCGTTGGAGTATAAAATGTTCCTATATATCCGGCATAAATTACAATGTCAGAACTGTTATTTCAAATATATTTTCTATACTTATATATTGGTCCATTATTTTTATTCTTTTCTTAAATTCATCAATCTTAGCCACTTTTCCTATTATATCAATATATTTCCCCACTTCTTCTTTCTTCTCTATAGATGCACTTTCATCTTTAATAAAATATTTAATAGCTACTTCTGTTTTTTCGCCTTTCATAAGTCCTTCTTTTAAAATATATATTTTTCTATCTAGTTCTTCTTTTCTTTCTTCTGTTAATTCCATACGTATAGTATATAATTTTTTCTTATCATCTACAGCCTCATCATATCCCTTAAGGGCTGCAAATGGCATAAATATCTTAGCTCTATCAGCTACCGCCATAGGGATTCTATCACTTTTAGGTCTTGAACAATTAATTATATCATCATATTTCTCCATATTATTCCTCATTTCTCACTAAGCCCTATGTCCTCCAATCTGTTGGTTACGTTCTATCGTTGTAGCTCCCTCTTCAAAATTAGTTCCCTTTAATACAGCATTTTTACCATATCTACTTTGAATTGATAATACAGCTTCTTGCATTCTTCTCTCCCTATTCCTATTTATTCTTTCTTTTTCTAATTTCTCATAATCGGTAAATAAATCCATCTGTACATACTTATCTTGTCTTGCTTTATCTTCACTTATTGTATTGCAAAATGAAATAGTAACTCTTCTTATTAATAATTTAGCATCTACTATCCTATCATATATATTAAGAATTGCTCTCATAAGTTGTTCAGTTAAAGATGTATGTTCTTCTAATCTATAAGAACCATGTACAGGCTTAGGAACTGTTCTTCCATAACCATCTATAACAATATCTCCTCTATACTTATCTACATCAAATTCTCTATCATATCCAACGTCAAGAGTAACACTATTAGTGACTAACTTCTTCTCTACCAAACTAAGAACTAAAAGTTCTGTCATTTCCTTAACAATAGTTCTTCCTTTATCAAAACTATAACCACAAGTAAGCACTTGCCCAGATGTTATAGAATTAGTACTTGGCTTATATTTCTTAATATCTGCTATTGTACATGGTTCTATTCCCCACGCATGGTCTATGATAAACTCTGCGTCTATTCCAAATATTTTATATAAGAATTCTTCTCCTGTTAAATAACCAACCTTACTCATAGATACCCTTGCAATATCTCCCATTGTAAACATTCCATTTTTAGCAAGTCTATTACTTATTCCCTTACCTATTCTCCAAAAATCTGTTAATGGCTTATGGTTCCATAATTTTTTTCGAAAGGATATTTCATCTAGTTCTGCAATTCTAACTCCATCTTTATCTGCATCCATATGCTTAGCTACAATATCCATAGCAATCTTTGCCAAATAAAGATTAGTCCCTATTCCAGCTGTAGCAGTAATCCCAGTAGTTTTAAGAACATCCTTAATAATAAGCATAGCCAAGTCATGAGCTGATAATGGCCTACCCTCATCATCTACATATAAATGCATATAATTAGTTATATCCATAAAAACTTCATCAATAGAATATACATGTATATCCTCTGGACTAATATATTTTAAATAAATCTGATAAATATCTGTACTACAATCAACGTACCTCTGCATTCTAGGTGGTGCAACAATATATTCAATATCCTGCCCTGTACTAGCTTTAATCTCCTTGCACTTCTGAATAACCTCAAATAACCTTGCTCGCCCAGGAATTCCATACTTCTTAAGTGATGGCGAAACAGCTAAACAAATAGTCTTCTCAGTACGAGACTCATCTGCAACTACAAGATTAGTCGTAAGAGGAGCAAGTCCCCTATCCACACACTCAACAGAAGCATAAAATGACTTCAGATCAATCGCTATATAAGTTCTATTACTATTTACATCTTCGCTCATCTTACACCTCCACTCTGCAAACATTTGTTCTCGAACATCTATTCTTATTATATATCATACATCTACGAAATTCAATACCATTTTCTAATTCCTCCCTTGCGCGGAACATTATAACTTGCAGTAGACTCCACTAGAAAAAAACTCACCTAGATCTTACAGTAAACTTCCCTAGAATCAAAAAAGGTGTCCCTAAAAAGGAACACCTAAAAAACTATATAGTTACAGTCCAATTATTAACATCCTCAATACGTCCAAGCTGAGTACCAACAATAGTATCATAAAGTTTCTGGCTGATAGGTCCAATACCACCATCCTGAACTTGAATAACATTATCCTCAAAACGAAGATGACCAACTGGTGATATAACTGCTGCCGTACCAGTACCAAATACCTCTTCAAGAGAACCATTAGTTGCAGCCTCTAAAAGCTCATCTACAGAAATCCTTCTTTCCTCAACAGGAATACCCCACTGCTTAAGTAACTCAATCGTAGAATTACGAGTAATACCAGGTAAAATACTTCCATTAAGCATTGGAGTAACAACCTTTCCATTAATCTTGAAGAAGATATTCATAGCTCCAACTTCCTCTATATACTTACGTTCTACACCATCTAACCATAAAACTTGCGAATATCCCTCGTCATGAGCCTTAACCTGTGCTGCAAGAGAAGCTGCATAATTACCACCTGTCTTAGCAAAACCAATTCCACCACGAACAGCTCTTACATAATCATCCTCAATCCAAATCTTAACAGGATTAAGTCCCTCTGGATAATAAGCACCAACAGGAGACAAAATAATGATAAATAAATATGTATCAGATGGACGTACACCTAAAAACTCATCTGTTGCAATAATAAAAGGTCTAACATATAAAGAAGTACCTTCCTTAGTTGGAATCCAAGCTTCATCAACCTTAACTAACTCTTTAATAGCTTGAACAAAATCTTCCTCTGGAATCTGTGGAATACATAATCTTTCATTAGTTGCCTTTGCTCTCTTAGCATTCATATCTGGTCTAAATAAAAGAGCTCTTCCATCATCTGCTCTATAAGCCTTTAGCCCTTCGAACATCTCCTGTGCATAATGGAAAACCATTGCTGATGGTTCTAATTCTAGCTTTTGATAAGGAACAATTCTAGGGTCAAACCATCCTTTTCCAGTTTCATAATTCATCATAAACATATGATCCGTAAAAATAGTACCAAAAGTTAATGGATTATCCTCTCCTGGTATTTCCTTAGGATTTTTTGTCTTTTCTACTCTGATATTAAGCATATTAATACCGCCTTCTTTCTATATATTTTAACAAAGAGTCAACTGCTACCTCTTCGCTTACAACTCCAATCCATGCAAGTAATAACAAGATTTAAATCCCCTTATTTTTTTCTCTCATATCTTAAGAATCTATACTCCAAATCATAATATGTCTGTTCATCAGAATCACCTGTTAACTCCCATTCATCATCTTCATCTAAATTAGGGAAATATGTATCTGCCTCATATTCATAATCAATCTTTGTCACATGTGCAATATCACAATATGGCAAAAACTGTCTATATATGCTTTCCCCTCCTATTATATATACGTCATTTGTATCATATTCCTTAACTGCATCCATAGCTTCTTCAATACTATTTACCACAGTTGCACCTGGAACTTTATAATCTTTCTCAAGTGCCACAACAATATTAACTCTATTTGCTAATGGTTTACCTCCTGGGAAACTCTCAAGAGTGTTTTTTCCCATAACTACTACTTTACCTATAGTAGTATCCCTAAAAAATCTCATATCCGCTGGTATACTTACCAACAAATTATTCTTATAACCAATAGCCCAATTATTATCAACTGCAACTATACAATTCATAAATAAACCTCTTTTCAAAACATCTTTATCATCAAAGAATTACAATCAACTCTCTTTCCCACAACTATGTAATTGCGATAGCAACATTATTCTACTCAATATGTGTAGATTAAATCGCTATAGGTATATTAGTCACCTTAGGTCCCGTAACGTAATTCTCTAATTCAAAATCATCCACTGTAAAATCATAGAAATTCTTAATATCTGGATTCATCTTAAATATTGGTGCTGGATGTTGTTCTCTACTTATTAATTCCTTTATAATAGGTACATGTCTATCATAAATATGTGCATCTGCTATAACATGAACTAATTCACCAGCTTGCATGTCACTAACTTGTGCAAACATATGAAGTAATGCCGCATATTGACATACATTCCAGTTATTTGCTGCCAAAATATCTTGTGAACGTTGATTTAAAATGCCATTTAAAACTAGCTTATCACTATCATTATCTTTAGTAACATTAAAAGTCATGCTATATGCACAAGGATATAGATTCATCTCATGTAAATCTTGATGTACATATATATTAGTCAAAATTCTTCTACTATATGGATTATGTTTTAAATCATATAAAACTCTATCAACTTGATCCATTCTTCCTTCTTTATAAGTATGTTTTACACCCATTTGATAGCCATAAGCCTTACCAATCGAACCATCTTCGTCAGCCCAACTATCCCAAATGTGACTGTTTAAATCATTAATATTATTTGATTTACGTTGCCAAATCCATAAAACTTCATCGATACAGCTCTTAATTCCTGTTCTTCTAAGTGTTAGAGCTGGGAATTCTTTACGTAAATCATACCTATTTACTACACCAAATTTCTTAATAGTATAGGCGTATGAGCCATCTTCCCATTTTGGTCTAACCTTTTCTCCCTTAGTATCTGTTCCATTTTCAATAATGTCATTACACATATCTACAAAAAGCTTATCTGCCATACTCATAATAACATGCCTCCTATATATTTAAAGATTTTTGAACATATGCTTTAACATATATTCCATCTTGCCTGTACTCCTCTACCAACATTTGTCCATATTTTCTAATACTCTGAATACGTCCAGCTTCACTATACGCAAATGTTTTTTCTATTAAAACCTTCATATTTTGAAGTTCTTTTTCTAATATTTCAAGTAAAGTATCCAATCCTTGACCTTCTTTAGCTGATATCTTAACTATCTCATCTGCCCTAAAGTCCTTAATAATACCCACTTCTTCTATCTTATCTTGTTTATTAAAAGCAGTTATAATAGGTTTATCTTCAACACCAAGTTTACGTAATGTCTCATAAACAACATGCATTTGCTTATCTGCCTGTGGATTAGAACTATCTACAACATGAAGAATAATATCTGCATATTTTGCCTCTTCAAGAGTACTTCTAAAAGCATCTATTAAGTGATGAGGTAATTTGCGAATAAATCCTACTGTATCTGTAAGCAAAAGCTGTTGTCCACTATCAAGCTTAAGATTTCTTGTAGTTGGATCTAACGTAGCAAATAGTTTATCTTCCTCAAGAACTCCTGCATTAGTTAAAGTATTTAAGAGTGTTGATTTACCAGCATTAGTGTAACCAACTATAGCCACAACTGGTATGTTATTATTTTTGCGCAAGTTACGAGTTGTTTCACGCATTTTAATAACATCTTGTAATTCCTTATTTAACTGTGCAATTCTATCTCTAATAAGTCTTCTATCCAGCTCAAGTTTCTTCTCACCTGGTCCCCTAGTTCCAATACCACCGCCTAATCTAGATAAAGATTTACCAAGACCAGTTAATCTAGAAGAACGATACTTTAATTGAGCTAATTCTACTTGTATTTTACCTTCTTTAGTTACTGCCCTTGATGCAAAAATATCAAGAATCATTACTGTTCTATCTACTATCTTTACTCTTAGTTCTTCTTCAAGATTCTTAATTTGTGCAGGTGATAATTCATCATCACATACCACACCTGTTGCATCATACATATCTATTAAATTACGTATTTCATCAATCTTACCCTTTCCAACGTAAGTTCCTGGGTGTATCTTATCTCTTTTTTGAATAACTTTAACTACGGTAACTGCACCTGCTGTTTTAGCAAGTTCTTCTAATTCATCTAATGACTCCTCTGTGTCATCATCTTCATTTACAGATACCCCAACTAAAATTAATCTTTCTTCTTCATCTTTTATTTCTATCATTTCCGCCATATTAACCTCATTTCTAAGCACCTTTTTGCGAAAGGAGCTATGCAAATATTCAACTTGCATCTATCCTCAAATATTTTTTTTACTTTATAATCCTGGTTTCTAGAAAGCTAACCTCTTTTTCCATCTCTTTATCATCTGTATATTCTGCTAAATATTCCTTAGCCTCTACATAAGCATCATCAAAATTACCTTGTTTTTCAAGTATTCCTACAACATTCTTTTTAAAAACCTTAGAATACTCCTTATTATTTGATTTTGAATTATCCCTTGCAATAGATAAAGCCTTGTCATATTCTTTAGAATTAATTAAGCAATTAATCATTCCTAAATAAATAGGTTCTTTATTAATTTGACTATTTTTATCTATAAATATCTCATAATTATCTATAGCTTCTTTGTACTTTTTTAGTTGAAAGTAACATTTTGCCAAATGATAATACCCATCAACTTCACCATTACTAATAGCCTTATCTATTTTCTTTTTCATATTTTTTTCATCATCTAAATTGGCATAACCTTGTCCCTGTAAAATATATATATAATTATCCTCTCCAAAATTCTCCATATATATATTCCCTAACTTAATAGCATCTTTATATTCTTTATTCATATTCAATGCATCTATCTTGTACTTCAAAATATCCTTATCTAATGATACATTCGCATCTATATTTAATGCCGTATCAAATTCATTAATAGCCTTATCATACTTTTGTTTTTCAAAATAAACTATTCCTTTTCCTCTATATGCATCTTTATTATTTTCTAAATCTACCACTTTATCACTTTCAATAATAGCACTATCAAACAATTCTAATGCTTTATCCATATCATCTAATTGAGAATAAATATGACCAGCTAAAATCAAATATTCTGCTTTATTCTTTTTAGCCTTAACTGCCTTATCAATATATTTTTTTGCTTCCTCATAATTACCTTTATTAAACTGCATCTGTGCTGATTCATAATTAAAACTAGCAGTGGATGAAGAACATGCTAAACATCCTACTCCTATAAATATTAAAACCAACACCATATATATTTTTTTCACTAATGATATCTTATTCATAATCTATTATTTATTCCTCTTTCTAAATATTCCCATAACAGCTTTCATTCTATAATATCACATTTACCAATTTTAGTAAAGTAACAGTTCAGCCGATGGCTAAACTGTTACTTAGTAAATAATTTTTTTCAAAAAGTCTTGCCATTTTTTATATTATATGTTAATATAGTATCAAAAACTACATTAAATAGTTTTTGATAATATTCAGGAGGTCGTTATTATGGAAAACACTTTACAAGTAGGGGAAATAATGCAAAATAAGAAAACAAATGACCAATCTCTAGGAGAGGAAATAGCCAATGCTGTATCTCATGGTGTAGGTGCAGGTCTAGCAATTGCAGGTACTGTTTTATTAATTATTAAAGCATCAACTAAGGGAAGTGCAATAGATATTGTAAGTAGTTCATTATTTGGATCAAGCCTTATAATACTATACCTATTTTCTTGTATCTATCACTCCCTAGCACAAAATGCTGGGAAAAGGGTATTTCAAGTATTCGATCACTGTTCTATATTTTTACTAATATGGGGAACATATATCCCAGTTTGCTTATCACTATTTAGAAATGCACTGGGCTGGGTAGTTTTTGGAATAATAGGTGTTTTATCTGTACTCGGAATTGTATTTAATTCAATAGATTTAAAAAAATGGCATAAAGCATCAGTTGTTCTTTATTTACTTATGGGATGGCTTGTTATATTTACCTTCAAACCTATAATAACAAGAGTAAATATTATTGGAATTCTTTTATTACTACTTGGAGGTATATCATATACTTTGGGCGTTATATTTTATAAATCAAAAAAGAAATTTATGCACTTTATATGGCATTTATTTGTTTTAGAAGGTAGTATACTACATTTCTTCTTTATATATTATTATGTGATTTAGTTATTAACAAATATATCAAAAATTTACTATACAAATTAAATGTTAATGAAAAAGAAGTGATTGGATTTATAATTTCAATCACTTCTTTTTTATTTAACACTCAAGAACAAAGAGTCGCATCTACTTCACAACTTTTATATAGCGAACCTTTGAAAAGGCACCATATACCTTTTTCCCATTAATTTTCTTATAAGAACGTACTTTATAATAATATTTCTCGTTAATATTCAAACCTGTATTTATAAAATATGTTCTAGTATTGACAGTTATATCTTTTCTTAATGAATATTTACCTGATGCTGAAGTACTTCTATAAACTTCATAGCCTGTTACATCACTTTGTCTTGTCCAATATAATCTAATACTTCTACTACCTTCTACCTTAACTTTTGCAACAACTTGTACCGGTCTTGCAACACATTTTACGGCAGAAGAATACATACCATAACAATAAGCTTTATCTATTTTTTTATAAGCAGCTACCTTATAAGCATATGTAGTATTAGGTGTCAACTTATTATCAATGAATACATTACTAGTTACAACCTTATATTTACCATATTTTTTTGTAATAGGATTGTATCTATAAACTACATATCCGCTAGCTTTACTTACCTTTTTCCATCTCAATTTAATTCGATTATATTTATATTGAGTTGCCTTAAGTTCTAATGTTTTTCCTAGCAAAATAACTGAATTAGTGCTTTTATTTATCAATACATATTTTGTAGGCAATCCTAATTTTACTTTTATGGCTTTCACAGTTGCACTTCCAACCACGCCATCTACTGCCAATTTAAGATTAGCTTGAACTTTTTTAACTGCATTTATTGTATTTGCACCCATAACTCCATCTATCTTCAAATTATAGTTTCCTAATTTATTTAAACAATATTGAAGCCAAATAACATCATTTCCCTTATATCCTACTTTTAAAACTCTTGTAGGTTCTGCATAAACTAACACCGAAGATTCTGTTGCACCTTCACTTGGTTTTGCTGTAGCAGAAGGTTTTACTGTTGGTCTCGGAGTTGCCGTAGCCGATGGTTTTACTGACGCACTTGGTTTTACCGTAGCTGATGGCTTTACTGATGGACTTGGTTTTACCGTAGCTGACGGTTTCACTGATGTACTTGGTGAAGCACTAGAATTTGTACTATTTTTATATTTTGGTGAAGCATATCCTTTTATACTAAGATTATCCAGTAAATATTTACTTATTCCAACACCACCATTTAAAGATATCTTATTTCCTTCACAAACAGTTACCTTTTTATCATTTACTTCAATTACAAGTCCCATATGATTTATCTCGTCACTATCCCCATATACAAAATATATCAAATCACCTTCTTGAGGTGTATATCCTGTTGGATTCTTCCATAGACCATTATTTTTAAATACACTTGCACTATATTTTGATAAAGACGTAGTAGGGATTATATTGCTACCTATCCCTGCTTTGTTAGCACACCATGAAATAAACATTGCACACCAAGGTGCTGTTGTAAAATCATATGAGCTATTTGTTTGTTTTGTATACCAAGCTCCATATACTGTTCCTGTCTCATCCTCTGTATATCCCACCTGTGACTTAGCAATTGCTATAATATCCATCTTCATATTACCTGTTAAAGGTGGCAAAGTTTTTTCTGAACTATATGCTTTAACATCAGCAACATTACCTGGTATAAATTCAAATAATCCCATTAAAATTAAAACAAATGATAAAACTACTATAAATAATTTTCTTTTGTTCATCTTACATTTCTCCTTTCAAAACTATCCTTTCTATTATCTACCCCATTGCACTCCTATTTAATTACTTCTTTGCATAATTGCATTCTCTATAGCTTTTTCTATTATAGGAAAATAAAATAATTCATACCCTTCTTTTGTTGGGTGTACATAATCTCCATCTGGATATTTTTCTGTTGATGCTGTATATTGACGATACTTTTCAAGAAAAGTATTATACTCTGTGTCAGAAAAAACATCCGCACATTCAATCCCCCACTTTTGACAAACCTTCTTAGATTCTTCACCATATATTAATTGTTTTTCATAACTTCTTCTCTTCATATTATGACAACGAATATATACAATAACAGCATTAGGATATGCATTCTTAAGTTGTGCAAAACATTCTTCAAGAGCTCCACAATACGTTGTCACATCCCTAGAAGAATCAAAATCCTCAGTAATTGTTCCAATTTTATTATGGTACTTTACATTAATATCATTAGTCCCACCATTCATAATTATGTAATCTGTATAATCAACCTCTGCTATAGCTTCTTTTATCTGTTCTAGTATATTTAATCTAGCCTTTTTAGATTTCCTATCATAACAGGTAATAGTTGCTCCACTCATAGAATAATCATATACTGTCATGCTATGTTTATCACCAATCTGTTGAGCTACAGTATATCCATCTGTTCCTTTTCCATACATAATGGAATCGCCAAATCCAATTAGTTTCTTTTCAAACATAACATCGACGGGTTGAACCACTTCAATCTTTTCTGTATTTTCAGCATTTGCAATAATTTTACCACTACTTTTTCCAAAAACACATGAATAATATACTAACCCTGTAATAACAAAGGTAATTAGCCATAAGACTCCTACAACTACATATGTCCCATTTGCTCTTAACCAAGCTTTTTTTGTTTTCATTTAATATTCCTCCACTAACCAATTAAAAAACTTTATACATTAAGTAAATTTATGTATAACCCATTTCACTATATCATTATACAAAATTTTCCATTTTATGTAAAGTAAATTTCATTTATTCCGATATAATTTTGTAACAAAAGAAAGAGACGCATACAGTTATTTGTAAGCGTCTCTTTCTTTATGGATCAAACTACATATTCTTAATTAAATTTACCATCTCAATTGCTGTACATGCAGCATCATAACCTTTATTTCCAGATTTTGTTCCAGCTCTTTCAATAGCTTGTTCAATATTATCTGTTGTAAGTACTCCAAAAATTGTTGGAACTGACGTATTCAAACCAACTTGAGCAATACCCTTAGATACTTCTGCACAAACATAATCATAATGACTAGTTGAGCCTTTTATTACAGCTCCAAGGCATATAACAGCATCATATTTACCTGAAGTAGCCATTTTATTAGCAATCATAGGTATTTCAAATGCGCCTGGTACCCAAGCTAAAGTAATATCATCATCTTCAACACCATGTCTAATAAGCGCATCTTGTGCTCCGCCTACTAGCTTAGATACAATAAATTCATTAAATCTTGCTGCAACTATACCAATCTTTATTCCCTGTCCTACTACTTTTCCTTCTAATTTTCTCATGTACATCCTCCATATTTAAATCTATTTTTATAAATATTATAGTAAATCAACAAATATTTCCTTACTCTTATTTTTCAATCATCCAAAAACATAATTCTTCTATTAATAATCTGTCATATGATTCATCTTATTTTGTTTTGTCTTTAAATAAAATATATCATCTTTATTAGCCTTTATCTGTATAGGAACTCTTTCAACTATTTCAATTCCATAACCAGATAAACCACTTATCTTAGTTGGATTATTAGTTAATAAACGCAACTTACTTACACCTAAATCATGTAAAATCTGTGCTCCTATTCCATAATCTCTTAAATCAGGTGCAAATCCTAATTTTACGTTTGCTTCTACAGTATCAAATCCTTGTTCTTGAAGTTCGTAAGCTTTTAATTTATTAATAAGTCCTATTCCTCTTCCTTCTTGTCTCATATATACTAGTACACCACGGCCCTCTTTTTCAATAGCTTCCATAGCTGCTGCATATTGTTCTCCGCAATCACAACGTCTTGAGCCAAGAGCATCACCGGTTAAACATTCTGAATGAACACGACATAGCACTGGTTCTCCATTTGAAACATCACCCTTAACAATAGCAACATGATGTTCACCATTTAGCTTATTAACATATCCAATAATTCTAAAATCTCCATACTTAGTTGGAAATTTAGCATTTGCTTCTCTACTAACCAAAGAATCTCTCTCTAGCCTATATGCAATTAAATCTGCTACTGTAATTATTTTTAA
This sequence comes from uncultured Lachnospiraceae bacterium, assembly GCA_934432595.1. GTDB lineage: Bacteria > Bacillota > Clostridia > Lachnospirales > Lachnospiraceae > SIG301. The sequence continues at coordinate 150,033 of CAKRYR010000005.1, read as the reverse complement.
ACCAAATTTATGTGCAAATTCTATTAACTCAGTAGTTCTCATCATAGTACCATCTTCACGCATAATTTCACAACAAAGACCAGATTCCTTTAAACCTGCAAGTCTAACAATATCTACTGTAGCCTCTGTATGACCAGTTCTCTTTAATACTCCTCCCTCTCTTGCTTCTAGAGGGAACATATGACCAGGTCTTCTAAAATCCTCAGGCTTAACACCATCTGCTACTGTTGCCATAGCCGTCATAGACCTTTCAACAGCTGATATTCCTGTTGTAGTGTTAACATGATCAATAGATACCGTAAATGCTGTTCCGTGATTATCAGTATTATTTTCAACCATTTGCTCTAAGCCAAGCTTTTTTGTCATTGCTTTACTCATAGGCATACAAATAAGACCTTTTCCATAAGTAGCCATAAAGTTAACATTTTCAACAGTTGCAAACTCACTTGCACATACCAAATCGCCTTCATTTTCTCTATCAGGATCATCTATAATCATAATAATTTTTCCATTTTTAATATCCTCTATCGCTTCTTCAATAGTATTAAACTTCTCCATAACTATACCTCATTTCAAAACCCATTTTCTCTAAGAAATTCTTCCGTAATACTAGACTTCTTCTCTACTTTTTGTTGTTCAGTCCAAAATTTATTGATATATTTTCCATAAATATCATTTTCAATATTAATAAAATCTCCAATCCTTTTATAACCTAAGATAGTCTGACTTCTCGTATGTGGTATTATAGAGACTTTAAAACATCTATCATCTACATATGCAACTGTAAGACTTATTCCATCTAAAGCTACAGAACCTTTTTCAACAATATAATACAGTATTTCTCTAGAACTTTCAATAGTATACCATACTGCATTATCATTTGAAACAATATCAGTTATTTTACCAATACCATCTATATGTCCAGAAACAACATGTCCGCCAAATCTACTACCTACTAACATAGCTCGTTCTAAGTTAACCTTATCTCCTTTATGCAAATTCTTCATATATGTCCTATTTAATGTTTCTGGCATAATATCTGCATTAAAAGAATTATTACTAATATCTGTAACTGTAAGACATACTCCATTCACTGCTATACTATCACCAATAACTGTTCCTTCTAATACCTTATTAGCACTAATTTGAATTACATTAGAACTTCCATTAATGCTAATACCCTCTATAGTACCTATTTCTTCAACTATCCCCGTAAACATCTATTTATCCTTTTTAACCTTTCCTGTAATCAAAATATCCTCATCAATATTAATAATTTCATAACCATCTAATTGAATTGCATCACGCATTTTCTTTATTCCTTTTCCTACAACAGGTGAAAGTGGTCTTTCTCCACCTACTATCTTAGGTGCAATAAAGGAATAAACTCTATCTACTAATCTCTTTCTTATAAATGAACTATGTAATACTCCTCCACCTTCAACAAATACACTATCTATATTATTATCAGCTAAATACCGAAGCACTTCATCTAAATCAACTATCTTACCTGATGTAACAATAATCTCTACACCATTATCCATTAATAATTCTATCTTACTTGATTCCTTTACTGTACAAGCAACTATTGTTCTTATGTCCTTAGCAGTTTTTACAATTTTAGATTCAAGTGGAATTCTTAAGTTACTATCACATACAATCCTTATAGGATCTACTCCACCTTCTATTCTACAATTTAACATTGGATCATCATGCATTATTGTATTAACACCAACCATAATTGCACTATACTTATTACGCAACTTATGGACCAACTGTCTTGATTTTTCATTAGTAATCCACATTGAATCACCTGTGTAGCATGCAATTTTACCATCTAAAGTCATTGCGTACTTAAGAGCTACAAAAGGTCTATTTGTTGATGTATAATGAAAAAATATTTCATTTATACTTTTACAATCATCTTCTAATATTCCTAACGTAACTTCTATACCTGCCTGCATTAAAAGCTCCATACCCTTTCCACCAACTAGCGGATTGGTATCCAATGTACCTATTACTACTCTTTTTATTTTATTCTCAATAATAGCATCTGTACATGGTGGAGTCTTTCCGTAATGGCAGCAAGGTTCTAATGTGACATACAAAGTAGCACCTTCTGCTGATTCAGAGCAATTATTAAGAGCATTTCGTTCTGCATGAAGCTCACCATATTTTTCATGATATCCTTCACCAATTATTCGATCATCCTTAACTATTACACATCCTACCATTGGATTAGGTGATGTTCTACCCTCACCCTTTTTAGCCAAATCCAATGCCCTCTTCATATACTTTTCATCTATTGTCATAATGTTTTTCTCCATTCGATTATAAAAATATATTTACACATATTTCTACAAGCAATTATAATCCTAATGATAATTTCCAACAAAGTATTCTAGTAACAGCCTTATTAATAATATCTTCAGAAATTCTTCCATCATTAACTGCATTAATTACAGCAGTAATCTGTTTATCATAATTAGAGGAAATTAGCATATCATTACCAGCAAGAACCGCTTTAACAGCTGCTTCTGAATCATTTTCAACTCCAGTAATAGCATCCATTACCAAATCATCTGTAATTATTACTCCGTTATATCCAAGTTCATCCCTTAAAATCTCATGAACTTTAGATGATAAAGACGCAGGGTTGGATGAATCCATAGCATTAACAACATTATGAGACACTAATATACACTGGGTCCCTGCTTCTATTCCAGCCTTAAAAGGTAAAAAATCCTTCTTTCTAAAATCATCCATGCTTCTATTATCACTAGAAGTTCCAACATGAGTATCCTTATTATCTCCATACCCAGGAAAATGTTTTAACACACTTCCTACATTAGAAGACTTCATTTGATACACCATTTGTTTTACATATTCTGATGTTTCATTTACATCTTCTCCTAATGTTCTATCATATATAAATGCGGATGTGTCTGTTGCTATATCACATACTGGTGCAAAATTAACATTAATCCCTAGTGACGTTAATAGCTGACATTTTTCAGTAGTATCTTGTGAAATAGCATCCAATCCACCTTCTTTATATAACTCCTGAGGCGATTTAAATCTACTGCTGCGGAAGGCTGTAAATCTACTTATTCTTGTAACTGTTCCACCCTCTTCATCAACACCTATCAGCAAAGGTATCTTAGCTTTATCTTGGTACGATTTTATATTATCTTTCACTTGTTCTTTTGTTTTTTCTTCAAAATCTCGTGCAAACAAAATATATGCACCTATATGGTAGTCTGCTACAACCTGTGCTGCATTCTTCTCTGGACACCTTACAAAAAACATCTGTCCAACTTTTTCAGATAAATTCATCTGACTTAGCATACTTTTAGCTTTTTCTTCATACTGATTATCTGAAGCTTGATTATTTGAATCATCAGTAGTAGCAACTTCTACTTGCTGTTTAGTATCATTTTTTTCACCATTTGGTTTTATCACTTTATAATAACCAATAAGAGCTATAACACATATAGCCCATATCATAATTGAAATTATAGTAATTCGACGGTCTTTATTCATATAAAACCTCCACATTGGTCTAATAAGCTTTATTATTCAATATAATTCTAACCTAACAATTAATACCAATCTATTTTATACTATGTGTAAAAAATTTACAAGGTTTTTGTATAAAATTGTTCTACTGACAGTAACAGTTCAGCCGATGGCTGAACTGTTATGGAGAATTATTATACTATTCCACAGAGCTTTGGTCTACAACTGCATTTATTACAAATTTGTCTTTTGTTGTATCATAGTTGACGCTATTAATAACTAAACTAGTGTTTCTTGGGAAGATAGCTTCACTTTCAACTATGTTATTAGTTACGTAAAATTTTGAGCCTTTTGGTATTAATACATTAATCTTAATTTTTCTACCAAATACTATATTAACAGTTGGAACTAAACTAACTGACATAAAGCCTTTTTCTAATACTTTCTTGCCTACTATTTCTTTTTTAAGTTTTTCCTCAAGTTCAATACATTTTTCATCTCCCATATTCTTTACTAAGTCATCTGAAAGCTTTTGTCCATTATATTCTATTCCAAATATAGTAGTAAAGAAATCAGCGCTTACATTTCTTAATGCAATGTAATTATCTTCTGCAACATTATTTATACAATTTTTCTGTAAAATATCAACAGTTAATTTATCATCTTCATCTAACTCATTATATTTATCTGTTCTAAGTTTCCTATTAATATTAATAGAATTCCAGGTACTAATATATCCTTTTTGTTCCTTATTAATGTGATGTTCAAACATTTGATCCCTATCATTTTTAGAAACTGTTTTATAATGTTTCCATACAATTTTTAAATATTCAACTGCTCCACATTCTCTATAATCGTTAATGTTTATTGGTTCAAATTCAGCTTCTTCTACATTATCTACTTTCTTAGATTCTATAGTAACACTTTGTTGGTCAGTGTACATACAATATACATTTTCATCCGAATCCTTACTATATTTTATTTTAAAATTATATAAATAATTGCCATCAGGTACATCTGCAAAAGATAAGTCAAAATTTTCACCAATTTTAAATGACTGTTCCGTATCATATACTTCACTAGCCTTAATATTCTTATCATCTATAAGTGCTTTCTTTAATACAAAATTTTCATATGCCGGGCAAATTTCTGTACCATTTTCTAATTTATCAACCTTAGGTTCTGATAAAAAATTGCCTCCCTCATCCTTTTCAATATACTCACCTTGTATATTAACTTCACCTTTATCATTAACACTTAATAAAATCATCGTTGCATCTGAATCATCTTCAAGAAATACAGGTGACTTATACAAAGTATTATCTCCATCTTTACCTACAAAATAAGTTGCCATTGGTTGTTTATTATTGAGCAATAATACTTTACACTCAAATTTAGCTGTTACTTCTCCAGAAGAATTATTATATGTACAATTTTTTGATGAATTCAAATATAATACTGCTTTTTTAGGCTCATCTCCCTCTGTATTATAAGCTTTTTCAACACATACTGCTCCTTCTACATCGGCAATACTACTCTTTACACAGCTATCTACATAATAAGAGATTGTTTTATCATCTCCAACCTCCATAGACAAATTACCTTTATCATAACATTCAAGTATGTCTTGCACATCTTCATTCGCAATGTCAACAGCAATCTCACCACCATACTCATCATCACTATATAAACTTACAATTTCTTCACTCTCTGAATTATCTACCTGATCGGCATTAGAACCTAATATAGCATTAATACCTACGAACCCACCAATAACCAATATAATTACTCCAAGTGTTATTAATGCTATTTTTCTTTTAATTATTGTTTCCGACATATTATCAACCCCTATCGAAAATATCTCTATCTTTCAAGAATTGAAATCACAAACCATTAATTATATATTTTTACCCCTATTTATAATGTAAATTTATTCCGTGGACAAATCGTGGACAAAGTCCACATTTTGCCACGAAATAATATTTTTAAAATCTAAAAAAACCTTTATTTAAGCCTATCTTCCACAACAATATTTGTACTTTTTACCACTTCCACAAGGACATGGCTCGTTTCTTCCTATTTTCTTTTCCTTAACAATTGTTGTTGATCTTTTTTGTTCTTTATATAATTCTTTTCTCTTTTCCTCTGAGAAAATATCATTCCATTGTTCAAGATTATATAACCACTCAGCATTAGCAGCTACCATATTCTTGTACAATAATTCATTATCAAAATCTAGAGAAACTTCTGTATCCTTAGTCATTGTTTCTATTGGATTTGCTTCTTTTAAACTATCATTAATACCATCTAAGAATCCTACAAAATATTTTAATTCCATATCATACTTTGCAGCTAATTCTTCAACTGTTCCTTTAACTACTTCATCTGGATTAGCAAGTAATTGCTCATAAACACCTTTTTCCATATTAAAATAGTTCATCCAAAACATTTGACCATTCTTTGTATTAATATCATAGCTATAAGCAAAATTTCTCCATTCTTCTAATAAAGTCTTCTCTTTCTTATCCATCTGTATCATCCATTCCTACAAATATTTTGCCATCTATTCTGTCTGTTTTCTCTGTCTTACAACGGCATTTAAAATTATATCAAACTCAAATACTTATTTCAATAGTAATTTACATCTAATTCTTCCTAGCAATAATAAGTGATATACCAGCACCTAAAGTCATTGCTATTGATATAATCATTAGAACTAACCATGTTGATAATTCTGTTTCGTCTCCTGTCTTTGCAGTTTCATCTAATTCATCCTGACCTGGTGCTGTTGGCTGAACAACATTCTTATCATCCTTTGAAAGATTCTTTTCTGCATCAGTGTTCTTAACAGTTTCTTTAACTTCATTATCATCCATTTTCTCAGGTGTTTTTACTTCTTCTGACTTGTATCCAATAGTATATTCTACAACATTAGATGTGCCTATTGTTCCTTCACATGTTCCCTTTTTACAATCACATTTAAACTGGTCAGTAGCTTTCAAGCTAGTAACAACATCTTCTTCACCTAATGATATGCTAGTACTAATTAAAGTAAGAACTGGAACGCTTTTAATAACAACCTTTTGTCCTGGCTTTATTGTAATCTCTCCATTGTCGGTTGTTTTTTCTTCTTCGCTTCCATCTTCTTTATACAAATAGTATTTTCCACTATATACTTTTTCCTCTGATGAGCCACCAAATACTTTCTGATACTTAACAGTATATTTAAATTCTTTATCCTTATAATCAGAATGTTTACTAATGTATTCATCAGATACTTTATTTACCAATACAAAGTCATAACTCTTAATACTATTTGTATAAGTAGAAGTTAAAACAGGAACACCTTTTCCTGATACATTTGCATATAATATATTTTCTCTATCTGTAGCCCTTGAATCTGAAACAATCAAACTATTTCCTTTACATATCTCCGTTTGTTCATCTTTTAGAACCCAACTAGTATCGTATAAATCAGTCATTTTTCTAGATGCATTTCTCAAGGTTCTTTGTTGAGTTAATAAAATATCTTTTTCTGCAAATTCATTGGTAAATAATACACCATCATCTGCTTTTATAAAAAATGAATTCGACTTTGAAGTCGTTTTATCAGATACATCAAATACAAACTCATCATCTTTAGCTACCTTAATTGCCTCTTCCTTAAATGCATCTGATACATTATCGCTAATTACAACATTATCTACTGTATATTTAGTAGGTTCAGGTAAATTAAAGCTAATCTTCATATTTGACTCAACCATACCACGTTCCATATAGAAAAATGTTAATTTATGTACTTCGTTGGTTTTATTTAATTTGTTCTTTAAATCTAGGCTAAAACTAGTTTGTTTATTTTTAAAAGTAGCTGGAACATTTACAAGTCCTAATTCATTATTTGTATATAGTCCTTCTGAAGATAATCTCATATCTCTTTTTGCAAACACTACTTTGTTGTTCTTAACACTACTTACAGTAGCAATTTTTTTAGCAAAATTAATCGTTCCAGAAACACTCTTATGTGCTCCACCTATATCTAATGCCAACTCACCATCAATAAATACCCATACATCATCATCACCTGAGAACTCAAACACAATATCTTTTCCATCTACTTTACCATCTTTTGGCATATTAAATGGTACTTCTATCTTTAAACCATATCCAAAATTAAGCTTATCAGAATTTTCTTGACTCTTATTATTATATGGGAATAGTCCTGGATTAGATAAACAATCACGCACTTGCTCATTTTTATTATTTGAGCCCAAATAATCTAATTGTTTATTATTATTAAATCTAACAGTATCTATACTACTATTAAACTCATAATAAGTAACACCATCTTTTTGAGTTTTTCTAAATGGAAAAGAAACATTATCCCTTACTTCACCTAATGTTAACTGTGAATTATCAAACTTGTTTGTGGTAAGAAATTTATTATCAAAATAAGGCAAATTAGCACTTTTGCCATTTTTAGGATTTGATTGGGTAATATAACTCGTTCCATCTGAATCATATTTTAATTTATTATCTACTAATCCTTGAGTTGCATTGCTTCCTATTTGCCCATTATTAGCAGCCAACCAATAATTAGATTTTTCCAAGGCTGCTTCATCGTTATATGTATAGAAATTCTTCATATCTGAAGGTGTGAATGTGTATCCATGCTTACCTTGATATAAAGGATATTGCGCAGGGCACTGACTAGCATCATTGTACTTCATTAATTGCATAATCTTAGTATTAAATTGTCCAAAATTATTAAGAGACGCAGTCTTAGCATTCTTTATCTCATTTGGAGTTGTCCCTGTCCCTACCTCTGAATCAGAATAATAATCATAAAATGTAGACTTGGCAACATACATGTCTTCACCATTATAAGACACTTTGCTCAAACTATCAGTTGCATTCACTGCAGTGGACTTCTTTATAAAAGAAGCAGAACTTTTTGAAAATGCCATATATTGGCTTACAGAAACAGCTGTTGTAACCAGTGCCACTACAAAGACACCTGTAGAAATATATTTTTTTATCATCATCTTTTTCCCCCCTCGGAAAATATACTGATTTAATATAATCTTTTCTACATCAAATCATAAATTAACATTGTTTCGCACAAAGACTTATACTTGTATCATATCATCTGTAAAATATTCAATCAAGTATTTTTAGGTAAATATTGACAAATATTAGAAAATATAATAAAAAAATAACATATTAATAAGCACATCTAATATATTATTTTTAGATACTATTAATGTGTGCTCTTAAGACCCCCATCTTACAAGCACACATTAATAAATTATTTATATTTAATTGGTGTGAACAGCCTAATTTATAGTATATTTAGCCAAATAATCTTGTATATCTTCTTCAATTTCATCGTCAAGTACATCATTCTTTTTCATTTTGTTATATAATGTCTTAACTAAATATACGCTTTCATCAATATCAAGCTTATGCTCTCTTTCAATATCATTAATTCTATTTTTAAGTTCTTCTATAAGAATCTTATTCTTCTCATCTGACTTTCTCTTGCTTTCATATAAAGCAAGAATATTATTTACTCTTCTATCTATTATAGCTGGAATAAATGGTTTCCTAACCACCTCAGCCACGTCATATTTTTCTACTTTCTTCTCTGTCTCTACCGATGAATCTGATGTAATCATTACAACAGGAATATCATCTAGTAAACTATTGTTCTTCATATAATCTAATACACCAAAGCCATCCATATTAGGCATTATAATATCTAATAATACTATTGCAATAGAATCTATATACTTCTTTAGCAACTCTATTGCTTCTATCCCATCTTCTGCTTCTAGAAGTTTATAATCCTTTCTAAATATCTCACAGATCATAAATCTATTAACTTCTTTATCATCAACTACTAATATTGTATCTTTCATATTGTGCCTTTCTCATAATAACTATCCATTTTATCTATCCCACCTATTATACACAATACACGCCTATTATACAACCATCTCCCACATATATCCTACCACCCTAAACACACATTTTTTTGAAAAATACTTTAGTTGAATTGTTGTTTTAATTTTATCCAAGAATTTCTTGGAGTCTGTCACATTCAATTTTAAATTTAATATATAGAGTATCTAATTCTTCATAATTAGAATTTTTAATTTTTTCAACAATGATTACTAAACATTCATAAACCCTAATCATTCCTAGATTTCCAGCTACTCCTTTCAACGCATGGGCTGAATTAAATGCCTCACTATATTTTTCTTGAAACATTAATTCATTAAAGTTGATATAATCTTTATCTTCAAAGAACCTCCTTGAAAATTTAAAATAAATTTCATTATTACCACCAAAACATTGGTCTATAACACTTAAATCAATTCCATCATCTTTTAAATTTACCGCGTTCATTACTTACCAACTTTCATAATCAATGCATATATATCTTAGTTTTATCGATACTTTTTATTGACAAAACTCTCATCTGTATTTATTATAAACTATATGGTAACCATATAGTCAACATTTTTTTACAAAAAATTGGAATTCGGAGGTAAAATATGGCAAACTATAATAATCTATCATCTTCTTATTTTTCAACAGGTAAATTTGCAAAAATCTGCAATACAACAAAAAATACCTTATTCCATTATGATGAAATAGGCTTACTTAAACCAAGTATAACTAAAAATAATGGCTACAGATATTATTCTGTTGATCAAATATATACCTACGATATTATATATTTATTAAAGAACTGCGAGTGTTCCTTGAAAGAAATAAAGGAAACTTTAAATAATACAGATATGGATACTTTTTTTAAGTTTGTTGATGAAAAGAAATCCACATTATTACAACAACGTGAAAGAATTGATAAAGCCATTCAACTCCTTGAGCAGTCAAGCACAATTACTAAAACTGCCCTTCAAGGCGATGTTAATATTCCTTATATTACAAAACGTGATGACGATACATATATCATTACTACTGCATGTAATGCCTCTCAATCTCTCAATAATCAGGAGATTGCTACAACTTTAAATCATCATTTTACTATGTGTGATTCTCTAAGCACAGTAGATCGTTTTCCTTTAGGCCATATTATTTTAGAGCAGACCTACAATTGTGGCGAGCTTCATCATGCCTACATATATAGTGGCATTCGTACTCCACTTAAAGAGGATAATGAGTTTTATTCAAGACAACAGGTTATCTCTAAGGGTACTTATCTTAATATTAAGCACAAAGGCACTTATGAAACAATTGGAAAAGCATATCAAGAGTTACTTTTATATATTTATTCCCATCATCTTTCAATTGCTAGTGACATATATGAAGAGAGCCTTCTCTCCCACTTTGCGACTTCTTCCGAAGAAGAACACATTATCCATATCTTTGTAAAGGTCTCTTAATTTTGTTCTAGGGACGATATGTTGCCTCACTTCCAAACTAATTTAATTCACCTAATTATCTATATAATTATATAGATACATCTATTTGTACATAGCGAAAAGAGAGCATCTAAAAGATGCTCTCTCTGCGTATAATAGGGTGGGAGTAGAAAGTGATATAAATCACTATACAAGTAGTACTATAAACTATTTTCTCAAAAAATGCAACCCTTTTTTGAGTTATTTTCAAAATTTTATAATTTTTTTATAACTATTCAGCAGCTGGCTGACCTGTTACATTTTTATATATTTTTTCTTTCTATATGCTAATCTACTATAACCCTAGATAATCTATCACTGGCCTTCAAAATCCACAAAGTCCATAAACTCCAAAATCTAATAATTTGAATAAATTTTCTTGAGAATATTACGAGTCTTGCCTACTACATAAGAACTACCACCACGATTCTTAACATTCTCAACCATAGTAACTATAAGAACTGCATCCTTTTTATCTACATTAGGTGTAATTGCAACAAACCATCCAAGCTCTGTACCAGAGTTATCACTCTGAGAAGCCTTAATCTCTGCTGTACCAGTCTTACCAGCTACAGTAACTCTAGAAGAATATAATCTTGTTGCAGTACCACTCTTAACAACATTCTTCAAACAATCCAATATCGTTTCAGCATTTTCCTTCTTGAATACATTCTTCTTCCAAAACTCAGGTTCTCCATTATATTGGAATACCGGTTTAATCATACTTCCTTCATTTACAAAAGAAGAATAAATCGATGCCATGTGAAGAGGATTAACCAATACCTGTCCTTGACCATACCCCGAATTGGCTAACATAGCTTCAGAAGAAAATGTATCACTATTTGAATACTGTGATGGTGTAAAGTTCATTTCTATTGGCATCTGTTCATTAAAACCTATCTTGTCTAAGCCTGCCTTTAACTTACTCGAGCCAATCTTAAGTGCTGCCTTAGCAAAATAAACATTATCAGATAAAGTAAGTGCATTCTTTAATGTTCCATTACTAGCATGCGTAGTTGTAATGTATAAATCCCCCCAACTTTTATCCTTCTGCCATCTCATAGAGCTTCGTCCAAAATTAGTATTTTTAGTAAATGCACCACACTCAAGTCCTATAGCACCTATTATTGACTTAAAAGTAGAACCGGGACAAAACGTTCTTGCAAATCTATTATAAGTATCCTTTGCTGTTCCATTTAACACACCGTTATTATCATATGATGGTGTACTTACCAATGCAAGTATCTCACCAGTATATGGATTAATAGCTGCTGCACAAGCATTATCATTTTTTATTTCATTGTATATAGCACTTTGGACTTTCATATCTAAAGTAGTCTTTAAATCTTCACCCTTTGTTGGTTCACTTTCCAAAAGCACCTTTTTAAGATTTCCATCGGAATCACTTAAAGTTATCTTTTGTCCACCTGTGCCTTTAATCTTAGATTCAAAAGCGTACTCAAGACCTTTTTTACCGACAATAGAGTTAGAACTATATCCACTCTCACCATTATCATTTCTTTCTTTTAGCTCTGAATCTGTTATCTTAGCAATAAATCCTACTATATGAGCAGCCTCATTTTTTTTAGGATAAATTCTTTTATTATTTTCAGTCTTTGCCAAAGGTTTTCCATCTCTATCTAATATAGAACCTCTATATGTAGAAGCATATGTAGACTTAACCACATCTAATGGTTCATAATCTGGATAAATTAATCCTGAATTCCATACAACATGCCATGTATCATCTTCTTTAATCATATTTGCTGTATTATCAAAAGTAATCTTTCCACCATCAGTCTTAATCTTTGTAGTATACTCTATCTTTGTATTAGAAGCCCCATATTTATCCGTTGTAGTTGTTGAATCAGAAGACTTATTTTCATCTTTATTATTATCAAGAACACAGCTCTTTATTGAAATACTTATTGATTCCATATTAAGATTATTATAAAAAGCCTTATTTACAAAAATAAAATTATCTTCAGCTCTTTTTGCTTTTGTTTTTTTATCAACTCCACCATATAATCTTGAAAAATCCTTTGCTTGAATGCATTTATAGTATTGTACTAAAGCTGTTTGTGAATCTTCTATCGCGGCAGTCTGTGCTTCCTTTTTAGCTTTTTCAAACTCCTTTTGTTTTTCATATTCAGAGACTCTATATGTTGCAATTGCCCCTACTAGTACTAATAGCAAACAAATAACAGATGCTACTATTACCTTTTTATTATTCTTTTTCTTGTTAATCCTATTGTTAGTGATATTTCCTTTTTCAGAATACCTCTCAAATCTAGGATCTCTATTATTTAAATTATTTCTATTATTGCCATTATATTTATTAGGCTCATTATTATTCATGTTTATCCTCTTTTCTTATTTTCTATTTATTATCTTATATTTTTTTGTCACAAACTATTTTTATTATATTAGATTTTATTAACAATATCAAGAGAATATACCCTTATTAACTTTAAATAAAGGACACGTTACATTTTACTATAACGTGTCCTATCCTATATTTACTAAACATCACAATTATTTCAACCTAATGTATTGCAAATGATTCTCTCTTTATTAATCTAATATTTTTAGTATTTATCTTATCATTTACAATGGCATTCATAGTATAATCTGCTTTTTCTTCCAATACTTGATCTATAAAATAACCTGCATTTAATCTGATAATATATTCTTTATTCAGTTCTACAGTAAATCTATTATTTATACATGGTACTACTTTACCGTCAGAATCAAGTAATTTAATTAATTTATTGTTCACTACTCCAACTTCTCCATCATCTACTTTAGTTCCTCCAAAGAATACTTGTGCTGATGTGGCATTTTCTTGTACTGTTTTTATGCTAAAGTTAATGTCTTCTACTATTCTAAATCTATTATCTATAAAATACATATAAAATAGCTTATATCTAGTATCATTGATAACAATATCCTTACCTGAAGTAATATCTATTATTGGATCAGGTGCTGGTTCTAGCGTTGGTTTCGGCAATGGTGATTCTATAGGTTCTGGTGTTGCTTCTGATTTAATAAGTGGTAAGCTTAACTTAGGACTAGATAATTCAATAGAACTATTTCCATATACAAGCCATGCACTTTTTGCAGAACTCTTATTTATATCAATCGTAGAACCATTTGTCCATATTTGTGATGAATTAAGTAAATAATCTGTAGATATACTATCCATATTTACTTTCATAATAAATGATAATTTTTGAACTTTTTGTCCAGTATTTCCTTGCTGATACTGCCATGTAATTGTTTTTTTATCTGTACTCAATTGAGGTAAAAACATTGTGCTATCTGAAGAAATAGTTTCTTCTATTACGCTACACTCTGATGGCACAATATCTTGAACACTTGTTATCGTTGGTTGAGTTACTTGTTGTGTCCCTTCTGAGTTACTAATCTGTTTTTTTATATTCTCAGTAACCTGTCCAAAAACTCCAGCCAAATCTAAGACACCACCTGCTGCCTCTACTCCAGCATGATAAAACATTAGCTTTCCACTATCATCCTTGTCAGCTATACTTTGTAATACATCATCTGCTGTCTGTGGTGTATCATATCCTATTGAAATTATCTTTAAATTAGGAATTAACTGTTTTGCTATCTTAGATTGATTAATTGCAGTTTCCTTATGTTGTCTCATACTATAATCTCCTTCTTGAAGTACAGTATCATACGTAGCAATATCCGGGCCGGTTTCTTCCATGGAATAGTTAGATGCACCATCTGTCAATACTACCATAACTTTTAAATCCGCTGTACTATTTCTTAATGCAGTCTGAGCTTGGTATATTCCAGCTTGAATATTTGTTCCCTTTGACATTGTAATACCATTTATGGCATTAATTGTATTATCTTTATTACTATCTAATCCTTGTACCAATTCACCTGTTTTACATAATGTTGCTAACCCCATTCTTATACTTATATTTTTAGTGTTAAATAATTCATTTACAAGATCATTACATGCAGCCTTTGCAGAATCTAACTTTTCATATAACCCCATACTTTCCGATCTATCTACAACCAACATAGCATCTACTGTTTTTGATGCCACGATTTGATTATTTGAATTTCCACCATTTACCCCTGTATTAGAACTACTCTTACCAGATGTATCTATTTCAAAATCAATCTTAACATAGGGATTTCCTGAACTATCTTTTGCCTGACCACTATATGTTGTCCAACTCGCAGATTTTGTAATCTTTATTCCATCTTTTGTTGAAGTAACTGAAGCATCAGTACCAGAAACTACACTTAAAGTATCTCCTAAAGTTGGTCTTTTATTTACATCAGATTGTATTTTTGATGTTTTATTTGCCGATTCTACACTTGCATCGTAAAATGCTTTACTTGTAATACCTGTTGCTACCAATGCAACAGCCGTAGCCACTGCTATAGTTACTGATTTTTTATTTACTAAATTATTCATATACAACCCCGCCTCCGTTATAAATAATATAAATAAGTATAAAAAAAGACAACTACACCATTAAAACAATAAATTAGTGTACTTATCCCCTATATTCTATTCTCTTATACTGTTTAAATCCTGCTAATATACTTTAATCTAACATTATTTTAACATTTTATTAACAGTTTTACAATACTTATTACATAATATTCTTATATTATGGGTAACAGTTCAAATTCCCATCCACGAGCTACGCCTTCCCAGTTGCGATAGTAACCTTCCTCTGCACAGTGTGTGCGTCCCTCAGAGAATTTATTTAATAGGAAATGCACCGCAATTTCTTATTAAATAAAAAATATAGAACACCCATATCTTATATTATGAGTGTTCTATATTTTATTATTAATCATTAATTACTCTTACATATTTAGCAGGTGTTGTATAATCCATATTACTGTATTTAATACCATCCTTACGGTTACTTGCATGAATTATTCTATTATTGCCTATGTACATAGCAACGTGTCCTATAGTACCACCACGTCTATAAAATACCAAATCACCAGGTTTTAATTGTTTTCTTGTAATAGATGTTCCACAATTAGCCTGTGCCCTTGAATTTCTAGGTATCGAATATCCTTGAAATGCATAAATTTTTTGCATAAATGCTGAACAATCTATACCATTTCCCGGCTTAGTAGTCAATACCATTCCACCAAACTTATATCTATAACCTATGTATTTTTCTGCAAAACAAATCATCTTATATCTTACATTGCTTATCGTTCCTGGATCAATAATAGCACCCTTTTCAGAGCCATTTTCAGAACCATTATGATTATTTTCTTCCTTAGCAACTCTTAATTCTTGCATTGGAATTGCATCATATAATTTAAAAGATATATTTACAAAACTTCTATTTATAAAAGCAGTATCTCCACCAGTCTCATCACTACTGATGTCAACTTTTACCTCTACCCATTCTTTACTCACACTTACTATATCTAATTCCTCATTCTTTGAAATTTGATATAATATATTAGCATTAGTTGAAGCCTTTTCCCTGACATTTAAAGCATTACACTTACTAGTTATAACTAATCTGCCAACCGCTGATACTAATGCCATTGCATCATTACCACTTTTTAAATATCCACTTTTAATATAACCTTGTACGTCACCTGACTTAATCTTGTTCCACACTACACCATCTTTTTGAGTTGTAGATAAAACAAAACATCCTGCATTAGGTTGTATCTTACCAACAATATTTGATTTAACACTTGGTTTTTTACGGATATTAACATACTGATTTGTAGAAACAATTGCGATACCCTTAAATTTATTATAATCAATATACTCTCTATAATCTATTCCTGGAATTACTTCGCCTTCTATTGGCTCAAATCCAAGTAAGCTTGCTTGTGTAGGTTCTTTTGTAGGCTCTGGAGTAGCTTGAACCATCTCTGCTACCTCCTTAGCATTCTTCTCATTAACAACCTTCTTATTATCTGTCAGCTTCTCTTCACTTATAGAACCCTTAGCTTCCGACTTACCTTTTATATTTGATGTTTCTTCATAATTAAAATTTGTCTTTTTACTTTCTGATATAACGCAAAAAGTCATAGCAACTGCAACTACTGCCGTTACAGTTGAAAAACCTAATAGTCTTCTTTTCTTCGCCATAATATCTCCTATATAACTATCCAATATAATCC
Source organism: uncultured Lachnospiraceae bacterium (assembly GCA_934432595.1). GTDB lineage: Bacteria > Bacillota > Clostridia > Lachnospirales > Lachnospiraceae > SIG301. The sequence continues at coordinate 132,925 of CAKRYR010000005.1, read as the reverse complement.
CAAACTACATTTTACATAATCCCAAAAATATTAATATTTTATATCGAAATGGTATATTTATTAAATATTTCTGTATTAGTATACCATTGTTAATTTCCTATGTCAACAAACTTTACCAAATTAAAGGATTTTTCACACTTTTTTTATTTAATATTTTATTAATAGTTGAATTGTATTTTATTTATAATTACAAATAATTATATTTATTTACATATATTTACAATTATAAATCATTATATACAAATATAAATATATTTTGTAAATATTAATTATTTATTACATTTTTATTGACTATTTTTAATAAATAGCGTATAATAATAGATGTAGTTATTATAAACGGTTTTTCATGACCTATAATCATGTCAAACCATCATATTGATTTTGGAAATGTAAAGAGAGGATTTTTTTATGAAAATTAATAAAATTTTAATTGCATTTAATATTACAATCTATATATTATTATCTATGTGTTTTGAAGCATTTGCAGAGACAACAACTAACAATAATAATGAAGCTAGTAATCAAAATCAAGAAATAACTGTTTCTGTCGAAGCTCCAACTAATATAGGAACAACTCCAGAAGTTGAGCAAGAAGTTGTAGCACAAGGCGAAAGTAATGATATTGCCCAAGCAAATTTATCTAAAGATACAATCAATAAATTGAAAAAGAACAGCTCTAATGCTACACAAGTAGAAATTATAGACGAAGATGTACCTTTTTCAGCAACTATTGAAAAAGATAATACTTCTAAAGCTGTTCCTTTAGATAATACACCAAAAACTGGAGACTTCAATAACAATTATTACTATATCATACTTATATGTAGCTTTTCATTAAGTTGTTTAGTTGTTTTTACAAAATTCACTTTAAAAAGAAATCTTTCAAAGAAAAAATAGTCTCTTACGACTATTTTTCTTATGAATGTGAATACAATTCATATCCACAAGAATATATTATTATATATAGGAGGTTAAATATGAAACCAAAGGAACATCGTTTTCTAATAGGGGTAGAAACGATTATATTATTAATGGCTATTCTTATATCAAGTACTATTTGTTATTTTATTCTATCAAAAGCGAAAGCATCATATAGGCTAGACCTTTCACAAAAGCAACTTTTATTGCTGAATAATTACGAATATCTAGCCAATTCTGCAGAATTAATATCCATTCAAGACAATATTAGTTCATTTAAAACAAATGGAAAAATTGATAAATCAAAAATAGAAATAACAGCAAGCGGAATTAGACCATCTGATATGGTTCGTGTTTTAAAAGCAATAGATGAAGATTCTCTTCTATCTAGCTTAGTTCCTGTTTCTTCACTTGAAACAGATATTAGGGCTGTATGTTATGTTCCAAAGAGTAAAGTTAAAACTAAGAAACCAGAAGCTGTACTTGTATTTTTAGGTACAAAACCTTTAGAAAATGCATGGTTAGATTGCTTACAAGGTTCTTATCAATCAGATACCAGACTTCAACAAGAAGCTCTAAACTATTACAAAGAACTAAGTAAAAAATACACTATTACAACCATAACTGGTCACTCAAAAGGTGGCAATCTATCTCAATATATTACATTAATAGATGGAGATAGTATAAGGAATTGTGTATCTTTTGATGGACAAGGTTTTTCAGATTTATTTATAGAGAAATATAAAGATAAAATTCAACAAAATGCTTCTAAAATTACAACAATAGCTTCATTTAAGGAGCCCGTTCATATGCTCTTAAATAATCTATCTGGCGAAACATTAACTATAAAAACAGTTGATGATATTGACCCACTTACTTCTCATGTATCAACTTTTCTTTATGAAGAAGAATACTTTGATGAGTCGGGTAATTATAAAGAAGAAACATTTACTGAACCAACAAAACTTATTTGTAAAGTGGGTTCTGCAACACAAATACTTTTATCCACTTTAGATAAAGATCAAATAGAAAATATAACAGAAAGTGCTTCTCCATATGTAGCTTCTGTAGTAACTCTACTCCAAGAAGCAATGGAGCGTGAAGATGAAACATTATTCAGAGCTATATATCAAGAATTAAAAGAGCGTAAAGCCTCTAGTAAATCAAATAATTAAACAATAAAAAGCGTTTCGAAATACCGAAACGCTTTTTATTGTTTACATTATTCATTATCTTTTCTGTCCTTGTCATCCTTCTCTATAGCTTTCTTATCTGTGTACATAATAAAAAAATAGTCATTGTACATAGTAGCTACAAATAACGGTTTCTTTTTCACCTTAATTTCCCCTTTTTTATAAAACACCTTCCATTACGTAACCTTATGTCTACCTTATAAGTTCACTTATAGTATAATCCAATTTAAAATCATCGTCAAATAAAGTATTTTTTATAAAATATATAATTATTTTATATTTCCTATATCAATTCTGTTTGTCTAAATTCTTCATTATCCTAAATTCATGAATCATAAATACTACAACCAAAATAAAACTACCAAAGTCAGCTACAGGTCCTGCATACATAATGCCATCTATTCCAAAGAATTTTGGCAATATAACAACTAATGGTAATAAGAATAGTATTTGTCTTGTAAGTGCTATAAATGCACCTTTTATAGCTTTCCCAATAGAAGTGAAAAATACAGTTGTTAGTGGTTGTAATCCATTTACTAATGTCATAAACAAGAGAATTCTAAAACATTTTCTCGAAAAATCATAATATTCCTTAGAGCCTTGTCCAAATATACTTATAATAATGTCTGGACACAATTGGAATATTGTAAAAAATACTACCGATATAATTAAAACCACTTTTGAAGCTAGAGAATATGTTTTTCTACATCTCTTATACTCTTTAGCCCCATAATTGAAACTTACTATAGGTTGAGTTCCCTGAGATATTCCTATAATAATAGCCATAAATAACATATTTACTTTCATTACTATTCCTATACACGCAATAGGTATATTAGGTCCATATACAGATCTTGAGCCATAATATTTCATACTATTATTAAGTACTATCTGCACAATAAACATAGCTATCTGATTTATACCAGATGCCGCACCCAAAGCAAATATAGTCTTGATTATTCTCAAATCAACCTTAAAGCATTCCTTAGTAATTTTTATATTTTTAAATCTGCCTACATAAGCAATAGATATCAAACAAGTTGCAATCTGTCCTAATATTGTTGCATAAGCCGCACCTTTCATTCCCATATTAAGTGGAAATACAAATATTATATCTAGTACAATATTTATAACTGCACCTATTGCCATACTTAACATTGAGTACAATGGACTTGCATCTGCTCGAATAGAATTATTAAGACAAGTTCCAACTACCATTGCTGGAAGTCCCATCACAACAATTCTAGAATATTCCATTGCATACGGCATAACCTCTGCTGTTCCACCAAATGAAATTAGTAGAGGTTTTAAAAAAATTTGCGCCAATATACATAATAAGACAGATATAAATGTTGATGCTATAATCATATTACCAACAGCGCTTTCAGCTTTCTTGTTATTATTAGCTCCTAACTCAAGATTTTGCTTTGATGCGCCCCCTTGTCCAAGTGTTAATGCAAGAGCTAATGCCACTGTTGAAATAGGAAAAGCAACTGTTGTTGCTGTATTACCATTAGTTCCTATCTTTCTTCCTATACATATCTGGTCAACCATATTATAAATTGCATTTACTACCATAGCTATAACACTTGGTATTGCAAACTTAACTAATAGTTTATTAATCTTCTCTTTACCTAATGGATTAACCATTATATTTTCAGCCTTTATCATACACTTCACCTTTCTAATAACATTTCCATTGACCTTTCCATTCTTACATGATTCTATCACAAGCCATAAGCTTATTTTACTCACAGTTTTATATTCTATACTAAATTAAATTTTTTGTCAAAATAACTTGCCTAAGTTATTAATAATCGTTATACTATTTTAATAGGTAACAATTTATTATTTTGGAGGTTAAAAATGAAGAATTTAAAAAGAATACTTGCTATTATTTCTTTAATAATACTACTTGGCGGAATAATAACAATCTGTATAATATTATTTAACTCAAAGAATCTTTCAAACGGTGTAGTTAGAGGTTTAGTTTCATGCCTAATTGCCCTACCAATTATAGCATACGGCTACAGCATCTTAGTTAAATATGCATCAAAATATAAACACATGATTCAAGATGATATTAATGATGATCAGGATAAATAAGCTGTTCTTGGGACATTTTCTGTTCTAGGGACGATTATTACCTATTAGGGCTCGTCACTAGAACCCTTAATCTTATTTAGATAATCCTTCAAAGTTTTTTCATATCCGTTGTCGGAGAGGTTATAGAAGGATTTACCTATGTGTTCATCAGGAAGGTATTGTTGCTCTACATAATGATTTGGATAGTCGTGGGCATATTTATAACCTACTCCATGTCCAAGTTTACCTGCTGATTTGTAATGAGCATCCTTTAGATGAACAGGTACCTCTCCATTATTTTCATAAGCTACTGTTTCCATAGCCTCATCTATAGCCATAATAGCTGAATTACTCTTTGGTGCACATGCAACATAGCTTGCAGCTTGAGCCAAAACTATTCTTGCTTCAGGCATGCCAAGTCTTTCAACTGCTTGAGCTGCTGTCGTTGCAATAACAAGAGCCTGTGGATCAGCATTTGACACATCCTCTGCTGCACATATCATAATTCTTCTAGCAATAAATGTTATACTTTCACCTACATAAAGCATCTTAGCCAAATAATAAATAGCCGCATCAGGGTCTGAACCTCTCATACTCTTAATAAACGCAGATATTGTATCATAGTGGTTGTCTCCACTTTTATCATACTTTACAACTTTTCTCTGAATACACTCCTGAGCTATAGCCAATGTAACATGTATGAATCCATCTTCACTTCTATCAGTAGTTATAACACCTAATTCTATAGCATTTAATGCAACTCTTGCATCTCCACCACTAATTTCTGCAAGAAACTCTAATGCATCATCATCTATTTTAGCATTATATGCTCCTAGTCCACGTTCTTTATCATTAATAGCCCTCAATATCAATTCCTTAATATCTTCAATCTCTAATGGTTTAAGTTCAAATATTATTGAACGTGATATTAAGGCTCCATTTACTTCAAAATATGGATTTTCAGTTGTCGCACCAATCAAAATAATAGTTCCATCTTCTACATATGGTAATAAATAATCTTGTTGACCTTTATTAAATCTATGAATCTCATCAACAAATAGAATGGTTTTCTTTCCATACATACCAAAGTTATTCTTAGCCTGACTTACTATCTCTTCCATATCTTTTTTGCCAGCACAAGTAGCATTTACCTGTGAAAATACAGCACTTGTCGTATTAGCAATAACCTTAGCCATAGTAGTCTTACCAGTTCCTGGTGGTCCATAGAAAATAATTGAACTTAACTTATCTGCTTTAATAGCTCTATATAATAATGACTTTTCATTCAATATATGCTTCTGTCCCACTACTTCTTCTAGTGTCCTTGGACGTAATCTAGATGCAAGTGGCGATTCTTTTTCCTTATTATTTTGATTCATATACTCAAATAAATCCATTTTATATCATTCCTTATGTATATATTTTGACAGTCTAACAGCACCAAGCTTATAATCACTTGATGCTGATTGTTCCATTATAGCCTCTTATTACTGTGTTCTCTTTTTCCCTGTTATAACATTATTAATTACTACAAATCCTATAGCAAATACTAATACTATAATCATATTTATAATTACAGGCTTAACCACATCCATGCTAAAGTTCTCCATGCTCTTTATAATCTCATTATTTTTAATAAAGTAATATGATGGAAATACATGGGCAGCTTTTAATACTCCATCTGGCAACCATTGCATAGGAACAAAGGCTCCACATAAGAAACTAGTTCCTAATGCTAATACATTTACTATACCGTTTAATGCCTCTTTATTACTTACTAAGTTTGCTATTAAGAAAGCCAATGCAAGAGTACATATCATAAATACTAAAGAATTAATAATATATAACAATCCATATTTAGTAAACATAATATTTCCAATAAGTATACATCCCAATATAATGTAGACTAACCAAAATACAAATGCAAATATTCCATTTGAAAGCATTAACTGAGTATTGTGTTTTTTATAATTCATACTGCTAATTATAGTTCTTTTTCTTATCTTTTCTTCTCTAAAGCTAGATAATACCAAACCTATAACATAAATGCAACCTGCTAACACACAATAATTTGTAAAGTTAAAATAACTTGTAGCATGCGATAAATTATTTGTATCTAATTTTGACGTTACTTTAACCTTAGTCTTCTTCTCCAATGTCGTGTTGATACAATTTATCATCTCATCTTCAGACATATCAGCATCATTATATATATTAGCAGTCTTTATATATCTTTGCAACATAAGTTCTGCAAGACTTGAAGCATAATCACCTGTGCTTTTAACCTTAATCTGAGGATTATGTTTATTAAGAAAATCCGTTCTATAATCCTTAGGAATATATATTATATAATTTACATCTCTATAAAATAGTGCATCATTAATTGCTTCTTTGTTATTTTCGATCTTCTTAACATTGCAATTTTTCTCAATATATTTAATTAAATTAGCAGTTACTCCTTCTTTGATATCCTCATTAATTACTAACACATCCGGCTTACTAGCCTCAAAATCCGTTGTATTATTACCAGATTTAAAGTTAAATCCACTAAAGAAGATTAAGAATGCCGTATACATTATAATTGTAGCCTTATATTTATTTAATACTTTAAAATATGTTTTAATTACTGTCATTAGCCATGACACCTCCTTAATCCCCAAGTAGCTGCACCAACCATTATAATTGAAAATACCGCTAAACTTACTAAATTAAAAATAAATCTATCTAAGGTGTCATAATAATATAATGAGTAAAATCCATCAGTAATCATATTGCAAGGATTTACTATATTTACAATGGGTGCATTTTTATCAATAACATACTTCATAGTAATTCCCATCATACCAGATAAAAAGCTTCCAACCATTGAAATAATTACAATTATTCCTGTCTTACCGTTTTCACTTACTTTAAATATAGTTGCAACTGCCACTCCTAAAGTAAGACCTGCTAAAGCACCTACCATTGTCAATGCTATCACCAAACCTATATTATTACCATAATCAACTTTTAAGGCAAATATTGTAAATATAAACAATATTAATAAACCTATTAATTGCGTAATATATCCTGCTAAAACACTGCTTGTCACAGTAATCCACTTTGGTGTAGGACTAACTGTAACTCTCTTACCAACTTCAGTCATATTAGGTAAACACTTATTAATTGCGACCATTCCAAGCATACCACCATACATACATGTCATTGCAATTAATGTATAAAATTCTATCATAGTATAGCTAAGATTTTTACTAGATACATCTTTAATATTAATATTATTTTCTTGTAAAAAGCTTAATACCTTGGCATATAACCTTTCGTAAAATCCTTCCTCATTAACTTCTGTATTTTGATTCAATATGATATTTTTTACAATATCCTCTGATTGAGATATTTCTTCTGTTACATATTTCAATATGGTCTCGCTTATACCACTTGTTCCAACTACAACTTGAGGTTTATTATCCTTCAAAATAACATAACCTGTAATTTTATCTTCTTCAAGCATTTTCTTAGCTTTTTTCTCACTAACTATAGATGTATCAAACATCCTATCTTTGTTTTTCTTATCACTTAATACTTTAAAAGTCTCTTTAAAAGCAATATTATTGTTATAATCTTGATTTTCAACAATTGCAATATCTATAACATCAAATTTTTCTGTATTTTCTATATTTGAAAAAGCTAATTTAAATAACGTTCCTAATACTATCGGAAATGCAAATGTCCAAAATATCAACATTTTATTTTTTAAAAAAGTTTTCAAAGCATATTTAAAATTATGTATAAACATTAGTCTCTAAGTTCCTTTCCTGTTAGTTCTAAAAATACATCATTAAGAGTTGGTCTTTCAGAAAAAATCTTATTATATTTAATCTTTTCCTTCTTAAAAAACTCCATCATATCTATAAGATTACTCTTACTGCTATTCTCATCCTCATTTTTCTTATAAGAAACTGTCAAAACATTATTATCATAACTAACTTCATGAACATTAGCTAATTCCTTTATTTTATCAATATATTTATTATCTAATTTACTAATTTCAACACTTACCTTTTCCTCTATACTAGTAATATTCTTAAGCTCATCTATAGTTCCACTTGCTATTATTTTACCTTTATCAAGAATTATTACCCTATCGCATATAATCTCTACTTCTTCCATATAGTGAGTTGTATAGACGATAGTCGCTCCATTATCTCTTAATTGTTTTATTCCATCTAATATATTATTTCTACTTTGTGGATCAACTGCAACGGTAGGCTCATCCATAAAAATAAGCTTTGGTTTGTGAGCTATTCCACAAGCAATATTAAGTCTTCTAAGAAGTCCTCCTGATAATTTCTTAGGATAAAATGTCTTAAAATCCTCTAATCCTACTAACTTAATTGCATCTTCTATGTATTCCTTTCTTGTATTCTTATCCTTTATATATAATCCGCAAAAATAATCTATATTATCATATACTGTAAGTTCATTAAATACAGCAACTTCCTGAAATACAACACCTATTTTACTCTTTAAATCATATGCATCTGGTGTCATTTCCTTACCAAATATCTTAATATCACCTTTATCTATCTTAAGTAAAGAAAGAATACAATTCATCGTTGTAGACTTACCACTTCCATTTGGTCCTAATAACCCAAGAATCTCTCCTTCTTTAACTTGAAACGATAAATCATCAACTGCCCTTAATTCTTTAAACTCTTTTGTCAAATTCTCAACACTAATTACATCTGTACTCATTCTGTTGTCTAACCTCCAATAGTTATTTTTATTTTTGTAGCATTAGATTCTATTTATCCAAATGTCTACTTTGATTTAAGCATCGCATCCACTGTACTTACTAATAACTCTTCTATCTCTTCATCAGTAAATTTCGCAGTCCTAGTAGCTAATAAGCAAGCTATTCCATGAGTAAATATCCATACTTTCACATGAAATTTCTTCTGTTCTTCATAATCATACCCTGTAAAAGATTGTCCAACCTTAATAATATCATCTGCTATAAAATCCGACATAATAAAGCTTTCGGCATCTAAATCCGTCTTCTGCATAAATATTGTCTTAAAAAACTCAGGGTAATCCTTTGCAAATGAAATATATCCTAGTCCCATATGTTTATATGTCATTTCCTTATCAGTATCTCTAAACATATACTCTCTACATTTGTCACTTATTTTATCATATATTGCCTTATAAAGTTCTTCCATTGTTGAAAAATTATGAAAAATAGGCTGAATAGAACATCCCATTTCCCTTGCTATTCTTCTTGCATTAATGCTCCCAAAGCCCTCATCTTTTACAATATTATACGCAGTATCTATTATATCTTCCCTCTTAAATTTCCTTATCGGTGGCATTATTATCTATCCTCCAGTCTTATTGCGATTTGATTAACTAAAAAATATCAAGCGATATATATCACTTGATATTTTAACATTCTTTTACATATTTTGCAATATTTATTTCATATCTAGTCTGTTACCTCTCCCATAGTTATAAGTGGAATTTCTTTCTCATTTTTATCAATAGCATCAACTTCAGTTTTTATATTGCGATATTTAACCTTGCATTCGTATCCTGTTAAATAGTTTTCAACAGTTACAGGTACCCATATATCATGTTTTGAATGGACAAATATATATCCCTACTTTTTAAAATCTTCATTTTGATACCAAATTTAATTTTTAATTATTTTATATAACACTTAAAAACCTCTTTTATATAATACTGTTTAATTAAATCCTATATCTTATATTATTCACAATTTACATTTACTGAATTTCCATAAATACTATCCACTATAAACGAGAAGTCGTATTCATCTTCATTTAATGTAGTAAATAAGAAATCCCCATTACCTTTTATAGTATAGTCTTCTCCTATTTCTGTCTCATATTCTTCTGTTTCTCCATTATATACATCATATATAGGTGTAATTGTTATACCTGATAGAAGTTCTATATAACTTCTTCCTGGATATACCGTATTAGCAGTTCCGTCCCATATACCAAGCACTTCATAATCCGAATCTCCAATCATTCTTATCTTAATGTACATTTCAGAATCATTTATATATACAGGTATGCTATATACTAGTTCATCAAAGTTTTCATCAATATATGTTGTCAATAATTGTCCATCCGGCAACATTAACCATTGTCCTTTAAACTCTGAGTTAACTTCTCCTGTTTCATTATTATATTTAGCTTCGTTACTTTGACCTAAACATACAATGTCATTATCCATTTTTACAAATACTGAATCATATACTTTATTTACCTTATCTTTATAATCTTCTGTAATTGTTGCTGTATATTGATTATCAACACATTTTATATCCTTAATTATACTTTTCTGCAATGTACTATTATTTCTTGAGACTTTATCCTTACTAAAATTATTATTCCAGTTATCTACAAATCCATCTGATATATACTTGGCATTCTCTGCTAATTTTGCATACATTCTTAGTTCAACATTATTCCCATTTAATTCGTAATCAATATATCCAAAATCATTTTCAAAATATGTATCTAAGCTTGACCAAGAATTACATCTATAGTTATTTACATCAACACCTGCCTTCTTAGCATTAACTATTTCTAAGAATTGCAAATAATATGGTGACACACTAACATTTCTCATAATATTTAAATCTTTTAGAGCTATAGCTTCTTTAGGAAAATATAATGATACTCCTGCAGAATTTAAATTAGCATATTTTTCACCTAATACATTATATACAACGAATTCATCTAATGCTTTCTTATAATTTTGAATGCTATAATCTGTATTATTATCAAAATAGTTTAACATACTACCAATATCAATATTGTTTTCATCATATACTGCAACATCTTCTGCTAATTGCATTTTACAGTATGCATCAATATTATTCTGATCTTGTGTTACTTTATCATACATATATTTTGACAAATAATTATTCTCAATACATACATTATCTACCTTATCTAAATCATATACAGATAATGTTAAATCTTTTAATTTATTCTTAGACTTTGCTTCAAAGAAAGCATAATATGAATCACATATGGTCTTTCCTAAATCCTTAGGTCCTATGGTTGGATTTTCTAACAAAGTATTAACTATTGTAGTATATTCCCATCCATCAGCAGGCTCAGTCTCTGCTGATGCAACCATATAATTAGCATAAGGAGCTAATACATTCGCATATTCTAAAGAACCCGAAAGACATGTATCAAATCCTATTAAGTCAAATCTTCTATTCAACTTATTACATACAGTTGAGAAAGAATATTCAAGCTCTGCCAAAGACAATGAATCAAATTGGAAACAAGGATCAGTACATACTCCATTTTGAATACCACTACCGTGATTCCAGAATATAACACCCATTTTGTCAGCAGGATATTCTTTAATTCCCCATTCCAAATAATCTATTAAAGTATCTGAATCACCCATATTCTGACGATCTGTTTCTTCCAATAACGTTAATCCTTTATCTTTATTTAATATAAATCTTTGAGTCTTATCTGCTTTAACATTTCTATCAGACCAGAAGAAAGAGCCACCGGTTTGAATAATAATATTGGCATTATCAATATTCTCAGATGTAACATTTGCATTCACTATTTCTTTAATCTCTTTACTTGCAAAACCCGAAAGTTGCTCTAAATCTGCACCATCAATATACATTAATATTGTCCATGGAGTCTTCTTTTCTTCACTCTCTTTTGTAACAACTGTATTTCTCTTAATCTGAAGTATTCCGTTTGAATCTACAGTTAAATCTGTATCACGTGTAATTGTCGACTTATCTACTTGTATATCATCTGCTTTAGCATTTTTTTGAAAATTAGCTAGAACCCCACCTGTTAATAATGCAATTGCACTTACTGCACATACTGCAGCTATAACCCCTTTTTTATTAAACTTTTTCATACTACCTCCTGAATTTTAATTAATAATTTCTAACTTTAATTATAATTGAATATTATTATCCTTTCAAATTACCTTTTAATAAAAATTCTTTATAAACTATAAAGTATATAAAAAAAAACGCATATCAGTACATACACGTTCTTTTTTTCTTTAAATCCCTTAGTATAAAAATATATAATTAGTAAAATATCAATCTTAATTAATTAGCAAATAATGGAGTTGATAAATATCTATCACCTGAATCTGGTAGTAATACAACTATATTCTTACCTTTATTTTCTGGTCTAGCAGCTAATATAGTAGCTGCCTTTAAAGCTGCACCTGATGAAATTCCAACAAGAACACCTTCTGATAATGCAAATGCTTTTCCTTCTGCAAAAGCATCATCATTTTCAATTGTAATTACTTCATCATAAATCTCAGTATTCAATATATCTGGAACAAATCCTGCACCTATACCTTGAATTTTATGAGAACCTGCTGTTCCTTTGGATAATACAGGACTTGTAGCTGGTTCAACTGCTACAACTTTAACGTTAGGATTTAGAGATTTTAGATATTCTCCAACACCTGTAACTGTTCCACCTGTTCCAACACCTGCAACAAATATATCTACCTTACCATCTAATTGATCCCAAATCTCTGGTCCAGTAGTCTCTCTATGTGCTTTAGAGTTAGCTGGATTAGTAAACTGTCCAAGAATTACTGCTCCATCAATCTCTTTTTCTAATTCCTCAGCCTTAGCTATAGCACCTTTCATACCCTTAGCACCATCTGTTAATACAAGTTCTGCTCCATAAGCTTTTAAAAGATTTCTTCTCTCAACACTCATAGTATCAGGTAACGTAAGGATTGCTCTATATCCTCTTGCAGTTGCAACTGCAGCTAAACCAATACCTGTATTACCACTTGTTGGTTCTATAATAGTTGAACCTGGTTTAAGAATTCCCTTCTCCTCAGCATCTTTAATCATTGAAAGTGCAACTCTATCCTTAACAGAACCTGCTGGATTAAGATATTCTAACTTAGCAAAAATATTAACATCTTTTACTCCTGCCTTCTCAGTATAACGATTTAACTTTAATAATGGTGTTCCTCCAACTAACTCTAGTGAACTTTCTATATACTTTGGCATAAAATTCTCTCCTTTTCACTCTCTTTTATTACTTACTATTTTTATAGGTTTACTATGTTATGATTTGATTATAATATTATTATATTATTATGTCAATAATAAATTCTAACTTTTTATTTTAGCTGTAATTTTAGTAATATTACATTGTTCTGCAAATAACTTCTTGAAACGACACGATCCTTATGTTACTATTTTATTTATATAATTTAAAAACATATAAAGGAGGCATTACACTTGAAAATATCAACAAAAGGTCGTTATTCATTTCGATTAATGATTGACCTTGCACAACATTACAATGAAGGATTTATCGCATTAAAAGACATATCCAAGCGTCAAAATATATCCAAGAAATACCTTGAGCAAATTATTCCTTTCCTAAATAGAAATAATTTATTAAATGCTAATAAAGGACACATGGGAGGATATCAACTTGCAAAACATCCTTCAGAAATCACAGTTAAAGAAATACTAGAAAGTGCAGAAGGTAGTCTTACACCAGTAAGCTGCATGGACAATTCACCAAATCTATGTGAAAACTGTTCACAATGCTTATCCTTACCAATATATGAAGGATTATATAAAGTTATAGATGAATATCTTAGTGGAATAACACTTCAAGACGTAATAGACCAACCTAGAATAGATGATTATAGTATATAAAACAGTGCCCCCCATTGGATGCACTGTTTTACAATTTATTCTGCAATAATATCGTCTAGTAGCAAGTCTATAGGTTGGTCTGCTGCCGTAGTAGCTAATTCGTCACAGCGTTCATTCTGTTCATGTCCTGCATGACCTTTAACCCATATAAACTCAACTTCATGTTGTTCTTTTGCTTTCATTAAACGTTTCCATAAATCTACGTTCTTAACTGGCTCATTCTTGCCACGTTTCCAGCCTTTCTTAATCCATGAATCAATCCAACGATCATTAAAGGCTTTAACTAAATACTGTGAATCAGAATATAACTTAACCTTACAAGGACGATTTAACGCCTCAATACCAACAATAGCTGCTAAAAGCTCCATTCTATTATTAGTAGTCTTCTTATATCCTGCACTTAATTCTTTCTTATGTTCTATTCCTTGCGAATCAATATAAACCAAAATTGTTCCATATCCACCTGGTCCGTCAGGATTACCTCTAGCTGAACCATCTGTATATATACTTACTTCCATTCTTCTCTCCTCTTAATATATTTAAAATCTAATACACAATCTATTACGATTCTGCGTTCAAATCTTCTAATATCTTAGGTAATATAATATCTACCTGGTCATTAGGAATCTGACATGTTCCAGCATTCCTATGTCCACCGCCACCATATTTTAGACAAATATCACCTATATTAGCCTTAGAATTCTTATTTATAATAGATTTACCTATTGTAATAGCAGTATTTTGCTTACGATATCCCCACATAACATGTACAGACACCTCAGCCTCAGGATACATAGCATAAACCATAAATCTATTACCAGTATATATTACCTTCTCATCTTTAAGCGGTAACACAACAACCTTTCCCACCATTTTATGTACTTTCTCTATCTGATTCTTAAACAAATGTTGTTGTTCAAAATACATATCAACACGTTCTTTTACATCAGGTAAACGCAATACTTCATCTACAGGATGTTCTAAACAATAATCTATAAGTTCCATCATTAATTGATAATTAGATATTCTAAAATTTCTAAAACGTCCCAAACCAGTTCTTGCATCCATTATATAATTAAGTAAAACCCATCTCTTAGGACTAATAATCTCTTCCTTGGTAAATTGAGCTGAATCAGACTTATCTACTGCTGTCATAATCTCCTTACCTATTCTTTTTAACCTTGTTTCGCCATTATAATATTCATATACAAGTCTTGCTGCACTTGGTGCTTCAGGATCGAATATATGATTCTTATTGACATTTCCCACTCTTGTCATTTCACTTAAATGATGGTCAAAAGCCAAATGTACTCCTTTAACATAAGGCAAGTTAGTGGTTATATCTTTATCTGTTACTCTTATTCTTCCATCTTGCATATCTTTTGGATGTACAAATTTGATATCATCTATCATATCCAATTCTTTTAAAATCATAGCACAAACCAATCCATCAAAGTCACTTCTTGTTATCAATCGGTATTTTTGGCTCAAACTAAAACCCTCCTAATCGGTAACATTTCATTCAATTGCTTTGCCGTTACCCCAATAGTTACAAAATTTCCATTTATGCCATTATACACCAAACATTTTAAATTTGCACTATTTTTTTACATAATCTTACTTTTTATATTTTCCAAACTCCATTTTGCAAGAAGTTTTCTGCCATTTTAGAAGCTTTATCAACAATTTCATCCTCATATCCTATCATTTTAAGTAACTTAATAGCATTTCTTGATTTAGCTTTACCCTCATATAATTTATAATCAAAATTAACATCATTATCTAATATTTTTTCTTGAAAATGATAGTTCTTATAATCATTTTCTAATATCTTAGTCAACTCAATATCATGTGTAGCTGCAAAACACATAGCATTACCCTTAGCAATATAAGATAAAATATGAGATGATGCAGATATTCTCTCTAGAGTATTAGTTCCACGCAATACCTCATCAACAAAACAAAGTATTGGTCTATTCTCATGTTTTGCATTAATTATTCTCTTTAAAGACTTAATTTCAACCATATAGTAGCTTTCACCACTTAACAAACTATCACGCAAAGCCATAGAAGTATATATCTGATAAAATGGTGCAACATACTTTTTACTAACACTTGTACATATTGTCTGTGATAATATTGCATTTATTGCCAATGTCTTAATAAACGTTGACTTTCCAGAAGCATTAGAACCTGTAAGTAAAACACATTTTTTTTCTGA
Organism: uncultured Lachnospiraceae bacterium; assembly: GCA_934432595.1. Lineage (GTDB taxonomy): Bacteria > Bacillota > Clostridia > Lachnospirales > Lachnospiraceae > SIG301. The sequence continues at coordinate 116,775 of CAKRYR010000005.1, read as the reverse complement.
TATAGAATTAGTGACTGGCTCCTTGATTAAAGGATGAAATACCTCCTTTACAGAATATTCAATGCCATTACTCTTATATAATTGTGGTTCTGACCAATAGTTTAAGCTTTCTCTATAAGATGCAATTGCAACAGAACTATCTATGAAACCTATAATCTCATACAATTCTGTAATATATTCTTGATTTTCCTTAATTACTTCTAACATAGAATAGAATTTAATTATATCAACATGAAAAATCATTTTCACATAATCCATAATTGCATCAACAAAACTTCCTGATACAGCTCCTTGCGTTAATAAAAATGCTCCTTTTCTAAGTTTTTTTAATGCTTTACTTATTTCTTTTAAACGGCTTTGATAAGGTTTTAATTCATCAGCCTCAATTTTGCATAAGTCAGTTATATTTTTATTTAAACGCACAATGTAACCAAAGAAGCTAAGATAAGGTTCAATCTTTGCCCTATGAGAATAATAAGTAGCAACATTTACACCTATCATAACAAATGTAATAAATAATGCTGGCTTAAAATTTAAAACTATGCCTAATATTGAAATCAATAACAACAACACTTGTATCTTATTAATTAAGCAATTATTTGAACTGACTTCTTTCATCCTTGTCATATACTCATATATGGATATTTTCTTATTTCTACCTATTTTACTTAATATTACTTGTGTATTTATCCTATGCTCTTTATTATCTACAAATAACTTTGCAAGTTTATTTCTTTCCTCTAAACCAAATTTATTATCCTTCTCAAATTCTAATTTATGAAGCATACTATATAGATATTCACTACCAATGGAACAATTTGTTGAATTTATTCGTGTAAATATATTATCCATATCTAAATCATTCCACGTAATATCATCAACATCAGTATCTTGGCAAATATGCTCATAATAATACTTTATTAATTTAAATTCTTCCTCAGTAAATTTATTGGTATTTTTCTTTCCCCAACCTTTCTCTAAAGTTGTGATTAGTTCCTTTTCATGTCCACTATTAATTATTTTATCTAAAATAATTAATACTATTATTACTAGCACTATTCCTAATACTATCCATAAACCATCCATTCTCCGCATTTTCCTTTCTAATTCCAACAGTCTAGTCCTATATTTTTCAAACCATTAAAACTATTTGACTATTGTTTTTTCTTAACTAAAGAAGTCGCCTAAGCGACTTCTTTAATTATATACATTTTATAATGTCCTTACAATATTTTTATTAATCTTCTAATATTCTAACATATCTATATGGAGCTGTATACTTCATATTACTAATAATGATACCTTTTCTACTATTAGCTGCATGTAATATCTTACCATTACCTGCATACATTGCTACGTGGTATACTCTTCCACTTCTTGCATAGAATACTAAATCTCCTGGTTTCAATTTACTTTCTGTTATCTTAGTTCCAACAGTTGCTTGAGATCTTGATGTTCTAGGTAATTTATGGCCAAATTTCTCGTAAATTCTCATTGTAAATCCTGAACAATCTGTTCCATTTGTTAAACTAGTTCCACCATATACATATCTATTTCCCAAGAATTTCTTAGCATATTCAAATAATGCTTTTCTTTCTGCTGATAATCCATATAAGATTTCTTCTATTTCAACAGCTTTTTGTAATTCAAAAGAAACTTTTACAAATTCTCTTGCAACAAATGCATTATCTTGTCCTACATCAACAGATACTTCAATCCACTCTTTACTTATACTTATAATATCAAGTTCCTCACCTTGTGATATTTGATATAAAACTTCTGATTTAGTAGATGCCTTTGTTCTTACATTTAACACATTACAATCTACTTTAACAACTAATCTACCTACTTGAGGTACTAAAGCTAATGCTTCATCCCCAGCAGTAATATATTGTTTATCTACATATCCTGTCACTTTATCTGATTTAATCTTATACCATTCATTTCCTTCTGAGTCCTTCTCTGTTCCTAAAATAGTACATCCTGCATGAGGTGGCATTTTACCAATAATCTTACCCTTTAAACCAGGTTCTTTTCTAACATTAAGATATTGAGCAATATTTGCAATTCCTAAATTTTTGTATCTATCATAATTTATATAATCATTATAATTTATGCCTTTAACAGGCCCCTCTAAGAAATCTTTTTCATCTTTTTTCTCATCTTCTGGTTTTGCATCAGTAGGAGTCTTCTCATCTTTAACTTCAACTTTATCGTCTTTAATTACTGCTTTATATGAAGTTGCTTTTTTTTCTGAAATAACTGAATTTTCTGAAGAACTTTCGACTGTTTTTGAGACATTAGCTTCTCTATTCTTAGAAGTAGTACTTAAACCAGCGTTAGCAGAAAGCATTTGGTTCATTGCGATTGCAACTGTACCTATTATACATAATGATGATAATTTAAATAACTTATTATTTAAAATCATGCCATTTCCTCCTTACTAACTACTCAACCTCCATACTACAAAACAAATACTTATTCCCCTCAAGTTGAATTATTACGTATTTGTTAATTAATTGTAACTTTATTATATCACTTTCTTAGGTAGTCGTCAAATAAATTCTAGCTTTTTTTAATTTTTCTCTATTTTTAGGCACATTAATCATAAACTAAATTAATTATTATTTTATTAATATTTAACATTTTTCGTAACAATTTAATACATCCGTATTTTATTTTTATCTTTCCCTCAAGGTTATTTAACACATTTATATTAGAAAATTTATCTCTTAGAAGTCCTATAACTTCATTATATACATTATTGTCTTTCACTATTAATTCACTTACTACATAATTATTATCCTCTATATAGCCAAATGCATAACCAACCATCTCTTTTTTTTGGTAAAACACATATATTTTTCCGTTAATGCTTAAATGCATCTTAATCTGGTTAATAAAATAAGTATTATTTCTAATTATATATTGTTTACCTAAATTAATATTATTATATAAAGCTAACATTCTTTCAGATATCCTATTATAATGGATGTCTTTCGCCTCATCATCAAACATATTTGTTCTTATTTCTTCTATATTAGTGCGATGTTTTATATCTTTTTCTAAATCAACAATAGGCCTTTCTACGTTTTCCCTTAAATATTTATAAAAATAATCTTTATATCCTTTTTTCTCATAAAAATCAAACAATTTCTCATTTTCTGGCACTAAAAATATAGCTTCTTTGCCTTCAGCCACATCAATAGCTTCAGAATAAGCTAAAAGTTTACCCATTATTCCCTTATTTCTATATTTTAAATCCGTACAAGCTCCATATATATATGTAGCCTCGCCAAAATCCTTAATAATATATGGTATTCTTTGTAGCATAGCAACTATTTTCTCATCATTTTCTTCCACGATCTCATATACTAAAACATTTTTTATATCAAAAATATTATCGAAAAACCATATAGCAAAATCATCATAACCAAAAGCCTCTGTCCATAGTTCTATTATTCTATTTCTATCCTCATCACCTGCAAAACGTATCATCTAACTTACCTTTCAAATTCATAATAATTATTCTTTACTCGTGCTAAATTATAAGTTTTTGTAACCTTTTTACGACAATATCTAGCCATAATATAATCTTCTATGATAACTGGATTGTAAGACATCTTAGCTCTTCTAAGACCTTCTATTCCAATATCTTCTTCTCTATTTATATACTTATAATCTTTTAAATTATTCTTTGCAAATGCATTATTAATCATCTGATATGAACCACTGTACTCACTTAGTGCCTTCTCTATCTGTATTCCAAATGTATCTCTATTAATCTCACTTCCTAGTGTATAAGCAATTATATTATCTTCAACTAATAACATTCCACCCTTTAAATCTAATGCTTCATAATTTTTCATAGCTAACTCAATAGCTCTAGTCTCATCAAGCATATCTTCTGCATCTTTTGCTAAATTGTTTTCGCACCATAATCTATTAAATTCAAGAATATCATTTATATCCTCAGCTGAAATATCTCTATATTCATAACGCCCATCATATTCTCTCATAAACTTATTAAGTAAATTCTTCTTTTTATGAAATTTCTTTCCAGATAAATTAATTAGTTCTTCAGAATTATATATATAATCAGAAAAGTCTCTTACATGCTCTATTTCAAACATATCTCCGTATTCTTTTGTAAGAAATGTCATTAAATCAGAACTTATATTTCCAAAACAGAACTGATAATTATTATCAATAGAATCAATAATAATATTATTAATACAATTATTCAGCGTTACACGCTTGTGTTTCACGTTATCAATATCATTTTCACAAACCTGTTCTTGCCCATTATCAATGTCTATTATCTCGACTTGTTCTAAATTATTATCAATAATCGGAGCATAATAAAAATACATATTAGTGTCTGAGTCAAACTGTCTAATATATAAGCAATTATCTTCTATACAATATTCTGTATTATATTTATCCTTCCATATAAATATATCAGTAAAACAATATGAACACGATCTTCTATTTTCTTTATTTAAATACTTAATAATTACATTTCTTGAGTCTATATCAATCTTCTTAAATTTCATAAATATCCTTCCAATCAAAATATTCAATATATATCTTTATCTTTTGATTATAACTTTATACAAGAAACTTTGCAAGAAGAACCTTCGGTATAATTTCCTATTATAGAAGAAAAGAGCCAACAATAAAGCAAGCAGGTATCTTGAATAAAATCAAAAATACCTGCTTCTTCCGATGTCTGTTTTTAAAATAGTGGCGTACCTCCCCTTTTAAAAACCCTAAGCTGTCAAAGTTATTAATTATTATACTCATCCTATCTCAATTACTTGAAATAGCCCTCTTAATGCCCTTCGGCTTATGCCATACTGTTTAGTCATAAATTTATATATATCGAAGAACCTATATAGATTCATTCGCGCGCGAACATCATATATAAAGCATCTTACCTTAGACCATAAAAATAGCATATTTATGAATAAATAAAATAATCCATAAAATGCTAAGTAATTGATTCATATTCCCTGCATGTTGAATGGGTAGTGTCTCCCATTCAACTGCAAGTAGTAGGTTTAATTATTGGAAGTTATAAGTATATAATAATGGATTTCACTGTAAAAAACAATGGAATATTTTGTCCAAAATGTGGAAGATTTAGCCCAATTTATAAGGCTTTTCGCCATTTTGGTAAAATAGCAATTTTGTGTCACAAAATATTACTATTTTTTGTTTTTATATAGTTATATATTCTTCCGCAAAATGTGCTGCTACTGCTCCATCAGATGCTGCAGTAACAACTTGACGTAAAGCCTTAGTTCTTACATCTCCTACTACATATACTCCAGGTATATTAGTCTTAGTTGTTTCATCAGCTACAATATATCCTATCTCATCCATTTCTAATTGTCCCTTCCAGATATCTGATATAGGTTGTCTTCCTATGCTTATAAACACTCCATCAACATCAATAACACTATGTTCACCCGTTTTATTATTAAATACTCTTACACCATTAACCTTATCATCATATAATATTTCCTTAACTTCACTATCAAGAATAAGCTCAATATTTTCTATATTTAATAATTCATCTTGATAAATTTTACTTGCCCTAAAAGTATCTCTACGATGAACCAATCTAACCTTATTGCATATTCTTGATAAATAAATAGCATCTTCAACAGCAGAATTACCTCCACCTACAACAACTACATCTTTACCTCTATAGAACATTCCATCACATACTGCACAATAACCAACACCTCTTCCTACAAGCTTGTCTTCTTCCTCAAGTCCTAGCTTTCTTGGTGATGCGCCTGTTGCAATAATAACTGCCTTACTATAAAATGTTCCTTCTGTTGTCTGTATCTCTTTAACATTTCCTTCTAATAAGCTATCGGTAACTTCTGCAAATACTGTCTCTGCTCCAAATCTCTCTGCTCCAGCTTTCATTTTTTCTCCAAGACTAAATCCATCTATTCCCTCATCAAATCCGGGATAATTATCTATTACACTAGTAGCTGCCATCTGTCCACCTACTGCCATCTTCTCTAAAATTAAAGTACTTAAACCTGCCCTTGTAGCATATAAAGCAGCTGTATATCCTCCTGGTCCTCCACCGACTATAATTACATCATATATTTTTTTATCCAATTTAATCTTCCCTTCTATTAAAACATTTTTATCATTAGAAACACTCCATTAAAGCTTTTTCACTTGCAACTCTAACCCATGTGAGTGGAAATGCAACTCAAATTTCCTTACGCAAGCTGTGCATTCCTAATGAAACAGTTCAGCCAGCTTCCAAATAGGAAAGCTGGCTAATATAATCTATAATCATTAATAAAATTCATTATAACTTATCTAGAAACTAAATTAAGTATATCTTGCTTTGACTGTAATCCCATACTCCTATTAACTTCCTTACCATTTTCAATAACAACAAGAGTAGGAATGCTCATAACTTGATAACTACCTGCAAGGTCTGGATTCTCATCTACATTAACCTTAACAACCTTAAACTCACTATGTTCTTCTGCTAACTTGTCTACAACAGGTGAAAGCATCTTACATGGTCCGCACCAATCTGCATAAAAATCTATAAGCACAGGCTTATCACAACTAATAACCTCACTATTAAAATTCTCATTACTTACTTTTATAACTGACATAAAACGTCCTCCATTCATTATATTATTAAGAAAAACAACTCTTTCTAAATACTATAACCAATATATCATACAAATACTCATATTTCCATAACAAAATCATATATTACTAAAAGCCACCATTATAATACGCTCTAGCAATAAAATATCAAACTTGCTAAAGGCTTCCCTCGAAAGGAATCCCCCGAAAAACTAATAAGCAAATATATCCTTAGCCTGGTGGAACTGACTTCCTACAATAACCGGGAACATATTATGTCCATCAACCATAACTGTATCTATAGAAATACTCTCGTTAGACTTATTATGATAAAGATTAGAACATATACGTAAAACCTCACGTGCTAAATTATCATAAGGCTTGTACACCGTACACAATTGTCTATCCTTCATAATACGACTACAAGCCGCTAAATCTGCATCTTGACCAGTAACACTAATACTTAACTCATTACGAGAAGCAACTTTATCACACAAATCAGCAATATAATCATTGCTACATATAACAACATCAATCTTTCCTGAAGAACTCATAGCATTCTCCAATGTATCAGATACATCCGTTTCCTCCATACTTTCAAGAACATATTCATCAAGGACACATACACTACTCGATCCATTTTCACTAATACCCTTAGCAAAGCTCTTCACATCTGAATTCTCATTTTCCTTTAAAACAATAACATTAATATTCTCCTCTACACCCTTCTTATGAAAATCACTAATAACCTTATTAATAACTGCTGCCCCTGATGCATAATCATTAAAGCCAACAAAACTTGTCCTATCCTCATATCCCTTAACTTTAGAATCCATAAAAATAACTTTAACTTCGTTAGCTATAGCAAAATTAAGAGCTTCCTTAACTTCCTTCGAACTATCATCAACAACATCAACTACTAAAACATTAATCCCACTTCTAACTAGTTCCTTAATATCATCTCTTTGTGTCGTACAACTACTATTGCTATTTAATAATTGAATTTTAGTACCCTTACTCTGTTGAAGCAATTCATTTTTTACACTAAGCATACCATCTTTATCTAAAGAACTTAAAGAAATACCTATAGATAATTCCATATCTTTCTTAATATTCTCTTTCTCTGCTGCTTGACAATTAACTAATCTATTAACACCAAATGTTAATGCCAAAAAAATTACAAAAACTAATATACTCCATTTTTTCATACTTCTACAACACCTTCTTCACGTTTATCATGCATTAATCTTCTATACTCACTAGCATTTTTCCCAGTATATTTCTTAAATAATTTTGTAAAATAATTTGGATCCACGTATCCAACCATATATGTAATATCTTTAATATTATATTCTGTATCTCTAAGAAGTTCCTTAGCCTTTTCCATTCGGAAACTAAGAATCTTATCACTAAAGTTTGTTCCTGTACGACTCTTAAACAGTCTTGAAAAATAATTTGAACTAAGGCCAACTTGCTTAGCTACATCCTCAAGGGTAATTTCCTCTTGATAATGCTTCTCTATATACTCCATTGCAATACGAACTATTACTTGTTCTCTACTCTGTTTATCATTATTAATCTTAATAATCACATCATTTAGATAAGCAGATGCACATGCAAATAATTCCTCTTCATCATTTGCATTTAGAATTTCCATCATTACATTATAATAGTCCCCAGTAAAAGAATACCACTTCTTACTTAGATTAACTATAAAGCCTATAATTGCATTTTTTATTGATAAATAATCCATATTAGGATCGCTTACCATTTTTCTAAATACTTGTTCAAAGCCTATTCTAGCCATCATAATATCATCTGACTTCATACACTCATACACATTTGCCTCAAATAATTGCTCATAAGTATCATTTTCCATATCAGATTTATTCAAGTAATCATCTGCATGATAAATCCTTGTCTTAGGATCATCATAACTAATAGCAACCTTTTTAGCAATTCTTAAGGTTCTTGCGGCCTCAATATATGACTTCTTTGCACTCTCTAAATCATTATTATAAGTACCTATTCCTATTCTAATATCTTCAAATATGTGTGAAGTACGTCTTATAACCTTTTCTGCCATATCTATAGCTCTTTGCTTCTGTTCATAAAGCTCTTCTCCACAATAAGCATTTATATAAATAACCATCCTATTAGACATAATTGGTCCAACAATGCAATCACATATTCCCTTTAAAATGTCTCTATATTTATTATGAATTGCATTTCCCTTAACTTGAGCATCCACTTTATCTATACCTAAAAACTCAATAATCATAACAAATCCACCAGTTTGCTTATATTCAAACAACTGGCAATATTCCTCTAATTCCTCTGGTTTTGAATCATATAGACAGATAGCATTAATAAACCCTGTCTCGAGAATAGGCATAATCATATTCATACGTTCACGTTGCTCTAATTGATGAAGCATGTCTAATTGTTTTTGTTCGATTTTGAGCATAACTTTTTTCAATGCTGCTACTAATTTATCAGGATTTATGGGTTTTAGAATATACTCAGATGCATTTAAAGAGACAGCCTCCATTGCATAATCAAAATAATCATATGCAGATACAATAATAAATGCTACGTCCTCATTAGTCATTCTAATTTGTTTCATAGCATCTATACCATTAATTCCTGGCATATTGATATCCATAATTATAATATCCGGCCTAAATTCATAATTTTTTGCAATAGCTTCCTTACCAGAAGCACACAAACCTACTATTTCTAATTCAGGTATATTTTTCTCAATAATATACTTTACAGAATTTCTTGCGATTGGTTCATCATCCACTATTAATATCTTTTGCAACCCTTTTCACCTCTTAATTATGCTTCATCTGGAATAATCAAAGTAAAACAATTCATTCCATCTTTATAAGATATATCAATAACATCTTGTCTATGTAAATACAACTTAAGGCGTTTAATAACATTTTGAACACCTAACCTAGTTGTATGCCCACTTTTTTTCTCATCTACATTTAAGTCGTCATCACTCCATAACAATCTATTTACCATACCTTGAGACAATTCTGATCCAGTATTTGCAACACATATTCGGTAACTATCTTTCTCTTTTACTGCATCTACGCATATTTTCCCACCATTTTCATTCTTACTAATACCATGTATATAAGCATTTTCAATAAGTGGCTGCAATGACATCTTAGGTAATATGATAGAATTAACATCTATATTTTCATCAATGTTTATTTCATAATCCACAGTGTCACCAAATCGTGTTTTAATTAATTTCAAATATGCCTCAGCATTATCAATTTCCTTAGCTAATGACACTTCCTTATCTAAACCATCTAGATTATATCTAAAAACATTTGCAACATTTTCAAGATATTCCCTAGTCTCTTCATCTTCGTTCATCATAGCAAGTTGAGCTCCAACATTAATAGTATTAAACATAAAATGAGGATCAACTTGTGACTGAAGTGCTGATAATTCAGCCTCTTTCAAAGCATTTTTCATATTTAGATTATTAATCTTCTCTGTAGCCAAAGCCTGTTCTAAAAGCTTAGTTCTACTAAGATTACCAACCTGTTCTTTAATACTATTAGTCATACTATTAAAACTATCATATAACTGTTTTATCTCGCCTGTAGCATCTTCATCATATACAAGTGTATTATAATCACCTTTTGCAACGGCAATGGTCTTATCAACAAGTTTTTCAATAGGCTCTGTCATGCTAAGTGAAAATGTAACTATGGCAAATATAGCAAAGCACACAAGTAAAATAACGATAGCCACTGTAATCTCATTATTTACTTTAATATCTTCCCTTATAGATGTATGTTCTTTTGTATTTTTAACAAGCTGCTTACTCATTATATTTTTTGCATACTCATCTATATAAGTATATAGTTTACTTGCCTCCGAATAATTACTATCATCCTTCTTAGAATCAGTGCTTGTTCTTCTATGTTCTATTGAATTTTCTAATAATTCAATATAACTATCAATCATATTATTTAAATTTTTTAATTTAATTACTTTATCATTATAAAGCTTATAACTTCCTTTTTTCTTATTAACGGAAAGTTTTTTTTGAACTTTATTTAATTTATTAATTGATTCATAATATTGCTCTGAATTAAACTTTGTCATACTTGCTATATACTTCTCATAGTTATCCTTCAAATCTTCCAATTCATCACATACATCAATTAATATTTGACTTTCAGTAAATACTTCACTATTCTCATTTACCAATTTATTAAGAGTCCAATACCTTTGTACACCAATTAAAATAACAATTATAAATAAAAATGCAAAAAACATAATAAGCTTCGTATGAAACTTTAAATCTTTAAAAAACTTCATAGTAATCCTCATTTCTGAGCGTTTTCTGTATTAAACACATCTGTCTTAATTTTGTTATTTTTTTTATCCACTGTAACTAAACTAAGATTTGTTATGTAATTTCTAGTTTTATTTCCCAATTTTGAATCTATTAAAGTAAAAATCAATTTATCTGCCATATCTTTAGCATCATAGGAAATTATGCTCTTAAAAATATTTTTCTTAAGATATCCAATGTTTTCATCATTTACACCATAAGCAACAATCTTTTTATCTTCTAGAAAGCTATATTTTTTATTTTCAACCATACTTCCAATCAAAGACGAATAATTATTATCTAAAACTACAATTCCATTGTAATTTTTATTTTCTTTCAATATGCTTATAATGTTTTTCTCAGTGCTAAACATATCTTCTTTAACATTTACGTATTTAACTTTACTTTTTTCTCTTTTTTTGTTTTTAATGCCTTCTTTAAATCCTTTTTCCATATGTTTACTTATAGAAATATTTTTACTTGTAGAAGAATTTCTAATAACCAATATTTTATCTTTCTTCGTTGTATATTTACATATTTGCTCCGCCGCAAGTACTCCAATATCATGCTCCTCAGGACCAATTGATATAAGTTTATCATAGCTATAATTATTTATATCATAATCAACTAAAGGTATCTTTTTACCACTGGCTTTTGCATACATAGAATTCCCCATCTTCTTACTATCCATAGTACAAGCAATTCCGTCCACCTTAGCATATATTCCCTTTTTAATTAACTCTTCTTTGTCTTCATTTTTACTATCATTCTCAATAACTTCTACATAAGCCTTTTCTTCTTTACCTTTTTCATCTAATTCATTTATAAAATCTTCCCTAATTATTCCGTCCATTTCTGAATCAATAATTACTTGAAAATGATACAAATATTCATCTTGTTGTTTATTATTAGCCTTAATTGGCTTGATAACTGTTATATCTAATACAAAAACCAACACAACTACACAAGTTATAGCTAATGTCCTTATTATATTGCGACTCATTATAATCATTCCTTGTTAGTTAAAATTAACACTATGCTAGTTTAAAATATTTTTCTTGAAATGTCAATACAATTCAATATTTGTACGTTTTTTGTCTGGTATTTCTAATAATTGTCATGAATTACCATTTCCTATATAATAATGCATATTACTCCACCTTTACTATCATTAAGCAATTTCTGTAAAGTCTCTTGCATTTTTTCTCTTGTATCTTCCGTCATTTTACTTACTTTCGTCTGTATACCTTCTTCTATGAGCTGACCTATAGATTTTCCAAATATATTAGTATCCCATATTCCATCAGAATTTTCTGTCTCATTATTTTGTAAATATGTAATCAAATCCTTTGCCTGCTCTTCACTACCTACAATAGGAGCTATTTCAGTAGTAATATTAGCCTTTAGCATATGCGTAGATGGTGCCATTGCTTTTATCTTTATACCAAACTTATTACCATGTTTAATTAATTCTGGCTCGCCAATTGTAATTTCCTTAATATCAGGGGTAACTACACCATAACCATTATTTCTAACATCATCATAAGCACTATTTACCTTATCAAATTCATCTTTTTTCTTAGATAGTTCACTAAGTGTTGCAATAAGATCTTGTTCATCTTCTATATCTACACCAGTTATTTTACTAAGCATTTCATAATAAAATTTTTCAAATATGCTGTACTTTATCCTTACTACTCCTCGTTGCATATCTATACTTTCTATTTTAACTTTTTCTAAATATTCCTCTTCATCATTTTCATTATCAAAAATACCTCTAAAATCCATATTATTAGCATCATTTATGTTATTTATTTCATTAATTACCATAAATGATTTATCTATCAAATATTTTCTAATACTTGAGTCTTTTCCTAATGTATCTATCCATTGAGGCAATTCAAATTCAATTAATTCTACAGGAAATACTGATAAGATATCTTTCAATATGTTCCCTATATCTTCTTTTTTAAGATTAATACAGCTAAGTGGGATAACCTTCGTCCTGTATTTTTTCTCAAGTTCCCTAGCAAGTTGTATTGTCTCTGTTGAGTAAGGCTTATTAGAATTAAGTATTATAACATAAGGTTTTCCGATATTTTTTAATTCATTAGCAGTTTTTTCTTCTGCATCTACATAAGCCTCTCTTGGAATTTCACCAAAGCTTCCATCTGTTGTAACCATTATTCCAATAGTTGAATGGTCATTTATTACCTTCTTAGTCCCTATTTCTGCAGCTTTAACAAATGGTATTTCATAATCAAACCATGGTGTTTTAACCATTCTTTCTTTATCATTTTCTTCATGACCAAGGGCACCATCAACCATATATCCTACACAGTCTATTAGTCTTACTTTCATTTCTATATCATTGTCTAGGACTATTGATACTGCTTCTTTAGGTATAAATTTGGGTTCTGTTGTCATGATTATTTTTCCATTTGCAGATTGTGGTAATTCATCGATTGCTCTCTCTTTGCTATGTACATCTTTTATATTTGGTATAACCAATAAGTCCATAAATTGTTTTATAAATGTGGATTTTCCAGTCCTTACTGGACCTACAACTCCTATGTATATTTCTCCATTAGTCCTTATCTGAATATCTTTGTATACATCATAATTATATTTATTTGCACTCATTTGATTCTAAATGCCCCTTTACACTATACTGATATTAGTATATGCACTTAGTTGTTTTTTATTACTGGAGATTTTAGGGGTTTTTTAATTTTTTTCTAATATCATACTATGCTGTCAATTTGTACATTGTTTTTAAAAAACTAAATCCTAAAGAGTATTAATAAGAATTTATACTTTTCTATATCGTCACTAGAATCTCAGTGTAAAACTTGCGTGGAGCCTCACTAGAACTGAAAAAGCCTCCATTTTTTTACAATTTAAGGAATATTTTTGAAATTGTATTTGTAATTTATAAAATATTATGTTTTTTTTTAAAATTTTGTAGACATTTCATAATTTTTGTTTTATAGTTGTTCGTGGTAAAAATAATTGTAAGTTGTAAAAGGAGAATGATATTCGTGAAAAAATTCAAGAAATTTATAAGCGTACTTATGTTATTAATCGCTGCTGTTCTTGCATTTGAACTAGTTGATGGAAAGCAACTAATCACAAGAGCTTCATCATCAAGCAAAGTAGCTTCACCAGTATTAAGATATGCTTATGCAAATTCAAATGGCGATGTAACTGTAGCATTTAAATCAGTAAAAAAAGCTACAAAATATCGTGTTTATCGTAAAACATCAGGAACAAAGTGGAAAAAAATTGTCGACACAAAGAAAACAACTATAGTAGATAAAACAGCTAAAAAAGGTGTTAAGTACTACTACACAGTAAAAGCATGTCGCATCACAAAGAAGAACACATACTGGAGTAAATACGTTAACTATGTAAAAAGTGTTAACAAATATCCAGCTAATCCAACTCTAAAATCAGCAAAAGCAACTGCAAAAGGAATAAAAATCAGTTGGAAAGCAACAAAGAACACGACAAAATACAATGTATATCGCAGAAAAGCATCTGCAAAAACATGGAAAAAATTAAAAACTACTACTTCAACTACATTTACAGATAAAAACTATAAAAATGGAACTAAATATTATTATACTGTAAAAGCAATTAAGGTAGCTGACGGAAGAAGTTACACAAGTGGTTGTAAAAAACCTGGAGTATCATGTGTATCTTACTATCCTGGAACTCCTAAGATGAACTTAGCTGTATTAACATCAACAGGTGTTCATGTACAATGGTCAAACGTTGCAAATGAATCTGCATATATTATTTATAGAAAAACAGCTGATTCAGATTGGGCTCAAATTGCTACTGTTAAAAAGAACATTACATATTATGTAGATGGAACTGCAAAGGACTATAAAGCATATTACTATACTGTTCAAGCAATCAATAAAGTAAATGGTAAGACATATTATGGTTCATATAATACAAAAGGTATCCTTATGGATAGAAAAAAATCATTATTTGTAATAGATAGTATTAACTTAAATGCATTTTATAAACCAGTATTAAAATGGTCTAAATATGAAAATGCAGCTGGATATATTCTATATCGTAAAACTGCAGATGATGTAGATTATACAAAAATTAAAGAATTAAAAGCTAGTAAAACACAATTTACAGATTTAACTACATCAAAAGGTACTGAATATACATATGTTGTAAAACCATATTTTACAGAAATAAATAATACAGGATTATATGCAATTGCTAAAATAAGAACTAGTAAAGACCAAGGTGAAATCAATATTGATCCAACACCAACTAAGAAACCTTCTACTAGCAATACAACAAATAGCTCAAAGAAATCAAGAACTACTAAGAAAGCTGAAGATATGCTTAATAACGTGATTAAGAGTGAATATTATGGTAAATCATTATCTGTAATCGGTGATAATATAAGTGCAAATAATGGTACAATACAAACTAGTAAAATGTGGTGGCAAATCACAGCTAATCGCCTTGGAATGGATATTTGCAAAATAAATGCTACATCAGGTAAGAGATTATCTGATACTGGAGTGGGTAATACAAGTGCTGTTGAAACTTGGTATAATGTTGGTCAACCAGATGTACTTATTTGCTACATTGGAGCAAATGACTTTAAACAAGGTGTTAAATTAGGTGATTTTCCAAGCAACGTTAACACATTAACATCAAATAAAAATGATGAATTTACTGGTTCATATGTATACTTGATTAATAAACTAAGACAATCTCGTCCAAATACAGAGATTATTCTATGTACATTACCAAGTTCATTACGCTCAAGTAATGCTAACTACTCAATTGCTACAATGAATTCAAGAATTCGTACAATTGCAAGTAAATTTGGTTTAAGCTATATTGACTTTTCTTCTGTATCAGTTAACGGTACAAGTATTACTGTAAAGGGACAAGCAGCTTTAGCAAATAGAGCAATTAATAAATTAAAATAATCTTTTAATAATAAATACATATTATAGGAAATGCGACGCAATTTCTTATTAAATTAAAAAATGACGTGAGTTAATTGGCTCACGTCATTTTTGTATATTTAGCAATTGCTTATTTCAAATCTATTCAGTTATTTTCTTTCTTAAGATAAAGAAATATGCTATTCCAAATACTGCAAGAATACCAAGTATTATATAAACAATAACATTTGCGTTATCTCCTGTCTTTGGTGTTGAATCATTTCCAACTGCAGTAGTATTCTCTTCTTTTTGTCCTGATTGATTTTCGCCTTCTGTTACTTGTTGCTTATCTCCACCATTGTTACAATTTCCTTGTTCAATAGGAGCAACTGTTGCACCTTGTTCTGGAGCTTGTGTTACTACTGGTTGCTGTGGTGTTTGTGTTACTACTGGTTGCTGTGGTGCTTGTGTTACTACTGGCTGCTGTGGTGCTTGTGTTACTACTGGCTGCTGTGGTGCTTGTGTTGCTACTGGTTGCTGTGGTGCTTGTGTTTGTGGCAAAATTGTTACTGGTGCATCTATCACAGGTGTTTGTGTTGTATTGGGCTGCTGTGTTGTTGCTGCTGTTGGTGCTGCTGTTGGTGTTTGTGTAGATGTTATCGTTGGTGTTGGTGTACTTTGTCTATTATCTACTATTGTTGGACCATTTGTAGCTTCTGTAGCTGCTGTATTATTTTGTACACAATTCTTTTCTGAACCCTGTTCTTGCAACTTTTTAAGTTCTTCTATTCTGTAATCTTTTAATGTTGTAGTTGTATCACAAGCTTTATCTCTAAATTCAATAATACCTCCACAATACCATTCCATTTTAGCTGCCTCAGTCGCAGATAAACTTAATTTGCCATTATTATTAGTTACCTTATAATCTGCGAATTGGTCTGTAGTTATTACACTTGAATTCTTACCATAGAAAGTTGTTATATCTCCATTACTTGCTACAGAATTTATACTTGTATCACTAACAGTTTTAACAGATTTTTGTATTTGTTTTGTTATTGATAGTTTTTGCTCTGTTGTTACTTCACATGATGTCCATACAGAAACAGCTTTATCCTTTTTAGCAAAAATGAATGTTGCAGTATTATCTTTTGATGCTTTATCAAATTCTGCTCCTGGGATATGAATTCCAACATCTAATATTGCTACATGATTTTTTTTACTTGATGTATTACCTCCACCATCTGTTGGTTGTGGAGGACATGTATCATTATCATCTTCCGGATTAACATTATTTGATGCTGTAGCATCTGTTAAACCATGTGATAAATAATATTCTGCATTAGTCTTCTTAAATGAACCATATATAACATACTTGAAATTTTTGTTTAATGAATTATCAACTACCCTTAATGTATTATTAGTTGTACTTAACTCGACTGTAGTCTCCCCAACTTTTGTAACTGAAGAACTTCCTGTAGGTGTAAACCATCTATCCTTTTCATTATTTAAATTATTTAATGAAGCATAATAATTCTTCACTCTATCCTTGCTAAGTACTGTAGTATTTGCTGTCTTAGATACACAATTCTTAACTGCACGAACAAATGCATCCTTCTGAGATTGTGTTAATATAACTGGAGTCCATACATAAGCTGATGACTTATTAAAAATTAATCCCTTCTGTTCCTTAATTGTAATAACAAAAGGAATATTTTCCTTATTTGTAACATAAGCTAATGTTTTAGACGTATCTACAGCTTTACATGTATTAAGTTGAATACACTTAGTCGCCTCACTTGATGAACCAATATCTGTTTGAATATTATCAGCAAGTGCTGAAATTCCAGAAATAGCAAATAATACAACTACTATCGCAATTGACATTATTGTCATCTTTTTCTTCTTAGAATAAGTTTTGAAATTTGATAGCTTAAATTTTATGTTCCCCTTATATTTCTTTAAAAATCCTCTCATATAATCCTCCAATCCGAAATCTTACCCAAAATGAAAATACATTCATTAACAACTTAATATTATTTTATCATATTCTTAAAAAATATGCAATAGTTTTTAATATCTTTGTAATATTTCAGTAACAGTTCAGTAAAAAGCTGAACTGTTATTAGAATTTATTATAATTATTTCATTTATATCTTATCCCAAAAATAGCATTTAATATTGCTATAATCAATACACCTACATCTGCAAATATTGCAAGCCACATATTTGCTAAGCCTAGAGCTCCTAGTACTAAAACAATAAATTTAATACCTAATGCAAATACTATATTTTGTCTTACAACTTTCATAGAAACACGAGATATTTTAATAGCATCTACAATCTTCAATAGATTATCATCCATAAGAACAATATCTGATGCTTCTATAGCAACGTCAGATGCAATTCTGCCCATACTTATACCTATATCAGCCCTTGCAAGAACTGGAGCATCATTTATTCCATCACCTACATAAACAACAGTAGAATTATCTTGATTATTTTCAATTATTTTTTCTAACTTATCCACCTTATCTCCAGGTAGAAGTTCAGCGTATACTTCTGATAAGCCAAGTTTATCTGCTATCTTTTCTCCTATAGAAGCCTTATCTCCAGTAAGCATTATAGTCTTTTTAATATCATTTTGTGCTAGCAAATCTATTAATTTCTTAGAAGATTCCTTTATCTCATCACTAATTACAATATATCCTCTATATTTATTATCTTCTGCAATATATATAATAGTTCCTAGTTCATCTACTTCATTAAAACCTTCTATATTATTATCTTTCATTAACTTATCATTACCTACATATATATAACTGTTAGTCTTACTAGCGACTATACCTCTACCTGCAATTTCTTCAATGTTCCAATTATTATTTCCTATTTTATCAACTATACTATCTATAAAACTATTTTCTACATTATTACTATCATCATTAATGTTATTATTATCATTATTTCTGTTAGCATAATAATTCAATACAGCTTTTGCAATAGGATGGTTTGAATGCATTTCAGCAACAACACACATTGACAGAAGCTCATCTTCGCTACATCCAATAGGACTTATCTTACAAACTTTAAAATCACCCTCTGTTAAAGTTCCTGTTTTATCAAATACCATTGTGTTAACCCTAGCTAGCTCTTCTAAGTAGTTACTTCCTTTTATCAAAATACCTTTTCTTGATGCTTTACCTATTCCTCCAAAGAAAGTAAGTGGAACTGATATAACCAATGCACAAGGACAGGATGTAATTAATAATATACATGCTCTGTTAATCCAAGTTCCCCAATTACTGCCCAAAAAAAGTGGTGGAAATAATACTAAAATTGCTGCCATTCCAACTACAATAGGGGTATAATATTTTGCGAATTTAGTAATAAAATACTCTGATTTTGCCTTTCTATCAGAAGCATTTTCAACTAATTCTAATATCTTAGTAGCTGTAGAATCATCATATTCACGAATTGTTTCAGCTATAATTACATTAGAAGTATTAATACTACCGCTAAGTAATTCATCCCCTTCCTTTACGCTTATAGGAACAGACTCACCAGTAAGTGCAGAAGTATCTAATAGAGTCTCCCCTTTAATAATTCTACAATCTAAAGGAACTCTTTCACCTACTTTAATAATTATCTTGCTTCCTATTTCAACTTCATCACTATCTATCTCCTCATAATCAGATAAATTCTCACCTGTCAAAACATTGGCATATTCTGGACAAATATCCATCAAATCTGCAATAGATTTCCTTGATTTATCAACTGCAATCCTCTGAAATAATTCACCAATTTGATATAAAAGCATAACTGCAATAGCCTCTGAATACTCAGATACAAAAAATGCTGTAACTGAAGCAATAGTCATCAAAAAATTTTCATCAAGAAGATGTCCACTAAATATATTCTTTACAGCCTTAAGTATAATGTCATATCCAATTATTAGATATATAAATATATATATAAGAAGTTCTATGTTTATATTTAAAAAAGTAATATTATAAATTGATGGCGTTAGTTTTCCTAATAAAATAGCCACTATAAATAATACACAAGTACATATAATCCTATATAAAACCTTCTTGTTCTTCTTATCCATAGATAATCCTCCTAATTATGATAATTCACAGTCTGGTAAAGTCTTCTTAGTTACTACTTTTACTTCTTCACAAATTCTTTCCATATTATCATCTGCTGCCTCTATAGTTACTTTCTGTGTTAAAAAATTAACCTTAGCATTTTCAATTCCGCTAATTTTATTTAAAGCTTCTTCTAATCTAGATGCACAATGTCCACAATCTAATCCTGTTATTTTAAATTTCTTCTTCATTATAATGCACTCCTTTATTCTAAAATATGTTCCATACCCTGATTAATAATAGTCTCCACATGATCATCAGCCAAGGAATAATATATAGCCTTTCCCTCTCTTCTATTCTTGACTAATTTAGAGTTTTTAAGTACCCTTAATTGATGTGAAATAGCTGACTGATTCATATTTAAAGCCAAAGCTATATCTGAAACATTCATCTCGCCTTTCCTAAGTTCATATAATATTTCAATTCTCGTTGAATCACCAAATATTTTAAATAGCTCAGCAAGATCAAATAATTGTTCTTCTGAAAGAACTAAATTGCTCTTTTTCAAATTATCGCCTCCATTACATATGAATATTTGTTCATATGTTCATTATATCATTTGACTATACATATGTCAATTATAAATATTGTCATTTTCCCACTAATCATGTATAATTAAAATACAGATTATTTCTTTAAGAATTGATTTGGAATCAAATTATAAATTTTTTATAAACTAATTAATAAATTATTAATAGTTAATTTTCTTTTATTTAGGGGACTTTCAGCAATTATCATATATAATTATAAAAAAAATATAAAATTTATTAAAAAAAATACTTGATTTTAATATTTTTTTAATGTATTATTAAATTAGATAACATTTAATTAATATTTTTGTAATTAATTTTGTTAGGGGGATATTTGGATGAAAAAGGGAAATGAATTAAGCATGGGGAAAAAATACATCACTGTATGCATTTTAATTTCATGTATAGTTATAATACTATCTTCCATAATAGTTGTTAAAACATATTTATCTCATGCAAATAGATGGCATGTCAAAAGTGGTTCACTTAATACAACATATAACACACATGCAATATTAAGCCAAAACCTTGCATCTAATGTAGATAATCCTGATTTTAACAAACAGTCAAATGAAGTCATTAATATGCTTGAAGCACATAGCCCTGATATTGTTTGTTTTCAAGATGCCTCAAGTAATATAATAGGTAACTTAGCTACATATTTTACTGGCAATAATTATGATGTTGTTATTAAATATGCTGATGAATGTAATACAAGCTCAGCACCTATCTTTTATAGCTCAAAAAAATACTCCCTAGAAAAAAGTGGCTACTATTGGTTATCAGACACTCCTAATATTTCATCGGTAGCTTGGACAGAAAACAAACCATATATTGTAACTTGGGCTATGTTAAAAGATATAGAATCAAAAGAAACTTTTGGTATTGTAAATGTAAATCTTAGTAAAGACTTAACTATTCAAAGTAAATCTTTGGAATGTATAATGAAAAACTGTGAAACAACCTTTACAAATGATGAATACATACTATGTGGTACATTTAATTTTACATCCAAAGACCAAACATTTAACTTAATTGACGGTTCATATAATAATTTAAGTGTACTTTCTAACAAATTATACAATGTTGGTCCAACAACAACAAATGAAACAAAATCACTTAATGATGACTATGTATATGACTACTTCTTTGGAACAAAGAAAATAAAATGTGATAGATATGCCGTTTTAAAAGATGTATTAGATACCTCTAATGGTTTATACCACTATGGTGTTATGAGCAATATATATTTTGAAGAAGAAAAATCTGTTGAAAACTAATTAATATACATAATACAATGAGTCGCTTTTGCTACTCTTTCGTGCTCGAGTGGAAACACATTTTATATATACTACAAAAAAGAAGCCAACTGGCTTCTTTTTTGACTATACCATATCAACAAATTCATCAATTCTTTCAGCAGTTTTTAATAGCTCTGACATTAAATTTTTCATTGGTTCAGTAATAACTATTGCATGAATATCTATATAATTACTTTCATATTATAAAAATAATAACAGCTACGCAGGTTTATATGATTACTTCAATATCTTTTCATACTCTTACACAAAAAGAAGCTATTCAAAAAACTGAAAGTAATATGCAAGGTTTAACCAAATCTCAAGTGGAACAAAGACTTAATCTATATGGTTATAATGAATTAAATAAACGAAAGAAAACCAGCTTATTTAAATTGTTTATCTCTCAATTTAAAGATTTCATGATTATTATCCTTATTATAGCTGCTGCTGTTTCTTTTATAGTGTCTCTTGTTGAAGGAAATGCAGACTTTCTAGATCCAATAATAATACTTGGAATAATAATATTTAATGCCTTTTTAGGTGTATTTCAAGAATCACGTGCTGAACATTCTTTAGACAGTCTTCGTAAATTATCTACACCTTATGCAAATGTAATACGAAACAATATGATGCTTGTAGTTCCATCCAAAAAAATAGTTCCAGGCGATATTGTTCTGCTTGAAACCGGTAATTATATTCCGGCAGACGCACGACTTATAGAATCTATAGATTTAAAAATTGATGAATCAGCCCTAACTGGCGAGTCCTTACCTGTTTCTAAATATCCTGATGTTATACTTAAAGATCAGACACCTCTAGCAGAGCGAAAAAATATGGTCTATTCTTCAAGTATAGTCACCTATGGACGTGGCAAGGCTGTTGTTACTGCAACTGGTCATGATACTGAAGTTGGACATATTGCCAAATTAATTAGTGAAGACACATCCCCTGAAACTCCTTTACAAAAGAATCTTGCTAAGACTAGCAAGATTCTAGGAGTTGTTGCCCTAAGTATATGTTTCATCATCTTCATAATTGGAGTAATCCAAGGTCGTCCCCTATTTGATATGTTCATGACTAGCGTATCCCTAGCCGTTGCATCTATCCCCCTTTGAGCTAATATATTGACAGTTTTTTTTTAGTATTAACCCTAGAAGAGCAATTGTAAGCCCATAACGATTATCCAGATATATACACAGGTTTTAGGAATCATTAGTATTCCTATCTTAGGCATTTTCTTGCTTAATAACGCAACAGGTAGATAACATACAGCGGAGCAGCATTTGAAATATATATTCTATCATCAATATCAGTAGAATGCTTTCCAACATCTGCATAAAATGAAGTTGATGTTTTATTTATCTCCATTGTCCCCCTATATATTTTATTAATTAATATTCTATACACACTACTCTTGCACCAACTTTTATTATCAGAATAAACTTTACCTGTTTTCCTATATTCCTCAGGTGGACTTACTTTATTATCATTAAGCCATCTAGTAATATCTGTTATACTCATACCATTATGATACTTATCAAATATACTCTTAACCACCCATGCTACATTTTCATCTATCTCATATATATATTCATAATTACTATTTCCTTTGTCATTATTATTAATAATACTATTTTCTTTGTTATTATTATTAATAATACTATTTTCTTTGTTATTATTATTAATATTACTATTTACCTTACCATTATTATCAATAATACCATTTTCATAATCATTATTCTCTATATCCACATAATTGTCCTTGTTATTTATTTCACATTTATCATATCTACAATTAAGCCTATATCCATAGGGAATAACAGGACTTCTGTATGCCTTACCACTTTGTTGCTTAGCTTTGATACCACTACTTACTTTTTTAGAAATATCCCTAGCATACATCTCATTTACAAGATTCTTAACAGTATAATTAAATAAAACATTATCCCCCATATAGCTATCACTATCATAATTATCATCAACTGCAATAAACCTAATACCAAGCATAGGAAAAACCTTCTCAATATACTCACCAGTCTCAATATAATTCCTACCTAACCTTGATAAATCCTTAACCAACACACATCTTATCTCACCACTATATATTTCTTTCATCATAGACTCAAAACCACTTCTCCTATAATTAGTCCCACTCTTACCTATATCCACATACTCTCCCTTAACCTCAACCCCCAACTTACTAGCATAGTCCCTCAACAAACATAACTGATTATCAACACTCTCTGACTCATAATCAACAGACACTCTTGCATATAAAACGGCCTTAACAACACTCTTTTCCTTTTTCCTCTCTATTCCTGCTCGCCTACTAACTCTTGCCATAGCTAATACCTTTCTATTTTTTATATACCATCATTCTTGTTCTATTACTATCACTATATTCAACTAACTTAAATACTTATGCTAACACAGTCATCACATCACATATATACCTCAATCCCCAGAAGGCCTACCTATAATAGTAACAATAGTATTATCTATGGGCGTAACTAAAATGGCAAAAAATAAAGCTATAATCCGTAAACTCCCAGCAGTAGAAACCCTTGGAAGCGCAACCTACATATGCTCAGACAAAACAGGAACTCTCACACAAAACAAAATGACAGTAACAAAAATAATGGATGCAAACGATAACCTAACAAGTGTTGACTTTATACTATCATTGGCTTGCCTATGCAATAACTCATACGTTGGTGAAACTATAAATGGAGAACCAACAGAAAATGCTCTGATTTATGCTGGTATAAACAACGGAATAAATAAAGCAGAACTAGACAAACGTTACCCACGTATCCAAGAGATACCCTTTGACTCCAAAAGAAAACTAATGACTACTATACATGCCCTTCCTCATGGTTCATATAGACAAATAACCAAAGGTGCTCCCGAAATACTTCTAACAAAGTGCACCCACTACTACAATGGTTCTACAATAACAGAATTAGATAATTTCACTAAGAATAAAATACTAGCAAATAATAAACAAATGGCAACAGAAGCTCTTCGCGTAATAGCAATAGCATTTAAAGACACTAACTCCAAAAAATCTGAAGAAGATTTATGCTTTGTAGGACTTATTGGAATGATTGACCCACCAAGAACAGAAGCCTACGACGCAGTTAAAAACTGCAAATTAGCAGGAGTAACCCCTATTATGATTACAGGTGACCACCCACTAACAGCCTATGCAATTGCCAAAAATATAGGAATCTGCCGAACTGAAGATGACCTAATCACAGGTGTAGCATTAGATAAAATGTCAGATACAGACCTTGAAAATAAAGTAACCCAATATAAAGTATATGCAAGAGTATCTCCTACTCACAAAGTTCGTATAGTAAAAGCATTACAACACAATAAACAAATAGTTGCTATGACAGGAGACGGTGTAAATGATGCTCCTGCCCTAAAAGCTGCTGATATAGGATGCTCCATGGGAATAGGTGGAACTGACGTTGCCAAAAATGCCTCTGATATGATACTTGCAGATGATAACTTTGCTACAATAGTTAAAGCAATTAAAGAAGGTCGTGGTATATATGAAAATATCAGAAAATCAATACATTTTCTATTATCATGCAACATAGGCGAAATAATATCTATACTATTTGCAATAATATTCTCACTACCAAGTCCCTTACTTGCAGTACAACTTTTATGGATAAACTTAGTTACAGATTCTCTACCTGCAGTATCCTTAGGAGTAGAACCTATATCAAACAATGTTATGAATAAAAATAACCAAAATGGTAACTCATTTTTCACCAAAAGCTTATGTACTAAAATAGTTGTAGAAGGCTTTATGATTGGTCTACTTACATTAATATCATTTATTATAGGATACAACTATTCACTAGAAACTGGTCGAACCATGGCATTTGCTGTACTAGGACTAAGCCAACTATTCCACGCATTTAATATGAAAACATCTAGTTCATTAATGTACTACCCTATATTTAATAATCTAAAGCTAGTCCTATCCTTTGCTATATGCGTATTCCTACAGGTGTCTGTTATCTCTATAGATGATTTATCTACCATATTTAAAGTATGTGATTTAAATACACTACAATGGATAATTGTGTGGATACTTGCATTTATGCCTATCCCTATAGTTGAATTACAGAAATATTTAAATACCAATAAAAATAATCTACAATAAACAAACATATAATCAAAAGTTGTCCTATAAATTACTTAAAAAGATTTGTTTACAACAATTTATTCAAAAACTATAACTTGTACAATTTAACCTTAAATCCCGATAGCACTTTAGTCTTATTATAATTATTTTTTAATTCAAAATCTCCGATATAAAATTTATGAATATACCATGTGAGGGAGGTATAATTATGTCGGAAGATCCTAATTTATATCACTGTCATCTACCTGCAAATCTAGATGTATATGATCATTTACCATATCATATTAATCCTACAATAGGTGATGGTAGTCAAATTAAACTTATTAGTGGAAATATAATCAGAGGTTGTCCTGTGAATTACTTGGATAAAAAAATAATTGTTCCTAAGGAAGAAGGCGAAGAATCCTAGCTCTTCGCCTTCTTTGTTTATATAACAAAAGACTATACGACATGTGACACTACTGTTCACGCCTTAAAAGGAATAAATATTACATTTAGAGAATATCCTTAATTGCTAGACTAATTTCTTCAAGATATGCAGCTAAAAAAGACCCTGTAATAGCACTTAGAAGTGAATAGACTGTAATATATGATTTTGAAACGCTATAGTTAATATTATAAAAAGAAGGAAAAGAGGACTGCTCCTCTTTTCCTTCTTTTTATAATGAAAGTAGAAAAAAATGAAAAATAAAAAAATAAAAAAGTACTAAAACGAAATTTCTACTGTCTGCCATATTAAATAACCCTTAATAATTATGTTTCTCAGCTCACGAACATCCTACCGATACTCGCCACACACAATTATTATCTTCCTTACGGTTACTTATAATATTACATGTCATTTTGTTTGTCAATGGTTACTTTGTACATTTTCCATTGTTATATTAAGCAATTTTGTTACTTGCATTTTCTATAATTTAACAATAATTTTAATTATGCACAATTTTGTTATCCATATATAACATTTTTTGTGCATAATTACTTTTTGTAATGGATATTATTTACATTTTTTTATTGTATAACTGTCTTTTTTAATAAAAATTGACTTTTTTAAATAATTTTTCAATTTTGCTATTTACTTCTTTTTAATTATCATAAACTATAATCCAAATATATTATTTTTAACTAAATTATCCTATCTCTTATTACTTCTCCCAATAATATTTTATCTATTATTTTTTTTATAATGATTAATGCTTTCTCCATAAAGTTGCTGCATATATAGCTGATTCATCAAGCTGATGTTCAATCTGCATTAATCTATTATACTTAGCAACTCTCTCACCACGTGATGGAGCCCCTGTCTTAATCTGCCCCGCATTAGTTGCAACAGCAATATCTGCTATAGTCGTGTCAGATGTTTCACCAGAACGATGAGATACAATAGCATTCCAATTGTGATTCTTAGTCATTTCAATAGCATCAAGAGTTTCAGTAAGGGTTCCTATCTGATTAAGCTTAATCAATACTGCATTACCCGCATTTTTCTTAATACCTTCTTGTATTCTCTTAGTATTTGTTACATACAAATCATCACCGACTAACTGAAGTCTTCTTCCTAACTTCTGAGTTAACTTAGCAAATCCATCCCAATCTTCCTCAGCCAATCCATCTTCTATAGAACGTATAGGGAACTTGTCCATCAACAGCTCATAATAATCAATTAACTCATCTGTTGAATATAATTTACCCGTCTTAAAAAACATATATTTACCCTCTTGTCCATGAGCAAAAGCTGCATTATACATCTCAGATGCCGCCACATCCAAAGCTATCTGAAAATCTTCTCCCGGTATAAAACCTGCCTCCTCAACAGCACGAACTAAATATTCTATAGCCATCTCATCAGAATCAAAATTAGGAGCAAAACCTCCCTCATCCCCAACAGATGTAATATGTCCATCCTTCTTAAGTATCTTAGCTAAAGCATGAAATACAACTGTACTTTGCTCAATAGCTTTCGAAAATGTCTTAGCAGACACGGGCATTAACATAAATTCTTGAATAGATAAAAGATTATTAGCATGTTTACCACCATTTATACAATTAAGCATAGGAACTGGCATAATCTTAGCATTGGTTCCACCAATGTACTGATATAATGGCAAACCTCTAGAATTGGCTGCTGCATGAGCAACAGCAAGAGATACTCCTAGCATCGCATTTGCCCCAAAATTCTGTTTATTATCCGTTCCATCTTCCTTAATCATTAACCTATCTATATCCACTTGATTAAGAGCATTCTTACCACATAGAAGCTTAGATAACTGATCATTTATATTACCTACAGCCTTCTTAACACCTAAACCTCCATATCTCTTCTTGTCATTGTCTCTTAACTCTACTGCTTCATACACGCCAGTAGATGCCCCTGATGGAACAGATGCTACACCCTTTACACCATTATTTAACGTAACTTCACACTCTATAGTTGGATTACCTCTAGAATCAAGAATCTCCCTACCTACTATTTCTTTAATATTAGTACACTCGTTCATACATATATACCTCATCTTTCTATAATATACAAGAAGACTAAGACAATATATACGTTGTCTTAATCTTAATATATATATGCACAAAAAATGTGACTTTTATCCAATTATTTAAAGGTGATAGTTTAAGAACCCATGGCTTTCAAGTACCAAAAGTTGAAAGACTTGAACCTACTGAACTACCTGCAGTAATGGTTAATGATTTAAGAGTTGATAACTTATTTAAATTTGAAGATGTACCTAATTTCTAGAATCATAATAGGAGAACTTTATTTTTAATCATAAAGCTCTCCTATCATATTCTGCACATAACTTTATTCCTTCTTCGTATGAAACCTTCATACACCAATTAGGTAATACTTTTCCATAATCAGTTGGATCCAATATCTCTCTTTTCATATAATCCCTTTTTCCCCAATTTAATAAATACTCTCTATCCATTAATATGCAATACATATCTACAAATTTTCTTAATTCTATTGGCTTATCTCCTCTAATAGCATATTTCCCCATAAAACCATCATTTTCACATAACAATTGTCTTATTGCAACCATATATGCCTCTACCACATCGTCAATATAACAGAAATACATTTTCTGCATACCTAGTGATAAATCAAAGCTCTCATCTTCTTTTAAATTACGTATTCTATTAAATATTTTATTTCTTGAGTCATCTGCTCCATAAGTATCAAATAACTGCAAGACAATTGATTTTATAGACTCAGATTCAGTATAAAACTTCAATATATCTTCAAATGATTGTTTAGTAGCTGCATATAAATTAACCGGATTATAATTCTCGCCCTCAAAGCATTGTTGAACAGATGATGTATGTATAACATTCTTACAACCAGCCTTAACTGCTGCATCTAATACTAATGCCGGAAATGTAATGTTAGCATCTATCATTTCTTCAATAGTCTTCATATTATGTGAACCATAATACTTTCCAGAAACATTAATATAACACTCTGGCTTTATCTTACTTATTTTCTCATATACTTCTTCATATGAAGTATTAAATATTACATTATCTACATATTTTCTTATATCATCTATATTACTAGTCTTTCTGATAACTACGCTTATAGAATGTCCATCTTTATATAATTTTTCTATTATCTTTTTGCCTATATATCCACTTGCACCAGTAATTAAAATATTCAATAATATTCCTCCATACTAAATCACACTTTAAAATAACAACACCTTGTTAATTAATTTTCCTCTATTTCTGGAATTAAAACTAAAAATTTTCCTTCCCATTCTCTAATAAAGGATAACTGATTTATAATCTCTTCTTTTATATTCCATGGAATAATAATAACATAATCCGGCTTTGTTTCTTTAATTTTATTTGGTGATACAATTGGTATTAATGAGCCTGGTAAATATAAATCCTGTTTATAGGGACTTAAGTCTGCTACATAATCTATAACATCATTTCTAATTCCACAATAATTAAATAGCGTATTACCTTTTGCTGCAGCACCATAACCTACTATTCTTTTACCTTGTTCCTTTAAAGCAATTAGTTTTTTCCAAATATTAAATTTTATTTTTTTTACATTCTTATTAAACTTATTATATACTTGATCATCATCTAATCCATATTCTAATTCTTCTTCTATAACTTTACTTACATTATCTTCAACTTCTATTCTGCTATTTTTATGAGTTGCAAATATTCTAAGTGAGCCTCCATGTGTTTTTAGCTTTTGAACATCATATATTTTTAAATCTATATCCTCAAATATTCTCTTTACTGCTAAAATGCTCAAATATGAGAAATGTTCATGATAAATTGTATCAAATTGATTGTATTTCATTAAGTTTAATAAATGTGGAAATTCCATTGTAATGGTACCATTTTCATTCAAAGCACATTTTAACCCATCTACAAAATCTCCTATAAATGGAACATGCGCTAAAACATTATTTCCAATAATTAAATCTAACTTACCATATTTATTTACATACTCCTTTGCAAAATTTAAATCAAAAAAAGATTCTATTGTATTAATTCCCTTATTTTTTGCAACCTGAGCAGTTGATGATGAAGGTTCTACTCCTACTGGTTTAATATTATACTTTTTAAAATATTGTAATAGATATCCATCATTAGAAGCAATTTCCATCACATTGGAATTTTGAGTTAAACCTAATCTTTCAACAATATAGTCAACATATTTTTCACTATGTTTCAACCAACTAGTAGAAAAAGAGCTGTAATACTTATATGTACTATTAAAAACTCCTTCTGGAGCCTCATAATTAATTACCTGTGTCAATTTACAATTATTGCAAAAATAAACTTTTAAAGGTAGAGTATACTGCCCTTTTGAAATGTTTTCTTTATCAAGATAATCGTTAGATAAAGGTGCTAATCCTAAATCTGTCATACACGTATTTAATTCTTTTTTACAATATCTGCATATAAGTTTACTCAATTTCTTCAACCTCCATAATATAAAAATTCTTATAAAAACTTATAATTATCTTTAAATTCTTTAAATGATTGTAGTTTTAAATCTTTTTCTGACACAATTACTCTTTCAACTTTTTCAAAAGGCCACTCAATATTTAACGTGTCATCATTCCATACTATTCCCCCATCATACTCAGGATAATACTTTTCACCACACAAATAATTAAATAAAGTATTATCTTCTAAACTCAAAAAACCATGCGCAAATCCTTTTGGTATATACAACATATTTCTATTTTCAGATGAAAGATAAAATCCTTGCCATTTTCCAAAAGTTTGTGAATTACATCTTAAATCTACCACAACATCATATGCTGAACCATTTAAAACCTGAATAAGCTTATCCTGACTATGTTCTCTTTGAAAATGTAATCCTCTAACAACACCTTTACTTGAGAAAGATCTTAACTCCTCATAAGCATTCATATCTATACCATTTTCTAGAAATAAATCTCTTTCAAAACATTTAGTAAAATAACCTCTATTATCATCAGAGTAAAAAGGTTGTATTAATTTTAGTCCTTCAATTTGAGTATTCATAAAACAAAATTTTTCCATATTGACTCCTATTTAAAAACCTCTACTTTTGTAATATAAAATAATATTTTTCTATTGATAATCTATCAATAATCTCATTTTTATTTTGAGATTCTTGATAATGCCTCTCAACAAACTTTTCTATTCCACCAACACTTCTTGGCATTCTAACAACGTCTATTCCATTAAAATACTTTCTTGCTGTTTTTATTATATAGTTAAAATCAATCAGATTTTTTCTATCATTTCCCATATTTAGACATAAAATATTATTAATATTCATTAAAAAATATGGATTTTCACAATGACATATACATTTTCCATTTGTTTTCATTCTATCTGTAATAGATTGAAATAAACAATCAATATCATCATAATTCTCCAAATTTCTATCCAAACATACCACATCAAAATCTATATTTGACACATAATTATTAATTGCTCCGTACAAATCTTTTGTATTTATATAATTCTTTATTATATTTTTCAAATCATCATTGTAATCCTCTTGACTATTTATACAAAAAATCTCCCCAGCCTTATTATTATGTTTTAACTCATTTTCTATCTGTAATACTGTATCTCCAAAACCACAATCTATAGTTAGAAAATTAATAGTATTATCAACAGCTTTGATTATTTGTTTTATTATTACTATACTTTGATAATCATAGCAAAACCCTTGTCCCCATGCATCAACTCCATTTTTTTCTTTGAAAAGCTCCCTACCATATTCTAGCGTACTTTCTTTCTTTTGGAACTCTTTTCCAGTTACACTGCCATAATGATAACATGCTACATCATCACATACTATTTGATTATAACCATTTCTACGTGCTCGTAAACTAAAATCATCATCCCAAAATTCCATAGAGTAAAATAAAGGATCTGCAAATCCTGTTTCACTTACCAATGATGTATTGTAGCTACATAATGGTGGAATTATTCTTGCCCTATTATTCCATCTAGAAGAATCTGATTTATTATTTTTCTCAGCCCATTTTAAAAATTCATCTGGATCATTAGTAGGCACCTCTAACATTTGATAATTGCATACATTTGGTGTTGCAGGAACTGCAACTATAGTTTTATCATCAAATTTTAAACAATTAATCAATATCTTTGCCCAATCCTTTGTAACCAATACATCATTACTAACATATGAGAAATATTTACCCTTACATATTTGTGCCATAGTAGTAAACATATACATTCTAACATTATTCTTAAAATGAACTATTTTACCAACATTCAAGCTTTCAAAATACTCTAAAGTCCCATCACTAGAACCATGATCTAGTAGAATTAATTCCGCATTCAACTTTCCAAAATCTGTTACCTTAAGCAATTGTTCTATACATCTTTTTGTTACATCTAAATGATTATATGCAGGTATTACAATCGATAAGGTATACTCATACTCACCATCTTCTCTAACATAATAATTCCTATAGTTATTCGCAAACTCATTCTTATAATAATCATCCATTCTTTCTTTATCTGGATAAATCATTCCCCAAAAATAAAATGATTCACGTAGATTTCTCACAAATGGTAATAATTGAATATCAACTTTCTCTGCGACTCTTTGAATATTACCATCATTTATTAATATTTTTATATTATCTAACGTATCCTGTACATTATCATATAATTCTCTTACTAATGAATGATTTCTTTCACTAGCTAAAATTTCTGTCATACTAGCTATTGATTCCATCATACTTTGCAAATCTCCTAGTAATTGATTTGCTACATCATATTTATTATCACTATACAAATTAATTATTTCAATTGTTGCTTCAATAGATGTGTCTAATATTTCTACAACTTGCTTAATTAACTCTGGTTGTAATTTTTGAGATATTTCTTTAACTATAGTTGTTTTTGTATTCATTTAAACCCTCCATATATTCACGAATTTGTCCTATTGTACACTCATACATATCTTCATTATTATTTTCTTTTTTATACCACTCTACAGTTTTATATAATGCTATTTCTAAACTCCACTTAGGTTCCCACCCAAGTTTTAATCTAGATTTAGTAATATCTAAGAACAATAAATTTGCTTCATGTACATTATCTTCACTAGAACAGTCTTTAACTTTTCCTTCCCCATAAAAATAAATTATTCTCTGAACTATACTCCATACATTTTCAAAAGATGAAATATCTGGTCCAAAATTCCAACCCTCACTGTATTTTGTTGGTTCCTCCCATAACTTCTGAGCTAATAATATATATCCACCTAGTGCATCAAGTACATGTTGCCAAGGTCGTACAGCTTGTGGTGACCTTATCTCTATTACCTTTCCATCTTGAATAGCTTTTATACAATCAGGTATTAATCTATCCTTAGACCAATCACCACCACCTATAACATTTCCTGCACGAACACTTGCTATTGCCTTTCCATGCTTATCATAGTCTTTAATATTCAAAAATGAATTACGATATGAATCAATAAGAATCTCTGCACATGCCTTGCTTGAACTGTACATATCATATCCACCAAAGGCATCCGTCTCTCTATATCCCCAAATCTGTTCTTTATTATAATAACATTTATCAGTCGTAACTAATATTGCTTCCTTTACACTCTCTGATTTTCTAATACACTCTAATATATTAAGAGTTCCCATTACATTAGTCTGATATGTCTCTATTGGATAATCATAAGATTTTCTTACTAGAGGCTGAGCTGCAAGATGAAATACTATCTCAGGTTTAAATTCATCAAATAATCTCTGTAATTTAGGCATTTCGCTTAAATCACCACGTACATCTAACATTTTATTTGACAATTGACTTACAACAAAGTTATCTCTATCTGTATATGGTTCTAATGCATATCCTGCTATAATTGCACCCATATCAAGCAGCCACATAGAGAGCCATGAACCTTTAAATCCAGTATGACCAGTTATCAAAACTCTCTTTCCATTCCAAAAATCTCTATTAATCATCTTTCCAAATCCTCCATGGTGCATTCCCCGTCTGCCATCTTTCCTCTAAAATAATCTTATCACGAACAGTATCCATAGGAGACCAGAATCCAGAGTGCTTATATGCTGCCATCTGACTAGCTTTAGTTAATTTTTCATAAGGTTTTGTCTCTAACATACTTTCATTGTCTAAATAATCATATACTTCTGGATTAAATACTGCAAATCCTATATTAACCCATGCTTCATCTTCTACATCTTTCTCTCTAAAACTTAACACTTCGTTATTATCATTTATATTTATCGCACCAAATCTTCCTGCAGGTTTTGATGCAGTTATCGTTGCTATTTTACCATGTTCTTTATGAAATTTAATCACTTCTGGAATATTCACATTAGATACACCATCACCATATGTAAGTAAAAATGGTTCCTCACCTATATATTTTCTAGCCTTAAGTACACGACCTGCTGTTCCTGTCTCAAGACCTGTATTAACTAAAGTAACTTTCCATGGCTCTGATTCATTATTATGTATCACTGTATCATTATTCTTCAAATCAACTGTTATGTCTGACTGATGAATATAATAATCTACAAAATATTCCTTTATCATATGTCCCTTATATCCACAACAAACAACAAAATCATTAAATCCATAATGAGAATATATCTTCATTATATGCCATATAATAGGGTTTCCACCAATCTCAACCATAGGTTTTGGTCTAATTACTGACTCCTCACTAATTCTTGTACCTCTACCACCTGCT
The DNA here is from genome assembly GCA_934432595.1 of uncultured Lachnospiraceae bacterium. GTDB lineage: Bacteria > Bacillota > Clostridia > Lachnospirales > Lachnospiraceae > SIG301. Next base: position 81,451 of record CAKRYR010000005.1, on the reverse strand, counting down.
AAAATAACAACTTTCATATGTATCATATTCCTTTCAATATGTTTCACGTATCTTATTAGTATATCTTACCACATTACTTGTATATGGTAAACAAAATTTTACAATTATTTACATTTTATTATGTTTCATATATAGTTATTTATTCTATATAAAATTCACAATAAAGGTCATATACTAATAAATCTATTATTCATCAATATATGACCTCTTATTCTATTCTGATATCAAATTTAAAATTTCCTTAGCCTCTTTATCTTCGGGAACACATTGTATTATTTGATTTAATACTACTCTAGCCTCAACAATATTACCATTTTCAATAAATTCTCTCACCTTTAATTTTAAACTTGCTGTTATTTGTGCTAATTCTTGACTTACATCATCAGTATTGCAATCATCATCTCGTTCAATAAACTCACCATATTTTTGTAAATATATCTTTAACACACAATTAAAAGGCTCGTATATATTAATACATTCTTTTACTGTATCTATCACCGCTGTGTAGTTATTCTTATTTCTATAATCTTCTACATCAAGCAATTTAATTGCCAATACACATTCTTTTGGTAAAACCTCATTATGACTTTCAATAACATTTACATTATAAATTTTAGTGCAATAATCAAATGTAGCATGTACAAATTCATTCAAACTTTTTTCAAGTTTTTCGAATACAATTTCATCTTTTTTACAATAACATAATAATTTCCCTTCTAAAACTTTTGTCTTAAAATAATCATACCTATAGTCAAGTGTCCCTTTCCAATTGTCTAATAATTTTTCTTTATTCTCTATATTTTCGATACTAGCAAATTTTAACCATCGGTCAATTCCTAATTTCCAAGAATCAAAATCCGTATTACAAACAACTGAATCAAATTTTATCCCAACTTCCGCTACAATGTCCCACAATTTATTATCTAAATTAAATTTATCTACCACACAATTAAATAAATTCTTTATATTATATATACAACGTTCCTTATCACTATTATTCTTATAATTTAATACCTTAAGATATATAAAATACCAATAACCATTTTCTACTCTGCACATTAATCTAATGGCTTTATCAAATTTCTCATTTAATTCTTCAATACCTTCATTAATATCTAAACTTTTTCCCTTATTATCTTGATTTTCCATTTCATCATCTATATTTTGTATTCTATTTATCTTGTCTTCAAGCTTTTCTATATAATTAGATACTTTATATAAACAACTTTTTCTTTCAATCACTTTATTAATATAATCTACATATTCTTCACAATTATCCTTGCTTAATATATAGTCCATAAATACATTAATAAAATCATCATGAACATATTTTTCTGACTCATCCCAATCTAATAAATCAAAGTATTTTTTTAAATTATCTTCCTTACCTAATTTCATTTCTGACATTAATCCTGTAAAAAGTGAATTTTTCAACATATTATCTTGAAAAATACCATATGTTAGAACAAATTGCTGCTCTAGAAGCTTATCTTTGTCATCTGCTATATCATTATATATCTTCATATAATTTTCAAACGCTTCCTTTGACCTTTTATAATCACCTATATTATAACTTGATATTGTTTCTGACTTGTACACAACAGCCCTTGTAACATCATTAATCCTTTTATCTTCTTTTATCTTTTCAATATATTTTAAACACTCTTCATATTCGTATTTACTTTCATAAGCATCTAATATGTACCCATAAAATGAACCTAATTTATCATCTATCTTCGTGTTCTTATACTTATCCTTCCAACTTTTTTTTATGCATTTTTTTGATAAATCTAGAATACTGTCAAATTCTCCAATTCTTCTATATTCTTGTAACATTAATCCTGCTAATCGTAAATCATCAGGATTTTTTCTAAATTCTTCTTTTAATAAGCTCAAGTTTCTCTTCGAATCACTTAATAAATCTTTTCTAGTCTTATACACATAACCAAAATGTTTTACATAAGTATTAAAATTCTTGACAGGCTTATATAATGGCCTAAGATATTCATGAATAGGACTTTCAAATTTTGTGTTATCAAAAATCTGTGTCATCCTTGTCAACCTAGCATCTGAATAAGATTTTTCTTCAAAATCACTATAATTTCTTACAATATAAGCACCTGCCTTATAATTTTTATATTCTCCCTTCTTAAAAAACTCTATAATTTCACTTGTATCTACAAACCATTCATCGTCATCAAGAAACATAAACCATTTTCCTTTTGCTCTCTGTAAGCCCACATTTCTAGCTTTCGCAAAATCATTACACCATTCAAAGGTTATAATATTATCTGTATATTCTTTTAATATTTCTCTTGTTTCATCGCCACAACCTGTATCTACTAATATAAGTTCACAAGGAATAGCATCCATTATTGGAATTAACGACTCCAAACACTGTCTTGTTTCCTTTCTTCCACTCATAAGTATTGAAATTGATAATAATATTTCCTTTGTTTCTGTCATAAATTGCACTCCTTTATATATTAGTAAATTTTCTAGTAAGAATGTCCTATAAATTATATCGTAAAGTATAAAAAAAACAATAGTCCTAAAATTGAAAAAGGACACCAGTTGCAAAAACTGATGTCCTTGATATTTTACTTAAATTTACTATCCGAGTAATGATAATACACCTTGATTTGATTGATTTGCTTGTGCAAGCATTGATTGTCCAGCTTGTGCTAAGATATTAGCATTTGAGTATTTAACCATCTCTGTTGCCATATCTGTATCACGAATTGCTGACTCAGCACTTGTAGTATTTTCAGCAATATTATCTAAGTTCTTAATGGTATGTTCCAATCTATTTTGAATAGCACCAAGTCCAGAACGTTGTTTTGAAACCTTTGCTATTGCATCTGCAATTACTCCAATAGCATCTGTTGCTGATTGTCCATCTTCATCTACTATACCATTCTTATCACTTTTTAAGATATTTACACCTAAATTAACTGAATTCATTGATTCTATATCGATAGAAATCTTATTACTTGCTGCTCCTTCTGAGCCAACATGGAATGTTAATTCTAAGTCATCTGCAAACTCTGCTTGTTTTACAGATATATAGCCATCAATAACACCCTTCATGGTCACACCTATATCATTTAGTGCTTGACCTGTTTCTAAATAAAGGTTCTTATTTGCATCATCTTGCTTCATTATTTTTGCTAACCCATTTTCTGATATTCTATTACCATCTGCATCATATAAAGTAATATTAGTACTAGTTTCGACAGCTGCCAAGTCTCCATAAGACGCTGCAGCTAATGTTGTAGCCACTCCATCAACTTCCTTAAATACTGTCTTTCCTGTTTGAATTGTTACATCCGTACCATCATTACTTACTTTCATAAATTCATCAACATTTGCAGCTGTAATATATTTTCTTGTACCATCTTCATCAAGTGTAAAAAAGCTACCCGCAGCACCAGCTGCAAGTGTTACTCCAACAGTTACAGCATTTCCTCCTGTCTTATAAGTGTATTGTCCAACTGATTGTTTTCCTCCTTCAGGATCACCTTTTAACAAATAAGTTTCATTGAATTTTGATGTTTCAGCAACACGATCAATCTCAGTTACTAACTGATCAATTTCATCTTGGATGTTTTGTCTATCATCTTTACTGTTTGTTCCGTTTGATGCTTGAACTGATAATTGGTTCATTCTTTGTAACATATCCTCAACTTCAGCTAGTGCACCTTCAGCTGTTTGTACACAAGATATACCATCTTGGGCGTTGCTTGAAGCTTGGTTCAAACCATTGATTTGTTTTCTCATCTTTTCTGAAATTGCTAATCCTGCTGCATCATCAGCTGCTCTGTTAATTTTGTAACCTGATGATAATTTCTCAGTTGATTTTGACAAACTTGACTGAGTGATGTTTAACATTCTGTTTGAGTTCATTGCTTGCAAATTGTGTTGTACTACCATAAAAATCTACCTCCATATAATTACTCTCTGCATCCTTGCAAAAATTTGTTTTATTTTAGTGATTCTTATCTTTCATAATAATTATTGCTACTTATATTATCTTGTTTACTTAATTAGCTCTGATTATAATGAGGGATATTCATCACCTGTTACCTTACTTGTTACTTGATTGTTTGTTTCCTAGGTAAACAATCTTTATTAATTTAACTATTATTTATATCGAGTGTTGCTTGATTTACTTTAGCATTCTGACTAATAATTTTAGAAATTTTGCTCTTATTTTTGTGTATTATTAATAGTACTTATATATGTTATAAATATGAATAATAAAGTACTCAATATTTATCACATTATATACTTGGACATTCGTTCGTTAAGTGTTATAATAGACTTCGCTTAGTCTTATCAAAGTATTACTAAGCAAGGGTGCTACCGAATATCAGACAAGTAGTTATAACAGTTCAATCAGCACCAAGCATTTACTGCTTGGTGACGTGCATCCGCATATAAGGCCTGCGGGTGATAAGCCCCTCTCTTTGAAAAAGTGACTTTAAATGGGCTTATCACAGTAACATTCAGCTATTGGCTGAACTGTTAAGGCGGTTAGTTCCTCTATACAACAATAAAAGATATACTTATAAATTATTATTCACATTGAAAGGAATTATTATGAAATCTTCAACTGATATAAATACTGAAAATATAAATCCCACTCCACCCCCTACTCCATTCACCCTCCCTCACGTAGTTGTGTTCTCAGCAATTATCTGCACTCTACTATGGGGTAGTGCTTTTCCTGGAGTTAAAATAGGTTACAAGCTATTTGGCATTACTAATGGTGATATTCCTTCATATATTTTATTTGCTGGAATTAGGTTTTTAATTGCAGGCATTATTACACTTGCTTTATGTTATTTTCTTAAATTAGATAATAGCATTAAGGATACAAAGGCTATTCGTTCTACTTATTTGAATAAAGATTTTATATTAAAGGGTTGTATACTTGCCTTTTTATTAACGTTTTTCCAATATATATGTTTTTATATAGGACTTGCTTATGCATCTTCTGTAAATGGTTCTATTATTAATGCTAGTTCTACTATATTTACAGTTATATTGTCTTTTATATTTTTTAAGAACGATAAGGTATCTATCTTTAAGATACTAGGTATTATTCTAAGTTTTAGTGGAATTGTAATTGTAACGTTAAAGGATTATTTATCCATAGACTTTTTAGCAAGCTTATTTTCCTCTGATAATGGAGAAGCATCTTCATCAATTAACAATGTATTATCATTAGATTTTAATTTTAAAGGTGAGGGCTTATTACTTATTGCTGCCTTATCCTTCGCCATAGGGACTGTATTTAGTAAGAAGTTTGCTTATAAGTATAACCCTGCCACTCTTACTGGTTTCCAGCTTACTGTTGGTGGACTATGCTTAACGATTATGGGATTAATTCTAGGTGGTAAATTACATGCTACTTCCTTTAAGCCTATTTTATTACTTGCATATCTAAGTATACTATCTGCTGTTGCATTTACTTTATGGACGATTCTGCTTAAGTATAATAAGGCTAGCAAGATTGCTATATTTAATTCCCTTACACCTGTATTTGGTGTCATTTTATCAGGAATATTTCTTCATGAGAATATACTAAGTGTTCCTATATTGTTGGCTTTAGTATTGGCATGCAGTGGAATTATAATGATGAATGTAGAGAAATAACAATAGAGATATCAGTTTTGTGACCTCACGAAACTGATATCTCTATTGTCGTTATTATATATTATTTACTCTCTACTTCATTATATTAACATCCAATTTATTATAAGGTATATTAATATTCTCTTCTCTAAATGTATCTATTATTTTTTCTAACATATCAGTTTTTACTGCAAGATAATTAGCTGTTTCAACCCACATTTTAAATCCTATATTTATAGAACTATCACCTAATTCATCTACTGTTACAGTTACTGGATCATCCTTACTTACTCTTTCATCCTTACTAGCAAGTAAATTAAGTACTAATCTTACATGTTTTATGTCTGCGTTATAATCAACTGGTACTATCATATCCAATCTTCTTTTTGCTTCATATGGTACGTTCTTAATAGAGCAATTTGATAAAGTACCATTAGGTATAACTACTTTTTTATTGTCTGGTGTAATTAACTTGGTATAGAATATATCAATTGCTGTTACCTTTCCTTCTATATCACTTGCAACTATATAATCATTTACACAGAATGGCTTAAGTATAAGTATTAGTACTCCACCAGCAAAGTTCTGCAAGCTTCCTTGTAATGAAAGACCTATTGCAAGTCCTGCTGTACCAAATAGTGCTACGAATGAGGATGTTGGTACTCCCAATGTATAGACTATAGCGTATACTAATATTGCATATCCTGCTACACTTGTTAATCTACATAAGAACTTTGATACACTTAGTTCTATATTGCTTTTCTTTAATGAACGTTCTACAATTCTTGTAATCATCTTAACTATTTTACGTCCTATAAAATATATTAGAATAGCAATAACTATCTTTGTTATAATACCAGCTACTTTACTTTCATCAAAGAAGTTAAAGAATTTATCTACATCTTTGAAGAAATCTTTAATTGCTGCTAATACTCCTTTCTTTACTGATCCCCCTGCCTCTAAAAGCTCTTGAAACATATTAAACTCTCCTTTCTAGTCTTTCTTTATTGTCATTTTTATTTTCTCTTAGGTCTGTCAACCTTCTTAGGTGCCTTTCCTGTAGCTTTCTTAGCAGCTTTTATTACATCATCTGCTGTTACTGTAACTGTCTCTGTTACATAATCTTTAGCTTCTTCTGCCTTTTTCTTTATTTCATCTGTCTTCGAACCAACTGCCTTAGACACCTCATTTGCTTTTGAAGTCACAGCCCTTGATACTTCACTAGCCTTTGTCTCAACTACTTTAGATACTTCCTCAGCCTTAGATGTTACTGTTTTAACAACTTTATCTACTGGACTATTTCCTTCTTTTTTAGTTGTAGATTTTTTACTAGTCTTTTTATCACTAGCTTTCTTGTCTGTAGTTTTCTTTGAAGAATTATTCTTAGTAGTCTTCTTACTCTTTGACTTACTATCTTCTACTTGCTCTTCATTTGAAACCTCATCTTTCTTAATAGATACTAAAGGAATATAGTTAAATACTGAGACGCTCATAGGTGCAACAGTTACATTCATATAGTACTCTCTTCCATCTACACTTCCTGGTCTAGCATTCTTAAGTCTTGGGTTAGTACTTCCAAGTCCACCGTATTTCTCATCTTCTGTAGTAAATATCTCTTTATATCTTCCTTTATATGGCACACCTACGCTATATCCTTCGTATTCTACAGGTGTGAAGTTACATATTACAAGTAATGTTTCTTTTTTTTCATTGGATTTTCTTATAAATGATATTATACTGCGTTCAGCATCCATTTCATTTATCCATTCAAATCCATCTTCATTCATATCATTTACATACAGAGCCTTGTTCTCTACATATAGTTTATTCAAATCCTTAACAAGGTCATTTACCTGACGATAGCTTTCTTTATCACGAAGTCTCCAATCTATCGGATCATTTGAGCTCCATTTCTTAGTATAAGCAAAGTCTTGCCCCATAAATAGAAGTTTCTTACCTGGGTGCATCATCATATATGCAAGAAGTACCTTCATAGTTGCATGATTTTGTGTAAATTCTCCATGTAAAGCACTCATTATACTTCCACCAAATCTTATTACCACATCATGTGACAACTGAAGAATGAATTTATCAGTATAATTATAAAGCATACTTAATGTTATCTGTCCATGTTTTCCTTGTCTAAATAATGGGTCACATAACATATAGTCCATAGTATCATTTGCCCAGTCTGTGTTCCATTTATAATCAAATCCTAGTCCATCTGATTCTACGTCTTGAGTCAATGTTCTCCATGATGAAGTTTCCTGTGCTATAATCATTGTTCCATCATTACGTTTGCTATGGATACTGTTCAAATGTTTGAAGAATTCTACTGCCTGAAGGTTTTCATTTTCCCCATACATATTTGGTATCCATTCTCCTTCTTTACGTCCATAGTCCAAATATAACATAGATGCAACATCATTTATTCTAAGTCCATCTAAATGATACATATCAAACCAATAGAATGCGTTGGCAATCAAGAAGTTAGATACTTGTGGTCTTCCATAGTTAAATATATGAGTTCCTAGCTCTGGATGTATTCCTTGCCTTGGGTCCAAATGTTCATATAAGCAACTTCCATCAAAGTTGGCAAGACCTACATCGTCTGCTGCAAAGTATGCTACAACCCAGTCCATAATTACACCGATATTCTTACTATGCATATAGTCAACTAGATACATTAAGTCTTCTGGTGTTCCATATCTTGAAGTAGGCGCATAATATTCTATAACTTTGTATCCATCCAAAGTTTCATCCTTATACTCAGTAATAGGCATAAGTTCTATATGAGTGTATCCCATATCTTGAACGTATTCTGCAATCTTTGGAGCTATTGTTCTATAGTTCACTTTCTCTATGGAACTATCAAAGCTTCCAAGTTGTACCTCATATATAGACATTGGTTTATCATCGTTATTTGTATTCTTTCTTGCATTAATCCAAGCTTCATCTTTCCAAGCAAATTTATCAATTTCGCATATAACTGATGCATCTTTAGGCATAACCTCTGACATATATCCATATGGGTCTGCTTTTTGAATGATATTTCCTCTTACTTTTAGCTCATATTTGTATATATCACCTGGTCTTGCATTTGGAACAAATATTTCAAATATTCCGCTATTGCCTATCTCGCCCATTTGGTCAATTCGTCCATCCCAGTTATTGAAGTTACCTACTACACTTACACGAAATGCATTTGGTGCCCATACTGCAAAGTATGTTCCTTGAACTCCACCTACTGTTGCTGGGTGTGCTCCTAATTTTTTATATACATCGTAATGTATTCCATGTTCAAATTTCTTAATGTCATTTTCATCAAACTGTGATTTTATAGCATATTTATCTATCTCTTTTGTTTTATTTCCTTCTTTATCTTCTACAATAAATGTATATTTTAATATTTTTTTGCCTGGAATAATTGTTGCATAGAATCCTAGTTCATCTACTAGTTCCATCTCATATTCTCTTCCAGTTGCATTTAGTTTGACTGTTACTTTGGCAGCATCTGGATAGTATGCATTAACGAGGACACCATCTTTAGTTATATGTGGTCCTAGTATTCCATGGACATCTCTATAGTCTGCATATACTATTCCTTCTATTGCACCCCAGTCACACAAATCATACAATATTTCATCCATTGTTTTTCTTCCTTTCTGGTTTTTCTTCCTTTCTAGAGACGATTTTCATTTGGTTTTCTAGGGACGATATAAAATTACAAATCTGTCTACTAACAAGTCCACAAAGATAAATATTCAAATCTGTTCTCTACAATCTATAATGAAAATCTGTCCTCTACAATTGGCAGTAAAATAATCTATATACTAAAAAATAATTTTTTATGTTAATATATTTATTTTCTATATAATGCTTTTTGCATATATTACTAGATAATTTATCATATTATTTTTCTAATTATTAAAAACAATTATCTATATATTTCCAGACACATTATTATAGCACATATATAACATACTGAACAAGTAATATATTCAGTAAAAAACACCGTCACTAGAATAGAACACCTTATTCCTCAATCCTATGTATAAATAGTCCGCTTCTAAGTTTAGGTTCAAACCAAGTTGATTTAGGAGGCATTAGCATTCCCTTATCTGCAACTTGGAATAACTCATTTATAGAAGTAGGATACATACTAAATCCTATCTCCATATCAAGCTCTGCTCTACGCTCTATTTCTTCTAATCCTCTTATTCCACCGATAAAGTCTATTCTCTTATCTGTTCTTGGGTCTTTAATTCCTAAAATAGGTTCTAATAAATATTTTTGCAAAATATCTACATCTAATTGTTTTACAGGGTCAGATAAATCCATTTTATCAGTCTTCGCTTCTAGTCTATACCATTTTCCATTAGTGTACATTCCAAATTCACATTTCTTACTTGGTCTAACTTTGACTTCATCCATACATTCAACAGTAAAATACTCTTCTATTTTAGCTATAAGTTGGTCTAGGTCATATCCATTATAATCTTTTACTACACGATTATAATCCATTATCATAAGCTCTTCATCTGGAAATAATACTGACAAAAAAAAGTTAAATTCTTCTGTTCCATCATAGTTTGGATGTGCTTCACGTCTCTTAAGTCCCACTTTTACAGCTGATGCTGCTCTATGATGTCCATCTGCTATATATATATCATTTATTCCAGCAAATTCACTATGAATATTCTCAACATCCTCTTTTGCAGCTATTTCCCATACTTTATGAGTAATTCCATCATCAGCTACAAAATCATATATTGGTTCATTTTCCTTATTCTTAGCAATTATTTCATTTATTTTTTTATTACTTCTATATGCTAAAAAAATAGGTCCAGTCTGAGCTGAGCAAATATCCACATGATTAATTCTATCTAACTCTTTATCTTCTCTAGTATTCTCATGTTTCTTAATAACATTATTGCAGTAATCATCTATTGATGAACAAGCAACTATTCCTGTCTGAGTTCTTCCATTCATAGTAAGTTCATATATGTAGTATTTATCAGCATTATCAGTAATGAAATCACCATTTTCTATCATTCCATCAAGCAATTCTCTTGCTTTTTCATACACTCTAGGGTCATTAACCGCTATATCCTCATCAAATTGAGTCTCTGCCCTATCAATTCTAAGAAATGAATAATCATCTCCGTCAACTTTCTCTCTTGCCTCTGCTGAACTATATACATCATATGGCAAAGCTGCTATCTGACTTGCCTTTCCTTGTGCTGGTCTTACGCACTTAAATGGTTTTATATTCGCCATGCTTTATCCTCCATTCCGAAGCGTTTATCGCGAAGGAATTGCGAGCAAAATTTCAGATTTTGCTCTGCAATGAATGCAACTTTGTGACGCTTCGGCACAAATTGCCGTGCAAGAAATCATCGCATCAGCATGATTTTTTGCACTATCCTCCTTATATAAATATTTTTTATTATATCCAATTATTCTCTAGCACTTCTCTTAAGTCTTGAAACATCTTATAATATTTTTCTCTTGTAGCATTTATTATATCTAATGCTATATCTTCATTATATGAATGCGATACATTATTCCTAGAGACTAAAGCTTCTAACCAAGTATCTTCATCATTAATCATTCCTGCTTGATATGCAGTCTTTATAATTTGTCTCGGAGAACCAGTAGTTGCTATATCAAAACCTTCATTTTCTAAAATCTCTTTCATTGCCTTCCAAGACTGTTCAAAACATATCTCATATAAGCCTACAAGTCCTATAGTTATAACATTATTATAAGGTTCTTCATAGTTAAAAATATCTTTTAAATTGTTCAAAGCATTACAAAAATTCTCAAATTTTTTCATATATAGTGACTCCTTCTTTCTTAATAGAATCCAACAAATCTTGCTGCACATGTCCATTCATATTAACTACATCATATTTTAATAATGTTGATGTATACTCCTCAATGTCTAGCATAAATCTTGTATAATTGCCACCTATTATTGCAATATCGATGTCACTTCTCTGTTTATAGTCTCCCCTTGCTCTTGAGCCAAATAAATACACTTTTTGAACATCATTCTGTCTGGCAATTTCACATATTTCATTTATCACTTTTACTTTAATTCCTGTATTCTTATACATTTTAATTGCCTCACTATATCTTACAATATCTTCCATTTTATTATAATATACTCAATTTTACAAGTAAAAAAATTGCCAAGTCATTTATTCTAGACTTGGCAATTTCACTTCTTCATTCCAATATACACAAGCTCGGCGTTATTCCAAATGCTTATATGTTTTATCATTATTTTTTATGTCTAAAGCCCTATATCCCCAATATACTCCTTACGAATTCATCATCGTCCTCGCCTATCATTTTATCCGAGAAACCTGCTGTCTCTAGTGTATCTACTATATTTTCTACAACATTTTCTTCTACAGCTATTTTAAATAAGCGTAGTTTATATATGAAACGTATCTGTTCGTCATAGTTAACTTTTTCTTTTAGCACCTTATTTTTGCGAGTAAGTTTTTTTATGTATTTAGAATAATCATATATTAATCTATCATTTATGTTTAGTTTTTCATATTTAGCCTTCTTAGATTCATATACCATTCCAAGATATACAGCAGTAATTATTCCGACGAATATTATAACCATAACTAGTTTTCTTACAAATTCTGATGTTAAGAAATCCTTGTTATCGTTTCTGTTAGGGTTGTTATCTTTACCGGCATTTTTATTATTTTTATTGCTTTCATCACTTCCTGCGAAGATTCCCATGAATCTGTTCCAGAAGTTACCGTCACCACCTATTTCACCAGTAGCTGAAGGAGTTACCTCAACGGGTTTCCAACCATATTTATCATCATAGATTTCAACCCAAGCATGAGCACTTGCATCTGTAACCTCTACCTCAACTACACCTGTCTTACCAAGTTCTGAATATCCTTCATAGTAATCATCATATTTTTTATCCTTAAGAAGCCTTCCAGATAGTACATCTTCATACTGTACAGCATAACCTTGAACATATTTTGCTGGTATTCCTAAATACCTTAATGCAAGAGTCGCAGCTGAAGCAAAATGCACACAATATCCTTTATTATGGTCTTCAAGAAAATAGTTAACAAAATCTTTTTTAAGCGGTGTAGTTCCTGGATTTAAAGTATATGGATACTTCTTTTGAAAATATGCTGCTATTTTTGCAACAATTTTATCAGGCTCCATCTTTTCATTAACACCAACTTTTTTACAAAACTTTGCCAATGCTTCTTCATTTTCTTCACTATATCTTATATATTCTGAAAGGTCTATTGCTTTATTTACCTCTACATCTGTCTTATCTAATCTTGGGTAATATGCTATCCTCTGTTCTTTACCTTCTTTATCTAGTTTCTTCACACTTCCCATAGTCGAATAATATGGTCTAAAATTCATATTAAGTAGACCTATATTTTCTAATTCCATTTTCCCCTTTGCAGTATTCTTCTCCTTTAAGTCAAACGCATCCTTTAAGGAATTTGCTTCTATATAAGCCTCATCTTTATACTGAACCATATCTTCATATACACCACTATTTATAGTATCAAGCCACTTATTTTCAAATGGTTTATATTCTGTAAATTCTTGCTCTTTTAGATATAGTGTGTCTTCAAAGTATGGTGTAAATCTTAAGATAAAGTCTGTATTATAGTCTAGATTTACAAAACCAACTCCACCAACCTTACCATCGCTTAGTCCTGCAAGGTTCTCATATCTACTGAAGAATCCTGCAAAACCTTGTCTTATAAATGTACCAACATGTTCCTTTGTTAATTGTTTTAAGTCTGTTGTTGTATCTTTATCATGGAATGTCTGCTTAGGAATAATGATTTGCATTAACAAAATAATTGCCGTTACTACAATAATTATCTGAACTCCAACTGCACCAAAAGCTCTATAATTATGTGTATATGTTATTTCCTTGCACTCCGTTATTTTCTTTTTCTTCTTCTTTTTATTCTTACTTTTCTTTATTTCATCTTTTATTTTTTCTTTTTCTGATTTTCTCTTCTTCTTCTTTTTCTCTTTCTGAATCTTTAGGACATTATCTCCCATCTCATTATATGGATGCTTTGATCTATTATATACATAACCTAATCCACCACCGCACAATAACATAATCATATAGATTAAATCTGGCTCACGTTCTATATAACATGGATATATTATCATAAGTACTGATAGCAAAATTGCATCTAGATACATCATTCTCTTAATCCACATATTTACAAGGAATACACTTATTATTCCTAGTCCAATTGCGGCAATATTTACAGCTAAAACTCTGTTATTAATTGGCTCTGCATAGGTACGGATACCAGTATAATTAAAGTACTCCTTGGCAGATTCATTTATATCATTTAATACAGAATAGAAACCGCTATTAATATATATGCTTAGTCCAAATCCACATATAACCAATATAATAAGGAATAGAATATTACCTGTATCCTCTATTTTTTTGTTATAATGAATGCATGAAATATACATAGATACAACAAACAGTACAAAATTAATAAGCAAAGGTGTGTACGTTGTACCTGATGCAGACAATAATCCACACACACCACCTGCAGTAATCAAGTATATAATTAGTCCTTTTATTATCAAGGTCCATAGACGATTTTCTTTTCTGGAATAAATAGCTTCACTTATCTCTATTCCTTCGCATACCTTCATATCTATTTCATCTTTTTTCTTCTTAAACATTCTCTACTGGCACCCCCTTTACTGTGCCATTTTCCGCACATATATGTATATAAGAAGCTATGTTATTATATACCATTTTCATTTGAGCCATAGCCTCTTTCGAATCCTTACTTATTCCACCTCTATAAATGTTAGCATAAGCTTCTTTTAAATCATCAAAACTCATTACTTGGTGAGCTTCAAGTGTCTTACCTGCGCTATTCCACCACACTAATTTGGAAGGAATTCCGTCAGTAAGGCACATTTTCGCAACATTATATGCATATTGCAATACGCCGTCTATATCTGCATTGTCTCCGCAAGTATCCACTAACATAATTAGTTGTCTTTCTGATACTCTCACACGCTCCTTTACCATTAACTTATCCCTCTTTGCAGATATTTTCCAATGAATATCCTTTATTCTGTCTCCTGGAATATATTCTCTTATGTTACTTACATCTGATAAATCATTTCCCTTAGAATTATTCTCTTCATTCTCTGCCACACCTTCATATAAGCCGGTCTTATCTAAATCATCTGTATAGACATTCTCTGGATACACCTTCACTTCTGATGTCATATTTACATCATACACATAAGAAATCATCCCCATCAAATCTCTAACTTCTATCTTATTTACCTTAATACTCACAATTCCATTTAACTTAGCTACAAATGGAATTACCGCCTTATTAACTGTCTTAAATGCTGCCGGAACACTTGCCCTTATAGGCGCTGATGTTTTATAAAAAACATTCCCCACTTCCATATCTACCTTGACATCAACTGCATTAAAATAAGTTGGATTATCTAGCAAAAGTCCTACATGTAAAGTATCACCTCGATGAATATATCTATCGGATATAGATAATTTAAACACCAACTTTTTTAATAAAAGACGCTCCATAATATAAGAAATAAAAGGTACAATTGTCATAAATACTAGCAATATTAGGAATGCATAGCTACAGACAAATATATATATTGTCAAAGTTGTAGCGTATATTAGAAAATAAACAATTAAATTTCTCATATTAAATTTTAAATGCCTATTTTCTTTATTTTCATGCATCTTATAATCTAGCATTCTTTGTCCTTCTTTCTGACATTTTATTTTTTCTTCACTTCTTAATATTGGTTCATTTTTATGCCTTTTATAATTTAACCTTTAATTTTTCTCTTCTTAAATTTAATTTCTTGGAGGTTTAACATCTTTGATTAACCTTTCAATTGCTTCATCCATATTTAGCCCTTCAATTCTAGCCTTAGAACTTAGCTTAACTCGATGTCCAAATACATCCTTACACACTTTCTGTACATCCTCTGCTGTTACAAAATCTCTATCATTTATTATAGCCATTGCTTTAGACATTTTTAACAAAGCAATAGCACCTCTTGGACTTGCTCCCATAGAGAATAGTTCATGTTTTCTTGTTTCTTCTGTTAAATTAGTTATATATTCATATATTTCATCATGTACAAATACTTCATCAGTCTTTATTCTTATTTTTTCAAGTTCTTTTAATGTAAGTACTTCTTCTACGTCTTGCACATGACTCATCTGTTTACCTTTAAGAATCTCTATTGCATCTTCATGAGCAGGATACCCCATTGACAAACATATCATAAATCTATCTAGCTGTGACTCTGGTAACATCTGTGTACCTGATGAACCATAAGGATTCTCTGTTGCAATTACTACAAATGGTGATGGTAAAGTTCTTGTCTCACCATCAATGGTAACATTCCCTTCCTCCATTACTTCTAATAATGCCGACTGAGTCTTAGGTGATGTTCTGTTAATCTCATCAGCTAAGAAAAAGTTACAGAATATTGGTCCTTCTCTAAATTCGAACTCCTTTGTAGCTGAATTATACATAGAAAATCCTAATATATCACTTGGAAGTACATCCGGTGTAAACTGAACTCTCTTATAGTCCATTGATAAAGTCTTAGCAAACGTAGTAGACAAGGTTGTCTTACCTACACCTGGAATATCCTCCATAAGAATATGTCCACCTGCTATAACTGCCGCAAGCACTTTCTGTACTGTATCATTTTTACCTTTTATAACCTTATTTACTTCTTCTTGTATCTGATTTAGCGTATCCATCTAACTCAATCCCTTCTATTTGCGTTAGTTTTATAATATTCTTAAATTACTCATTTTTAATCATTTTCATATGCACAATGTGTGCTCAGGTCGTGTTTTGTTTCATAAGAAATACGATTCAATTTCTTATGAAATTAAAAATTACAAAACCTCATTTTTTAGTATCGGCATATATTTATAAAATGATAAATAAAAATTTAATTTGTCTTTGAATATTCTTACCGGATAATATAAAATGGTTATACAAGATAAGGAAACCTTTTCAAAGAATTCTTGGTACTTTAGAAATGCTTTAGTAAGAGCCTATTATAATGATTGGCAAAATGGGATACATGAAACAACAAAATACTTAGATTTATTTTTTGAAAATCTGTTAATGAATAAACAACATGAATTAAAAAATCGTTTCATGCATATTGATTATAAAGATTAGTTTATAATTTCTCATTAAATACTATAACAGTTCAGCCGTTTTGTTCATAAACAGATTTTTAATAACGAATTTTAATTAAAGAACTTTCTAAGGCTACAGGTGTAACTTATATATTATTCAATAAGACCACTGTTTGTGAGCCTCGGCACTTAATGAGCACAAGATGATAATCGAAGTGCGAATTTAGTGTCCGCTAGGTCGAACAACCAAGTGCAAGCGTGTGGGAATATGAATAATTATATAATTTACACCGTAAGCTAATACTATCTACTTTAATTAAAATTCGTTATTATAAAATCGGCACTAGAACATCGGCTGAACTGTTATTTTTTATTTCATTCCAGCTTTTTCTTTCCATTGAATTCCTGCATTATGAAGCCAATTAGCAATTTTTTCTTCACTGGTATCATTTGCATCAAAAGTATTTACTACTCTTGCATTTGGACAAATCTTCTCGATATCCTCTCTTGCATGTCCAATTCCACCACCGCCATGAGTTATAAATGGTAAAATTGTTTTATGCCTCATGTCATATTGCTCCAAAAATGTCATTACTGCCGTTGGACATGTTGACAACCAGTTTGGAAAGCATACTAAAATAGTATCATACTCATTCATATTATCTACGTGACCATTAATCTCTGGACGTTTACCGCTTATTAATTCCATTTGCGACCTCTTTACGACCTCTTTGTATACTTGAGAATATGGCTCTACTGTCTCAATATGGAACATATCTGCTCCTGTTACATCTACTACTTTTTCTGCAATCCCTTTTGTAACACCCGAATATGAAAAATAAGCTACCAAAATTTTTGAATAATCCGACATATGTTCTCCTCCTACTTTTAAGTGAATAAATTAATTAAGTGGCGACATTTTCTGAAAAATATCACCACTTAATATATCGTCTTGAAAAATAATCATATATATAAGACTTATGTCTCTCTTGTCAAATAAGTACATCATACCGTATTCAAAATAATTTATCTACGACAAAACAGTTCAACATCACCAAGCATTTATTTCTTAGTGACATTTAAATTATTTTATAATTCTAACTTTAAGAACACCATCTATTCCACTTAATGCCTTAACTAAATTCTCATCGGCTTGATTTGCAATATCTAATACAGTATAAGCATAGTCTCCTCTTGACTTATTAGTCATATTTTCAATATTAATGCCTTCTTTTGACATAATTGTTGTAAATTGACTAAGCATGTTAGGTATATTTTTATGATTAATTGCAATACGTGATACAGATGTAAATGGACCTGCATCACATGCTGGATAGTTTACTGAATTAGTAATTGTACCATATTCTACATAATCACGAAGTTCCTTAACAGCCATTTTAGCACAGTTATCTTCTGATTCACATGTTGAAGCTCCTAAATGAGGAATTGCAATAACATTTTCCATATTGGCTGTTCTTGCATTAGGGAAATCAGTTACATACTTTTTAACCTTACCTGATTTTAAAGCTTCTTCCATATCATTATCATTTACAAGTAAATCTCTTGCAAAGTTAAGAATAACCACTCCATCTTTCATCATTCCAAGTGTTTCTTTATTAATCATATGTTTTGTATCATCAAGTAGTGGAACGTGAACTGTAATATAATCACACTCTTTAAAAATTTCATTTCTATCACTTACATGGATAATATCTCTTGATAAATTCCATGCAGCATCTACTGAAATATATGGATCACAACCATATACAGTCATTCCTAATCTATTGGCAGCATTTGCAACAAGAACACCTATAGCTCCAAGACCGATTACACCAATCTTCTTTCCTTGAATCTCACTTCCTGCGAATTGACTCTTATTTTTCTCAACAAGTTTTGCAATATCTTCTTTATCATTGTTATCTTGAACCCAGTTAATTCCACCAACTACATCTCTTGATGCAAGTAACATTCCTGCTATAACTAACTCTTTAACAGCATTTGCATTCGCACCTGGTGTGTTAAATACTACAATACCTTTCTTTGCACATTCATCGATTGGAATGTTGTTAACACCTGCACCAGCTCTTGCTATAGCTTCAAGATTTGGTGACATTTCCATATCATGCATAGCAGCACTTCTTACAAGAATAACGTCTGCCTCATCTACATTTTCAGTTGCTTGATAATTACTGTCAAAATTATCTAAACCACATTTTGCAATTTTATTTAAGCAATTATACTTAATCATTAAACTTCCTCTTTTCTATTTTTATATTTTTTCTATATCAATTTATTCTCTAAACATACTATTTATATTAATATATTCTCTAATCTAATAGTTCTCAATTTCTTTTTATAATAAGATGTATACTGCCAAAAACAATATACATCTTATACATATCAAAAAATTATTATGAATTTGCTTTCTCAAATTCCCTCATAAATTCTACAAGTTTCTCCACACCTTCAATTGGCATTGCATTATAAATACTAGCACGCATTCCACCAACTGTTCTATGTCCTTTTAAGTTTTCAAAGCCTGCAGCTTTTGCTTCTGCAACAAACTTAGCATCCAAATCAGCATCTCCTGTTACAAAAGGAACATTCATAAGTGAACGATCTTCTTTTCTAACTGTACCTTTGAATAATTTGTTCTCATCTAAGAAACCATATAATATCTTAGCTTTCTTCTCATTATACTCTTTAATTGCAGCTAAGCCACCTTGTTTCTTAAGCCATTTAAATACTTTACCACAGATATAGATTCCATATGCAGGTGGAGTATTATATAATGATTTAGCATCTGCATGAGTCTTATATTGAAGCATTGTTGGTGTACCTTCTAGAACATCTTCAGTTATCAAATCTTCTCTTATAATTACAATAACAACACCTGCTGGTCCAACGTTCTTTTGAGCACCACCATATATTACACCATACTTTGTAACATCAACTGGTTCTGATAAGAAACATGATGATACGTCAGCAACTAAAGTTTTTCCTTTAGTATTAGGTAATTCTTTAAACTTTGTTCCGTATATAGTATTGTTTTCACATATGTACACATAATCTGCATCGTCATCAATATCAAGATTTGAACAATCTGGTATATATGAAAATGTTTCATCTGCTGATGATGCTACGATATTTACTTTACCATATTTTTTAGCTTCTGCTGCTGCTTTCTTAGCCCATTGTCCTGTAACTATATAGTCTGCAACTTTATTTTTCATAAGGTTCATTGGTATCATCGCAAATTGTTGTGATGCTCCACCTTGTAAGAACAATACTTTATAGTTATCTGGAATATTCATTAAATCCCTTAAATCTTGCTCTGCCTCTGTTATTATTGTTTCAAATGCTTTTGATCTATGGCTCATTTCCATAACAGACATTCCTGTTCCGTTATAGTCTAGCATTTCTGCCGCTGCCTCTTTTAATACTTCCTCTGGAAGTACTGCTGGTCCTGCTGAAAAATTATATACTCTTGCCATTTTTTGTCCTCCTTCTATCTTGGCTTTTACTGTTCTAGTTTTGCTTTTCTAGGGACGAGTTTTGGGTGAAGGTTCTAGGGACGAGTTTTGGGTATTCTTTCGAGGGACGAGTTTTCGATATATATATAATTAGTTTTTACTAACGCTTTCGCTTGGTTGCATTGCCTAATGGTACTAAACTCATGCTTCGATTTTCATCTCGCATTCGTTAAGTGCCAAGGCATGCAAACATCGCAAAAACTAATTATATATATTTTAAACTCTGTCTACTGAATTTTTCCCAAAACTCTGTCTTCTGAATTTTTTTCAAAAACTCTGTTTCTTGAATTTTTTCCAAAACTCTGTTTCTTGAAATTTGAATAAAATATATTACTAATGTCTTTAAAAATTCTTTTCTTCAAATTTTCTCTTTTAGAATTTAAAATATATTCTAATTTCCCCTATCTTTTAAACATTAAAAAGCTCTATCTATAATCAGCTTCAAAAAAATACCAAATCGCTATTCGTATTTTTTCAAATCTATATACTAAAATTAATAAATTTACCCTACTCCTTAATTATACAATCTTAAAAATTTCTTTTATAATAATATTATTCTATCTCATACACCACACTCTACCTAGTACACCCTACCCTTTTAGGGTGAAGGGGACGAATTTTGTCATATAATTACGAAGGATTTTTGTTAAGTAATCCAACGAATTAACTTTGGGCGTACTAGCCGTAAGTTCAAAGTTAACTCGTTGAGATAACTTAGCAAAAGGCCGAGTAAGTATGTGATAAAACTTCGTTCACTTCGCCTGATTAAAAATATAAGGTCGCACACTTACTCCGTAATTATATCTGAGATGGCTGCTCCCGGAGCTACCATAGGGAATACCTTGTCGTTAGGGTCGATAATACAATCTAATACTACCGGTCTGCCTAGATTAACTGCTTCTAGGAAATCTACATTGAATTCTTCTTGAGTAGTTACTCTATATCCTTTTGCTCCCATCGATTCAGCTACTTTAACAAAATCAACTTTATCCTCTAATATTGTATTTGAATAACGTTTTCCATAGAAAATATCTTGCCATTGTCTAACCATACCTAATGCATGATTGTTAAATACGATTTCGATAATAGGAATGTTATATCTTGTTGCTGTTGCAATTTCATTCATATTCATTCTGAAACAACCATCACCAGCCATATTTACTACTGTTTTGTCTGGTCTTGCAACTTTGGCACCTATTGCTGCACCAAGACCATATCCCATAGTTCCTAGTCCGCCTGAAGTAAGTAGTTGTCTAGGTCTTTGATACTTGAAGAACTGAGCTGCCCACATTTGATGTTGTCCAACCTCTGTTGTAATTATAGCATCTCCACTAGTCATTTCATAAACCTTTTCTACTATGTATGGTCCTGTAAGAACTTCATGATTATATGTTAGTGGAAATTGTCTCTTCATATCAAATACATGTTGTTTCCAATCATCATGATGGCATTGTTCTAATTTACTATTAAGTACTCTCAAAATTTCCTTAATATCACCTTTTATGCTTCTATATGACATAATATTCTTATTAATTTCAGCTGCGTCTATATCTAAGTGAATTATTTTTGCATTTTTAGCAAATTTCTTAGCATTTCCAAGAATTCTATCACTAAATCTACTACCAACAACTACTAACAAATCACAATTTGTTACTGCTAGGTTAGATGTCTTTGTACCATGCATTCCAAGCATTCCTGTGTAAAGTTCTTCTTCTCCACTAAATGCTCCTTTTCCCATTAAAGTATCACACACAGGGGCATCTAATTTGTAAGCAAATTCTTTTAATTCTTTATCAGCCTCTGCTATTACAGCACCGCCACCTACGAATATCATAGGTTTCTTGCTTTTTTTCATAAGTTTTATAACTTCATTAATCTCTTCTTCTGTAGCACTTACTGGTACTCTCTCAATTGGGTCTGGTTTAACAGGCTTATATTCTATTTTATTCTTAGGGTCTGTTACATCCTTTGTAATATCTATAAGTACTGGTCCTGGTCTACCACTTGCTGCTATACGAAATGCCCTTCTCATTGTTTTAGCCAAATCATGAATATCTTTTACTATAAAATTATGTTTCGTAATAGGCATTGTAACACCTGTTATATCTACCTCTTGGAAACTATCCTTTCCTAGTAAAGGTACTGGCACATTTCCAGTAATTGCAACCATTGGTACGGAATCCATATAAGCAGTTGCAATTCCCGTAACAAGATTTGTTGCTCCTGGTCCACTAGTTGCTATACACACTCCTACTTTACCCGTTGCTCTAGCATAACCATCTGCTGCATGAGAAGCTCCTTGCTCATGAGATGTAAGTATATGATTTATTTCATGAGAATGTTTATATAACTCATCATATATATTAAGAACCTGGCCACCTGGATAACCAAATACGGTATCAACTCCCTGTTCTTTTAAACATTCAATCAAAATTTCTGATCCTGATAAAAGCATAATGTCAAAATCCTCTCATTCTTTTTTTATTTCTTGTCTGTAAAGTATCTTCAATACTTTGCATCTATCTCATACTATATTATTTAGTCTCTAGTATAGCTCCCTTATTAGCAGATGTTACTAACTTAGCATATCTTGCAAGATATCCAGTTGTAACATTAGGCTCTTTTGGTTGCCATTTTGCACGTCTTTTCTCTAATTCTCCATCACTAACCTTAACATTAAGTGAATGATTATCTATATCTATTTCAATAATATCTCCTTCTTCAACTAAGGCAATATTTCCACCAACTGCTGCCTCTGGAGATACATGACCTATAGATGCTCCTCTAGATGCTCCTGAGAATCTTCCGTCAGTAATCAATGCTACAGATTCTCCAAGTCCCATTCCTGCAATTGCTGATGTTGGGTTAAGCATTTCTCTCATACCTGGACCACCTTTTGGTCCCTCATATCTAATAACAACTACATCACCTGCTACTATTTTGCCACCTTTAATAGCTGCTATTGCATCATCTTCACAGTCAAACACTCTTGCTGGTCCTTCATGTTTTAACATTGAAGGTGCTACTGCCGAACGTTTAACTATTCCTGTATCTGGTGCTAAATTACCTCTAAGTACTGCAATTCCACCTACTTCACTATATGGATTTTCAACAGGTCTTATTACTGTTTCATCTTTATTAACGCTGTGTGCAATATTTTCTCCTACTGTCTTACCTGTTACAGTAATCAAATCTGTATTAAGCAAGTTTTTCTTAGTAAGTTCCTTCATTACAGCATATACACCACCAGCTTCATTTAAGTCTTCCATATAAGTTGGTCCTGCTGGTGCTAGATGACACAAGTTAGGAGTCTTAGCTGATATCTCATTTGCAATATCAAGATTTAAATCAACTCCAGCTTCATGTGCTATAGCTGGTAAATGTAACATACTATTTGTACTACATCCAAGTGCCATATCAACAGTAAGCGCATTTCTAAATGCTTCATCAGTCATAATATCCCGTGGACAAATATTTTTCTCTAATAATTCCATTATCTTCATACCTGCATGTTTAGCAAGACGAATTCTTTCTGAATATACAGCTGGAATAGTACCATTTCCAGCAAGTCCCATTCCAAGAGCCTCTGTTAGACAGTTCATTGAGTTAGCTGTGTACATTCCAGAACAAGAACCACATGTTGGGCACACTTTATTCTCAAATTCTGTTACATCTTCTTCAGATATCTTACCTGCTGCATGGGCTCCAACTGCCTCAAACATACTTGATAGACTCCTCTTCTGTCCTTTAACATGACCTGCAAGCATTGGTCCACCACTTACAAATATAGTAGGAACATTTACTCTAGCTGCTGCCATAAGTAATCCTGGAACATTCTTATCACAGTTAGGAACCATAACAAGTGCATCGAATTGATGTGCAAGAGCCATACATTCTGTTGAATCTGCTATTAAGTCTCTTGTAACCAATGAATACTTCATTCCTATATGTCCCATTGCAATACCATCACATACTGCAATTGCTGGGAATACTATAGGTGTTCCACCTGCTGAGGCAACACCTAATTTAACTGCTTCAACAATTTTATCTAGGTTCATATGTCCTGGTACTATCTCATTATAAGAACTAACAATTCCAACTAAAGGTTTACTAAGCTCTTCCTTTGTAAGACCAAGTGCATTAAATAATGACCTATGTGGTGCTTGTTGCATACCTGTTTTTACTGAATCACTTCTCATAACCAAATTACATGATTTAATCATGCTCTCCTTTCCTTATTACTTGTTAATATAATTGATTAAGCCTTCTGCTTTAATTATTTTCTGCATAAATTCCGGGAATGGTTGACCTTTATATTCTTTACCAGTAGTAATGTCATGAATTACACCTGTATCAAAATTAATCTCAACTTCATCCTCTGCTTTTATTTCCCTAGCTGCCTCTGGACATTCTATAATAGGAAGTCCAATGTTAATTGCATTACGGAAAAATATTCTTGCAAATGTTTCTGCTATTACACAACTTATTCCTGCCGCTTTAATAGCTATTGGTGCATGTTCTCTAGATGAACCACATCCAAAGTTCTTATTTGCAACAATTATATCTCCAGGTTTTACCCTATTTACAAAATCTTCATCTATGTCTATCATACATTTCTGTGCTAATTCCTTTGGATCAGATGAATTAAGGTATCTTGCTGGAATAATAACATCTGTATCTACATTATCTCCATATTTATGTACAAATCCTTTAACTTTCATTGTCATCACCTTTCTTCAAAATGTTATACTCTTCAATACACCATTCTTATTTTTTCATAATGTTAAATGTCACATAACGATAGTCATATCTATCTTTTATAACAATATATACCGTTACACATTTATTCACATTATTTTATATATTCTCTGGTGAACTAATATATCCTGTCAATGCACTTGCTGCTGCAACTGCTGGACTTGCAAGATATACTTCTGAAGAAGTGTGTCCCATTCTTCCCACAAAGTTACGATTAGTAGTTGCTACCGCTCTCTCTCCTTCTGCAAGTATTCCCATATGTCCACCAAGACAAGGTCCACAAGTAGGTGTACTTACAACAGCTCCAGCTGATACAAATGTTTCTAAAAGTCCTTCTTTTAAAGCTTGTAAATATACAGCTTGAGTAGCTGGGAAGATGATACATCTCATACCTTTTGCAATCTTCTTACCTTCCATAACCTTAGCAGCAATTCTCAAATCACTTATTCTACCATTTGTACAAGAACCGATTACTACCTGGTCTATCTTAACTTCTCCAACTTCATCAATTGTCTTAGTATTTTCTGGTAAATGTGGAAATGCTACTGTAGGCCTTATTGTTGATAAATCTATGTCATACACCTCATCATATTCAGCATCTTCATCTGCTTCATATACTTTATATTCTTTAGTAGAATGTTCTTTCATATATTCTATTGCAATATCATCAACTGGGAATATTCCGTTCTTTGCTCCAGCCTCGATTGCCATATTTGCAATTGAAAATCTATCATCAATTGTTAAATATTTTATTCCATCTCCAACAAATTCCATAGATTTATAAAGAGCTCCATCTACTCCAATCATACCTATGATATGTAAGATTATATCCTTACCACTAACCCATTGTCCTGGTTTATTAAATAGATTAAATTTAATTGCAGCTGGAACCTTAAACCATGCTTTACCTGTAGCCATGCCTGCTGCCATGTCTGTACTTCCTACACCTGTTGAAAATGCTCCTAATGCTCCATATGTACATGTATGTGAATCTGCACCTATTACGACATCACCTGCTACAACTAATCCTTTCTCAGGAAGAAGAGCATGCTCTATTCCCATTTCTCCTATTTCAAAATAATTAGTTATGTCTTGTTCTTTTGCAAATTCTCTTACACATTTACAATGAGTTGCAGATTTAATATCCTTATTTGGAGTAAAATGGTCTGGCACTAATGCCACTTTATCTTTATTAAATACCTTATCAGTATTTATTTTCTCCATTTCTTTAATTGCAACTGGTGCAGTTACATCATTTCCAAGAACTAAATCTAAGTTAGCTTCTATTAACTGTCCTGCCTCAACTTTTTCTAATCCGGTATGAGCTGCCAATATTTTTTGTGTCATTGTCATTCCCATATTGTTATCCTCCATCTATTTATTATCATCATTTTTCTATACTCGATTCAAATCTTAAATTCAAGTGAAACAGTTATATAAATTCTTAATCAAGTTCATCTTTCTGCTCTTGAAATTGATATATATTTACTTTATTCCTATTTCTTCTACAATTAGGTCGCCCATGCGAGTTGTTCCAACTAATTCTTTACCCTCTGACATTATATCTATGGTTCTATATCCTTTCTTTAGAACCATTTTTATAGCATCTTCTATATCGTCTGCTTCTTTATTTAAATCAAATGAATATCTAAGCATCATTGCTGCAGATAAGATAGTTGCAATAGGATTAGCCTTATCTTGACCTGCTATATCTGGTGCTGAACCGTGACTAGGCTCATATAAACCAAGTTTAGTTTCTCCTAGACTTGCTGATGGCAACATTCCTATTGAACCAGTAACCATACTTGCTTCATCTGATAAAATATCTCCAAACATATTCTCTGTTAATATTACATCAAATTGTGTTGGATCTTTTACCAATTGCATTGCACAATTATCTACTAACATATCTGATAATTCAACTTCTGGATATTCTTTAGATACTTCTTTTACGATTTTTCTCCATAATCTAGATGAGTCAAGGACATTAGCCTTATCAACACTACACACCTTTTTATTACGCTTCATTGCTATATCAAATCCTCTTTTAGCAATTCTTCTTATTTCATTTTCATTATAAACAAGGGTATCAACAGCTGTCTCTAACCCATTTTCAACATAAGTTTTACGCTCGCCAAAATAAAGACCGCCAGTAAGCTCTCTCATAACGACAAAATCAAACCCGTCTCCTATTAATTCATCCCTAAGAGGACATGCTTGTTTTAATTCGTCAAATAATAATGCAGGTCTGATATTCGCAAATAGTCGTAATCCTTTACGTATAGCTAACAATCCTGCTTCAGGTCTCTTATCTGGTGGTAACTGATACCAATTAGACTTGCCAACATCTCCACCAACTGCACCTAATAACACTGAATCACTAGCCTTAGCTGTCTCAAGTGCTTCTTTAGTAAGTGGCTCACCTGTAGCGTCAATTGAACATCCACCCATAAGTACTTCTGTATATTCAAATGTATGACCATACTTTCTCCCTATACAATCTAATACTTTTCTTGCCTCTCTTACAATCTCTGGACCTATTCCATCTCCTGGTATTACTGCTATATTATAATTCAAATCCTTCATCTCCTTAGGTTTGTTTTATTCTCTATAACATTTATTATCATTATATAAAAATATGTCACCTATTTTTTTATATAATTTTCCATTTTTTTACATAAACTATAACTATATTACCATATGGAAGTTTTAAATTCAACTATTTTTAGTTTTTGTTGTTCTAGTGACGGCAAAAAAGGATTTACTCTAGGCTAAACTTATTAACCATATCTGAATCATACTGATTAAAATATCCTGGGGTAGCAGCATTTACCCTTTTCATAATATAACTATGACCTGCGCCATATAACACTAAGAGGGCACATAGTGCCCTCCCAAACAAACCCTAATGAGTTAATATCTCTGGCCCATTTTCAGTTATAACTAATGTATATTCCCACTGTGCAGATGGAAGTCCATCTTCTGTATATACAGTCCATCCATTATCTTCATCAGTAAAGAAATCCTCTTCACCCATATTTATCATTGGCTCAATAGTAAATACCATTCCAGGAACTAGTAACATTCCTGAATCTTTACTTCCCACATGACATACATAAGGATCTTCATGGAATTCTATACCTGTTCCATGTCCACCTATATCTTGAACAACTTGATATCCATTCTCTGTAGCATGTTTATCAATAACATATCCTATATTACCAAGTCTTCCCCAAGCTTGTGCTTGTTCTAAACCTAAATCAAGACATTCCTTAGTTACTTCAACCAATTTCTTATCATCTGGTTTTACATTACCTAGCATAAACATTCTTGAAGCATCTGCATAATATCCATTCAATATAGTAGTTACATCCACATTTATAATATCTCCATCTTGTAATATCTCATCGTTGCTTGGAATTCCATGGCATATTACATCATTTATAGAAGTACATACACTCTTTGGATAACCTTGATATCCTAATGTTGCTGGTATACCACCATTTTCAATTATAGTATTATGTACTATCTCATTTATCTCTTCTGTAGACATTCCTATCTTAATCTTATCAGCTACTGTATCTAATACTAATGTATTAACTTTTCCTGCCTCACGAATTCCTTCTATCTGCGCTGGAGTCTTAATAATATCATGACTTGGCACAAGAATATTCTTTCTTGCATAACTATTAATCTTATCATCAAATGCCATATGACAGTTCTTATATTTCATACCACTTCCACACCAACAAGCTGAATTTCTATTATATCTCATACTAATCCTCCATTCCGAAGCGTTTATCGCATATTATTTTCTAACATAACGAATTAATCTAATTAATCCTATTCCTGATAATCCTGCTAGACCGACTAATTCCATAATTAATTTCAATTCTTTTGAAAGTTTTACACTATTCAAAAAGTCATGAATATATTTAGCTTCTTCTTCATATACATATTCACTCAAATCCGTATTCATTTTTTCTGCATCTATTATCCCATATAAGAAGTCAGTTTTGTCAAAACACAAAACCGACTTCTTCAAATCGTCCCTAGAATAGAGACCTAATAACTCTTATAACTATAATTCATATCTACACGACCATTGATTCCCCTAACTATACCATTGGATGAATATTGCCACATATCAGCCTTAATTGAAGTGTATTTACCTCCATATTGGTGAGTCAAGGTTAAATAATCATTTATATTCTCAAGATGACTTGGGAATTTATATTCTCCTGTTCTTATGTATCTAGCTACCCATATGTCATATTTTGAAATTGAACCAATATTTAAATACTTAGTAAAATAACTTGCGCCTGAGTAAACACCAGGTGTATATCCCGCTGCCTTTACTGTATCACAGAAAGCTATTGTCATATTAGTATTCTCTGTCTTAAGTGAAGTCTTTGCTCTACTTGGATCCTCAATATCAAAATATATTGGATATGTTAGCTTATATGGTTCTACATATTTTAATACTAATTCAGCCTCTTTCTTTGCTTGAGATACAGAAGTTGCATATGAATATACATATACTCCAACTTTTATACCTACTGCAATTGCATTTTGCATATTTCTTGTGAATTTAGTATCCATTTTTAAATATGTACCATTCTCACCATTAGATGTACTTTTTGTAGTTGCTCTGATTATAGCATAGTCAACACCTGATGCCTTAACTTTATTCCAATCTATGTTTCCTTGCCATTGTGATACATCTATTCCATATGTACCAACTACACCTGTTACTGCATCACATTGTAATCCATAGAATGCTAAATCATTAATAACCTTATAAGCTCTTACTTTATACTTATATGATTCTCCTCTCTTTATTCCTTTATCCTTATAAGTAGTTGTAGAACTTCCTACATTAGCATATAACTCATATTCTCCTGATTCTTCATTTAATTTATATACTTTGTATCCACTTACATTATCTATCTTATTCCATGATAATGTTAAATAATCTATACTATTATAACTAACAGTAACCTTTGGTGCCACATGTTTTGTTATACATTCAAGGTCTTCTGAATAATCGCTTCTTAGTTCTTCACTATCATGCATCTTTACAGCACGAACACTATATGTATAATACTTACCTGCATCAAGATTTTTAAATGTATATTTTGTATCTGTTGTTTCAGCTACTTTCTCATAATCCTCTGATTTTTTTAAGAATATCTCGTACTTATCAGCATAGGATACTTTCTTCCAACTAATACCTAGATAATCCTCTCCATAAGAATATCTTTCCAATCCTGTTACTTTATCTATTGCATTAGTAGCATCTAAAGTTACCTTTTCACTATATATCTTCTCTGGTTGACTTCCAACTTCTCCAGTTTGTGTTTTCACAAAATAAGCCTCAACCTGAATCTTTATATTTATAATTTGTTCTGTTGGAACAGTATATGCATATGTATTAGTAGCAATTGTCTCCGTCTTAAGTAACTTTCCTGCATTATCATATATGCAAACATTATAACCAGTAGCATTATTTACCTTATCCCATTTAAAACTAATACTTTTTTTTGTTTTATTATCAACATTTATATTATCAGGATTACCAAGTTTTGTCATGACGTTAATTGTTTTTACACTACTATTACTTACATACTCCCTTTTTGTAACTTGATAATACTTATAGGATATTACTCTAAATTTATAATCTGTTACACCTTCTAATCCTTTTACAACATAACTAGTTGAAGATGTCTTACCTAGTCTAACATATTGTCCTGTAATTGGATTATATCGTTCTACATAATACCCAGTAGCACCATATACTCCAGTCCAAGATAATGTTAACTCTGTTTCTTTTATCTTACTTCTAGTTGCAGCTATTTTACTAACCGGACCAGGCATAGTTAAAACCTCTATTATATCATAACCTTTATCATATAATTTTAATTTATTCTCATCTAAAATATATGTTCTAACCATTATATCATAAGCTTCTCCAGCTTTTAAATTCTTAATAACATACTTTTCTGTTGATGAAGAGACTTCACTTAATAGATTCCAACAATCCTTTTCTCCATCGAATAAATATATTCTATAACCATTTGTCTTACGTACCTTAGGCCAAGTAATAGTAACACTATCCTCTGTTCCTGTCTTAGCCTGTGAAACTTTAACTACTGCATTAGGTCTAGTATATATCGACACTTTACTACTTATTGCACCATAGGAATACACCTTTGAAGATACTGCATAGGCCTTAACTACAAATGTATACATAGTAGCATCTTTTAGCTTATTTATTGTATACCTTGTACTTGTTGTTTTTCCTAGATTAGTATACTTCTTAGTAGAAGAATTATAGCTATATATAACGTATCCATCAGCACTTGATAACTTACTCCAAGATAATTTAATAGTTGAATTTGTTACTGAAACTTTCTTAACACCTGTTACTCTCTTAGGTTTTGTAAGTAATCTTACTCCATTAGAAGGAGTTGCAAAATAATTCTTCTTATTAACTGTCTTATAAGCAATTACTCTATACCAGTTATTAGTTCCTGCTGAAAGATTTTTCACAGTATAACTAGTCTTTGTTGTAGTCGTTACCTTAGTTGAATATTTTTTTTTCTTTGTATTATATTTGTATAATACATAGCCTTTTGCTCCTCTTACTTTAGACCAATAAACTGTTCCACCTGTAGTAGTTACATCTTTAACTTTGATAGCCTTTACTTTAGCAACTGTTACCTTTGTTGCAGCATTAGCTTTACTACTTATACATAACATTCCCATCATGCATAAACCAATTATCAGTATTACCTTTAGAATCTTACTTACTTTCTTCATATTGTACCTCTCTTATACTACTTAAATTACTGTAACTTATTGCACTAGTTAAGCCATTACCCCAACTATCACAATTTATCCACCTTTTATCCCAAATTCACATAATATAAAATATTACATACTACACTTTAATCACTGTAGCTACTCCAAGTTCCTCTTTATTTTTCTCTAATAATGGTCTTATTACTCCATTAATATATTCTTCAACTTGCTCCTTAGCACAACCAATATATTTGCTTGGCTCCATTGTTTTCTCTAAATCTTCAAGACTAATGCCAAATTCCTCGTCTCCTGCAA
This sequence comes from uncultured Lachnospiraceae bacterium, assembly GCA_934432595.1. Taxonomy (GTDB): domain Bacteria; phylum Bacillota; class Clostridia; order Lachnospirales; family Lachnospiraceae; genus SIG301. The sequence goes on along the minus strand of CAKRYR010000005.1, from coordinate 49,174 downwards.
TTAACTCTAGAAGATTGTTATCAAGCCCTAACTCTTTAACATTCCTTCCTGCTTCCATAGAAAGCTGTCTTATCTTCTCATGTAATTGCTGTCTATCTCCACCTAATTTTACAGCATCCATCATAATATTCTCTGTTGCCATAAATGGTAACTCAGCTCTAAGTCTTTTCTCTATAACCTTTGGATATACTACCAAACCGCTGCCAACATTTATACACAAATCAAGAATTCCATCTACAGCTAAGAATCCCTCAGGTATACTTATTCTCTTGTTAGCAGAGTCATCAAGTGTTCTCTCAAACCACTGTGTTGCTGTAACTAATGCTGGGTTAAGAGCATTTACCATAACGTAATTACTTAAAGAAGCAATCCTTTCACTTCTCATAGGATTACGCTTATAAGCCATAGCAGATGAGCCTATCTGTTTCTTTTCAAATGGTTCTTCTATCTCTTTCAAATGTTGTAAAAGTCTAATATCATTTGAGAATTTATGAGCACTAGCAGCTATAGAAGCAAGTACACTAAGCACTCTCATATCTACCTTACGTGAATAAGTTTGTCCTGAAACATAATGACAAGCTTTAAAATTCATCTTCTGTGCTATCTTTCTATCTAGTTCTTTAACTTTCTCATAATCACCATCAAATAATTCTAAGAAACTAGCTTGTGTTCCAGTAGTTCCCTTAGAACCAAGTAACTTCATTGAACCAATAACATGATCAATATCTTCTACATCCATTAAGAACTCATTTATCCACAAGGTAGCTCTTTTACCTACAGTTGTTGGTTGCGCTGGTTGAAAATGTGTAAATGCTAAAGTTGGCATATCTTTATATTCCATAGCAAATTTCGAAAGGGTACTTATTACATTCAATAATTTCTTTCTAACAAGCTTAAGTGCCTCTGTCATAACTATAATATCAGTATTATCTCCTACATAACATGATGTGGCTCCTAAATGAATAATTCCCTTTGCCTTAGGACATTGCAATCCATATGCATAGACATGGGACATAACATCATGTCTTACTTCTGCCTCTCTTTTTCTAGCATCTTCATAATTTATATTATCTGCATTCGCCTTTAATTCGTCTATCTGTTCATCTGTAATATTAAGCCCTAATTCCTTCTCTGCCTCTGCAAGAGCAATCCATAGTTTTCTCCATGTTTTAAACTTCTTATCTTGCGAGAAAATATACTGCATCTCCTTGCTAGCATATCTTTGTGATAAAGGACTTACATATATATTGTTTGTTTCCAAAACATACCTCCACTCTTTTCACTTTTTCTAACCCACTAATTATTTCTCCCTATCTAGATGTCATAAAACGTAACTATTCTATCAATAGCTGAATGTTACCATAGAACACCGTATTGTAAATTATAATATAAAATGTAAACATATTCAATAATTTTCTATATATTTCCATATATTTCCTATTAAATAAAACACATAAGGATAGAGATTATTCCAATTAATCACCTATCCTTATTACATTATTTATTATGCATTACTTATTCAATATTTCTTAATTAACACTCATATTTCCCAAAATACTATTTTTTATTATATATTATTTCACCTGATATTATTACCTCATCCTCATCACTAATAGAATCATCCGTTTCAACCAATCCCAGCACTTCCTCTATAGCTAATTCTTCCTCCTCTATTGGTGTTTTTTCTAAGGCTATCTCTTCCTCTACTTCCTCAACTATTTTTTCTTTTCTATGTATCACCTTTAAACTACATAAATGTCTAACCAAATTGCAATATGTAATTATTATTATTGCAAATAAAATAACTATTGTAATTAAATAAACAGCTGACTTAAATAAAATATTCCCAAATGACTGGTATAATTCCACTGTCCAATTTAAGCTTTCATTTACAGTACTTTGAATTATATATTTTGATTTACTATCATCAACAATTGGTTTACTATCCTTTACAGAAGAAGTATTAAGTAATACAATCCCATCATCAGTAAAAATCGCTGTTTCTAAATTTCGATTATTAATTGTTTTTATAAATATTTCTTTTAGATAATCTTCTTTATAACAAAATGCAACCACACCTAAAGGTTCATCATTCATACTATCTACTATCGGTCTAACTATAGCAAATAATTTTTCATCACTTACTTTCTTTAATTTAAAGCCTTTAGATACATACATTTTATTCTCAACAATTTTCTTATAACTATACCATTTCTCATTATTATAATTATAATCATCTATTATCTCGTTATTTATTCCCGAAGCAACTAATGTTTTATTATTAAATGCTATCATAAATGTAGTAACTATATTATCACTAACATTTGTAATATTATCCAATGTTTTTATTGCATTATCATAATAAATACTTGCTTTAGCATCATCATCTACAGTTTTCATATATTGTTCAAATACTTCCATATAACCATTAAGTTCTATAGAATTAATCGCTACATTAAACTCTTCATCAAGTGTATCATTTATATTATCTAGCTCTAATTCTAATATAGCCTCTTCTTTGTTATAAACATTATGAATAACCAATCCCATAGTAATAATGCAAACTAATATTATTGACACTAATGGCATTACCCAAATAGCATTATCAATAGTCCTTTTTTCTTCATAAAATTGCGGATTAATAATATTAATATCTTGCTCTTTTACTTGCCTCTTATTCATATATATCACTCCTTAGTTAGGTTTCATACTATTAACCATAACCTGAGTATTCGTCTCTATTTCATCAAATCTATCATCTTCTTGATTAGCACCTGTCAAAATTCCCATAATACAACCTGGTCTCTTTCCAACAACAAATGTATATATTGAAGTTCGTAAACCAACATCAATTCCATTATCATCGATTCCTGTTATAGTACCAACATACTTATTACGTTCTATATTATTAACAGTATCTTTTGCAACCATATCTAGATTAAATGCTACATCTACTGTATCTATACTAGAAAATGTACTAATATATTTAGTTAATATCTTAGAATTTTTGTTTAAAACACTGCTACCATTAACTTTATCGTCATTTTTTCCAAACCATATAAATAAAATTTCTGTTTCTGTCCTATATAGTCTAATATATTTATCACTTTCACATTTCATTGATGGTGCATTATATGTAACTAAATTATCTATGTTAGCTTGAACCGTACTATATTCTTTATCAGAGAAATAATATGACAATCCTCTATTACTTAGATTCTTATTTTCCTGTTTATTAAATAAACTACATCCACTTAATAAAATGCAATTAACAATTACTAAAAAATATATACCTAACTTTTTCACAAATTTTCTCCTTTTAACTCCAACTTATCTTTTATCCCTTAGACTACCACAATTTTATCCTAAGATAAGCTATTACTTAAAACATTCTAACATACCCAATTTTTAATGTCAAAAAGATTGACTTTTTGTTCATTTTTGGTAATATTAAAGTCAGAGTAATTGAAAGAAGGTGAAAATATGGATTCAATTGATAAAGTAAATAGTATGTCAGCATACCCTAAAACTCAAGGTATCTCTGCATATAACGGTGTTAATCATCTAGTTAACCAACTTAATAGAGATAATTCCAATGCCTTTAATAATCAACTTGCTGGTAAAATGCAAAAGCTTCTTATTGGAGAAATAATTGATTTAAAATCAAATGAAATCATAGTTCGCCTTGATAACGGTTCGAATATATCTGCCCAAATATATGATACAGCCAATTTAAGTATTGGACAGACTATAAAATTTCACCTTCAAGATAATAAAGGTGTTCTTATTCTTGAACCATTAAAAGAAAGTATATCCTCTTCGGGCAACCTTGTTCATAAGGCACTTGAAGCCGCAGGATTACCAATAACTGATAAAAATGTATCTTTAGTAACAGAATTACTTAAAAATAATATGTCACTAGATTCGCAATCAATTAATAACATTGTTCAGCAATCTAATTATAATAAAGATATTAGTGTGGAAACATTGGTTCTTATGAACATACATGACATACCAATTAATGAAGAGAATGCTGTTGAAATTGGTAAATATCGCAATTACGAACATAGACTTATTAAGGAAATTGATAATATATCAAATGATGTTCCTAAACTTATTAACGAAGTAAGTAAGTCTAATGATTACAAAACACTTATGGATTTTAATTCTAAACTTGTGAGTATTCTTACAAGTAATTATTCAAAAACTAATGGTACTAACCAAAATAATAATATTATTCAAGCTAATAATTTTATTGCAGGCAGTACTGTAAATAATACAAATGATGGTATAACAATTAATAGAGGAGCACCTAGTGTTTATCCAGATAATAATCTTCCTGGTGTTGCAGATATTACTCATACTGCCCCTTTATTAAATGATTCACTATCTAGACTATCATCACCAAATATGATAAGTGGAGATGATGGTTCTAGCACAATGTCATCTAACGTTGGAAATATATATAATTCTAACCCTGAGGTTGCAACAGCTTATCTAAAGCCTTCCTCAGCTCAAGAATTATTAACTATACTAGAACCATATAATATTCCAGATGAACTATTTCATGGTATAAAAGATGGAACAGCACCTCTTAGAGATGTTGCAGATTTTATTAATAAAGCAATTGAAAGAGCTGATGAATTAGATGATTATAGAGTTTCAGACTATTACACTGAACAGCAATCACCTGGCTCTGTAGAATATGGAACTGTATCAACTAGAGTATCAAGAGAAATGGGGCTGATAGATAGTTATGCTAATCTGAATAAAGCTAATGAATCAGATACAACTTCTACACAAAATACAGTACCAAATCAATCATCCAATAATAATGGTTATGTGAATTTATCATTAGCTAAGGATGCATTTGAACATCCTGTAATAAAAAATATATTAGATAAATATGAAGTTTTACAAAGAGATAACTCAGAAGTTGCCTCTTTCCAAAACTTTTACAATAGAGGACAATTAACTTCAAAATTAAGGGATATTCCTAATACTACTGAACTTGCAGATAGAATTTGGAAAGGAAATATTTCTGCAAATGAACTATTAATTGAAATAAAAAATTTACTTAAAGATGCAGATCCTTCGGATGCAACAAAAGTGCTTAAGAGCGAACAGTATCAGTCAGTTGTTAGGGAAGCAATTATGAATAATTGGACTATTTCACCTAATGCTTTAAAGCAAAAGAATATAGTTAAAGATACTTATGACAACATGTATCACCAGATAAATGAATTACAATCATTTATCAGTAAATTATCTTTAGATAAATCAGTAACTGAACATTTATCTAAAGAACTTTCTGGGACTAAGAGTAACATTAAATTTATGAATACTATTAATAACATGTTTTCTTATGTCCAGTTACCATTAAAATTACGTGAACAAAATGTCCACAGTGATTTATACGTCATGACAAATAAGCAAAAGCTTCAGAAAGATAAGAGTAATATTAGTGTTTTATTACATCTTGATATGCAGTATCTTGGAACTATGGATATTAATATTAATCTATCAGGTAATGTTGTTAATACCAAATTCCACGTAACTGACGATTACACTAAAGAGCTTTTATCTAAGAATATGGAACAACTTGAATATGCTATGTTGGAGAAAGGTTTTATCCTAAGTTCTAGTGTAGACCTTAAAGAAAAAGAGGTTAATCTTGTTAATGATTTTCTCTCTAGTGATACACCTACCACCTCCATCAAACGCTATACCTTTGATATGAGAGGATAAGGTATTCTAGGGATTGATATTCTAGGGATTGGTATTCTAGGGATTGGTATTCTAGGAACGATTTATATTTTTTATTCGTGGGGTCTTTTCTAGAGACGATATAATAATGATATAGGTATTCATTTTAACACACGCTCTCGCTTGGACGAGTGCCTAACAGTTCTAAATTCATACTGCGCTATAAGCTTGTATTCATTAAGAACTGAGGGACTCGTAACCGTGTTAAAATTGAATACTATATATTATTATATCTGTTTACTGAAAATATTACGAATAAAAAATATAAATCTGTTTACTGAAAAATTCACTAATATAAATCTTCAAATCTGTCTACTATATTTTAAAATGAAAATCTGTCTACTACAATTTATAGGTTTGTTTTTCATAAAATAATCATAATTATATACTATAATGATTGTTCATCCGATGGCTGAACAATACATATAAATGTAATATATATAACTGTAATCCATCACTAGAATAAAAAGAAAGAAGGAATTTTATGAATATATTAGCAATAAGTAAAGCTTTATTGGCTCCATTTATAGTAATGGTAATAATAATGCTTATGTCACCAGCAATACAACTTAACCTATCTACTAAGAAAAATAAATATCTTGGACTTATATTTCCAGCTATAGCCTTTGTATTTTTCCTTATAGTTTCACTAGTTGGAAGACCACCACTAGTATTAGCAATTATTATGACTATAGGTGCACCTTCTGCACTTATCGCATTTCATATAATAATCAGAAATAATCTAAGATATTAATAATATATAAAAGTGGTAACTGTAAAAATCGATTAATCATTTTTACAGTTACCACTTTTATACCCTTCATCTAATTAACCGCCGTAAATACCATTCCATCGGGTACAACCTCTTGTGGTTTCCCTTTTGCTGTCATCTTTATCTTTGGTACTTCAGCAGATTGTTTTGCATCAAATATATATTTATCACCTTTTATTTTAAATACATATTTCTCATTTTTAGAACTATTGTCTACATTCAAGATTAATTCTTCATCTGTCTCTTCATACATACCAATTGGTAAATAGCTACTAAGTAGTGGTGATATACAAAATTGAAATCTTCTTTCAATTTTTTGAAGTGTAATAGTAGGACTATTGTTATCAAACATTTCCACACCTTCAGCCTTACCTACAAGTGTTATTACAAGATTCTTTTTCTCATTGTCTTCCTTTGTTTCATCATTCTTGTTTGTTTCTTCTGTCTTTTTTGACTCTTCCTTTTTAGATGTTTCTTTTTTATTTGTCCCACATCCTACTATCAAAATACTAAGTGCTACCATACATATTAATAATATTTTTTTCATTTCACACTATCCTCCATTCCTAGAATTATTACTAAATTTATTTTATATATTCATATAATCTTTTTCGTCTTTTTTGTATCTATCCACATAATGAATCTAATTTTTCTTTTATCAACTTATTAATCTTATCAGGAGCAGCCTTTCCTTTCATTGCCTTCATAGTCTGTCCTACAAGATACCCCATTGCTTTTGTCTTGCCATTCTTATAATCCTCAACTGACTGAGTATTATTCTTAAATACTTCTTCTATTACTGAGATAAGTTCATCCGTATTATCTATCAACATAAGTCCATGTACTTTAACGTATTCCTCTGGATTTATGTTATCATCAAATACTTTTTCAAATACCTCCTTTGCCACTGTATTAGTAATCTTGTTCTCCTCAACAAGATTAATTAGTTTAGCTAGGTTTTCAGCTGAGAACTTAATATCCCCTGGCTCCATTCCTCTATCTCGTATTAATCGGAATGTTTCTCCCATAAGCCAGTTAGATACTTTTTTAGGATTAACGCCTTTTGCTACAACATTTTCATATAAATCAGCCATCTTCTTTGAAGCTGTAATTATATCAATATCATAATCAGGTAAATTGTATTCTTCCTTATATCTTAATATTTTCTCTGTTCTTAGCTCTGGCTGTCTTACCCTTATTTCATTTATCCATTCATCTAAAATTATTATCGGCACTAAATCTGGTTCTGGAAAATATCTATAATCATTAGAATCTTCCTTTGAACGCATTGAAAATGAACATCCCTTTGTATCATCCCATCTTCTAGTCTCTTGAATAACCTTATTACCACTTTCTATTATATCAATTTGTCTCTTAGCTTCATGTTCTATTGCTCTAGATATTGCTTTAAATGAGTTAAGATTCTTCATTTCTGTTCTAGTTCCATATGAAGTAGTTCCCATTTCTCTAACAGATAAATTAACATCTGCTCTCATTGAGCCTTCATTTAATTTACAATCTGACACTTCTAAATATTCCATAATCTGTTTCAGATTTTCAATATATGAAATAACTTCCTCAGATGTTCTCATATCAGGCTCTGATACAATCTCTATCAAAGGGACACCTGCTCTATTATAGTCAATTAGAGAACAATCATTTTCTTCATCATGTACTAGTTTTCCTGCGTCCTCTTCCATATGTATCTCATGTATTCCTATCTTTTTAGGGCCATTATCAGTCTTTATCTTAACATACCCATCTCTACATATCGGTAAATATAACTGAGATATTTGATAATTCCGTGGGTTATCAGGATAAAAATAATTCTTTCTGTCAAATTTACTATACTTTGTAATTTCACAATTAGTAGCTAAGCCTACTGCCATTGCATACTCTAGAACTTTTTTATTAAGAACAGGTAATGTTCCTGGCATTCCTGTACATACAGGACATGTATGACTATTTACTTTTGCTCCAAATTCAGCAGAGCAACCACAGAAAATCTTTGTTTTGGTAGCTAGTTCTACATGAACTTCAAGGCCTATTACCATTTCATATTTATTCATATTAACCTCATTTCTATTTTTCATTCTATTAATCTCATATATATTACATCCTAATTATTCCATTACTTAACTATATTCTCATAGGTATAAGCTGCCCTAATTATCTTATTTTCCTCAAAACAATTACCTATTAACTGTACACCTATCGGAAGCCCTTTGCTATCCTTGCCACATGGAATAGACATTGCTGGTAATCCTGCTAGATTTGCCCCAATCGTATATATATCACTAAGATACATTTTCACTGGTTCCTTCAAACTTTCTCCAATAAGAGGAGCTGTAGAAGGAGCTGTTGAACCAAGTATAATATCATAATCTTCAAATATCCTATCATATTCTTGCTTAATTAATGCCTTAGTTTTTAACGCCTTAAGATAATATTCATCATAATATCCACTGCTTAAAACAAATGAACCTAGCATTATTCTTCTCTTTACTTCTTCACCAAAGCCTTCTAAGCGAGTCCTTTTATACATATCATGAAGTCCATCATATTCACTTGTTCTATATCCATATTTCACACCATCGTATCTTGCTAAATTAGAGCTAGCCTCTGCAGATGCTATGGTATAATAGGCTGGAATAGCATAATCTAATAATTTAAATTCAACTTCGGAAACAATAGCTCCTGCCTTTTCTAATTCTTTTACAACATCAAATACTGCATTTTTGACTTCATTATCTAATCCTTTATCAAAATAACTAGTTGGAATAGCAATTTTCATTCCTTTAACGTCATTTATCAAAGCTGATGTAAAATTATATTTGTCTCTCTTAAACGATGTACTATCTTTATTATCATATGATGCTAATATTTCTAAAATATTAGCACAATCTGTAACGTCTTTAGTAATTGGTCCAATTTGATCCATCGAAGAAGCATAAGCTACTAAACCATATCGTGAAATGGTTCCATAAGTAGGCTTTAATCCTACCACACCACAATAAGAACTTGGTTGTCTTATAGAACCTCCTGTATCAGAGCCTATTGAAAATGTACATTCATTTGTCGCAACTGCAGCACAAGAGCCACCTGATGAACCACCAGGTACATAATCACCATTAATAGGATTATGTGTAACACCATAAGCTGACGTCTCTGAAGTACTTCCCATTGCAAATTCATCCATATTCGTTTTACCTATTATTATTACACCTGCTTTTTCAAGATTATCTATAACTTGTGCATTATAAGTTGGAACAAAATTCTCAAGTATCTTAGAGCCACAGGTTGTCCTTAACCCCTTTGTACATATATTATCTTTTACACCTACTACGACTCCCGCAACTGGACTATTAATATTTCCACTATCAATTTGTTCTTGAACATACTTTGCCCTTTTAAGAGCATTCTCCTCATCAACAGTTATAAAACTATTAATAGTAGCTGCCTCTTCCTTTATTATCTTCAAAGATTCTTTTGTAACTTCCATTACTGAAACTTCTTTATTCCTAATCTTTTCAGCTAATTTAACTGCTGACATATCCATAATATTCATATATAGCACATTCCTTTTTAATTCACTGTTTTTGGTACTTTATAGCATCCCATATCTTGCTCTGGAGCATTCTTAATCATAGCTTCACTATTATCTTGATTAACTATTTCATCTTCTCTAAAAACATTATTTATTGGAAATACATGTGATAATGGCTCTACGCCTTCCGTATCTAATTCATTCATTTTATCTATAAAGCTAAGCATTTTATCCATATCTTCTTTAGCTTTTTCCTTCTCATTATGAGTTAACTCAAGCTTAGATAAAATTGCAATATTATCTATCATATCATCTGTTATTTTCATCATTTTATATTCATCCTCATTTCAGCAAGTATTATTGGATATTTTAAATTATGCAATATTTCTTGTCAAATATTTTCCATAAATAGTAACTATTCAGTTACATAAAAGAAAAATATAATATCAATTTAGTACTATTTATTTGCCTCGGTTTAAAGCGAAAGCGTGTACTAAAAATGATATTATATTTTTTTCATAAATTGTTCCTATAGGGTTCGTCACTAGACCACCATTATAAAATCTAGGAACCAAATTTATTACCTTTTACGTCCGTGTTATTTGCGTCCTTCATTCTTGCATTTTTCTTTCTAGTCTTCTTTTCAATAAATGTATCTGCCTTCAATACATTACTTATTTCCTTATCGGTTTCAAGTTCATGATGATGCCTTGCACCTTGATTTCTATACTTAGCATACATCACAAAGAAGAAAATAACTCCTAAAGATAATAATAAAATATCTCCGTCAAAATCAAGTTCGTATGTTGCAAATCCACTTAAAACCTCTACTAATAATGACGTTCCAATTAATTTTGGCATATGTATAGGTACACTTCCCATAGTCTCTTTTGTTCTTGCATTAACTGCAACATAGTGCAATACATCATTACTTCCCTTTTTCTGATGATAACTATATAACCATACTGGGAAATGTGCAGCACACCATCTTTCACCTTTAATATTCAATTCATCTCTTGTCCACTTAACACCTCTATCATAGTATTTCAATGTATCATTTGCAGCAAATCTCGCAATATCTTTTGCCTGTACATCTACCATAGATTTTAACTGCTGAATATTCATATCTCTCTTTTCAGATGTATACCCTTTCAAATAATTTGCATTCCAAGCTACTGTATTTTCAACATCAAATGGTAAGATTGAATTAATAATATTATTAGTTTTATTAGAAGCCGTACTTAATTTATCAGCACTTGATTCTACTGTTAAATTATCTATTGCTATATCAAATTCTCTTACTATGCTATATAATTCATAATCATAATATGTTTCTTTATCATCACCTGAACCAACTGTATACCTTCTAAGTAAATGTTCTCCTTGTCCAGCATAAGAAGCTCTTGCATTTACATCTACTACCATATATGGGAAATAAACTCCCATAATATTATCACTTGTAAATTCCCTCTTAAATCTTGGATGGGCGAAAAACTTTCTTTTTCCAACAAAGTCTTCTATAAGCCTCTGTGCTTCCTCCTTCTTAACACTAAATGGAAGAACATAATCCGGTACTGCACCATTCGGTACCTGTTCATTAATAGATAATGTGTTACGACACCAATGGCACCTTGCTTGCATTGCCTCACTAGTATCTATCACTATTTCCGCTCCACAACTAGAACATTTTAACGTAATAATACTGTCTACATCATCTTTAATATCCTGTGCACCTGAACCTATAACTATTCCTCTAAGACCACTTATGGTACTCTCTTGTTCTTGAACTTTTGTAGCATCAAACTCATAACGGCAAAAATTACATTTTAGCTTACCAGTCTGCATATTCATAGATATATCCGTAGCTCCACATTTAGGACACTTATTCTGACCATCTTTTGCACCATTAGAAGTATCCATTATAATAGGTTGTTCCATATCATTCTTAGATAATTTATTAGGTTCTTCATCTAAATTATCATAATCAAATGTAACATTCTCATCATATACATATGGTTCCATATTATTCAAATCCACTTCATTACTATTATTATTGTTATATGGTTCCATGTTATTCAAATCCACATTATTACCATTATAGTTATATGGGGCCATGTTATTTAAATCATTAAAATTATTATCCATATGTAACTTTCCTTTCTATCTTGCAGAAAGTCTTATGTAACAGCTCAGCTAACAGATGAGCTGTTACTGTCTTATCAATTTTTATTTATTACAATTTGTACTTATCATATATCTCTTTCACATCAAATTATAAACCTAAAACTTTAGCCTTAACTGCATCATATTCTTCTTGAGTAATAGCACCAGCGTCAAGCAATTGTTTCATCTTCAACAATTTTTCTGTTGGGTCTTCCTGCACTGGTTGTTGACCATATCCTTTTTGCATCTGAGGTTGGCCATAGTCCTGTTGAGGTTGGCCGTATCCTTGTTGCATCTGAGGTTGACCATAGTCCTGTTGAGGTTGGCCGTATCCTTGTTGCATCTGAGGTTGGCCATATCCTTGCTGTGGCTGATTAAAATTTGGTTGGTAACTTGATGGAGTAGGTTGTTGTTGCATTCCTCCCATCATTCCACCTGCTGCATTCATGCCCATTCCCATAAATGCCATGTTTGCTCCGCCACCATTTTCACCAGCAGCTTGCATTCCTCTAGCAACAGCTTGTTGCATAAATGCATTTCCACGAGCACCTGATAAAGCGTCTGCTTTCTTAACATCTTTCATTAATTGTTTAGTATCTTCATCATATTCAATAGCAAGAATTGCTGTCTTAACTATCTCAAGTCCACGAGTGCTTCTCCATTGATAAGCATCCTCTACTGCTTGAGCCATTGATTGAGCAAATCCTACTTGATCCGCTTGAATCTTTGATATACGATTACCTTTACTTGGGTCATTAGTATAATTTGAAAATGCAGCTGAAAGTGTTCCAACTACTTCATTAAATAATTGAGCCCCAGCATCATTATCCATATCTGCAAAATCAAATATTGGTCCATTAGGTTGAACATATGTTGCTGGCACAAAGTTTTTAACAAATAATAATGGGTCTACTATTTTCAAAGTATATGTACCTCTAGTTACTGCTCCAACTTGTGTTCCAAAATATGCATCATCCCAATATATCTCAGATTGAGTTCCAAATCTATTATTAGGAATTTCTTTCAAATTAACATAAAAAGCTAGTTGTTGTGAACCTGGTTGTCCACCAAATTTTACTCTTTCCCAAGTTTGTCTAAGAACTTGTCCAAATATTCCATCTCCAGCAAACATTGACTGCGAATTAGGATCATCTGAAGTAAATATAAATCCACCTGGTTCAGCAACACATCCTGTAATTGCACCATCTTGCATAGTGATTAGTGCAGTGCCTTCTGGAACTATAATCTTAGTACCATTACTAATGATATTAACACTACCCTTAGTATTTTCTCCACGTCCAGCATTTCTTCCTACCGGAACTGCTTGAAATATTGCAGCTGTAGCCGGAACATCATTCCTTGGCATATAATAATCCTTCCACTGATCTGCAAATGTTCCTCCAAAAGCACCTGTAAAAGCTTTAATAAATCCCATATTTTTCTCCTCTTTTCTTTTTATTTTATAGTATTCTTAACTCTTATTACATATACAATAAGAGTATAAATGTATTTTCAAATTTGATGCATTATTGTATTACATCATCTTAATAATACACTCCAAATTTGTTTTTCGGCTAATTATCTTTATATTTTTACACATTAATCAAAGAGAGCTCTATTTTCTTAATATATAAAACACTCTTAAATTTATAATTTCTTAATTCTTTCAATTGCTTCTAATGTTTTTTCATAACTACCAAATGCAGTAAGTCTAAAGTATCCTTCTCCACTTGGTCCAAATCCTGAACCTGGTGTTCCTACTACATTAGCATTTTCCAATAAATAATCAAAGAATTCCCAAGAAGTCATATTATTAGGTGTTTTTAACCATATATATGGTGCATTAACCCCGCCTGATACACTATATCCTGCTTCTTTTAATCCTTCAAGAATAACTTTAGCATTATTCATATAGTACCCAACCATTTTCTTAATCTGCTTCTTTCCTTCTTCAGTATAGATACTAGCTCCTGCTTTTTGAATAATATAAGGAGCACCATTGAACTTAGTTCCATGTCTTCTTGCCCATAAACTATTAAGTGACACATCTCCACACTTTAATTCCTTTGGAACAACTGTATATCCAAGTCTTGTACCAGTAAATCCAGCATTCTTTGAGAAACTTCTAAATTCTATTGCACAAGCCTTAGCACCCTCACACTCATATATACTGTGAGCAACATTATCTTCTGAAATATATGCTTCGTAAGCAGCGTCATATAATATAACTGCCCCTACCTTTAATGCATAATCAACCCACTCTTGAAGCTTATCCTTAGTAATTGTTGCACCTGTAGGATTGTTAGGGAAACATAGATATATCAAATCTGGTGTTTTCTCTGGAATCTGTGGTGCAAAACCATTTTCCTCTAAACATGGCATATATATTAAATTAGTCCATTTTTCTAACTTAGCATCATATTCACCTGCACGGCCAGCCATTGCGTTAGTATCCACATATACAGGATATACAGGGTCACCAACTGCTACTAAATTATCTTTATCAAATATATCTCCTATATTACCTGTATCACTCTTAGCCCCATCACTAACAAATATCTCATCTAAAGCAATATCAACTCCTCTTGCTTTAAAATCATTATCTGCAATTGCCTTACGTAAAAACTCATATCCTAAATCAGGAGCATATCCTTTAAATGTACTTTGTACACCCATTTCATCAACTGCCTTATGTAAAGTATCAATTACAACTGGCGCAAGCGGTAATGTTACATCACCAATACCTAAACGAATTATTTTTTTATCTGGATTAGCACTTGAATATGCGTTAACTTTTTTAGCAATAGTTGAGAACAAATAACTACCTGGTAATTTTAAATAATTTTCATTAATCTTAAACATAACTTTCTTCTCCAATCTAATTTTGTCATTAATAATATAAAAATTAATTTATCTTTGAATTTTTGTCGCATTTCTCATATAGAAATTATTCTACCATCAAAACAAACATTATAAATTTCTAACAATAATCTTATACAAAAAATGTATTTTTGTCAAATATTGAATAAATTTAGAAATAATATCTATTTATTCCCAAATTTATTCTTTTATAACATCGATAATATAATCGTATTTATATCAAAAAGTATTTTATACCATAATAAGAAAATAAAACGTGATAAATATTATGAATTCTAAAGACTTTTTTGAAGAAAATGATAAAATTGCATGCAAAAGGATACTTAAAATTCTCCGTTGGGTTAACTTAGCCTTTCCTGCAATATTTTTATTGAATTTAATAGGACTATTTAATATTAAAGTTTGTAGGGCTGGTAAAATAACGACGTGTTAGGTTATTTTCATAATTGCTATTCTAGTGACAGAGAGATAGTATATATATACTATTTTCTTGTTTACTACAATATTATGAAAATATACCTGAACGCGTCTGTTTACTGTTTCACTTCTCTGCGTTTTGGTTAAATATTTGAATGAGCATTCTTTGATTTTGGAGGTTCTTTACTCCATTTGTCATTCTTGATACAAATGAGTCTAGTTTTGCCATGTATTCTTCTTTGGTTATGCTGCCTTCTGCCACATAATTAAGTCCCTTTTCCCAACTTGCAGTAAGTTCTGGATTAAGTAATGACCTAATAGAAGAATTAACTACATCAAATATTACTTCTCCTAGCCTTGTAGGAGTAATTATCTGCGTCTTTTTATTCAAACTAAGATAAAAAATCTTAATTAATTTATTTAAAATCTCTGCTCTTGTTGCTGAAGTTCCTATTCCACTACCCTTTATTTGGGCACGAAGTTCTTCGTCTTCAATAAGTTGACCTGCATTTTCCATTGCAAGAATCATTGTACCTGAGCTATATCTCTTAGGTGGTGAAGTCTCGCCTTCTTTAATATTAAGTTCCGCCACATCTATCTCAGAACCTTTCTTCATATTGGATAATACTTCAAGTAACTTCATATTCTGTCCTTGCTTATCTTGATTTTGATTATCCTCTCCATCCCCCTTTGATATGTCTATATTTCTATCAACCAACTCACCAACATTGCCATTAGCATCCAATAATTTACCTGAATTATTATCTTTCTTACCTAAGTTATAGTCTGTAACTACCATATATCCTGGGTCTTTCAAAACCTTAACACTTGCAAAGAAATGTTCATTCTTAATAGTAGCCTCTATATTAACTTTCTGATATTCTGCTGCTGGATAAAATATACTTAAAAATCTTCTAACTATTGTATAGTATACCTTAGCTGGAGTTCCTACAAGACCACGAAGATTATTAAATCCCTGTCCTGTTGGAATAATTGCATAGTGGTCTGTAATCTGCTTGTCATTAACATATCTAGTCTTTGCCAAATTTACATAGGATTTCTTTTCTAATATATAATTTGCAAAATTCTTAGCTGGTGGATAATTACGTAATCCTCCAATATTCTTATATATCTCTTTACCAACAGCTGTAGATAATACTCTAGCATCTGTTCTTGGATATGTAACTAACTTTTTCTCATATAATTCCTGCGTAATCTTTAATGTCTCATCAGGGCTTATTTTGTACATTTTCGAGCAAACATTTTGTAACTCTGCTAAGTTAAATAGCAAAGGTGGATTTTTATTTTCTTTCCTTCGTTCAACCTTTGTTACTACTGCTTTAGCTTTATTACCAGTTTCATCTGGAGCAGTTAATTCAGCTATAAGCTTTTCCGCTTCTTCTTTATTCTTAAATCCATTTTCCTTATATAAAAATGGAGTCTCAAAATATTTCGTTCCCTCTACTGCCTTCCACTCTGCTTCAATACTTGTTCTATTTCCATCTAAATTAGCAAGTATTCTATAGAAAGGAGTCTTAACAAATGCTCTTATCTCACGTTCTCTTCTAACAACCATTCCAAGAACACAAGTCATAACACGACCTACTGAAATTGCAGACCATTTATCCCTCTTTAAATAATTAGTTACTGTCTGACCATATTTTAAAGTTAATACTCTAGAGAAATTAATTCCCATTAAATAATCTTCTTTTGCACGAAGGTAAGCCGCATCAGATAAATTATCATATTCAGATAAGGGCTTAGCTTCCTTAATTCCTCTAAGTATTTCTTCCTCAGTCTGAGAATCTATCCATACTCTTCTTTTATCTTTAGCGTCACTTACACCAGCTGCCTGATCAACCAATCTATAGATATATTCTCCTTCACGTCCAGAGTCGGTACATACATATATAGTCTCAACATCAGCTCTATTAAGTAACCCTTTAACTATATTGAATTGTTTACTAACAGAAGGAATAACTTCATATTTAAATTCCTCTGGTATAAATGGCAATGTATTAAGAGACCATTTCTTCAAACTTGGATCATATACCTCTGGATAACTCATAGTTACCAAGTGTCCTACACACCATGTAACAATTGAATCTTCAGACTCTATATAACCATCGCTTCTAGGTCCATTTATCTTAAGTGCCTTTGCAAATTCTTGTGCAACACTTGGTTTTTCTGCTATAAATAATCTCTTCCCCACGTCAAACCTCCTAAGTTGCTGTAACATATCCACGAATCCTTGGGCGTAATACGCGCCGTGTAAAAAACACGACGCGTATTACTTTTTATTCTCACGAAACGTTCCTTATTTCATATTTGAATATTCTATCATAATTTAATCACAAATTCTAGTATTAATATAATTATTTCATTATTTAGTAATATAATTATTGTTTCTCCACAGATACAATCTCTCCATCAAAAGGATCTACCTCAGATACAGTACCAGTATATTTAACAATTACCTTATCACCAACCTTTAAATTTTCTAAACCTTGAGGTTTCTTATCAAAACTAAATGGATAACTTGTATCTCCCTCTGTCACAATAAACATAAAATCCTTAATTTCTTCTATTGTTCCCTTTACTTCTGATATTTTTTTATCTTTATCCGCATCTTCGTTAATTATCTCTTCTTCATTTAGATTTGTTTTGTCTTTTAATTCATCAGCATCATCGCTTTTATCCTTATTATTTGACTCCACCTTTCTATAACCTTTCATCAATTCACCATTTTCCATTATAAATGGCCTTGCAGTATCTTGTCCTTCATTAATATCATATTTTATCATAAGATAATCGTTTAATTCTGTACGATTGTTGAACACCGTAAGTTGATATGGTTCTTGAAATGCTATTTTCTCAACAAAATATAACTTATTCTTATAGGTAAATAATATACCTGTATGACCCACAAACACATAGTTATCATCGTTACCATTACTTTCATGGAACCAAACCGTAATAAGCTTAGCTGATGTTTTACTTTCATCAAAACTTATACCTCGTTCCTTCCAATCCTTCTTAACATTCTTAACATGTTCCTTGATACTCTGTGTATTCTTTGTAGGAATAGTTGAAAATAATATCTTAAACTTACTTATATCTTCATTACTATTAATGGCAGCATTATCTTCTTTTAGAGCAGACATATCCATTGTTAACATATCTTCTCTTATTTCACTCTCTCCAGATATATTTATAAAATCACCCAATAAACTATATGCAGTTATACGACAATTATATCCCATAAAATTAGGATACTTCTTTTCCCATTCTTCTTGCATTGCGTATGCATCGTACTTACAGAACGGCTTCTCTACCTCTTCATATTCCTTTGCTAAATATTCCTCTGATACCGCATTATTGAACTTATCCACATATTTAAAGAAATTATTCTGTCGTTGTTCTGATATACTTGCCTCATCCATTATCTTTTCTAATTCATTTTGCACAGATTTATCCTGTATATTACTATACTTTATAGACGTTAACCCCTCTTGATTTGACTCTCCTTGTTTCTTTCCAATTTCCTTTGACTTTTGACATCCTCCCAAAAGTAATGACATACATAAAACACTTAAAATTAAAAATAATCTTCTCTTCATATTCCTCTTTCCTTTTCTATATTTTTATCATCCATACCACCTCTATATTTTATTATTAATGTTAAAATATGTAAAGAGAAATATATAAAACAATTCATTCGTCAGTTAAAACGGGTTATTCATCACAAAGCAAGTTATAAACAAGATATTAATTCTCATTTTCTTATACTGAATACTATATAATTTATTATTATATCTACAAATGTGTTGCTTTTTTAATTGTTCTCTAATCTCATATTTTCTTTCATTTCTTCAAACACTTATATTCCCCCTATTTATTATATCTATATACATTGCAATCTATGTATTTCTTTGCTATTTCAACTCCATTTTTGCCCCATCCATCATTTACAACATAATATACCTTACTATTTCCAGATACATCATATGTACGTACACCTTTACCTACAACATAGCCTCCACTAGTTGTAGTATAATAAGTTGCCGAAACCCTATTATCTAAATTATAGAGTTTCTTCTTACTTTTACCATTAACCTCTATACCAGAAATAATCATCTTATTAGAATCAGCCTTTGCATACTAGTATAACATAGAATATATACTTAAAATCAGATACATTTCATTCTTTAGATATCAATAATAAATATTAATAACCACTAAATATCTTTCTAATTTCTAAACCATCAATTCATAATATTAATTTTCTATTGTTCATTTATTTTCTTATGTGTTAATTATATACTATACATCCTACAATAGGTAATAAAATATTCATTACTAACCATATGGATTCGTCATTTTTTCTATTCTTAATACTTTTATATATCATAACTTCTGATATTATCCATACTACTAAAAATATAAATACAACTATTGAAAAAGTTCCAGCCATTAATATACACCTCTTTATAAATAACTATTAGAATTATATCATATATTATAAATCTAAGTCTATATTTATTAAAATTTAAAATATTTTTTGATAAGTTTGTGCACGTAAAATATGACGCATACCACATTTAGTTGGATGATTAGAATCCGCCCCCTTTTTATAAATTCTTTACTAAATATAAAAACATATCTAAACATCTATCCAGATATGTTTTTATATTAATCTATATTTTTTACTTATACAAATTATATTAGCATCTTAATATCCTAATTCCTCTCCTACCAAAATAACCTTAATTCTTCCAGGTACTCTAGATTTGCGAGTTATTACAGTCTGACAGCATATACAATCTTCTGATAAGCAATTTCCACAATGACCATAATGTGCACATGGTGTATCCTTACCTAATCTCACTGTGTTGGGTGGTGATGCAAAGTTATGTACACGCTTCACACCTTCCTCTACATCAGTTACTATCTTATTCATTCCTGCAACTATAATTACATTCTTAGGTCCTGTTATTAAACATGCTACACGATTACCATTTCCATCAATATTAACCAAATACAATTATATCGAAGATGGTGCTTTATCTGTAAAAAATATTGATTTACCTAGAAAGGTAAGGTATAGAAAGCGTAAATCTAAGCATGACAACTTTAAAGTTGATAAAGCATGTCGTTTAGGTCGTACATATGATGATTTTAAAATATTCCTTGATAACACTTCATATTGTCCTATTGTTCAAATGGATTCAGTTGAGGGTAAAAAGGTGGTAAAGTTCTTCTTACTATTCATTTTGTTAAAACAGAATTTATGCTTGCTTACATAAGAGATAGAAATACTGTTCATTCTGTTTATGATGTTTTTGAAAAGCTTTATTGGTTATTGTTCCCTAATGACTTTATGAAATTGTTTCCAGTTATATTAGGAAATAACGGGACAGAGTTCTCCGATCCATTAGCTATTGAAATTCATATTCAAGAGCAACTCTTGGAGACAAATGCCCAATTGAGGTATTTGAGCAACTATATGGAAAATCTATTTTAGAAAAATTGGATGTAAAACGTATCCCTGCTAACGATATTGTTTTACATCCAAACCTTCTAAAATAAAAATATAAAAAGAGACCAACACCACATTCTATACACAAAAACAAGGGTGGATTTTAATCTTACAAAGTGGACGTTACTTTTTCAATTCACCTTTTATGTAACAATTCAGCTAGCATCAAGCATCACTCCATCTTAACCTTTTGTTTTATTATCAAAAGTAAATCGTTAATTATTCTGTTGCCATACTCTCCCCAGCTTTTCTATCTTTTTTATACTGTCGCCATAAAATATATATAAACCAAACTCCATATACCATGCTTAATACATTTTCAAAACTATATAAAAAGTGACTACACCAATTAACTTTAGCAATGCTATTACTCATTTTATCTATAAATACATGTAAATCACGAGTGATAATATTATCTATAAAATGATACAATATAGGTAAACTAATACTTCCCGTTGACATGTACAACCCTTTTAATATAAATCCAGCAAAGATACATGACCTAGCCCACGCCCACATTGTATTCACAATTTCTTCACAAGATATTCCACCTTGTTGATAATCTTTTAAGAATTCAAATATATTAGTTAAATGAATCGTACCAAAAAATAACGATAAAATAACTAATACACTTACTTTCTTACTAACATTAACATTCAGCTTATTCACTATATACAAAGCAACCAATATAAGACTATAGGTATAAAAAACTTCCTCTTTAAATGAAATTGTAAAATTCCTAACTATCTCATCAAAAGGAATAAAAATTTCCTCCAAATTAGCTTTTCCAGCGCTAATTAAAACAAAGATTAATACTCCGCTTACTACAACGATATATAACATTCCCCCCCAAAAATACTTAATATCTCTTTTATGTATTTTTAAAGATTCAAAAAAATCTTTTCCAAATCCAAGGGCAACTAATATACCAATATGAAGAAGTATATAAAAAATAGTCCAATATATACCTTTATAAAATCCCTCAAACTGTATCTCACAGCAAAATATTATGCTTATAAAAACTAAAATATACTTCCATATTTTCTTATCATATACGTTTCTTCCCTGTATACTATTATATAATAAACATTTATTGCTATCTTTCTTATAGTTACCTATCTTACATAAATTATATATTATAAAGAAACAATCTACCAAAGCTAAAATAAAATGTAGGCAAATATAATAATTATATCTCAAAGAACTATTATCCCCAATAGTTACCAATATTATTGAAGTCACATTTCTACATAAAATCATATGTACAAATTGCATTACAATAATTATTCCTAAGCTCTTACTTGCCATATATGTACTAAGTAATAATAAAGTAATTATACTAATATACGTTAGTCGCCAAATAACATTGTCAAAGAATTCATAATTTAACATGTTCTTATCTGTACAATCATAAATTTTAAGTTGGTAATACATTAAAGTAAAACCTAAAATAACAAATGATAATAATTCTTTATTCTTAATCCTTTTTATTCTATTAACTATAGCTAGCAATAATATAATCGGTGCATATACCATAAATAGCTCTTCTTTAAATACCATTACAATGCAGTTTATTATTTCTGTACCTGTTATTATATTAATTCTACTATAATCGCCACCTACCTTATTAAAAACTATCAATAAGGAGCCAATTATTAACGATACTTTTAAAACTATTTCACCTATATATATTAAATCTTTCTTTCTAATTTTTAAAGAATTAAAGAAATCAGAGCCAAATCCTAGAACTAATATAGCTATTAAAAATACAACTATTATTCCAATTGTCCCTCCCATATTACTTGATAAATAATTATCACATATACAATTACATGCCAATGCAATTATTCCTATTAATATACCATGCCATAAGTTATTATATATCCCCTTCTCTCTCATTTATAATCCTCTTTTCTTTATATTTCTCTATGGTATCCTCTTTTTTTCTTTTCCACAATATATATATAATCCATACTGCAAATAATATATGCATTAATTCTTGTATATTTCTCCAAGAATTATAATAGACTTTTAAATTTAATATATTATCTGTCATTTTTATTAAGCTTTTAGACAAATCTCTATCAATAATATTCATTAAAAAATGGATTATTATAGGTACAGTCAAGCTTTCACTAACCATATAGGTACCCTTGATTATCAAACCACCTATTAATGCAAACTTAACTTGTCCCCATATTGTTTCTGCAATACTATTATATGAAATCGCCCCTAATTCATACTTATTTAATATATAAAAAATATTCTCCAAGTGCATTAATCCAAAACATAAATTAGCTATAATTAATACCATTATTTGATGCCTTGTAGTATTACATTTTCTAATCAAATACATTGCTATCAATATAAATCCATATGTCATAAATAATTCTTCTCTAAACGATATAATAAAACATCTAAAAACCTCTATTACGTCTAACATATTATAATCATAATAATTATTATTAACCTTGTTTAATACTACTACCAATAAAAAAACTATAACACTTAACTCCAACATAACTGGTATAAAATATTTAATATCCTTTTTTTTCATTTTTAAAGACTGCATAAAATCTTTACCAAATCCTAGTATAAATATACAACTAATAAACATTATAGTTGTATATATAGTCCAATTTATTTTGTCATAATAATTAAATCCAAATAAATAAATAAAAATTACTAAGCTAATAGTCAAAAAAATATATTTCCATATACTATAATCATAAATGCTCTTTCCATTTACATTTTTTAGAACACTTTTTTTCTTCATATTATTAACACTATCTACCTTGCACAAGTTTCCTAAAATATATATGCCATCCATAATAATAAAAGCACCTATACATATCTTATAATACCAATTTAATTGATTATTTCGTCCTACTATAACCATTATTAATGGTTGCAAATTTCTAACTATAATCC
This sequence comes from uncultured Lachnospiraceae bacterium, assembly GCA_934432595.1. Lineage (GTDB taxonomy): Bacteria > Bacillota > Clostridia > Lachnospirales > Lachnospiraceae > SIG301. Next base: position 25,159 of record CAKRYR010000005.1, on the reverse strand, counting down.
TATAACCAAAATGAATTAATGTAGTCACTCCCAAACTTTTGGTCACCATATATGTACTTTTCATTACTAATCCACCTATCAAAGCATACATAATTCGTGTTACTATTCCATCTCCAAATTGATATACTGAAATCTTCCCTTCAGTATTTTGTAATATATAACTAATTATCATCTTTAATTGAAAGAAGCCATAACACACACAAATTACAACCAAATTTACCATTTCTTTGTTCTTTATCTTATTTATTTTACTCAATATGTACATTACAATTATTATAGTTGCATATGTAGTAAATACCTCTTCTTTCAATGCTAATACAAAACATGTTAATGTTTCTTCAATAGTTATAGTATTAAATTCACCATAATTATATCCAGTCTCCTTTAATACTATCAACAATATAATACTTACTATAATAAATTTCAGTATAAATTCCCAAAAATATATTATAGCCTTTTTATTTATTTTAAGGGAATCAAAGAAATGTGAGCCAAATCCAAGAATAATAATAAAAAGAATAAACAATAACGTTATTCCAAAAATTACACCTATATTATCGTTATAATATTTATCACATATATAGTTTCCACCTATAGTAATTATAGCTAACAATATGTATCTCCAAATATTATAGCTGTATATCCCCTTCTCACTCATTTACAATCCTCTTTTCTTTATATTTCATTCAAATTAATTATCTTATCTCCATATTTACTCATATAATCATCATGAGTTATTATTATAATTATCTTGTCTTTCTTAATATGTCCAATATATTCTTTCAAAAGTTCTTTAGTTTGCACATCTAATGCATTAGTAGGTTCATCTAATATAATATTATTCAATACCGTGTCTTCATATAAATATGGATCTTGCTCTGCCAAAGCAATCTTGTTCTTTCTAATATTCTTCATATTAATATTCTTCACATCCGTATTATTTATATATATTTCCTTGGACTTGTTCTATATACAATCCTATAATTATATTAATCAATGTGCTCTTTCCAGAGCCATTCTGACCAAGTACAGTATATACATTTCCCTTGGATAATTCAATAGAAAAATTATTGTAGATCACATTATCTCCATGAGAGTTAATTGTAAATTTAATTTCCACCCCTAACCTACCCTTGTGTAGAAATTAGTCTTACAAATTTGAAGGGTAGATGTTAGTCTTACAAAAATATTGTATAATTAAGATATGTGGTGTTGGTCTCTATTACGAAAGGGGATATTAATTATGAGAAAACATTCACATTTATCTTTTGATGAACGTCAAACTATTAAAAACAGGTTAGATAAGAAGAAATCTTTTAAAAGCATTGCTAGAGAATTAGGTCGTGATTGCACTACTATTTCCAAAGAAATAAAAAATCATATTACATTTAAGAAAACTGGAAGTTGGGGACATAAATTTAATGATTGTATCAATAGGTTTAATTGTCCTATTACAAACTTGCGATAAGCTTTCTAATGCTCCATATGTATGCAACGGCTCAATGTCCATTAGAAAAAAGTCTTTATGATTCTATTCATTTTGTTAAAACAGAATTTATGCTTGCTTACATAAGAGATAGAAATACTGCTCATTCTGTTTATGAAGTTTTTGAAAAGCTTTATTGGTTATTGTTCCCTGATGACTTTATGAAATTGTTTCCAGTTATATTAGGAAATAACGGGACAGAGTTCTCCGATCCATTAGCTATTGAAATTCATATTCAAGAGCAACTCTTGGAGACAAATACCCAATTGAGGTATTTGAGCAACTATATGGAAAATCTATTTTAGAAAAATTGGATGTAAAACGCATCAACCCAAACGATATCGTTTTACATCCAAACCTTCTAAAATAAAAATATAAAAAGAGACCAACACCACATTCTATACACAAAAACAATGGTGGAATTTAATCTTACAAAGTGAACCATAGATCATCTTTACATTATTTTATATACATCCCTGCTAACTTCATATCTTCATCAAAAGACAACGTATATGTTGCACTTACATTTTCATATGCAACACTCATCTGAACTACAGCATATATCTTGCCCAACTTTGATGATTCTACTGAATATATTTTCCCATATGATACAAAATCTCCAAAGTCACTACAGAAATTTGCTTTTGCCTCTGAAAATACCTTTTTTATATCCAATGATTTCATTTTTTCATCTGATTGAGTCTTAATTTCATCATATTTTTCTTCATCATATAACCTTATAATCTCTTTAGACTTTTCTATAACTTCTTTTTCTGAAAAATTCTTACTCTTATCTAATGGTATACTTTTAGGTAATAGTAGATATACACCAATAACCAAAATGGCAACTACTACACCTACAATTGCTAACACCTTATTTCTTTTTCTACTCTTTAATATTTTTTCCTTATCTCTTTCATCAAAGTTATCATTAAATTCACTGGCAACTTCACTAGGCGTTCCCATATTAACTAATACATCTTCTATCTTACTTCCATTCTCTACAGCTATATCTATATCTGATGTAATTTGTTTAATAATCTCTGCTTTTTTATCCTTTTTACATAATAACTTTTTTGATATTTCTTTAATATACTTATCCTTTGTCATAATTCTTCTCCTCAATTCTTAAAAAAATCTTATTGTAAATCTAATTTCTTCTTAACCTAAATAAAAACCTCTTATCTGTCTATTATTGTATTTACATTTTTCGAGAATGTCTTCCAAAGCTTAGTTGCTTCTTCTAAAGTTTCTCTTCCTCTGTCTGTAATCTTATAATATTTCTTTGAAACTTCCTTACCTTCTGGAACACTCCAATAGTTTACAACCAACTCCTCGTCCTCTAAACGATACAATATAGGATATAATGTTCCTTCTTTTACTGTAAACATACCGTCACTTAAATCCTTCAATTCACTTATTAGTTGATAACCATACTTTTCATTATCCTCTAGAAGTTTCAAAACTAATATTTCCAAGATTCCTTTCTTCATCTGTTTTTCATATTTATCATTAATACTATCTCCTCCAATCTTACTTTTTATAAGCAAAGCATTTGGTAATAATTAGTATTTAGTATTGCTAAGTACTTTGTCGTTAAAAGCAGTATAGCACCTTCTATCTATTCCGTCAATACTTTTATTTATAAAATTTTTAACAAAGCGAAATAGTGCAACAAAGGCTAACTTTTACATCAATATATCACTTATTATTAAAGTAAGATTATTAAGATTAAAAAGTCGCTTGTGTATCTTTCACATTGCACTCCATTGCCTACCCATATTGCAGAGTTCCCCTGATTGTGGTTTTTTCTGACCTTATGTAACAGCCACTGAAGGAAAATGGTAAATATAAAAAATAGCCAAAGTGCTACTCTTTAGGTATAATTAATTCACCACAAAAAAACAATACTAAGGAGTGAGCACAGTGGCTAACATTAATATTACACTAAATCAAGAAGAAATTCTATATCTATTATCAACAAATAAGGAAGATACTTTTAAAAAGTTATTTCAAGAGACATTAAATGCTTTTATATTAGAAGTAAATGATACTTATCATATAAGAAGATCCTCATCTATACCACTAAGTATAAATGAGGATATGAATAACTGCTCATCAGAATTAATAACATTGGCTGAAGAGCAACATCTATTACTTGTAGCATAAATTTATTTTATGCCTAAAGAATTTTACACCACATTTTGGACTTGACTATTTTCATCCGCGAGCTGTGCATCCCCAATGGAACGTTTTTATTTAATATCCTAATTCCTCTCCAACCAAAATAACCTTAATTCTGCCTTGAACCCTTGACTTACGTGTAATTACAGTCTGACAACATATACAATCTTCTGATAAGCAATTTCCACAATGGCCATAATGTGCACATGGCGTATCCTTACCAAGTCTTACAGTATTAGGTGGTGATGCAAAGTTATGTACACGTTTCACACCTTCCTCTACATCAGTTACAATCTTATTCATTCCTGCAACTATAATTACATTCTTAGGTCCTGTAATTAAACATGCTACACGATTACCATTTCCATCAATATTAACTAATTGACCATCCATAGTAATTGCATTGGAACTCATTAGAAAATAATCACACCCTACTACTTTAGAATAAAATGTATCTCTTTCTTCTTCAGGTACCTCTGATCTATCATATAATACAAAGTCTGAATCTGCATCTTTCAACACATCAATTAGTCCTATCTCCTCTAATGTTACTGAGCCACCCCAAGAGATACTACAACCTGGAGAGAAAAATCTTTGTACCATCTCTAATGCATCCTCTGCAGACTCTGCATAATATCCATCAATTCCACGTAAATTAAATTTCTCAATTATCGATGTTGCTAAATTCTCATAAGCTTGTTTCTTTGGACTCATTCCTTTATCACCTCTGTTTTTTTCTAGTTCTAGGGTATATCAAAAGTTTAATATAACGGATATTTATTAGTTAATGCAGATACAATTCCAAGGGCATCTTCAGAATTCTTTTCAAAATCTGTTATTGTTAAATCAATTGCCTCTGCAACTTTATCCATATCTTCTACTTTTAGACCACGAGTAGTTATTGCAGGTGTTCCAAGTCTTATACCACTAGTTACAAATGGTGAAGTTGGATCATTAGGTACTGCATTTTTATTACAAGTGATATTAACTGCATGAAGAAGATTCTCAGCTTCTTTACCTGTTATGCCTTTATTTTGCAAATCTACTAACATCAAATGATTATCTGTTCCACCTGATACTAAATTAAATCCTCTCTTAACTAGACCTTCTGCAAGTGCATTAGCATTTGCCTTAATATTCTTAGCATATTCTTTAAATTCTGGTTGTAATGCTTCTTTAAAGCATACTGCCTTAGCTGCAATAACATGCATTAATGGTCCACCTTGTATTCCAGGGAATAATGCTTTATTTAACTTATGTTCTTCAGCAAATTCCTTACTTGAAAGAATCATTCCACCTCTTGGTCCTCTCAATGTTTTATGAGTAGTTGTAGTTGTTACATGTGCATAAGGTATTGGACTCATATGCTCTCCTGCTGCAACTAATCCTGCAATATGTGCCATATCTACCATTAGATAAGCCCCTACTTCGTCAGCTATTTCTCTAAATTTCTTAAAGTCTATACTTCTAGCATAAGCACTTGCTCCCGCAATAATCATCTTTGGCTTATTCTCTTTGGCTATTTTTCTTACTTCATCATAATCTATATATCCATTATCATCTGTTCCATATGGTACTATATTAAAATATGCACCTGACATATTAACAGGACTACCATGTGTTAAATGTCCACCATGAGCTAAGCTCATACCCATAACAGTATCACCTGGTTGTAATAAAGCAAAGAAAACTGCCATATTTGCTTGTGCACCTGAATGTGGTTGAACATTTGCATAAGTACATCCATATAACTCCATTGCACGATTTCTTGCCAAATCTTCAACAACATCTACATATTCACATCCACCATAATATCTCTTACCAGGATATCCTTCAGCATATTTATTAGTCAAATGACTTCCCATAGCTGCCATAACTGCTTTACTTACAAAATTCTCTGAAGCAATTAACTCTATGTGGTCATTTTGTCTTCCTATCTCTTCTTCTATAGCTTTCGCTACTTCATAATCTTCTTTCCAAACTTCTTCAAATGTATACATATGGTTCCTCCTTTGAAAATCAAATCACTCCACACCTTATACTAACTAATGTAACTATTTATTTTTCTAACAAAGTAAATAGAAAATGCAATGCAATTTCCTCGTTAAATAAAAATGGTTATACTACCATTAGAAATAGTATAACCATTTATTCCCAAAAAGAAAAGAATTATTTTATTTTTTTAATCTAATAAATTCAATGGTAACAGTCCAAAATAACTTGCAATAAAGTGTTTGGACTGCTAAAAATGAAAAAACTATATATCCAACAAATAATAATTATACAAAGCATCTCTTATTCCTTACTCCTTATTTTGTAACACCTTTACATTGCTGTCAAATGCTTTAGGGAAAATACATACCACATTTGAAGGTACGTTTACTACATCAATATCACCTATTTCCTTAAATGCATTATCCCTTATTACCTTAACTCCATCCCCGAAGTTAATTTTATTAATATTAATACAACTAGCAAATACTCCTTCATTAATTTCAGTAACATTAATTGGAATACTCACATCATCCAGACTATGACAACCACTAAATGCATATTCTCCAATATACACTAGGCCCCTTGGTAATTCCAATGATTGTAGGTTAACTGCACCCTCAAAAGCAGCTCTACCTATATACTTAATGCTAACAGGAATACTTACCTCTTGTACTATTTTTGCCTTTGCCCCTAAAAAATTATCAGCTATTGCTCTAGTTCCCTCTTTTACCTCTACATAACTATCATTATCCTCATAACTCACTGCCACATTTTTAAAATACTTTACTCCATTCTCTACACACATGTTAGATAGCATTATAGTATCCTTAAAACAATCTTTTCCAACGTACATTGGTGAATAATTATCATTAACAATTGTTTTTAGGTTCTTGCACCCCTCATAAGCGCCGTCGCCATAAGATATTACATTGCCATTTATTACAACCCTTTGTAAATTTTCACAAAATGCAAAAGCCGCATTTCCTATTTCCCTTACAGAATCAGGAATATTAACTTCTATAATGCTATCTTTGTGTATAAATGCCCCGTTTGCAATATATCTAACCTCCAAACCATCTATATAGTTTGGTATGTTAACATTTTGTGCTTCCCCTTTATACTCCAATATTTCTACAAACTCATTATTAAATACTCTGTACTTATAAGTATCATTTTCATATGTAAATCCCACATATTCCTCATTAACTATTTCCCTCTTATAAGTATTAATTACCGCAATATTTTTATAATACTCCTCATCATTTAACTTATATATTTTGTCATAATTTGTAGTATCACCATCACTATAAGTTAAAACCTTTAATTGCTCATCTTTATCATATAAGCTTAAATTCTCATAGTAGTCAAATTCTCTATAGTCACTGACATTTTCTGAATTCTCAGATTCTGTTTTCATATATGGTAAAATGTATTTATTAATTGGGGGAATACATATACCATACTCATCAATGTTGTCCTTAATCTTGTCTGGATATTCCTCAATATATCCAGCAACTTCTTCTAGGATTTCCTTTTCTACCTTACCAACTTCATATACTTTAAATTTTCCCTTATCATAATAATTATAATAAATTACTATGTATCCATTCTCATCAATGTAAGTAATAAAGTTGTCTCCAAAAGTATTCCTAGATAAATCGCTAACAGGATTCATTTCCATAGTAGACGTTGAAGCATTAAATGTTCTGTTATATACTAAATTTCCTGTTCTGTAGATACCCGTGGAAGCTATTTTGCTTTCATCATTTACAAATGTTACTTCAGTAAAAGTATCTTGTTTTTCATCTTTCGATGCAATTTTCTGGACTTCGCACTTCCAGTTACCATTTGCTGATTCTTTATAAAAATCTTTTAAAATTGTTTTAGAATCAAGATGGTATTTACTGTTCACACCTAGTTGATTCGCATATATAACCTTAATACACTCCCAAGCATTAGCTTTATACTCAACAACAAATAATATGTTATATTTTGAATTATATACATATTTTCTGTCACCTCGTACATACTTAAGTTCATCCTCATTCCCTGAACTTAAATACTTAGCTTCTGCTGCCTCATAAACAGTCCGTTCGTCGTCGATGCTATTTGCATACAAATTATGTTGTTCTATTCTTTTAGTAAGCTCTGTATCAAGCTTATAAGAATAATCTTTTATAGGATTATCTTTTACATAATATAGTTGTTCAACGTCGATATCAATATCTTTACCATCAGCCATATAAGTAAAATTCAATCCCAGTTGCTCACACTTCACACTATACGCTTTATCTATATTGTTAGCTTTAGAAAGAGTCTTATTCTCTCTAAGGTTCAATATCAACATTAAAGACGCTACTATTATAATTAATAGCGATGCTATATTAGTCCCCAATCCTCTACGTTTCTTAAGTCTCTTCTTAATTTGAAGTTCAGAAAGACTTCTATACATAGTTAAATATTTTAAATTTTCTTTTTCTTCCCTACTTGGTTTACATCTACTCATTCCCTCTAAGCAAATATCCTCAAATATTAATTCAACTTCACTTAGCGTTGTATTCCCAAGCACTTTTATTATAAAATACTCTTGAATGTTTAGCGCGGATATATAGTTCTTATCTATATTACAACACTTTGAAATGTCAATTAAGTGCTTTTGTAAATTCTTTTTTAGATATCTTATATCCATATCTTTAGAACTTACATCAATAGAAAATATCTCATTATTCTTAATAATTCTTCTCCATAGAATACTAGTCACCTTTCTTACTAAGTATTCTACTTTCAAAATATTAATATCTAATGCTTCTGATATTCTTTCTTCAGACTGAAGGAAATAATATTTTCTTATCAAAATTTCCTTCTCCATATTAGATAATTTTTCTAATTCAATATCAATTAGAACTGATGTATTATCTACATCAATAGGATTTAAATAATTAAATTTTTCAAAATATCCATTGCAAATAATGTATTTTAAAGCTATTTTATTAACATTTAAATCCTGTATTTTTTCAGCATTGTCATATATATTATTATCATTTAAAAAATTTATTATCTCAGTTCTTGTTAATAATACTAAAGTTCTTTCTATTTCATCTTCTGTAGTTTGACTACTATGAATTGCATTTATATTTAATTCTTCAAATACTTGATTCACAATGTTTTTAACTTCATATGTGTCATCAATAACTTCACTTGCTATGTTCCTTAAATATAATTCATATTTTTCCCTTCGCATCATAGTATTCTTCACCATAACCACCTGCCACATCTTCCGTTAATCAAAGTATTTACGAGCTACTAATAAGTCATCTACTTTTGCATATAGCAATTTCGATATTTCCTCACTTGGTTGATCCAAATCTGGAACCATTATAACCTTACAACCTGCCTTATTAGCTGATAATACTCCATTTGGTGAATCCTCAAGTGCTATACATTCTTCTGGTTTAACCCCCAATCTCTTAGCTGCCTCAAGATATATGTCCGGCTCTGGTTTTCCACATTGAACCATATTAGCACATACTATTTTGTCAAAATACTTTTCGATATCGAGTTTTTTCAAATATTCCTTTGTCCTTTCAATATCTGTAGCAGTTGCTACTGCTACTTTATACCCTCTTGATTTTACATGTTCTAAGAATTCATCTAGTCCTTTTTTCTTTTCAATTCCATTTTCATCGAAATAAACTTTCATAAGCTCTTTTCTCTTTGATTTTATCTTGTAGTAATCACATTCAGGGCCAAAGAATTTCTTAAATTTTTCTTCTGCATATTGGGCTGCTAGACTTCGTATACTCAGCACATGTTCTGGTTTCATATCATATCCATAATAATTTGCTGCCTTTATCCAATATATCATATATATTTTCTCTGTATCTAGCATTGTTCCATCCATATCTAACACTGCTGCTTTAATCATTTTCATACCTCTTTTCACAAAATATTCACAATAACTAAATCAGCTATAAAATATATCGATGCTAATGTAAATTTTTGGAATAATACATAAGTCCTATTTTTTTCCCCTTGACATTTAGAATGCCCTATTTTAGGGGCTTTTCTGTTCTAGGGAGGCTTTTATTTTTCTGTTTACTACAATCTACAAAAAAATCTAGTCTCTACAATATACGTAAAAATCCCCTAAAAATTATTAATTAATCTTCTTATTAACGTAGTAAACAGAGTCTTATCATTCAATAAAGTAATAGATAAAGAATATATTATCTTGTATATTATTACCTGTTAAGGCTCGTCACTAGAATCTTTAAAAACTCCTAATAGTTCAGCCATTTAAGTAATTTGTCAATAAAATCATTGAAAATTCGACTTTTTCCGAGTATAATTGGAATATACTGTAAAACATATGTAAAAGGTGGATTTTTTATGATTTTTGACTATTTAGCAGATTTAATTATTGGAATAGTTTTTTCAATATTTTTCATTTCAGTAGGATTGGTTTTAGCGTTAAACTTCAAAAATTTATATTATAATGACGTTGAAATTTTAAATATAGAGAAAGCTGCTTCCCTTGATAATGAAGTAATAAAAGAAAATTATGATGCATTAGTTTCTTATATGCAACCTACAAGTAAAGGCGAATTAACTTTGCCTAATTTCACATTATCAGAGAAAGCAACAAAACATTTTTTAGAAGTAAAAAATTTATACAGAATAATATATTTATTAGCTGCGTTTAGTGGAATAATGTGTATAGTAATAATTATAATGAAAGTAAGAAATAATGATTATAGATTTTTATTAATTTCATCAATTATTGCTTCTATCATTCCATTAGGATTTTTAGTTGGATTTTTATCCAGATTTGAAATCTTTTTTGCTAAAATTTGCTCAACAATCTTTAGTGATGGCAATTGGTATCTATCTCCTAAGACAGAGCCTATTGCAAATATATTGCCAGATAGATATTTTCAACACTCTGCCATTGCAATATTTTCCTTCGCATTAATATGTGGTTTATGTATGTTTATTGTATGGCGAGGATTAAAACAGCGTAATAACGGCTAATAAACTAATAATTAATCGACAATTAAAAACTTACTTCAGAAAGTTTTTAACCAAAATATAATAATACTACTACGAGGAGACTATATTTATGAAAAAAACTGATTATATAGGTTGGGATGAGTATTTCATGGGAATTGCTCTCCTTTCTGCAGAGCGAAGTAAAGATCCAAACACTAGTGTAGGTGCATGTATAGTTAGTAGCGATAATAAGATACTATCCGTCGGCTATAATGGTATGCCAATAGGTTGTTCAGATGATGAATATCCTTGGGAAAGAGATGAAGATGATTTTTTATCAAATAAATACCCATATGTGTGTCATGCTGAAATGAATGCAATACTTAATTATACAGGCGCATACATGAAAGGTTCTAAATTATATGTAACATTATTCCCATGTAATGAATGTACCAAGGCAATTATACAAAAGGGGATAAAAGAAGTAATATATATGTCTGATAAATATAAAGACATGGATATGACTAAAGCTGCAAAGCGAATGTTTGCTTCAGCCGGAGTCACATTAAGACAATATATACCTGTAAATAAAACAATAAGCTTGGAGTTATAAAATTCCAAGCTGTTAATTTATTAAATTTTTCTATTTTCTTTTTAAATGCCAATACCTACCAGAGTCATAATATTTCTTTTCTAATATATTAGGAATAATAGCCATTGATGCTGGTGAACAAAAAACAATTAGAAGTCCCATCCAACGAGTGATTTACTTGCCCCCTATCCCCCTATAACTATATCAATTGTAGTATATCAGCACCATTTTATAACTTGTGCAGTGCCTAATAAGGACGCGCTATTTTAAGAAAAGGTTGTATTTAAAAGACTTTCGGTAACATTCTAGATAAATTATGTTTTAAAATAAGTCGCAGAAGTAGCGTGTTTGAGCTGAGCTATATGACGATAAAGCGTTAGCTTTATAGATAAGAAAAACCTATATATTTCATGTGCTTGCACAATAAAATATATAGGTTTAAAATTATCGTAATTATGAGGCGTAGCCGAATAATCGTCATATAAAGCCCACGCGGAGCCCCCAACCCCCTACTCATCTACGCTATAGTTTGGAGCTTCCTTAGTGATGCGAATATCATGTGGATGTGATTCTTTAAGTGAAGCAGAAGTAATCTTAACAAACTTTCCATTCTCCTTCAAATCTTGAATAGTCTTAGCACCACAATATCCCATACCAGAACGAATACCTCCGACAAGTTGGAATACTGTATCCTCTACATTTCCTTTGTATGCTACACGTCCTTCAACTCCCTCAGGAACTAACTTCTTAGCACCCTCTTGGAAATATCTATCCTTACTACCATTCTCCATAGCTGCAATTGAACCCATACCACGATACACTTTATATTTACGTCCTTGATATAATTCAAAATCTCCAGGACTTTCTTCACAACCAGCAAATATGCCGCCCATCATACAAGCATCTGCACCAGCTGCAATAGCTTTAGTCATATCTCCTGAATACTTAATTCCACCATCTGCAATAACTGGAATACCATAATCCTTAGCTACTTCATAACAATCCATTATTGCTGTAATCTGAGGAACACCAATTCCTGAAACTACACGAGTAGTACATATAGAACCTGGTCCTATACCAACTTTAACTGCATCAGCACCTGCTTCAATCAACATCTTTGCAGCTTCTCCAGTAGCAATATTTCCTGCTATTACTTGTAAATCTGGAAATGCATCCTTAACCATTTTAACTGTTCTAATAACATTTGCAGAATGACCATGTGCTGTATCAATTACAATAGCATCTACCTTTGAATGAACCAAGGGTTCTACTCTATCAAGTATATCTGGTGTAACACCAACAGCTGCTGCACATCTAAGTCTTCCTTGTTCATCTTTAGCAGAATTAGGATACTGTATTCTCTTCTCTATATCCTTAATAGTAATCAATCCCTTAAGATTACCATCTTTATCAACTATAGGTAACTTTTCTTTACGTGCTTTAGCTAATATAGTCTTAGCTTCTTCTAATGTAATTCCCTCATTAGCTGTTATAAGATTTTCCGAAGTCATAGACTCTTTTATCTTCTTTGTATAATCAGTTTCAAATAATAAATCTCTATTAGTAATAATTCCAACTAACTTCTTACCTATAGTAATTGGTACACCAGATATTCTATACTTAGCCATTAGCTCATTGGCATCAGCTAAAGTATGCTCTGGTGATAAATAAAATGGGTCTGTAATAACTCCACTTTCAGAACGTTTTACCTTATCTACTTCCTCTGCTTGTTTACTTATAGACATATTCTTATGAATTACGCCTATTCCTCCTTGTCTTGCCATAGCAATTGCCATTCTATGCTCAGTAACAGTATCCATTCCAGCACTCATAAGTGGAATATTAAGCTTTATAGTTTTTGTCAAATTAGTTTCTAAATTAACCTGATTTGGTAATACCTCTGAAAATACTGGCACAAGTAGCACGTCATCAAATGTAATTCCTTCACCAACTATTTTACCCATTTTACTTTCCTCACTTTCATAATCAATTTACTAATTTTTGCTATTTTAGATATCGTCTTCATCCAACTTTTCTTTATCTATACAATTTATTTTGTCTAAATCTTCTTGTCTTAATTCAACTTTTCTAGGCATTTTATACTTAATACTCTTTAACATTTCATAATTTGGCTCAAATAAAACTTTAATTAACCTATCTTGTTTTTTCACTATTAAAGCATATACTTTATTCGGTCTTTCATTAGAAATAAACTTAACAACAGCTCTAACATCTGGATAATTAATAACCTTTTCACTATTCGGTTCTGCTAATAATACCGCATCTTCTAATTGTATTCTTAATTTATGTTGTCTTTTCCTATTATCTTTAATCACGTCAAAATCAATCTGACCATCACAATATATATATTCATAATCCACTTTATACATATTCCAAAACCAAAACATAAATGTGGCATTTATCCCTAAGAAAAATATCATCAGCATTCCATTAATTGGAAATAATAGAAAAGTTCCCCAAACTGTACATCCAACCCACAAAAATCTTATCAAAATATCTATATATCTTACCTTTCTATGCACTACACTCTCTATAAAACTACCTTTCACGCTATATCTTCCTCCTTTAGCAACTTCTATTTTTTCTAAATAAAGTAAACTATAATCAAACATTATACTAAATATGTTTATTTATGTCAAAATAATTCACTAAGTATTCACCCTCAAACTTTATGTAGTTAATTGTAAATTTAAGAGACCAACACCACATTCCATCTTTGATTTCATATAACTATCATCAATTATACAAGTATATTCTTGATTTCCATGAATCTTATATTTTTTATCTATTACACTCGATTGAATATAACCTTTCCCCTGTAAGCTTTTGATTATCATACCACCCTGTAAATCCATAACCTTCTTTTACAACATAACTAGGAAGTTCAACTGTCTTTCCAGCGACATAATTTGAAGGAACCTTTTCATATATGGTTCCTCCATTCACATCATATTCTATTTTATATATCTTACCAAGTTTTTTATTATCTTTAGTATTTTTTTCTTTTATCTCTAGAAAAACAATAACTATCATAGCTATTATCACTAATGTAATAACGCTTATACTAAAGATGTAATTTCCCCGAAATCTAGACATACAGTTTTCTCCTAGTAGTACATGTTTATCCAAATATCATGTCTAATTGTCTACTATACGCTTCAGCAAAGGTATTATTTTCGTCCTCATCTTTCAAAGTATTACTAGCAACTGTTTTCTCCCAACTATAATTAGGTATTTCTTCTTGATTCAAATGTCTAATTTCATTACTTAATGTAGGTTCTTTAAGTTCTATAATATATCCACCTGTTTCTTTATCTTTTACTGCTATTACTAGATTTGAATCCTTCTCTTCATATTCTATATCATACTCATTTTCAAATAACTGCATTAATTTATTAATATTTCTTTTTACATCCTTATCCGTTTTTTCAATTATTTCTCCATTTAACCTATTTATAAAACAAGGAATATACTTTGCAGCATTTTTTATTTTTGATACAATATATAAATTCTTCAAATTAAAAGAATCAATACACTTCTTAATCGTTGTTTCCTTTATACAGTTCGAATATTTAAGTAATATTTTATCAATAATACTATCATCTGTATTTATATTTTGTTGTAAATATTTATCTAATATTTCACATCCATATTCAAAATCTTTCTTTAATAGAGCCACTACGTTAATATATTTTAAATTAGAAATATCTCTGTTTATATAATTTTTTAAATATTCAACATCAATATCTTCATGATACATAAACCTTAATTCTTTTATTAAATCTTCATCTTCTTTAATCATATTATTTCTATATTCTTTTGGAATAATATTCGTATTAATTACACTTGTACAATCTTTATCTTCTACTATAAGGTTTAATAACTCTTTTTTCATTCCATGTGTATATTTTATACAATAACTATTAGGATTAAAGTCCAATTCTCTATACTCGTATCCATGAGTTGAATATAACAAATTTATAACATTAAAGTGTTTATTACCTGGTGATTTTTCCTTTAAATAATCAATTAAACATAACACATTTTCCCTATTACACTTATCAAATATAAATTTACCAGTTTTTTCTCTAAATACATCTTGAAATTTTAAAATATCTTCATCTGTCATATCTGTAGCCAACTTAAGGCAGAAATTTAATCCTACATCTTGTCTTCTTTCAATACTCTTGATAACTAAATCTAATTCCCTATAAAATGTTTTTGGTACATATGATAAATCTGGGAAATATGGATATTTTGCTAAAAAGCCTTTTACATCACAAATTCTAACAAAATTACCATATTTATCTATAGAAAAATGATGTTCTTTATTTCCTTCATTTATTTGAACATGAAGATACTTCATATTATCTAGACGTTTTCTACAATATCGTATAAATTCATTTCTAACCTCGGGATACATCTTCATCGAATTATCCTTAATAACTACAGCTGCATTCATTTCATGTGCAAATTTATCCTTAATCATTAAAGATAAATTTTTATTATTTACATATATTCCAAATCCTTGATCCTCCCAATCTGGAAAATATGCCTCAAAGTTTTTAAATATATTGTATAAATTATGTTCTGGATTTTCAAATTTACGAATTGAATTATTATCAGAATTATAGCAACCTATATAGTTTCCAAACTCGTCCCTAACTAAAGATAAACTACTTAATTTCTTGTCCCTTATTAACATATTTCTCATCACTCTCCTATATTTATTAACTTTCCCCTCCAAATATATTCAGTGATAACAAAGCCCATAAAATAATAACTCATCTCTTCGGCCCCCAATGAGCAAAGAGAAACCCCACGTTTATATTATACCATATTTTTCTAATTAGGTCACTAGTACATTTACAAAAATTGTCGATATTCTATTTGAGAATTTTATAGGAGGGAATGCTATGAGTAGTAAAAATGAAATTAACTCAAACCCATTAGCCAAAATATTTGTCTTCTTTTTTCTATTAGTCTTTTTTGGTATAGGTGTAAGTCAACTTTATTCTGGAATAACCACCAAAGACAAAGGTGAAGACATAAATATTACCATAAGTCATATTGAAAAGAAAATCACCAAGACTGGTTCTGGTACTCACAAAAGAACTAATATAGACCATACTGTATATGTTAATTATACATATAAAAATATTGAATATACTAATGTTAAATATAATGTCTATACCAGTAAAATGCATAAAGGTGATACAATAAAGGCTAAAATAAATCCTGATAATCCAAGAGAATTCTACTATTCTACATCAAATATTAAAACTGGTATATTTATAATACTTCTTTCAATAGCAATTGGTGCTCTATTTATGTTAGCAATGAAAAATAAAGAATCATAAGAATAAAAAAACAAGTCCTCCAATATTAGGGGACTTGTTTTTTAACTACTATACTTCTTTTGTTTCTGTAGCTCTCTTCTTATTCTCTTTATTAATTGAAACTGCTTCCTCAGCTGATGCAGTTACTTCTTGGCTTGACGCTGATAATTGCATAATATGACGAACAATTTCATCATCGATAGAATTATATTCATTTTTATTCTTTCGAACTATACCACGTCTTGTATATCGTACAATTCTGAATATAATTAATATATTATTTTTACTAATTAAAATCGCGTATAACATAAGTTACACGCGATTTTCCTATAATCCAATTATCCTATATTAATATTTTATAATTTACTTATGAGTTCTATATTCTCATTAAGCATTTATCGTAACTATTCAGACAATGGCTGAATGTTACTATTTATCTTACATCATGCCCATTCCACCTGGAGCTCCTGCTGGCATTGCTGGTGCATCTTCCTTGATATTAGCTACAACTGACTCAGTTGTAAGTAATGTTGATGCTACACTTGTTGCATTTTGTAATGCACTTCTTGTAACCTTAGCAGGATCAAGTATTCCACTTTCAACCATGTTAACATACTCTTCATGTAATGCGTCAAATCCTGTTCCAACTTCTGATTCACGAACTTTATTAACAATTACAGAACCTTCAAGTCCAGCATTCTCTACTATCTTATGAAGAGGGGCTTCAAGTGCTTTAAGTATAATCTTAGCACCTGTCTTTTCATCTCCTTCAAGATTTTCAATAAGCTTAGCAACTTCTTTAGAAGCATGAACATATGCTGAACCACCGCCAGCAATAACACCTTCTTCAACTGCTGCTCTAGTTGCTGCAAGTGCATCTTCAAGACGAAGTTTATTTTCTTTCATTTCTGTCTCAGTAGCTGCTCCAACTCTTATAACTGCTACACCACCTGCAAGTTTAGCAAGTCTTTCTTGTAATTTTTCTTTATCAAAATCTGAAGTAGTTTCTTCTATTTGACTTCTTATTTGAGCTACTCTAGCCTCTATTTCTTTACTTTCTCCTAGTCCATCTACAATTATAGTATTTTCTTTTTCTATTCTTGCTGACTTACAACGTCCTAATTGTTCAAGAGTAGCATCTTTTAATTCTAATCCTAATTCCTCTGATATTACAGTACCACCTGTAAGAATTGCTATATCTTGAAGCATTTCTTTTCTTCTATCACCATATCCTGGAGCCTTAACAGCAACTACATTAAATGTTCCTCTTAATTTATTAATAACTAATGTAGTTAATGCCTCACCTTCAACATCTTCAGCTATTATAAGAAGTCTTGCTCCTGATTGAACTATTTGCTCAAGAATTGGCAATATATCTTGAATGTTCGAAATCTTCTTATCAGTTATTAAAATATAAGGATTATCTAGTTCTGCTACCATCTTATCCATATCAGTTGCCATATATGCTGATAAATATCCTCTATCAAATTGCATACCTTCAACTAAATCTAATTCAGTCTGCATAGTTTTTGATTCTTCTATAGTGATAACACCATCGTTAGAAACTTTCTCCATTGCATCTGCTACTAATTGACCTACTTCTTCGCTTCCTGCTGAAATTGAAGCAACTTTAGTAATTTGATCTTTACCATTTACTTTAGCACTCATCTTTGATATGGCTTCAACTGCTACATCAGTTGCTTTCTTCATACCTCTTCTTAATATGATAGGATTAGCTCCTGCAGCTAAATTCTTCATTCCTTCATTTACCATAGCTTGAGCAAGTACAGTTGCTGTAGTTGTACCATCACCAGCTACGTCATTTGTCTTAGTAGCAACTTCTTTAACTAATTGTGCTCCCATATTCTCAAATGCATCTTCTAATTCTATTTCTTTTGCTATTGTAACACCATCATTTGTTATAAGTGGTGCTCCAAATGATTTATCTAGAACAACATTTCTTCCTTTTGGTCCTATTGTAACACTAACTGTATTAGCTAATTTATTAACGCCTTCTTCTAATGCTTTTCTTGCTTCTGTTCCGTATTTAATTTCCTTTGCCATAATTCAAATACCTCCATTATATTAGTCTTCAACTATTGCTACTATATCACTTTGTTTTACAACGATATATTCATCATCTTCTAATTTAACTTCTGTTCCTGCATACTTACTATATATAACTCTATCTCCAACTTTAACTTGCATTGTAACTTCTTTACCATCAACATTTCCGCCTGGTCCAACTGCTATAACGTCTGCATATTGTGGTTTTTCTTTAGCTGACGCTGTTAAAATAATTCCTGACTTTGTTGTTTCTTCTACTTCGGCTTGCTTTAATACAACCTTATCTCCTAATGGTACTAATTTCATAAATAATTCCTCCTAACCATTTATTCATTATAGATATGTAATAGATATGTATCTTTGCATTTATAGAAAATATCTATATGCATATACATTTATTATCTTTTTCTTGTTAGCACTCTAATCTTTTGAGTGCTAACACTATATATAATAACACTTTTTCCAATTATTGCAACCCTTTTTTTTAATTTTCATATTTTTTTTCAAATTTTCCCTTATTTTTTTCCATCTCTAGCATAATAAAACAAATACTGTTGAGCATAACCACCATACTCACCAAAATGTTCCTTAGCAAAATCTATAATAACTTCCTTCTTTGTTTTTTCACCATTATAATACAATTCTTCCATTATCCTCTGTATCCACACATCTACAGGAAATGCATCTCTTCTTCCAAGTGAAAATAAAAGTACACAATTAGCTACCTTTGTTCCAACACCCTTTATTTTTATTAATTCTTTTTCTACTTCTAACGTTGTTAAATCAGAAAAACTCTCTATATTGATACTCCCATCTGCTACCATCCTTATTGCATCCATAAGATAAGGTGCTCTAAAACCTGTTTTTAGTTCCTTAAAATCTTCTTCTGTAGCACCCTTTAATTGTTCAACTGTTGGAAAACTATAATATTCTCTTCCTTCATATTCTCCCAACTTATCCCCATACTTATTAGCAATATCATCTACAATCTTCATAATATGTGGTATTTGCTTATTCTGAGAAATAATAAATGATAATAAATTTTCAAAGAATTCTTGTTTTAAAATTCTTATCCCATTCTTTTTCTCAATAGCTTCCTTTAGCTTATCATCATATTTTAGCAAATAATCTTTTATTTCTTTATAATTTGTCTCAAAATCAAAATACTCATACCATACATTATTAAAAGTATCTATATCACAATCATAGAAAATCACAGTATCTTGTACTTGCCCTACCCTTTGCATTATATGATAAGCAACAATAATATATTCATTATCTTTAATCTTATTAAATCTAAAACACTGTCCACACTCAAGTGTCTGACCCAAATCAAAATCCTCTACATTATATAAATAAATATCATTATCTTTCTGTACTATATCCATTGTTTTCTCCATTTCCAATTTTTAGAATTTGTCATGCAGAGGTATTATAACATAAGAAAATGCAATAAGAAAGCTTAATTGAATTTATATCTAATAACATATATACTATATTTATCATCATTTTGTTTATGAATATTAAATTATATCAATATTGTTTAATCATTAACTATACTTTTAAAAAAAGGAGAACTGATAATAAATGAAAGAAAAATTATACACTATTCCTGTAAATGATGCTTTTAATATAGATTGTGAATGTCCATTATGTGTCATGTACCATGACCTTGAAACTAATGCTATAGATTTTACCCTTGGACCTAGTTATATGGAAGAGGATATTCGCCAAATAACAGATAAAGAAGGTTTTTGTGCAAACCATATTAAACTTATGTATAAAAAGCAAAATAGTCTAGGTATAGCTAATATACTTAAAACTCATCTAAATAAACGAATTAAAGACATTGAATCTTTATCTAACCAGCCAATAAATAAAGGTGGCTTATTTAAGAAAAATACCTTATCACCTATCTCTGAATATATAAAAGAGCATAACGAATCTTGTTTTGTGTGTAATAAGGTAAATTCAACTTTTAATAGATATCTTGCAACGATAACTCATTTATACAAAAATGATTCTAATTTCAGAGACAAATTAACTTCTAGTAAAGGTTTTTGTCTAAAACACTATGATATGCTTTATTCCCAAGGTCTAGAGGATATGAAAGGTTCTGTCTTAGATAATTTTATACAGGATATAAATAAAGTAACTCTTGATAATCTAAGACGTGTCGATGCCGACCTAGACTGGTTTATCGATAAATTTGACTACAGATATAAAAATGAACCATGGAAAAACTCTAAAGATGCAGTCGAGCGAACCATCACAAAAACCAATAGCATTATAAATTTATAGATATGTTTTTAGGTTCTGGGGACGATTTTCATTTGAATTCTAGGGACGATTTGTAACTTTATATTAGTGTGAGAAGATGAGTTACGATATAAAGATTCAAATCTGTTTACTACAATTTCAATTATAAAAAACTATCTATTAGATAATTAAAACATGGCTTTTATTTATACCCTAACTATATTTCTTTATCACCCTATTAATTTTTGCCAACTTTTTAGTCATTCTTCCAAAATAATAATCATTAACTAATCCATAATATATACATACTTCTACCAATGGAATAAACTTATAATACATACAAATCTTTTTCCCATAATTTAGACTAAATACAACATATATAAGTAAAACAAGTATAAAAGATATTATACGAAATTTTTTTACAAGTTTTTTCTTCTTACAAACTTCTTTATCTAAATTATCTTTAATTATAATAAGTTCTTCAACATCATTATCATATTTAACAATATCTTCTACAATGCTTTCTATATCAAATGTCTTTTCACATATATTTTTTAATATACCATAATCCCTTGTACTTAATGCTAATTGCAATTTCTGTTCATCATATGTAATTCTTTTTCTATAGTATATCTCACATCCAGTTTCATATAATACTAATATAATAATCCCTATTATACAAAGATTTCTCGAGATTCCCTGATAGCCTATAAAAGATACTATTACCCCTATAAAAGATGATATATAAAGTATAATAATGTACATTTTTCTTATTTTATCCATATACTCACTCTTTCTTTCAATTTTATGGTCTACACCATTTAAATTTAAGTTTCTTATTAAAATTCAATTTGTAATCTTTTTTTCCATCAAGGCAATCTAAAATTTTTGATCTTCATTGCCAATAGTAGAATTTATGTTTATCAAAGTTATTCTTCTTTCTTTGTTAGTTCTTTATAAAATGCTTTTACAAAGACTTTAATTAATTCAAAATAATAATTAATAATAAGTAAAATAATCAAAGCCAAAGTATAACCTATAATAAATATCAACAATGCTTTCCTAGGTACTATAACAACAATATTTTGCAATAAAAAACTCCCAGCAACCATACCTATTATACTCCAAATAAATTTATATAGTTTTTTGAACAAATTAAAGCATATTACAATCCATATTATATAAAAAATTTCATCTATTTTTAATTCACAAATATTATTCCAAAATATCTTCTGTTGAAACAATAATGCAATACACGTTATATAAATAACTATCAAACTCTGAAAAAATACTATTCTTATACTATTTTTACATTTTTTTTTCATATTTATCTCCTTTAATTATTTTCTTTTAACACATCTATAGACTGCCCATACAATAATAGTTACTACACTAGTTGCTATTTTTATTCCAACACGTTCAGCTTTTTCAAAATAAATCCGTCAAAAACAATTTATTACTATAAAAAGATTGTTCACATACAATCCTCCCATAGGAATATCTAAACTATTTTTCCCAAGTATCATATTTGTAGGTTACTACTTTGGCACCTTTAGCAACTAAACGTGTTCACAATTATCTCTATTTATTTTTATTTAACTTTTTAATAGCATAAAATATCAACCCATATACAAATAATACAGCGAGCGTATACACTATTACTTTGATACCTATCATTAGTAAAAATTGATAGCTTTTTAAATCATCTCTACTCGCAAACAATAATACAACAATACTTGAACATATTGCACTCTTTATTATTTTACTTTTTGTATATTGTACTATATCCATTCTTATTATTTTTTTTGGTTCTTCTCTCATTCCCTTAAACAATGCAAATATAAATAGAATACATAATACAATACATACACATATAATTTCTTTCATAAAACACCTCCATTAATAAGCATCATCATAATTAAATAAAATAAATATACAGCATACTACAATTCCTATTACATAAGGATTAGTTGCAGCAACCGTTAAACCTGTTCCAGCTAAATAGCCATTCCATCCACTTAAACCATTAAAAAAGTTGCAAAATTCTTATATGTATTTCCCAATATTTTTTTTGAACTCTTATATACTTTTTCTATAGCTTTTGATATATACATTTTAACAGGTTTTCCTAATTTTATTACTTGTTTTTTTGCTTTTTCCCACTTATTTTTTAACTTTTTCTTACCCTGTTTTATTATTTTGTTTACTAATTTTTTTATTCTTGCCTTAACTCTACCAATCAACCAATTCAAAAATTTTTTTCCCATTTTCTTTGCATAATCTACGACTGTTGGAACTCCCCAATGTCCTGTTGGATCTGCCTTATTTACCACATTATTATCACAATATTCAAATAAATTAGTACCCTTTACACCACTCTGCATCTCAGGTATTAAATTCACATCATCTGCATTGACAAATCTTCCAACCTCAGCATCATATCTATATGTTACTACTTTGGCCCCTTTAGTATCATAGATTCCTGTTATATCTCCTTGAAGATTCTTGTCATAATAATAACTAGTTCCATTAAGTTCAAACCCTATTAAGTCACCATTTCCATCATAGATGTACCATATTGTTTGACCTTCTGATGTTTCCTTTACTATATTACTTTCTTCTAATTGATATTTTGTCTTTTTACCATTTACAGTTTTTTCAGTCCTTATACCATCTTTGTTATATTTATAACTTGTAGATATATCACCTTTCTTTACATTCTTTAGACTTCTTCCTTTTGTCCATGTAAAGTTATAGCCATCTCTATATTGGATTGGGTTTCCTATTTCATCATATGTGATTGCCTGTCCATTATATGATGTAAGTAAGTCTCTCCAACTACTATCACCATATTCATAACTCTTTATTTTAATTGGTGTTCCACTTACTTGTACTGTTGTATAATAATATACTTTTTGACTAGTAATGATACTACCTTTATCATATGTATATAATGGTGTAGTTCTTACATCAAAACAATTGTTAATGTAGGAAACTATTAATACACCTTATCTAATACTTTTTCATAAAAAGGTTATTTTATATATTACTCCGTTCTATTTTATTGTTAATTATCTTTAAGTATCTCTCTTCTTCTCTAGAAAGTATCATATCATAAATTAATCTTAGTGCAATTGGTAAAAAAAATAAACTTGCATATTCTATATTAGTAATTACAATCAAAACAACATAAACTATTAACTCTAATGTTGAATTATCTATTTCTCTCTTACTACACTTGGCAACTATTTTCAAAATATTATCTTGTATATTCCTCTCTATCATTTCTTGATATATTGGAATTTTAAATATACCTTTATCCATGCATATCTCTTCTAATTCCTTTTCACTAACATCATTAACTGTTGATATTTTATTTGTCTTTAAATATAACAAATTAGCTAACCTTTTTAAAAATACATATATACCATATACTCCATATATAACCAGCAAAACTCTTACATATAAATTTTTCATATTTAAAGTAAAATGTACTACCATAAACTCTATTAAGAAAAACCATAAAAACTCTGCACACGTATAAAATAACAATTTTTTATTTTTCATATCTACATAACCTTTCATATAATTACTATTTAGCTTTACCCTTTAGATAATTGCCATTGTTAGAGCTGCAGTAAAGATTACTAAGCTTATTTTCCAGTGCCTCTTTATCCATTTTATTCCATCTAAAATCATATTTTTAATATTTCTAACTGATTTCATAACTTGCTGTAACTTTTTATTAAACATTGCCTTGGTAAACAATTTTTTACTTTTTGCAGCTCTATACTTTTTAAATACATCATATATACCTGCCGCATTTGATAATTTTTTATATACTTTATACAAAGCCGTACCTATAGAACATAATACTGTAACTATTCTTCCAAAAGCACTATTCCATATTTTTTTCAAAGTATTCTTTATGCCTTTTACCGCATTATTTACTGTACTTTTTATTGACCATTGTCCTGTAGGGTCATCCTTGTTCACCACATTATTATCACAATATTCGAACAAATTAGTTCCCTTTACACCACTCTGCATCTCAGGTATTAAATTCACATCATCTGCATTAACAAATCTTCCAATCTCAGCATCATAATACCTACTATTTAGATAATATAATCCTATTTCTTCATCATAGTAATATCCTCTATATCTAAATGGATTTTTCTTTGCTAATTCTTCATCTCCATCCATTGATATAATATTTCCCCAAGC
>CAKRYR010000004.1 GCA_934432595.1 uncultured Lachnospiraceae bacterium | reverse complement strand
TTATATGTTACTGATGAACCATCACTTGATTCTATTGATATTATATTATCATTTTCATCATATTTATATGTTAAGTTGTCCCCATTGATATTTCTTACTTCTTGGCTTCCATTATCATTTGTTTCTGTTACAGTATATACTAAATTATTGCCATCTTTATCTTTTATTGTTTTTGTTTCTGTATTACTATTTTCATTTACTACATACTCTATTGTATTTTTATCTATTAATAGTGTAGTTGTTTGAGTAATCTTATCTGTTGTATTTTCTTTTGTTGTTGTATTACATACACGAGTTACGTCACCATCTATGTAACCTGTACCATACTCTCCTTTAGTTATGCTATCGCCATCTTCTTCTATAGTTTCTGACTTCTTATTAACATAACTTATATTAAAGCCATCGCTACCTTTTACAGACTTAACATTTCCTTCTCCATCATACTCATATTCATATGTAATACCATTTAACTTATCTACTTGTTTTGTCATATTATTGTTAGCATCATAAGTCATTTCATAAGCTAATTTATTATCTTTCTTAATAGCGGTTACATTATCTTTGTCATCATATTCATAATCATATTTGTAATTATTACCATATGTCATAGTTGACATTACATCTTCTTTTTCTTCATCATTACCTTCCTGTGATGACCTCTTATACTTATAACTCACAAGTGTACGATTGGCAGCTACTATATCTGTCATATTTCCATCATTATCATAATTGAATTCATAACCAAATCCATTATGAGTAAGATATGTTAAGTTATTATCTTTATCAAATGAATATGTATTAACAACATATTCATTATTAGCCTTACCTATAACAACTGTGTTATTTTCATTGCTATCATAATAATATGAAGTTATATCACCATCTGTATTTACCTGTTTAATTTTTCCTGTATAAATGTTTTCTATAATAACTGTTTTCTTGTCATCTTTCGCTACAGTTTCTATTTTTCTATCATATAAACCTATATGTACATCTTGTGTGTATTTAATGTCTTTACCTGACTTAATATCTGTCTTAGTAGGTTTACTATCTTGAGAATCAGATATTCCATCAAAATCACTATCTTGTAGATAAGGATCTGTTCCTACAGCATATTCTTTACTATCATATAATCCATCTCCGTCTGAATCCTTATCTTGTGTAAATACTGCTGGGCTTGTTCCTAATGTAGTAACTTCATATATATCATCAAATCCATCACCATCACTATCTTTCTCATTTGGATTACAGCTTAAATCCCATAATTCATAACCATCTTCCAACCCATCTTCATCTTCATCTACTTCAGTTTCGTCATATAGTATCTCTGTTTTTTTATCGCTATCTTCATCTTCGTCATCATCTTGACTCTTTTCTATTGATAC
This sequence comes from uncultured Lachnospiraceae bacterium, assembly GCA_934432595.1. Classification (GTDB taxonomy): domain Bacteria; phylum Bacillota; class Clostridia; order Lachnospirales; family Lachnospiraceae; genus SIG301. Next base: position 184,454 of record CAKRYR010000004.1, on the reverse strand, counting down.
AATATCACTGAGTTTCTTACTTCCATCTACATATGTAAATACTACTCTATAATCAACTGTAGTATTAATATCTTGTATTGACGCGCTTATTACACTATCTTCCTCTGTTGTTGCTATTTCGTTTACAAGTTTAAATTCATCCTTTGGCTGTCTAGAATATAATTCAACTTCTTTTATATTCTTATCTGCCTTCCATGCAACATCTATAGTTGATGTTTTGTCATTATAAGCTGCTTCTATATTATTTCCCTCAAACTTAGCGTTAATCTTATAATATCCTACCTCTTCTATATTTGATACATTTCCAGCATAATCTTTTATTCCAACTAATACCTTATATATACCATCTTCTAATTGTTTTACTTCTTCATCAAGTTTAAATAACACTTTTTTATTATCTACTGTTGCAGTTGCAACCTTATCTAATTCTTTAATCTCTGTTGTATCAACATTACTTGAAACTACAGAGTATACTGCCTTATTACTTATACCCGACTTATCTTCTTGTATACCTGATAATTCTATTGTAGGTACTTCTTGTAATGAAGTATTAATTATTCTTGCACTCTTTATCTCTGGTTGTACAGTATCATAATTGTATACTTTATTTACTTCTTCTATAGTATTATTCTGTTCATCAATTACTTTTACATCTAAACTATAATCTCCAGATTTATTGAATAACTCTTTATTTAATGTATAACTTGCTGCACCATTTATTACGTCTACATCAACTGTTTTATCTGCCACTACATCCCCATTTAATTTTAGTACATATGCAATTTTTACCTTTGATAAATCATTCATATAAGATAAGACAATTGTTGGTTCTATATTTGTATAATTTTCTGTAGAACTTGAAGGTACTACTGTAATTTTTTCATTATTTACTACGCCTTCATTATATTCATATTTAATTGCCTTTTCTACACTTACATTACCAGCAGTATCAATTGCACGAAGTTTTATTGTATATGTTCCTTGTTCTACAATCTTACCTTCTTCTATTGTATAAGCCCCACTATTTAATGTACCTATACTTGCATAATCCCCACCATTTATACTATATTCAATTGATTTAATATTATTATCATCTACATTCCATACCAACATAGGTGTTTTTGTAGCACCCTTTTCAACTGGTACTGTTGTAAAAGTAGTGATTTCTGGTAACTTACTATCATAATAGTACTTAAGTTGCTTTTCATCACTTACATTTCCTGACTTATCTATTGCTCTTACCTTTATAGTATACTCTCCTGGTGTATTAATAACACTATTAGATAATGTCACTTCTCCATTACCTGTTTTTCCTAATGGAATATAATTACTATTATTTATACTATATTCAACACATTTAAAATATTTATCAGATGCCCCTGACCATTTAATTGTAGGTAATGCTGTGGAATACTTATCTTTACTAGATTCTGTTATTGACACATCTCCTAATTTGGGCTTCACACCATCAATAACAAAAGTTATTCCTTTTCCCATACCTGCCATTTTGAATTTATCATAACCTCTTACTACAAGTTTATATTCTCCCTCAGCCCATGATTTAGATACATCTATTGTTTTGCTTCCTGCAGATGATTCTCCAATCTTCGTATCCATAGAATAGTCTATAATATTACCATTCTCCTCATTTTTAACTAAATCATACTTTGTCAAACGATATTGTACCAAACTTAACGCTTGTGAATTAATTCCATTCCAAGAAACAGTTATCTTTTCACCCTGTTTAAAAAATCTTTTATTTAAATTTACTGCAGTCGGTGTCGTAGGCTTATCATAATATATAACTTCTAGTTTTGGTCTATATTGTGCTGTAGCACTTCTTGAACTAAAGAATTTAGTAAAGGCTGATGATTTATCATCATTTTTAGCTTTTAACATAACTCCATAATTTTCAGATGAACCTTTTGCAACACCTCTTACATATGCTGTTAAGTCAAATGTACTTGAATGTTTTGCTTTTCCAGTAGTTACTATTGATGATATTAGCTTTGTATCATATGCTGGCTTATTCGCCCATGTGATTTTTTTCTTATCATATGCTTCTTTTACTCTATATGCCTCTACACATTGTCCCTTTGCTCCACCATCTGCCTCAAATACAGTATATTTAGCATTTGCTATAGAATATCCACTTATTTTTTTCTTTAAATCAGTTATATTTATAAATGACCTATATACTCCTTGTTTTCCATCACCTGCTGCAAGGACTTTTACAGAATCACTATAAAAATTAGTTTCTCTATACTTTCCATTTATTACATATACATCATCAATATTATTACTTCCAGTCCATGTAATCGTAGGATCTATAGTAATTGGATATTGTCTATCACTTGCATCTAAATATTGTTTATCTACCGTCATTGACAACTCATACTCACCCTTCCTATCACAAGAAGTAATGTTATATGATATATCTTCACTATAAGCCTCATTTGAAGCATCATTCATGTATGGTTTTTCAATTTCACCAACCATCTTATCCCCATCATAAATATATATGCTACCAGTACTTTCATCCTTTTTGGGAACTAATGTATTTAATGATAACTTAAATTTCCATACATTATTCTGTGGTTTTGAATATAAAACTATATTCTCTTTTATGCCTTTATCAGAAGATATATATTCTAATTTTATTTTTTTATCTTTTGACACATACTCTCCACCTACAATTGATGTCTTTTCTTTATCATATATATCCTCATATGTTTCTTTTATTTCATTTACATCAGACATTGAATTAATATTATTAAATTCATTATCATCGGATTTTCTACTAAAGATAGTCCCCTTAAAAACAGGAGATAATTCTATAGAATAATTATCATTTTCCATTAATACAGGAGTTTTCTCTATATTACGTGGAATATAATTTTTAGTATCCCCTACTGAACTTTCATATTTATAAGAATTTCGTTCTCTCGTTACTTTAGATTGTTTTAAAGATGAATCATAATCTGATAATTTACCATCGTCATCATTAAAACGAACATCACTTGAATAATAGACAACCTTTTTAAACCCATTTCCCATATCATAAGTTGTTGAATTAGTTGTTCTCTCATCCTTAAGTTCAACCATCTCTTTTTCGTTAAAATCTTCCGTATCAAACATTTTCATTAATGCTGATTCGTCATAATACTCACTACTTGTTTCATTCTCCCTTGCCTTCGCCTTTTCCTTTCTTAACATCTCCCAACTAACAGTTGTGAATGCAATTGCAAATGTCAAGCCAAGTGCAATCCATTTACGTCTACCCTTTTTAAAATACTGAATCACTTTTCATCCTCCTAAAAATAAACATAAAATTTACAGTTTCCGAAAGACATTATATTTATACTTTTTCGATATGTCAAATTATATAAAAACGCTATTTTTGTGCACTTTTACTATATAATAAAATTAAAAATCTTTTACATTACTTATTTATTTACAATTATTTCTATTAATTTACAATCATTAGTCATCTAATTACATTTACATTCTATATTTGTAAAAATATGTTTGTAATTTTATACACACTTTAGCAAATTTCACAAAAATATATAAATTTTATACTTTTATAATATTATTCAACCTAATTAACGCATATAAACCTATTGGATATACCTAATTGACATTATTATTGATAAGTCTAATATTATATATAAATATGAATACATCAAAATTAAAAGAAAAATATTGTAGAAAATATTATCAAAATAAAAAATATTATATCAATAGCAGACCGTTTTATGTACCTCGGCTCATAGATTAAGGTGCTGTTATGCATTAGCATAATAGTACCTTAACTATAGAGCCGCTAGGTATCATAACCGAGCGAAAGCGTGTCTGCTATGATATAATATTCTTTATTTTGATATACCCTAGAATAATAGTCTAAAACTCGCACCTAAAGACTTAAGGCGACTCCCCTAGAATCCTAGAATCCCAAACCAATCCCTACTTATTTGGCTTATAAGAACTCTTAAGGGATACAATACGGTTAAATACCAAGTTGCCTGGTTTAGAATCTTTGCAATCTACACAGAAGAATCCATTACGTACAAACTGATATTTGCTAAGAGGTTCTGCATCTTTTAAGCTTGGTTCAACATAACAATTCTTAAGAACTGTTAATGAATTTGGATTAAGGTTAATCGAACCATCTTCGTTATATACACCTTTCTCTTCGTCTACAATATTCTCATACAATCTAACTTCAGCAGGTATTGCATTCTTAGCATCAACCCAATGAATAGTTCCTTTAACTTTACGTCCTGTAAATCCTGAACCACTCTTAGTCTCAACATCATAAGTACAATACACTTCTGTTACATTTCCATTTTCATCTGTCTTGTAATCATTACATTTAACAAAATATCCTTGCATAAGTCTAACTTCGTTACCTGGGAATAATCTAAAATATTTCTTAGGTGGAACTATCATAAAGTCGTCTCTTTCAATATATAATTCACCTGAGAAAGGTAACTTTCTAGAACCCAAATCCGGATTCTCCACATTATTAGGAGCATCAACATACTCAACTTCATCCTTAGGATAATTTGTAATAATAAGTTTAATTGGGTCAAGTACTGCCATAACTCTTGGAACCTTTAATTTAAGGTCTTCTCTAATACAGTATTCCAACATAGCATAATCTACTGAGCTGTTGCTCTTTGATACACCACATAATTCCATAAATAGTTTAATTGATTCTGGTGTGAATCCACGTCTTCTAAGTGCTGCTATTGAGACAAGTCTTGGATCATCCCATCCATCAACTATTCCATCTTCAACTAATTTCTTAATATATCTCTTACCTGTAATAACGTTAGTAAGATACAACTTTGCAAACTCAATCTGTCTAGGTGGATTTTCAAATTCACACTCATTAACAACCCAATCATATAAAGGTCTATGATCTTCAAATTCTAGTGTACATATAGAATGAGTAACATGCTCAATTGCATCCTCAATTGGATGTGCAAAATCATACATAGGATAAATACACCACTTATCTCCTGTATTATGATGAGTCATTCTTGCAATTCTATAGATAATTGGGTCTCTCATATTTATATTAGATGAACTCATATCTATCTTAGCTCTAAGAACCTTAGAACCATCTTCAAATTCACCATTCTTCATTCTTTCAAATAAGTCAAGATTCTCTTCTATACTTCTATCTCTATATGGACTATTCTTACCTGGCTCAGTAAGAGTTCCTCTATATTCTCTTATTTCATCAGCTGTCAAATCGCATACATATGCTTTACCTTTTTTTATTAATTTAACAGCACAATCATACATTTGGTCAAAATAATCTGAAGCAAAGAATAATCTATCTTCAAACTTTCCACCAATCCATTCTACATCTTTCTTAATTGACTCAACAAATTCTGTCTTTTCCTTAGTTGGATTAGTATCATCAAATCTTAAATTAAATTCACCATTATACTTTTGTGCTAATCCATAATTAAGTAATATTGACTTAGCATGTCCTATATGTAAATAGCCATTTGGTTCAGGTGGAAATCTAGTAATAATCTTCTTATTACATCTACCTGTAGCCAAATCTTCATCAATAATTTGTTCTATGAAATTCTTTGATACTACTTCTTCCTTATCTGTAGCTTCTTCTACCATTTCATTTTTATTTTTGCTTCCCATAAAAGCCTCCTACAATTCTTTTAACTAAAATATTTTTTCACTATAAGATTATATTAAAATACTACCTTATCGTCAAGTTTTTTAATACAATCTTGTTGTCCATTTTGTACAATCCCATACATCAGTTGCCAAACCTGTATAAAACTCAGGTTTATGACATACCATTAAATTTCTAATTTACAATTTTGCCTTTCTATTTTATTATATTTTCTTACTATATGCAACCTTATAATTTGAAAGAAAAACACCATACAAGTGCTTTTACATCTTGTAAGGTGTTTTTCAAAAAGGGAAGTATATGTGAAAATTGTAAAATATTTTATCTTTTATAAATCTTCAAATTTGTAACAGAAATCCCCTATTTCCTGTCTCTTTGTTTCACTAGTATATCCAAATGGATCACTACTACTATCTGGGAAGCAATAGAATGTATATGTTGCTCCGTATCTATTATGTGCAATTGTTTTGTTTTGTACATATGCACCTCTATCTTTCACATTTATTCCAGCTCCATCATTAGTTGCTGATGTAATATCTGAGAAGCAATCATGTTCATTTACATATCCAGGTAATGTTCTCTTTCCTTCTACTAATACTTTTCTTACTGCTTCAAGAACATCACTTCTTAGTTTTGAATGGTTATCCATATGTGTTGCAGCATATGCAAACCACTTACCATATCTTACATAATTATATAAGCCTTCTCCTGTATTTTCATATTTCTTAGCATTACCTTGTCTTAAGTCCATATGATTTGCCATAAGTGATGCCTCTGCTGCTGCACCTCTTGCTGTTCCTTGTTCTTGTTGACATAATGCTGCAATACTCTTTAATTGATATTCTGTTAACTCATATTTTGTAAATGGTGATTCTCCAGAGCCTGTTGCAACTTCTTTTCTTACAAGCTTAATTTCCAATGCTTCAATTCTAAGTGCCTCTGTATCAGAACCAGCCATTGCTCCATTGCTAACCCATTCTTGCCACCCTTTATTCTTAAGATGAACTCTATATGTAATATCATAATTCTCAGCAACTTTTCCTTCAAGTCTAACTTTAATTGCCTCTATTTGTTTAGATTGTCCTTCTGTACCAGCTGTAGCACTATCAGCGACTTCACCTTGCCATCCATCGCCTCTTACATATGCTTGGTACTTTACTGAACCTTGCATGCTACCTGTTAATCTAATCTTAAATGCTTCTACTCTTCGTGATTCTCCTACGGTACCTGCTGTACCACCATCATTTTGCCATGGTAGCCAACCATTATATGCTACATGTGCTCTATATTGAATACCTGCCGATTCATCCGCTCTTGAAACTATAAATGCAACTGATAGACAAATTAGTATGAAACATATAACACATATCGCAACCAACTTTTTGTTCTTCAAAAACCTTACCCTTGCTAAATTCATTTAAATCCCCCTCTTTTTTTAAAACTCCCCTTACTACTTTGTGTTAAAAAATGCTGTATTGCTTACTACCCACTTATCGGTATATTTACCAGCCATATATTTTTCTAATGCTGCTGGTGTCATAAAACCAATTCTATTTCCACAATTATTTTTTCCTGCTAAAGCTTCATCAGCTGCTTTTATACATTCTAAATGATTTGGATGAGTAAATTGTCCTGCGTTATATTCAGCTATTCTCTTACTTAGGATTCCATTTGAAGCAGGTGTAAATTGACTCTTCTGATAAATAACTCCCTTTAAATCATTTGGATATCTACTATCATACATTCTATTCAATATTACATTTGCAACACCTAACTTAGCTTCGTATGGTTCTGCTCCAGCCTCTGCAAATATTATACTAACAAATATTTTGTATTCTTCATCGTTTAATGTAGTAACTACACCACGGGTATTTTCTAGATTTACTTGATTTTCTGTTGTAGTACTCTCTTTCTTAACTAGTTTAATCTCAATAGCTTCTATTCTAAGTCCTTCTGTATCTGAGCCTGCCATTGCTCCATTGCTAACCCATTCTAGCCAACCTTTATTTTTAAGATGAACTCTATATGTAATATCATAGTTTTCTGCGACTTTACCTTCTAATCTAACTTTAACAGCTTCAATCTGTTTTGACTGACCTTCTGTTCCAGCAGTTTCACTATTTCTTACTTCATTCTTCCAGCCATCTCCTCTAACAAATGCTTGATATACAACGCTTCCATCTGAAGTGCCTTCTAACTTAATTTTTAAAGCTTCCATTCTTCTAGATTCTCCAACTGTTCCTGCTGTGGTTCCATCTACTTGCCAAGGCATCCAACCATTATATGCTACATGAGCTCTATACTTAACAACCACATTCTCATCTGCTCTTGATTTAATTATTGCACCTATCAATAATATAAAAACTATCATTGATATTGTAATAATTACAACCCTTTTTCTCTTCTGACACATTGATAAATTCATATCGTGTCCCCCTCATATATCCAAATATAATCCTCACTTCTCTAACATATATTAAGTATAACACATTAGAACTGTTACGTAAATATTAATTGTTAACATTTATGTAATATTTTCCGCTTTTTATTTTTAGTTGATTTTTTTTATGATTTTTTTAGAAATAACAAAGAGTTTCTTGTGCCCCTTATCCAAGGAGTCAGAACACGGTTCAAATCTCCCTTCCGCGAGTTGCGCATCCTCAGGTCGTGTTTTGTTTCATAGGAAATGCGACGCAATTTCCTCGTATAAAATGAAATAAGCCCCTAACCGTCAACGACTGCTAGCGACTTATTCCATGGATTATAATAAATATGTGTTATATAGTTTTCTAATTATATTATAACATTAATTGTTACATTTTAATATATTCCTATGGTCCTATTTTGTAATATTTTTAATATTTGCGAAACATTTTACCAAAATAAATGATTACTAATTCTAACAGCATTCTTATGTCCTCTATTCTTTTCATAATTATATCCGTTAAAATATAATCTGCTTCCAATACTATTCTTACCATCTAATGCATCCTTAACAGCTTGTATAGTCTCCTTATGATTCTTGGCAGTAAATCCGCCTCTATCATAAGTTGCTAACTTAGAATTAAGAGCTCCATTCCAAGTAGGTGAAAATTGTCCTGATTGATAAATTACACCTTTTATTGTATTAGGGAATCTTGAACTATGATATCTGTTTAATACTACATTAGCAACAGCCAACTTTCCTGCATAAGGTTCTGAACCTGATTCACAGAATACTAAGCAAACTAATAATCTCATATCTGCACTATTTATAGTAGTCTTGCTACCATATGTAGTTGATAATGATGATGCAGCATCTGATAATTTATTTTCAGCTGATGCCTTCTGTAACTCTGCTTCTTCTTTAATTGATATAGCAGTTTTATAGTCTAATTTAATAGAAACATACTCTTTTGCAACGTATCCTTTTTTATCTGATATAGATACTAATACCCATTTACTATCTGTTTGGTCAATAACTGTGCATTTAGAATTTTTCTTTAATTTAGTTACAATTGAAGCAGTTGTACTCTTCTTACTTCTTACATTTAAAGAATCTACAGTTGAAATAGCCATATATTGAATATATTTCTTATATGAATCTTTAACTTCTTGACCTTTAATTAAGAAATCAGATTTTACATAACCACTTACGTTTCCAGATTTAATTTGTACCCAACCTGATTTTTCTGCAATAACTGTAGCAAAAGAACCATTATATAATTTACCTACTATGTCACCTTTTTCTGATGCTGAATTTCTAACATTTACATATTTATCTACTATAGCAATAGCCATATTTGCAAATTGCTCCTCGTCAGATGATTCTGTCGTAGCTGGTGTATCTGATACTGGTGTAGCATTATCAGTAATAGTAGTAGTATTCTCATTATACATAGCACTTGCAACAGATACCATTGTTGAAGTTGCTGTTAATTCTGTAGTCATACTGTCCTTTTCTTGTGAACTAAGAAAAGCGTATATTCCATCCCCAGCATTTTTATTATCATTTACATATGAATTATCGTTATTTAAAATGTCTGACATACTTAATCCATCAGCTGAAGCAGTTGCTCCCATGTAGAAGCTAACCAAAAATACAGTTAATGTAATTAATACTGATTTTGACAACCTCTTATTCATACAAACGTTCCTTTCCAATAATTAAACCTAAAATATCATTTCCAATTTTTGGTATTTTATGAACATTTATGTCAATTTTTACATCTATTTGTAAAAGTTTGTTAATTATTCTCGCCCTTGTTTTTATATTTTGTTAATATTTATATAACATATTATATAATATTATTACTACTATTTCAATACTTTCATTGAATTTTATTGTAAAATCGAGCATTTAATTATTTTATACTTTTTTAATAAAATTATAGAAGTTTAATAATTTTATAGTATTTTATAATGAGGTTTTTCTTCTCCCATTAACCAATATCTTGTATAATCATCAAGTAATATTCCTAGAATTGATAAAAAGAACCATATATTTGTATATAGTAAACAAATTTGTCCCATAAAATTATATGGCAATCTAGAATAATCCCACACTTCTAATCCTAACCATGCATTTACAATTAATCCTGTTACTAATTCTATCCCAGTAATAATAAATGCTGATAGAAACATTTGCCCTACTAATGACATGTCTTTTCTCTTCCTATTTAAGTTACCTATTAATACAAAGCATATCCCACCTGCGATTAACATAGATATATGAGAGTATCCCCTAGATAATATTTCAATAAAACAATAAGAAAATCCCCCAAGTAAAAATAATAACGTATATCTCAAAATTACATTCTTAAACATAACTGTTACTCCTCGTCTATATATATATTTTTTATTATACGTTATTATCTAGGGAACTATTCTAGAGACTTTTATTCTAGAGACGATTTTCATTCTAAGGTTATAAAGTGAAGATTTATAGATGTTTTATAAATAGCTGATGAGGGGACTTGAACCCCCGACCTCTTCATTACCAATGAAGTGCTCTACCTCTGAGCTACATCAGCATTCAAAAACCATTATAATTACACTTCCAAATATTGTCAAGATAATTTACACAATATAAATTTTACTATCGACACTTATATCCCTACTAAACAAAATATTCAAAGCGTTACTTGAATCCCCTAAGATATCTCTTTTTTGACAGTGCAAGGAACTCCATATGCAATTACACCTTCTGGTATGTCTTGTGTAACAACAGCACCTGCTCCAATTACACTATTCTTGCCTATAGTAACTCCACCAAATATCGTTACATTAGCTCCTATCCACACATTTTCTCCGATACTAATTGACTTATACACCTTAGATTTCTCATCATCAATTTCAACCCAAGAATCATATGTCTCACTTGTAATACATGTTCCAGGTCCAACTAATATATTATCTCCAATTTTTATTTTTTCTATATCTATAATCTTGCAATTATAATTAAAAAAAGTCTTCCCCTCTAAATATATATTACAACCATTATAACAATTAAAATATTTCATTATTAACGTTAAAACGCCAGATTTTCTAAGTAATTTTTTATATAAAAAATACCTTCTTATATATCTAAATCCATATACTATATTCAACTTTTCCTCAATACTATTTCTTTCTCTATGATTTAATACATTTTTAATATAATTATCATTAACCTTATTTAATACATTATTTATTATATACGATCCATTTTCATCATTCTGCACATCTTTTGTAACAATAGCTCCATCAAGTATTCTACTTCCTTTTTTTATAGTAACTCCTCCAAGTATTGTTACATTACAGCCTATTACTACATCATCTTCTATAACAATAGGCTTAGAATAATTTTTCACCACTTTTCTTTCTTCCGGGCAAGTTAAGTGGGACACACAAGCCAAACAAGTGTTATGACCAATTAACACATTCCTACCTATCTCTAATCTTGATGTGTCTAAAAACACACAATTATCTTCTATATTAACATTCTCTTTTATAAAAATATTCTTACCAAAATCACACATAAATGGTGTACTTATATTTATGCTATCATCACAATAACCAACTAACTTTTTTATAATTTTACTCTTTTTATCAGATTTTTTATCTCCTATATTCTCCCATATCCTATTATATTTCTCACATAAAGTACGTGCTCTAATTTGTTTAATTTGAAGAAATAAATTAGCAGGATTATACACCTGCCCACCTAACATCTTTTCATATTCTCTCATATTCTATTATACCTCCAACTATATTAAGCCCAGTTCGTAGGGGTAAGTAGAAATCGTAAGACAAAGATTAGGATAATCTTTGTCTTACGATTTCATATGATAAAATGCCCATAGCAACAGAAGCATTTAAAGAATCAATATCACCTTTCATAGGAATTTGGGCTATAAAGTCACATTTTTCTTTTACTAGTCTACTTACGCCTTCGCCCTCATTACCTATAACAAGACCAATAGAACCTTTAAGGTCTAAATTGTACATAACCTCTCCGTCCATATCGGCACACACAAACCACATACCCTCTTTTTTAAGGTCTTCAATTGTATTTGCAATATTAGTAACCTTAGCAACAGGAGTATAATTAATAGCACCTGCAGAAGTTCTTGCAACTGTTGAAGTAAGTCCCACAGCTCTTCTCTTAGGAATAATAACTCCATGGGCACCTGCTTGATTAGCTGTTCTAATAATTGCACCAAGATTATGTGGATCCTCAATACCATCCAAAATAATAACAAATGGTGGTTCACCTTTTTTTCTTGCATTATCAAGTATATCCTCTACCTCTGCATACTTATATGCTGCAACATAGGCAATTACACCTTGATGCTTACCAGTTTCTGATACCTTATCTAATCTATCCTTTTTAACATATTTAATTAACACATTATGTTTTTTAGCTTCCCTTACAATAGTATTAATTGGTCCATCTTGACATCCCTCTAATATCAATACCTTATCTACAGTTTTACCTGAACGAAAAGCTTCTATAACTGCATTTCTTCCTTCTATAATATTACTCTCTGTAATATTATTATCAAATACCTTATCTTCTGATTTCACAATATTCCTCATTTCTTAACGAATTTAATCGATTTAATAGGAAATGCAACACAATTTCCTATTAAATCAAATCTACTTGTTTTCGCTCTGAAACAAATAGCCATTGGCATCTAAACCAATATTTATAAGTTCTAAAACTCTATCCATTTTATCTTGTAAATATAGATATCCTATTAATGCTTCATATCCAGTAGCTATTCTATAATCAATTTTTGTAGCATTTTTTGCTGATGTATACGATTTAGCATTTCTACCACGTTTAAATACACTACTCTCATCTTCTGTTAAAATATCTTTTATTGCCTCATACATTAAAACTTGTCCATGAGCTTTGACAATCTCACTAACCTTTTTATGCATTTTATTAACTGGTGCATTTCCTTGTCCAACAACCATAGTCTTAATCGTTAAATCAAATACACTATCACCTATATATGCTAGAGTAAGTGGAGAAATTGTTCTAATATCCTGCTTTTCCATAGCAAATTTTTCAATAATTGCACTATAAATGCTTAAGCTTTCTTCCATCTTACTCCCTCTCTTGTATCCTCTAGTATGATTCCTTTACTAAGTAAAGTATCCCTTATCTCATCTGCTCTTGCAAAATTTCTGTCTTTACGAGCTTGTTGTCTTTCTTCAATTAATTTCTCTATATCTTCATCTAATAAAGTTTCTTCTTCCTCTGTCTCAACTCCAAGAATATCACATAACACTTCTATTGTTCCTTTGACGCTCTCAATTAATTCCTTTGAATTATCTGCTGTAATCTTTGAGTTAGCTAAACGAACCATCTCAAATACAACACTTATTGCTGATGCTGTATTAAAATCATCCTCCATAGTTGCTTCAAATTTCTTATTATATTCTATAAACTCATCTAAAATAGTCTTCTCATCTTCTGTAATTTCAACATTCTTAGCATTATCAAGTAAATGATTTAAATTAGAAATAGCTGTTATAATTCTATCAAGTCCTGTCTTAGCTGCCATAACTAACTCTTCGCTAAAGTTAATTGATCCTCTATAATGAGAGCTTAACATAAAGAATCTAATTACATTTAAAGAGTATTTCTCACTAATATCTCTTACCGTAAAGAAATTTCCTTTTGATTTAGACATCTTCTGATTATCAATATTTAAAAATCCATTATGCATCCAATAATGTGCAAAAGGCTTTCCATTAGCTGCTTCACTTTGAGCTATTTCATTCTCATGATGTGGGAATATCAAATCTTCTCCTCCTGCATGAATATCTATCTCTTCACCAAGATATTTCTTGCTCATAACAGAACATTCTATATGCCATCCTGGTCTTCCTTCTCCCCATGGTGACTTCCACGCAGGTTCTCCTTCTTTCTTAGGTTTCCATAATACAAAATCAAGTGGATCTTCTTTTTCGTCTGCTCCAGCAACCTTTATATCTCTATGTCCTGCCTCAAGATCATCTATATTCTTCTTAGATAACTTACCATATTCTTTAAATGAACGAATTTTATAATATACTGTTCCATTCTTCTCATAAGCATAACCCTTATCGATAAGGTCACTTATCATAGCTATCATACCATCTATTTCTTCTGTTGCCTTTGGATGAACAGTTGCTGGCATAACATTAAGTGCTTCCATATCTTTCTTTGCTTCAGCAATATATCTCTCAGAAATAACAGATGCATCTACACCTTCATCTATAGCTTTCTTAATTATCTTGTCATCTACATCTGTAAAATTAGATACATAATTTACATCATATCCTTTATATTCAAAATATCTTCTGACAGTATCAAAAACTATCATTGGTCTAGCATTTCCGATATGAATGTAGTCGTAAACAGTTGGGCCACACACATACATGCTAACCTTTCCTTCTTCTATTGGTTTAAATTCATCTTTTTTTCTTGTTAGAGTATTATATATCTTCATCTCTACGCCTTCTCTCTTTCTTTCTTACTACATTGCTCTATACAAGCTGTTACTTGTTGTATTCTTCCACACAATGTAATATATTCTCCTTGTAATTCTAATATATCTGCAAGAACTGGATCTGGTAAATGTACTTGATCCAAATCCTCAATCGGTATCTTAACATTATCTTTCTTAACAACTCTACCAGGTACTCCAACTACTGTAGAATTAGGCGGTACTTCTGATAAAACAACTGAACCAGCACCTATCTTTGAGTTCTTACCAACTGTAAACGAACCTAACACTTTAGCACCAGCGCTAATCATTACATTATCTTCTATTGTAGGATGTCTTTTCCCATGTTCTTTTCCTGTACCTCCTAATGTTACACCTTGATAAAGAGTTACATTATCACCTATTATTGCTGTTTCTCCTATAACTACTCCATTACCATGATCAATAAATAATCCTTTACCAATAGTAGCACCTGGATGAATCTCTATTCCTGTTTTTCTAGCACATCTTTGAGAAACCCATCTTGCCCAAAAATAATGCTTTTTTCTATATAATTTATTAGCTATTCTATATTGTATCAAAGCCTTAAAGCTTGGATATAAGAACACTTCTAAAGAAGACTTTATAGAAGGATCTCTATCCTTTATTATATTTATTTCTTCCTTAATAAAACCAAATATCCCCACTTTATTCCACCATCTTCCATTTTTATTGAAAATACTTCATATGTTATGTTATAATTAAATTATATGACCGTCATTTGTTAAATGACACTCACTATGTGATTATAACTTATTCACATTTATTTTTAAAGAGTTATTTTTTATTTTATTCAATTTGAAATCGTTTTAAACTTAAATATAATAGGAAAGGTGTGAATACATGATTAATAATTATGAGGATATAATTAATTCATTAACTTGTGGTTCATTAATAATTAACTACAGTACTACTATTAGTTTTGATTATGCTAATGATTATTTTTTCAATCTTTTAGGATATACTCGTGAAGAATATAGTCAACTATTTCATAATAATATAACTGCACGTATATACCCTGATGATATTCAGAGACTTCGTGCTGCTGTTTCAAGACAATTATCAATGAGTGGCGATATTCGCTATGAATTTAGAATAATAAAAAAGGATGGTTCTATTGCATGGCTATTATTAAATGGTAAAAAAACAAATACTGAACACATGAAAATATATGCCTCTTTAATTGATATTACAGAAATGAAAGATTTATATAATATAGTTGCAGAGAAAAATTTAGAACTAGATACTATTTACCATAATATACATGGTGGCATTATTAAGCTTTGTATTACTGACTTACGTGTAACCTCTGCTAATGATGGTTTTTACAAGCTAATTGGATATACAAAAGAAGAATTTCTACACAAATATAATAATATTCTATCTGAAATTGTACATCCAAAAGACTTAGACAGCCTTAATACTTTTGCAAGTTCTGACACATATAATAGCGAACTTACATTACGTGTTATAACAAAAGAAGACTCATTATGTTGGTTATACATAAATGCAAGTCGTATAGGTTCATCTGATGGAAAACCAATATATTTATGTACCTTATTTGATGTAACAGATAATAAAGCTTATGAACGTAATCTAGAATTTAACCAGAAGAAGCAGCAACTCCTTACTCAAATGTCAGGAGAAATAGTTTGGGAATATAATTTTGCTGAAAAGAGGTTTACACGAGGCCATGACCAAACAGGTCTTCTAAAAAATAAAGATATGAAAGAACATTACAGAACTGGTCTTATTGAGAATCATTATATTCATCCTGATGATATAAACACATATAATCAATTCTGTGATGACTTGGAAAATGGTAATAAGATATTAGATATGGAGATTCGTGTACTTAATGCACATACTGGTAATTATTCTTGGTATCGTACTATTGGTAATCCTTTATATGATAAGGATAATTCACCAATAAGTGTAATTGGTAAAACCTTTAACACCGATGATACACATGAAGCTATTAACTTACTAACAGATAAAAGTAATCGCGATTCTCTTACAACTAACTTATATAACAGAAATTATACTGAAAAGCTTATAAAGGAAAAAATACAAGCTGAAGATACATGTCTTCCTTACACATTAATATTGGCAGATGTAGATAATTTTAGAAAATTAAATGAATCCTTAGGACATTTATATGGTGATTCCCTATTACAAGATATAGCTGCCATATTACAAAAGTTCTGTCCTACTGATGTAATTGGTAGAATTGGTGCTGATGTTTTTGCAATATTTATTGATGATATAAAATCACCAAAATTAATAGAAACATTAATTGATAATATAAATCTAGAAGTAAATAAGGTTTATTCCGCTGACGCTAATTCTAATATTTTTTTAAGTTATGGTATTGCCTTTTGTGATACTCCAGAATATAACTTTGAAGTATTATTTAGAAAAGCAGACGTAGCTTTATTTGCAGCAAAATCTAAAGGGAAAAATTGTAGTGTATTTTATGATGAATCTCTCGGATATGATTCTTCTAAAGGACAGACTCTTAATGAATATAATGTTTTAGATGGTCTTTCCCTAGTTGAAGCTTCAATGGACACTGCTCTTATTACATCTGCCATTGATTTAGTTTTTAATGCTACAGATACACTTGCTGCTGTTAAAGTACTTATGTCAAAAATTAAAAAACATTTTGATTGTGACTATGTTAGCCTAGTTTCACTTAAAGAAAATCGTTCTGGCGGATATAATGTCAAGGGAATGTGGATACCGAATACATATAGAATTAGAATAAAAACAATGTCTAAAGAACTCGTATCTCAACATCACAGTTTATTTAATAATAATAACTTATTCTATTGTAGTGATATTGAATCTATAAGTTCCTTAGCACCAGAAGTTTATGAATATCTAAGTACTAATAGCTCTAAATCCGTTTTACAAGCAGCTAATATTCATAAAGACAAATATATGGGATATCTTTGCATAAGTAATTGTGAAAAGCATTTAACTTGGACACCTAATCAAGTTAGGACTTTCTCAATTCTAGCTAAAATAGTATTCTCGGCAATTGGTAAATTGCCATTAAAATAAAATTAATTATTATTTGAACAATTATTATTTGAACAATTACTATTTGAACAATTACTATTTGAACAGCCTTTACATTTTTCTGTTTGGTTACAGCAAGATGTAAAGGTTTGTTTTAGTTCTAAATCTCCCACTGAAGCTAGTAATGCTACCGCACTTGATGCAATACCAAGACCTTCTCCTGTAAATCCAAGACCTTCTGTAGTAGTTGCTTTAATATTTACTTGACTAGTATTTAGGTCAAGTGCCTCAGCTATATTACATACCATATAAGGTATATGAGGTAACATCTTTGGCTTTTGAGCAATTATCGTTGCATCAATATTTTCAATAATATAATTATTCTCTTGAATTAACTCTCTAACATATTTTAATAATTCTATACTAGATATTCCTTTATACTTATCATCTGTATCTGGAAAATGCTTGCCAATATCACCTAACGCTGCCGCCCCAAGAAGAGCATCCATTATTGCATGAATAAGAACATCAGCATCAGAATGTCCAAGTAATCCCTTTTTATAAGGTATATCCACTCCTCCTAAAATTAATTTTCTTTCCTCAACCAATTTATGAACATCAAAACCATTACCTACTCTCATATTTTTCTATATTATCCTCCATTTTTATATTCATATATACATTATCATTATTTACAAAATATGTAAAGAAGTTTGAGCATTTTGTACTTTTTATTTTTTTTTCTTGAAAATATGGACAAACGCATTATAAAACTGATAAACTATAAGGAACAGGAGGTTTTTATAATGTATTATTTTATTATAAATCCAAAATCCAAAAGCGGACGTGGTCTTGCTGTTTGGAATACAGTAAAACAAGAATTAGATAATAGGAAAATAGAATACAAATACTTTGTAACTAGAAATAAAACACATGCTACAAAGTTTACTAAAAAGATTTGTTCAGAAAATACAGGAATTAGCTATATAGTTGCAGTTGGAGGAGATGGTACTGTTAACGAAATCATTAATGGTATCAATGATTATTCTAAAGTAATATTAGGATATATTCCTACTGGCTCAGGAAATGACTTAGCAAAGGGGCTTAAAATCTCTATAGATCCAGTTGAAGCACTAAATAGTATACTAAATTCCAAGCGATATTTACTTGTAGATCATGGAGAAATGACCTTTTTAGATTCAGATTCTGTACAACGTAGATTCTGTACAAGTACTGGAATGGGACTTGATGCCTCAATCTGTATAAAAGGACTTAATTCAAGAGCAAAATACTTTTTAAATAAGATAGGTTTAAGTAGAATAATTTATGCTCTAATAACCTTACAAAAGATTGTCTCCTTAAAGCTTGTAAATGCTACACTTATAGTTGATGGTAAGAGACAAGATTATAAAAAAGTTGCCTTTATCACTAGTCTTATTCAGAAAACTGAAGGTGGCGGTTTACTTATGGCTCCAAATGCAAAATATAATGACCATAAACTTTCTGTATTTATGATACATAGTATGTCAAAAATAAAATTACTATTTTGTTTATTTTTACTATTTCTCGGTAAACATCCGAAGTTTAAAGGCGTAACATCCTTTGATTGTTCTAAAATAGAAATAATTACTGATTCAAAACTTATGGTTCACGTAGACGGTAAATTATCTGGTTCTTCTAACCATATTGTTAATACTTGTTATAAAGACCAGATAAGAATGCCTAAATAATGAAATACTGTAAAAGGGACAAATTCCTCCATTTGAGGAACTTGTCCCTTATGAGTGAAGGAAACGGGGAGCCCTAGCGGACTTGCCCGCTTTGTTCTTATCTATTATTTTGCATAATATCTTTACTATCTAAAATAATAGTAACTGGTCCGTCATTTAGAAGTTCTACCTTCATATCTGCACCGAACTCTCCTTTTTCTACTACTTCTACACTTTCCTTACATTTACTTATAATATACTTATACATTTCATTTGCCATATCTGGCTTTCCAGCTTCTATAAAAGATGGTCTATTTCCCTTTTTACAATTAGCATACAAAGTAAATTGAGATATTAATAATAATTGACCATTTACATCATTTAAAGATAAATTCATTTTGTCATTTTCATCTTGAAAAATTCTCATATTAACTAATTTTGATACCATTTTATCTGCAATTTCTTTAGTATCTGCATTTTCCACACCAATTAAAACCATAAATCCATTATTAATCTTACCTATTACATTATTATCAACTGTAACAGAAGCGTGTTCTACCCTTTGTATAACAAATTTCATATCAAACCTCCACTTTTATTTCTAATTATAATAATTTCACAATTTCACTAGGTTTAGATACTATTTTATCTGCTCCATTAGTCCTTAGCTCTTCTTCATCTCTAAATCCCCATAGAACACCTACTGTAAACATATCAGCACTCTTGCCTGTCTTCATATCCACATCAGTATCACCAGCATATAAACATTCGTTAGTCTCTACACCTAGTTTCTTAGCAATTAATATAGCACCTTGAGGGTCTGGTTTTTTAGCTACTCCATCTACTTGTCCTTGAACTATATCAAACAAACCTTCTCCAAAAAACTTATACACAACTTCTACTGCTCTTGCATGTGGCTTATTTGATAAAACGGCTAACTTCATTCCTTTTTCCTTCATTTGCTTAACCATTTCCATAATTCCATCATATATTTTAACTTTATATGTACAATCTATTGCAAATTGTTTTCTATATAAATTATATGCTTTATCAAAAAGCTTACATTCAGTATCACCTGAAGCAACTAGCATTCTTCTAACTAATGTATCTGCTCCATCTCCTGCAAAATATTTATATTCTTCAATACTTCTCTTTTCCAATCCTACACCTTCAAGAGTCTTATTTCCCGCTACTGCCATAGACTCAAGTGTATCTGTTAATGTTCCATCTAAATCAAATATCGCAACTTTATACATCTTTATCCTCCTCATCTTTCTTAGGATTAACATGTACCATAATATGTTTTATTTTTGCAAATCTCTCTTCTATACTATCATGAACATCTTCGGCAATTTTATGTGCTTCATTTAATGTATATTCCCCATCTACACATATTTCAATATCTACATATATTTTATTCCCAAATAATCTTGTATTTAAAAGGTCTATTCCTTCAACCTTATCGTTTTCTAAAACACATTGTCGTATACTTTCTTTTGTTTCTTCATCACAGGAGTGATCAACCATTTTATCAACTGCATCCATAAATATATCAAAAGCAGCTTTAACAATAAAAATAAATATAACTAAACTTGCTATTGAATCCATAATAGGAAATCCTAATCTAGCCCCAGTGATACCTATCAAAGCTCCAATTGAAGATAATGCATCCGATCTATGATGCCAAGCATCCGCCATTAACGCACTTGAATCTATTTTTTTAGCATTTATTCTAGTATACCAATACATTAATTCTTTAACGATAATTGATATAATAGCAGCTACTAATGCAAGAATACCAGGTATCTTTATCTTATCATAATGACCTTTTATTATATTAATAAATGCCTCATATCCTATAACTAATCCTGTGCCCAAAAGTACCATTGATAGAATAATTGCAGCTACACATTCTAGACGTTCATGTCCATATGGATGTTCTTTGTCAGACTCTTTAGAGGCTAACTTTACCCCTATCATAACAACAATTGTACTAAATACATCTGAGGCAGAATGTATTGCATCACTTATCATAGCATTAGATGAAGCAATAACACCAGCTATAAATTTAAATACAGCCAAAACTGCATTCCAAAATATAGTAACTGTTGAAACTTTCATAGCTACTTTTTCAAAATTTTCTTCATGTCCTTTAGCAGTCTTATTTTTCATAATTTATCACCCATTTCTTCTATATCATATTCTCTTGGACTCTTTACAAAATGCAGAATTTCCCAAAAGAATATTACTTTTTAGACAAAACATATTTCACTTCACCCTGGATGTTATCAGACATTTTCTTAAAATTTTCATCCTTGGATAAATTTTCTGCCTCATCGAATGAAATTAACTTTCTAAGAACTACATTATGATTGTAAACTGGAACATATGCCTTTTTTCCCTTATTAAATATAGAACGTAGAACATAATATAATATAGGTTCAGACTTACCTGCAGACAACTTAGTCACCTCATCAACTCTACATACTCCTAAATTATCATTATATATTATTTCTTTTTTTTCAAAAATTTCTTCTTTATCCATACTTTGTTTCTCATCTATTTTCTCTTGTTCCTTACTATCCAAAATCTTTCCCTCCAAAACTAGCTTCTTTCCTATCTGTTTTTCCATAACTCTATAAATTATATCATTTTTCCCCTATTTTAACAAGTATGTAATCTTACAACAATTTATCAGTAGTAACTATCCAGCCATTGGCTGAACTGTTGCTAAATGTCCGTCTATATCCATAGTTATAATAGGCTTAAGGTTAAGAACTGAACCAACTATAGCTATTGTTGCACTTATTCTTCCTCCTCTTTTTAAGAAAAATAAATCATTAACTTTCACTTGATGTTGAACTCTATCTTTAATATCTATATCTCTATTAAATACTGGTTCATTGTCATCAATTGTTACCTCTAATTGCATTACCTTTAAATCAAATTTCTCAATTACTTCTTTGTCTAGATCACATGACGAATCTGTGAAAATATCCTATTTTTGCATTTGTTTTCTCCTAACTTTACATTTATTCTAAAACTACTCTGCAAAATACTATATATTATTCTTTTTTAATAATCAATTAAAAGCATACATTTTTTTACATTTTTGTTCAACTTTATTCATTTCACGTTTATTATGTCAAAAGACCTGTTATTTTGCAGAGCTTTGTTCTACCTTTTTAATTATTAAATTTGTCCCAGAATTCCGTTACCTTTTCTTCTACATTATTAATATTTACTATATCATATGGAAACCATTCTCTTGGAAACAATTCTTGATATTGCCTTGTAAGTAACCTTTCATCAAGAAGTAAAATTTGTCCTATATCCTCATATGTTCTTATTACTCGTCCTGCTGCCTGAAGTACCTTATTCATCCCAGCATATAAATAAGCATACGCGAATCCATTTCCATTAACATCATCATAGTATCCCCTATATATTTCCCTTTCTGTACAAACCATTGGTAAACCTGTTCCAACAATTACTGCACCAATTAATCTATCATGTTTAAGATCTATACCTTCAGAAAATATACCACCTAATACACAAAATCCAATCTTTATATCTTCTCTCTCTGTCTCAAATTTATTCAAATACTCCTCTTTATCAGCCTCTGTCATATTGGAATCTTGTAACAATATACTATTCTTTATATCTTCATTCATTTTCTTATATACTTTTTCCATAAAACTATATGACGGAAAGAACACAAAATAATTCCCTTTCTTAGCCCTTGTAAATACTTCTATATATTTTGCTATTTTCATATATTCTCTATCGTTTCTTCTAGTATACTTAGTACTAACATCATTTGCCACCATAATTTTTCTCTTAGTCTTGTCAAATTCAGAAGGTGCATATACTGCATAATCATCTTCTTCTGCTCCTAATTGTCCCATATAATATCGAATTGGAAGCAAAGTCGCTGAGAAAAATATAGCACTTTTCCCTTTTTTTAATTGATTTTTTAAATTTCTAGATGGATTCATACACCTTAATTGAATTTTAAAGTTATTATATTCATCAAAAAATATATATATTAAGTAATCATCATCTATTAAATCATACATATTTACAAAATGTCTCATATCAAAATATAAATCTAATAATGTATCCATATGTTCAAAATTATTATGTTCTCTAGTAAACTCATCGATATACGTAATTGCTCTCATTAGATAAATTATTAAAGCACCTATTTCGCCAAAATCATGTATTACTTCACAATCATCACAATTTCTTTTAAACTTAAGTAATTCTTTATTACAAGCCTCAAGTGCTTTACTTAATTTTGTGCTATGACTCCCAATAAGTTTTTTTACAGTCAAAAAATCTTCCTTAACTAACACAGCCGAGTACATTTCACATGCTCTTTCCACAAGATTATGAGCCTCATCTATTAAAAATATATAGTTCTGCTTTATATCACCTTCAAAGAATCTTCTTAAATAAACATTTGGATCAAATACATAATTATAATCACAAATAACAACATCAACCCATAAAGATACATCTAAACACATTTCAAAGGGACATACATTATATCTTTGGGCATATTCTAATATAACTTCTCTGCTAATATCATTTTCATCGTTAATTAAATCAAATACAGCATCATTTACTCTATCAAAATGCCCCTTTGCTCTAGGACAATCTACTGGATTACATGACACTTGTTCATTACAACAAATCTTTTCCTTAGCAGTTATTGTAACAAATTTTATATCTGTACCTTTATCACTAATAATCCTAAATGTATTCTCTGCTGCTGTCCTTGTTATTGTTTTAGCAGTTAAATAAAATATTTTTTCTGAAACTTCCTCTCCTAGTGATTTAACAGCAGGAAATACTGTTGAAATTGTTTTTCCTACACCTGTAGGTGCCTCCAAATATAGTCTCTTATCTCTAATAATTGTCCTGTATACATCAGCAACTAATTTATGCTGTCCCGGTCTATATTCAAATGGAAATTCCAACTGCTTTATAGATTTGTTACGCTTTTCCTCCCATTTTGCCCTATAATACCCCCATTTTGTATATTCCTCCATTAATTCTTCAAACCATTTCTCTAAATATTCAAATGTAAGACGTTCTCCAAAATGTTTACTATTCTCACTTTCTAAATTATAATATGATATTCTTATAGATATAATCTTCTCCTTATTTTGCTTTGCATAAATATATGCATAACACATTGCTTGAGCTCTATGATAACTAATTGGTTCATTAATTGTATTTACTTCTCTTAAAACTCCCTTTATTTCATGTATAATAACATGCTTTCTATCTTCCTCCACATAATGAGATATCTCTTCTTTCTCATACGTCTCTCTACAAAATTCTAATATATCGTCATTATTGTATATATTTTTACCAGTTCTATCAATATAATTATCTCTTAATATTTCTCTATATGATTTATCACTAGACTTACTTCTATCTGGTAAAATAATCCCATCAGCACGTCCCTCAATAGCAATAGTAAACTTAATATCATCCCTATCTACATAAGTTTCTTCCTTTAATTGAATCTCTGACAAATAATTTCTAGCCATAGACTTTTGAACTTTCTTATGCAATTTTGTACCTTTCTTCATTGCATCTAGTTCTTTTGAACTGCTTCTAGTTGAATCAATATCACCAGAACGCATAACAAACTCTACCAAGTCACGTACAGATATCTTTATTATCTTTCTATTTTCATCTACATTTATATTATCTTCCAAAGTAACACCTATCCTTGTTTTTAACTATCATAATTATACACATAATTTTTATTTATAATCTAAGCATTTTCAGAGCTAAGTACAAATACTAAACTCACCAATCTAATTATATCAAAAAAAACCATCACTTCAATACAAACAATAGACGAAAATGTCAAAATTTGGTATAATAAATATTATAAGGGTTTATACCCACTTACTATAATTTATCTATTTTTAGAGGGAGGATTTTATGTCAAATATTCAAAAAAAAACCAAAGTAATTATAGCAATTTGTTCATTAGTTTTAGTAGCTTCCGTTATTTTAGTAACAGCTTTTTTCATGAAAAAGCCTCATGCTAACTCTCCAAGTTCTGGCAACAATACATCCCAAGTCTCTTACGATTTTTCTTCTATAAAAAGAGATACTTCTATTTCTGTAGAAAATGGTATTTTAAAAGTTGATAGAACCAAAAAAGAAGAAACTCCTATGGGGGCAGATGGTACTTGGACTATATTGATGTACTTCTGTGGTACTAATCTTGAAGAACAATACTCTGCTGCTTCAAGAGATTTTAAAGAAATGATAAATAGCAACTTAGATAAAGCTTCTTTAGACAAATTAAACATAATAATTCAGACAGTTGGTTGCAAAAAATGGCAATCTAATAATATAGCAAATAATAAAATAGGACGTTATCGTGTAACAGATTCTAACCAACTAGAATTAATTGAGACTATTGATGATGCTAGTTCTGGCGATCCTAACACATTATATTCTTTTTTAGATTGGGGAGTAACAAACTATCCTGCTAAAAATATGGGTGTTATCTTATGGGATCATGGTTCAGGTCCTATATATGGTGTATGTAGAGATGAGAAATTTGATAACGACGGTTTAACACTACAAGAAATGGAATATAGTTTTGCAAAAGTATCAAAAAATATGTCTTCTAAATTTGAATTCATAGGATTTGATACATGTCTTTCTGGTTGTATTGAATATGCCAATGCTTTTGCACCTTACGCAAACTATATGATTGCATCAGCTCAAACAGAGCCTGGTGATGGTTGGTATTACACTCCTGTTCTAAAATATTTAAAGGACAATTTAGATTGTAATGGTTTAGACTTAGGTAAAGTGATCTGTGATAGTTACACAGATTATTACTCTAATGACATCGCAAAAGATGATATAACTCTTGCAACTTTTGACTTAAATAAGGTTGACAACGCTATGATTGAACTTAACTACCTAACTAAATATCTAAGTGATGCTATTTCCTCTAAACCAGAATGTGCTAATATTTTATTGGAAATGCTATCTGATAGAGTTAAATTTGGTACATTTAATGAAATAGTAGACATAGGTAGTTTAATTTCATACTTTGATGAAACTAAAGATTTTAACTACGATACTACATATTTTAAATCAGCTTTTAATGAACTTATGTGTTATAAAAAAATATGTGAACCATTTGCATCAAAAGGTGCCATTGGTATAACAATGTATCTTCCTAAAGATGTTATTAGTTATAATCTTTTACTTCAATATAGAAATGCATGTTTCTCTCCATATCATATGTCATTAATAGAAAAGCTATCTTATGCTAAACAAAACTATGATTGGAAAGATTATATAGATTTTGATTGGACAAAAAGTTCTTGTTTCTATGAAGATAGTTTTGAATTTTTAGAAAATGTGAAAGATAATATATACTATGAGCCAAAATTACATAAAGCAATGATGGCTGTTCCAAAGTATGCAAACGATGGATTTTTAGAGGCGTGGTATAATAATTTTAGTTTATACTCTCCTATTCATAAAAAAACATACAATAAAAATGCATATAATGTAAAATTCGATGAAAAACTTGATAATAATAATACAAAATATACTGCTAAGATTGAAAAAGACTCATTAAAGTATGTAGAAACTGTATATTCTACTGTATTTGCAAAAGACGGTGATAACTTACTTTGTCTTGGTGAAAATGTTGATGTAAATTATAATGACGATAATGGCAAGGTTTCCTCAACATTCAATAAAGAATGGTTTATGTTACCTGATGGTCAATTTTTAACAACATATGTTGTTTCACATGATTCTAAGACTAAAACAACAGTATATTCTATACCTGTTGTAATAAATGAAATTGAATCAAGTATAAGAATTAAAGAAGAAAAAGTTAACGATGAATATAAATATACTTGTTTAGGTGTATGGGATTCTATTTCAAATAGTAATTATGCCGGTAGAGGTTATCTCCCATTAAATTCAGGAACAGTAATTACACCTATATATGATGTATATAAAGGTGACACAGATAATTATGAAAGTGAATATGGGGAAGAATATACTATATCAAGTGATTTTGATTTCCTTTTTGGCAAACTTCCAAAAGGTGAATATTCCTATGCATATTCTTTACAGTGTATAAATGGTAACAATGTATATTCAAGTTTAAAATCTTTTACTAACTAAATACTAAACAGAAAGGAGAATTTATATGGCTGACACAAATTCTACTAATAAGCCAAATTCTGAAGAATTTACAATTACAATAACCTTTGATAATGATGTTTCTGTAGAATGTGCAATTATTGCAATATTCCCTGCAAACGGAAGAAACTACGTTGCATTATTACCACTTACTGAAGTTCAAGGATTAGATCCTGAAGAAGTTTTATTATACAGATACTCTACAATCGGAAGTAAAGACAGTATTAAGCTTGATTGTATAGAAACAGACGACGAATATAATGCTGTGGCAGATGTATTCGATGAATTAGTTTCTAATTATGAAAGTAAAAAGGCTTAGGATTGGTATTCTAGTGACGAGCCCTGGGGGCTTGTAAGTTACGAGATATCAAATATATTATCTATTCTAGCACACGCTTTCGCTTCGTTGTGTTACCTAATGGTACTAAAGCTCGCAGTTCGCTTAATGCTCCTGCTTGCTAAGTACCAAGGTACACAAATAGTGCTATCACAGATAATATATTTGATATCTCTTTTTCTACTGAAAGTCAGGGCTCTGTTTGTTTGTCCATTGGTTATATATATTGTACAGTGCAATTTCTTGATTTTTCCATATTTTTACATTATAATATATGTTAACTCTAAAGATAGGTGGTAACTGCATAATGTTAAATATGTTTTTAGCTTTGGTTATTTCAATATGCTTTATATATATATTATTAGTTTCTATTATAAATATTTTTCGTAAACAAGGTTTTAAATTTCCTATATTTATCGAAAAGCTTTTTCAAAATGATTATCAATTAACACAAAAAAATACTGACTCCTCAATTTCTAAAAATATAAAAATAAGTAAAGATGAATTAATTAAAATAGGTATATACGCCCTTTTATTAAGATTATTGTTTTTGGGCATATCCTATATAGCATTACATATTTTTGAAAGTCCAACTCATTTATTATCATTAGATAAATTTCTAGATGCAATAACAGAGTGGGATTGTAATAACTATTATAGGATATCTAAGTATGGATATAATTATTGGCAAGAAAATGGATATAAAACTACATTAGCATTTTTTCCACTATATCCATTTATTTCATATATACTTAATTTTATAATACATAATACAAAGCTTTCTTTATTATTGGTGTCAATTATAAGCTATACTATAGGGTGTTGTTATTTATATGCACTAGTTACAAAAGAATTTAATAAAAAAATTGCAAAAAGAACATTGTTATATGTTTCAATTTTCCCATTTGCTTTTTTCTTTGGAACTATGATGCCTGAAAGTTTATTCTTTCTTTTAGTATGTATGACTCTTTATTACGTAAGTGAGCATAAATTCTTGATAGCATCTATAACAGGCCTTTTAACAGTAACTACGCGACTTCAAGGAATTTTAATAATTATTCCATTTATCATAGAGGTAATTAACTACTATAAAATATTTGATTTAATTAAAAACAAAAAATGGGCACAATTAAAAACTCCTTTACTAAAACTATTATACTTACCTATTTATTTTTTAGGCTTTATAGTATATTTACTTTGTAACTATATATGTACGGGAAATTCATTCTACTTTTTAATTTTACAAGAGAAAATTTGGACACATCACTTTGCATATCCATCAGTATCATTGACATATACCATTGAGAAAATTAATTTTCTTATGAATTACTATTTAAAAAATTCTTCTATTTTATTTTTAACATGGATACCGCAATTACTTGTTTTTATTTTATGTATTTTAGCTTTAATATATGGTGTGAAAAAAATAGATGAAAAGTACACTTTATACTTACTTTTTTACTTGTTCATAAGTTATGCTTCATCTTTCCTAATTAGTGGAGGAAGGTATATGAGTTTAGCCATTCCTATGTTTATTATTTTAGCTATATTTACAACTAAACATCCATTTTGGGATAAAGTATATACTGCCCTATCCTTCTCATTATGTGTAATATATAACATATGTTATATATCATCAATGCATATTGTATAGGATTATTTTGAATAATCTCCTATTAAAATAAGAACAGTAGGTTATGATATTTAAATCAATAACTACTGTTCTTTTCACTTCTTGATTATGTAAATTATACTAAAAATCTTCATCTCTTATGATATAATTGATATCATCTTCATCCTCTACTTTTACTCTTACAGGTATTTTTTTGCTATTTCTGTTCTCTATTAGCATCTTAGAGCCACATATTAATAATACAGCCATTAATATTACTAAATATACTATCTGCAAAATTGTAATTCCAAATAATTCCTTATAATCTACCCCATAAAGAATTGCCATACACAAGACTGCTGAGATCATCCCACCTAATGTACAGGCACCTGTAATAATTTTTTTCATCATAGTCATTCCTCCTATTAATCTGCACACTCCTAATCCATATATCAATTATACTATTTTTTACAATTTACAACAACCAATTTTTTACAATTTTTTTCTAATAAATTAGTCCTAGTGTACAAATTTAAACGCTTACAATAACAAAGAGGCCCCCAAACATAATCTCACGATATATGTTTAAAGTGCCCCTTGTTATTTTCTTATACATCATCCCATATTTTACTAGATTCATTTACAAATCCTATATTATTTTATACTATATCCTTATAGGCATCCCTCCGTTTAATAACTTGAATATTACATTTAATCTTCATTTTTCTTTCTGTATATAATTATTACTATAATACCAATTACACCAATTGCTGCAATTGCATTTATCATCCAGAATGATAAATCTGATGAATCACCAGTCTTAGGAGTATTATCAAATTTATTTGTATTTGTATTTGCTTTTGTTTCTTGAACAGATGAGTTCATAGCAAATATTATCTCGTTATTGTTTTTCTTAATGTTTCCTGAAACAATTACTTCATCTTTATTAACTTCAAAATTCTCTGTTGAATCTATTGTGTCTAACTTATAATCATCTTTTAAGCTTACTTGTTGAACTGCAACTTTTGAATTAGTAGGTATACCTTCAATTATAACCTTTTCATTTGCTTTAAGAATAACCTTACCTTCTACAGCAGTCTTTGTAGTTTTATTACCTTTAGTATCTTCTACTGTATACTCTCCTTCGTAATAAGTTGCCTGAGAATCTCCACCAAATACATTGCTATATACTACAACATATTCAAATTTATCATTCTTATCAGCTTTACCAATTACAGAGTTAATAATTTCTAAATCTCCTATTGCAACTTGATTTTCAAAACTTGCAAGCAAGAAAGGAGTTAATACATTATCTTTATTTCTAAATACAAATGCCTTTGTTTGTTTTAAGTTACTATCAACAACCTCAGTTGCCTTTCTTGAACTAATAACTTTACTTGGATCAGATAAAACATATTTTGTATTATATAATTCTTTCAAATTTCTATTAGTATCTTTTAAACCATTTAATTTTAATTGCATCTTATCATTATACTTAAATTCATTTGTATACGATACATATTCTTTATCTGTAAGAGCTTGTTCATCATATTCATTTAAACTCTTATCAGTCAAACCATATACAAATTTATCGTTATCTGCCACTTTCTTAGCTTCATCTAAAAATACTTTATTTACTGCTTCTGTCTTTACTTCATTAACTACTGTTATATTATTTGGTTCTGGTAAATTAAATCTTATTTTAATATTTGATTGCCATTCTCCTCTTTCTAAGTAATAGAAAGTTAACACATGTCTCTTAGATGTATCTTTAAGCTTAGTTATAACTGACTCTGCAACTTTCTTAGTCCCTTTTCCAGTAATTCTTGTCTTCATTGTCCTTAAATTAAGTTTTCCTGATACTTTATTATGAGAGCCACCAAGGTCAAGTGCCATTTCTCCATCGATAAATACCCATACATCATCATCACCCTTGAATTCAAAGACAATGTCTTGTCCATTTATCTTTCCATCTTTAGTAGTTGTAAATGGTATTTCAATTTTTGTACCAAATCCAAAGTTCAATTTATTAGATTTGCTATCTGAAGGCTTATTATATGGGAAGAAACCAGCCTTACCTTTTGCATCTTTAACTTGTTCTGAAGCTTTAGTTCCTTTGTACTCTAATTCTCCATCTTCATTAAATCTAACAACATCTCTAGAACTATCAAATTCATAATATGTTACATTCTTTACTTGATCTTGTCTAAATGGGAAAGATACTTTCTCCTTAACACTTCCCAATGTCAACTCTGAATTATCAAAAGTTGTTGAAGTAAGTAACTCTTTATCAAAATATGGTACCTTAGCTATTTTACCATTTTTCGAATTAGAAGTTGTAAGATAAGTATTTCCCTTAGAATCAGTAGATAATCTGTTATCAACTAATCCTTGTTTTACAAAACATTTAGTTATTCCACCATGTGCTGACATATCAAATCCAGAAGCCTTATTAACTGAAGGTTTTAATGTTGAAAAAATACCTCCTGTAGCCTTTTCACCCATTAAATTAACAAAATATCCTTGATATAATGGTGTTTTTGTAGGCGTTTTTTTTGAATTCCCATAATTCATTGTCTTTAGTAACTGATTATTAAATTTTTGGAAGGTATTAACTGCTTTAGTCTCTACATATGATGCACTTTTTAAAGCATCTGTGATAGCTAAAGGTTCTTTACCTGTACCTACTTGAGAGTCTGAATAGTAATCATAGAAAGTAGCATTAGCTACGAATCTGTCTTTACTCTCATGAGTTATCTTTACCTCTTTCCCTACATAGCCTTTTGTTGTTTCTGCATATGCTGCTGGTGCAATACATACACCTGCCATAAGCAATGCTAATGAAAAAGCCACTGCCTTTTTCATCTCTCCTTTAATAAACTTTAAACACATATTAAATCCCCCTTAAATGAATCTTAGGTCCCCCAACCTAAATTATTTTCATCTACAATTAAATATTATCACATTGTTACAAAATAGTGCAATATTTATTGCATATCTTTTAATTAATTATGCGTATTTTAATGATTTTGTAATTTTTATCAATAATTTTTATATTTTTTTTATAATTTCTTCTTCTATTACATCTTGACAAAAGAACAAGAAATGCGACGCAATTTCTTATTAAACAAAAAAGAGACAATATCACATTCAGTAATATTGTCTCTTTTTTACTATATATAGATTTTTACTATTTTAAATCATTAATTAATAACTTTGTCTGTTTCATTATATTATCCATATCCTCAAATATTACATATCTATTTGTTAACTGTAAAGTCAAATCAGATATATCATTAGCAACCATTTCTGAATTTTTCTTAGATTTACCAACATTCTCAATAACATTTAAGAATTGCTCATCACATTTCTTTACTGCATGTTCAATATTAACATTAACATTTGCAACATCACCAACATATTTATCAACTTCTAAAATTACACTCTTAGCACTATCAACATGCTTATTAGCATCATATAATTGCTTGTATGTTCCATCCATTGATGAATTTAATATATCCACATTTTCTTGTAACAAGTCCATCTTATTATTAACTGTTCCTACTAAGTTCTTTGTTTGTTTTGCAAGATCATTAATAGAATCAGCAACTACAGAGAAACCTTTTCCTTGCTCTCCAGCTCTAGATGCTTCTATTGATGCATTAAGTGCTAATAAGTTAGTTTGTTCTGCAATTCCTATAATATCTGTCATTGTTTCCTTTATTTCCTCAAAACTTTGCATAAATTCTTTCATTATATTTTTAATATTATCAAAGTTATCTCCTACAGTTCCGATACGTTTTACTAGTTCATCCATATGAACAACTGTATCTGCAGAAACTGTTTTTATACTACTTACACTATCTGCGAACTCATTTGATACTTTTATAACATTCATAAGTTCTTCTTTACTTTCTTCTACTAACTCATTAATTTTATCTGAATTACTAATTACTTCATGATATGAAGACTTAACCTTATTTAAAGCCCTTACTGTTCCAAACTCTTCTGTAAGTAATTTTCCCTTTGATTGAATATTAAAATCATTTGCTATATTTAATGCAAATATCAAATCATCTTTTTTTTCTTTATATTCTTTTTCGGTATTCTTCTCATTTACTTGCTCTATATCTTTCTTCTTAAATAACATATTCATCCTACTTTCTATTTTTATTCAAATGCAACGCAAACCATTGTCTGATTAAAATGTTGATCACTATCTTGTTCACCAACACTAATATATCCAACATGATTTCCTAAAGAAGCCATTCCTTTTAAATAAGTATTTAAATAGCCATTACCACTATAAACCAAAAACCTATATAAACAATCTACGGTAAAAATAAACGAAATCTTTCCCATATCTTTCTTTATTTTTTGCAATAAATCTGTCTCTAACTTATTATAATCCCCCATTTTCATAAATGTTAAGAATCCACCTTCACGAATTTTTCTATATGTATTGGCTGAACCATCTTGATCAAATTTTGCTATTGACGAAACATATGTATTTTCACCAATTACAACAGCTAGCGGTGTCCCAACAGTGATATTAAAACTACCATTTTGTACTTCTTCCTTAGTCAAACCATATCTATCCATATATAATTTATCTATTCTTTTTCCATCTGCCTCAATAATTTTTCTTGTATTTTCCTCAGTACCAACCTTCGTAATTTGCATTAAATCATCTGAATCTTTTACATAAGTATCATTTCTATATTTTTTAACTCCTCCGACCTTATTTTTTATAATTATATATGCTGATGCATGGTAATACTTTTTACCATTTACTAAAACAAAAGGCTCACCATCTTTACCAGACATCCCTGATACACTTCCACCTACAAGCTCTATTTTCTTTTTCTTTAACACAGTTTTAACTGTTGATACGAATTTTTCTTCATTATCTGTAGTAAATGCAATACATATTGTATTGTCTGGATTGGGATGTACGCTTTCAATATCATCATTGAATTTTTTTATTTTACGTAAAGGTATCTCATCTAATCCATCTAACACACCACAAGCAACTTCCGCATCATCAAATAAAGCCATAACTTGCACAACATTTCTATTTTCATTTCCTGAAAAATTGGATGAATCCACTACTTGTCCATTATTATATGTTGACCCCATAATCCCCAGTACATCACTATTAGGATATTCCTTCATTAATAATTCACTAGCCTCTTCTATAGTTTCTAAAGATGCAAATACTATTATAGTTTTTGGATCTATCAAACCTACTGTAGCTTGTCTAATAGCCTCTGCTGTTGTTCCTATCCCTGTACCACTAAAAGATTTCATTCAATTCATCCTCTCTATATTTTCTTTAATTCACACTCTCTATATTTTCTTTAATTCATACTATGATATATTTATCGTACATATATATATTTTTTTTATAGAAAAAATTAAGTAGCCTCATTATGGAAGTTTTCTATAACATAACAGAGAATCGTAAGAAATGCGACGAAATTTCTTATAACATAAAAATAAACCTATCTACCACATGATAGATAGGTTTATTTTTATGTTATATTTTATTTATTAGCAACTTTTCTTTTGATAACTAATGTAGCACCTGTAGCTAATGCTAATGCCGCTACCATCATTGCAATTAAGAATAATGCATTAAATTCGTCTCCTGTCTTTGGACTCTTATCTAAAGCGTTCGGATTAGTTTTCTTTGTCTCATTCTTTTGTTTATCTGTAGTTTTATTATCTCCGCCTTGATATACTCCTTCTTCCACTTTCTTTCCGCCTTGAGCTGCTAAAGCAAATATTGCTTCATTGTTCTTCTTATTGATAGTTCCTTGTGCTAATGCTTTGTCCTCTTGAACCTCAATATTTGATGTTGAATCAATTGCTTCTATACTGTAAGCTGCATCCATCTTGTCATTTTGAACTGCAACTCTTGTTCCAGCAGGGATACCTTCTATTTCTGCTTTTTCATTTGCCTTCAAAACGATTTTTCCATCAGTTGTTGTCTTCTTAGTCTTTGTACCTTTTGTATCAATTACTGTATATTCTCCTGAGTAGAATTTAGCTTCTGATGTTACTCCAAATACGTCACAGTATGATACTGAATATTGGAATTCGTCGTTTTCAGTAATAATAGATGATACTGAATTAGTTAATTCTAATTTACCAGTTGCAACTTCATTTACAAATTGAGCTAAAATAAATGGTGTAGAAGTATTCTTCTTATTTCTAAATATAAATGCATCTTTTGTCTTTGCTCTACAATCATTAACTTGTGCTTTTTTCTTAGTGCTAATTACTTCTTTTGAATCTGATAAAGTATATGTAGTATCATATAAATCTGCAAATTTTCTATTAGTATCTTTTAGTCCTGAAATCTTAAGTTGAAGAGTATCATTATACTTAAATTCATTTGTATATGACACATATTCTTTGTTTGTTAATACTTGTTCATCAAATTCATTTAAATTCTTATCAGTTAATCCAATTACAAATTTTTCATTTTCAATAGCCTTTTTAGTTGCTTCTAAGAATGTGCTGTTAACTTTTGTTGTCTTAACTTCATTAGCAACAGTTATATTATTTGGTTCAGGCAAGTTAAATTTGATCTTCATATTTGATTGCCATTCTCCTCTTTCTAAGTAGAAAAGAGTAAGTTTATGAGTCTTAGATGTATCTCTTATTTTAGTCTTAACTGCGTCTGAAAGCTTGTAGCTCTTTCCTTTTACTTTTGATTTCATTGTAGCTAAGTTAATTGATCCATCAATCACCTTATGAGCACCACCCATATCAAGAGCTAATTCTCCATCAATGTATACCCATACATCATCATCACCAGTAAATTCAAATACGATATCTTGTCCATTGATTTTACCATCTTTAGTAGTACAGAATGGAACTTCAATCTTAGCACCAAATCCAAAGTTAAGAGCTTGATTCTTCTTATCTTTAGATGCTTTATTATAAGGGAAGAAACCTGGTTTACCATTAACATCTACTACTTGTTGACTAGCATCTGTTCCCTTATATACTAAGTCTCCATCTTCATTAAATCTAACAACATCCTTTGAACTATCAAATTCATAATATGTAACACCTTTTTTCTCTACAGGTCTAAATGGGAAAGATACTTTTTCCTTAACGCTACCTAGTGTTAATTCAGAATTATCAAAAGTTGTTGAAGTAAGTAGTTCTTTATCGAAGTATGGTAATTTAGCTGATTTACCATTGTTTGGATTAGAAGTTGTAATATAAGTATTTCCTTGTGAATCTGTAGTTAATCTACTATCTACTAATCCTTTCTCAGCTGAACTCTTCCACCATGCGCCATGGTTGTCTAAATCAAAGTTTGCTGTTTTCTTAATGTTTCCGCTATGTTTATTTGTCATACCTAATACAAAATATCCTTGATATAAAGGATTCTTTGTAGGAGTCTGTTTAGCGTCTGTATACTTCATTGTTTTTACTAATACATTATTAAATTTTTGGAATGTATTAACTGCTGATAATGGGTTTCTTTTTGCACTTTTTTGTGCATCTGTAATTGGTAAGGCATCCTTAGTAGTTCCTACTTGAGAGTCTGAATAGTAATCATAAAATGTTGCATTTGATACGAATCTTTCCTTGCTCTCATGAGTAATTTTAACTTCTCTACCAAAGTAACCTTTTGTAGTTTCTGCATAAGCAGGAGTTGCTACCATACCTGCCATCATTAATGCTAATGCAAAAGCTACTGTCTTTTTTGTTTTTTCCTTAATAAACTTTAAACACATATTATAATCCCCCTTGAAAACTGTTTGTAAGGTCCCCTATACCTTAACTAAAACTATATATATCATCTATGTATAAAATATTACCACATTGTTACAAGCTGTTCAATAATTATGAACTAGATTTTAACAAGTTAATAATTATTTTACATTTTCTATTTTGGCTTAATAAATAGTACATGTTTCATATATAATATTTACTTCATATACTATTATTAAATACATTATTAAGGAGCTAATTAATAATGGATAACATTATGCTTTTTATAAGTAAATATGGGATATTAGCTACTTGTTTAATTATTCTTATAGAATATGCTTGCTTCCCCGTTTCAAGTGAAATTGTACTTCCATTCTCCGGAGCAATTGCTAAGATCAATCAATTTAATCTTCCCTTTTTAATATTTTTAAGTGTTATCTGTGGTCTATTTGGAAGTCTTATCTGTTATTACATAGGTAAACATTTTGGTAACAAATGCATAACATTTATAATAAAAATATTTCCAAAATCCAAAACAGCATTTGATACTTCCTTTAATTTTTTTAATAAATACAATTCTAAAGCTGTATTTTTTGCTAGACTCATACCTCTTTGTAGAACATATATATCCTTTGTTTCTGGTATTCTAGAGCAATCCATCCCAAGTTTTCTACTATTTAGTGGTTTAGGTATAGCTTTATGGAATACAGTATTAATTTCTCTTGGATACTTTCTAGGAAGTAACTGGGCCTATGTAATAGAACTTTACAACAATTATAAATTTCTAATATTATTCCTACTAGCTATACTATTATTAATATATACTAGCCATAAAATAAGAAAAAAATAAAAATTTCTAATGAAATAAAAAGAGAAAAAACTCTCAATTTTTCTTGAGTTTCTTCTCTTTTTTATGTGACTTAGTATTTTAATCTTAATATATAACTTCTTGTAAAAATAAGCCCTGAGGTTCTGCAGTCTCACCAGCTTTTTCCCTATCTTTACTTTCAAGTATATCTTTCATATCTGATACTTCTCTATCACCACGGCCAATCTCCATTAATGTACCCACTATGATTCTAACCATATTGGGCCAGAAATCATCTCCATGTATAGTAATTATTACTTCATTACTATCACCATAGATATCTATAGAATAAATCTCTCTTACCGTAGATTTTTTCATTCTCTTATTATCTGAAAAGGCTTTAAAATCATGTTTGCCAATTATAGTATTTGAAGCCTCTTTCATTAATTTAATATCTAACTTATCAAAAGAATAATAATTATACTTTCTTTCAAATACATTATTAACCTCTGCAACAGATATTTTATATTGGTATATAAATGACTTTGCATTATAGCTACTATGAAATCTTTCTGGCACCTCCATAACCTCTACAACTGCAATATCTTGAGGTAAATACCTATTTAAATAATGCTTTATCTGATATGGTTTCATATCCGTATCAGCCTTAAAATTTGCAACCTGTCCATAAGCATGTACACCAGATTCTGTTCTAGCAGCACCAACTAACTCTGTTTTTTTACCAAGCATTTTTTCCAAAACACTTTCAATCTTATCTTGGATTGTGATAGCTTTCCCCGATGTAGCTACCTTCCATCCATCATACCTTGAACCATCATATTCAATGATTAATTTAATATTTTTCATATTTCTCCCTACTGTTTAATATTCTCTTATCAAAATATCTTGTCTAAAATTTTTTATCAATTCTAATATCCAGAAATTGACTTTGTGTTAGAGAGCATTTAGCTCTCCATTTGTGAATACAACCCTTAATTTTGGTAAAATTTTACATTATAGTCCTCACCAAAACAGCGGTTATTAGTTCTATCTCTAATAACCGCTGTTAAATATTTTGTTGTCCCATAATTATCTAGCTAATTACTTCATTATCCTTTATTGCAAAGTAACCGCTATTTATCACCTCGAATTCAGCTTTTCCATTTGTTACTTCCTTAATTTGTTCCTTAAGGCTTTCTAATTTCTCATCACTAGCCACAACTATTTCTTCTACTACATCCGTATATAAAGTATCAATAGTATATACACCTAATTGAGAAATTATGTGTTTTACTTTTTGTGTTCCGCTATAATCAAGTCGTATTTTTAGTTCTGTCCCATAGACTTTGTCAACTAAAACACTATTATCTAATCCCATTTTTGTAGCTTTTGAATAAGCTCTTACAAGTCCACCTGTACCAAGAAGCGTACCCCCAAAATATCTAGTAACTACCACTAATACATTATGGATTTGCTCAGCAAGAAGTACATCAAGAATAGGTTTGCCAGCCGTCTGACTTGGCTCTCCGTCATCACTAAATCTCTGTACTTGGTTATTGTCTCCAATAACATAAGCATAACAGTTATGTCTTGCATCCCAATATTTTTTCTTCATCTTAGCCACAATCTCAAGTGCCTCTTCCTCTGATTCAACAGAAAAAACCGTTGCTATAAATCGAGACTTCTTCTCGACAATTTCTCCAGTCTTGCCTTCATATACTGCTCTGTATGCCACTGACATGGGTCAAATCTCCTCTTAATAATGATATTTTCCTCAAACGAAATCATATGATTCCAAAATATTACCAAATATATTCACTAATTATGTACCGTAATATTCAAGTATTATGAATATAGATTTGCAGTAGCCCAATCGTCTACCACATCAACTAAAGATATAGGTGTAACAGTGTTGTCAGCTAATAACTTAAGTAAGTCTACTGCAACTTCTTCTGATAAAGTAACACCTGTAACTTCGTCCTCCTCGTAGTAAGAACCTTCTTTAACGAGTTTAATACCATATAAATTAGTCTCTTCTCCTTCAAGATTCTCTCCATCGATACATTTACCTTCACCGTCAACGCAGCGTGTAGAATTGATAAGATAATATTCTAGCTTAATTTCTTCCTCATTCTCTAATCTTACTCTCCTAGTTTCCATCAAATTGTAATTTGTCATAAACAGACCTCCATCTCATTAATTATAATTTTGATAGACCCGCTTATTTAATTACCCCCCAATGACGGTACTCTTACTAAATGTATATCCACGAATCTATTATACACACAAATTTACGAAATTAAAAGAACTTTTTTTGATAAAATATAAAAAATTTAAATAATTTCATTAAATTTTCCAAAAATTTCTATATATTTATTATGATTTACATTAAATTTACATTTTTTCCCAATTTATTGGTATTGTTATTTTTTTACAATAACATTTTTTCCTAAAAGTTAGAAAAAAGTTACTTTATTATTTTATATTTCTCTGTTATACTATATGATAGAATACTAATAAATTAAAGAAATGAGGATAACTATGAATTTTAGTCAAAAAGGTGCACAGCACAAGCAAGATGAAATCAATTCGGCCCCTAAGCGTGTATCGACCAAAGTCTTTATTATAACATTTAGAGCTTTTATCGTACTTTTAATAGCCGCAACCGTTATAGGTATATTTCTTGTATCAGGATTTGTTAAAGGATTATTAGATACCTCTCCTGATATATCCAAACTAACGGTGGTACCTGATAAA
The DNA here is from genome assembly GCA_934432595.1 of uncultured Lachnospiraceae bacterium. Taxonomy (GTDB): domain Bacteria; phylum Bacillota; class Clostridia; order Lachnospirales; family Lachnospiraceae; genus SIG301. The sequence goes on along the minus strand of CAKRYR010000004.1, from coordinate 143,577 downwards.
TTTCCTACAAAAATTTATGACTCAGATGGTAAAGTTGTTCAGGAACTTAAAGGTGCTGAATCAAATAGAGAATACGTTACTATAGATAAAATACCTGACACAGTTCAAAAAGCATTTATTTCTATAGAAGATGAGCGATTTTACGAACACAATGGTATTGATATTAAAGGTATATTTAGAGCATCCTTTAACGGTTTATCCGATGGATTTTCACAAGGTGCTAGTACAATTACTCAACAGTTAATTAAAAATAGAATATTTGAATCAGGTATGGAGACTTCTCTTTCAGCTAAGATTGAACGTAAAATCCAAGAACAGTATTTAGCAATAAAGCTTGAAAACAAATTATCAAAAGATGAAATACTTGAATATTATCTTAATACAATCAATTTGGGGGCTGGAACATATGGCGTTCAAACAGCTTCTAAAGAATACTTTGATAAACCTGTATCAAAACTTACTATTTCTGAAGCTGCTGTTATTGCTTCAATTACACAACAGCCTACTACACTTAATCCAATTGAGCATCCTGATAAAAACAAGACAAGAATGCTTAATGTATTAAAAAAAATGTATAAAAACAAATATATAACTAAAAAAGAATATGAAGAAGCCGAAAAAGATAAAGTATATGACAGAATTAAAGCCGTTAACTTAAAGAAAAAGAAAGAAAAAGATGGCAGCACAAAAGTTAATAGTTATTTTGTTGATGCTCTATATTATGAAGTATTAGAGGATTTAGTTGAGAAAGCTGGATATGATCAAGAAACTGCTAAGAATATGCTAAATTCAGGTGGATTAAAAATATATAGTACTCTAGATTCTAGTATGCAAGAAACTTGTGACAAAATTTCCAATGATAAATCTAATTATCCAAATTCAATTTACCAATTAGATTATCAATTATCAATCACAACTAAAGACGACTCTACTAAAAACTACAGTACTGGTCATTTAGAAAAATATTTTAAAGAAACTAAGAAGAAAAAAAATTTTGATTTATACTTTACTGAAAAGGAAAATGCGAACAAGTATATTAAAGAATTTAAAGAACATGTGTTAAAAGATGGTGGAAAATTTATAGCAGATAAAAAAACATTTACCCTTGAGCCTCAAGTGTCTTTTGTAATTATTGAACAATCTAGTGGTAAAGTAAAAGCTCTTGTTGGTGGACGTGGTGATAAAACTGGTAGTCTCTCATTTAATAGAGTAACCGATGCTAAAAGACAACCTGGTTCAACATTTAAACCATTATCTTCATTCTTACCAGCACTTGATACAAGTGGTATGACACTTGCCACTGTACAAGATGATACAACATACCATTATAAAGGAACAAATAAAGAAGTTAGAAGTTGGCGAACTAATCATAAAGGATTAACATCTATCAGAGAAGCAATTTATGACTCTAACAATGTTGTAACAGTAAAAACATTAGAAGAAGTTGGTGTGCCTGTATCACTAAATTATTTAACTAATCTAGGTTTTACAACTTTAGACAAGAAGCATGATACTGGTGCAACGATTGGCCTAGGTGGTTTAACATATGGTGTAACAAACCTTGAACTAACTGCCGCATATGCTTCAATTGCAAATAAAGGCGTTTATCATAAACCTCATTATTATACAAAAGTAGTTGATAATAAAGGAAAGGTTATATTACAATATAAAGATTCTAAAAAACAAGTAATGAAGGCAACTACTGCTTGGTTATTAACAGATGCTATGCATGATGTTGTAACAAAAGGAACTGGTACTAGTGCAAATCTTAGTGGTATGAGAGTTGCTGGTAAAACTGGTACAACCTCTGACAACTTAGATTTATGGTTTGCAGGATTTACTCCATATTATACAGCTGCAATTTGGACAGGTTATGATAAAAACGATAGAACAGCTTATGGTTCATCCTATCATAAGAAAATGTGGAAGAAGATAATGCAAGAAGTTCATAAAGGCTTAAGCAATAAAGATTTTACTAGACCAAGTGGAATTACAAGCGTAACAATATGTACAAAATGTGGTAAGAAAGCAGTTGATGGATTATGTTCAAATGCATATGGTGCAGAACACGGTAGATTTGTACGAACAGAGTATTTTGCTTCAGGCACAATTCCAACAGAGTATTGTACTTGTCATCAAAAAATTAAAGTATGTACTGTAACAGGACATTTAGCTTCCGAATTTTGTCCTTCAGAAGAACGAGTATATTTAATAAAGGATGAAACTTCTAAAACAGCTGACTCCAATTATATTGCACCTAGTGACACTCAAACAGTATGTACACAATGCGATGGAACACAAATTATAAATGACATTTTTAATAACAATACAGACGATTCTGATAGCGATGATAATAATAAACATGATAATGATGATGATAATCATAATGATGATAATAACAATACCAATAATGAGAATTCGCCTACAGAAAGTCCACATAATTAATATAATTGGAGATGCAATTACGCATCTCCAATTTTCTATATATAGAATTCATTTATATATTAAAAGCATATATGCTTGAATTTTTACTTTTCCATTTTAGACTTAAATAATAAAGACATAATATATCCAAAGATTAACGCTGCACTTATTCCAACTGCTGCCTCTGATAAGCCACCTTTAAATAAGCCTAAAAATCCACTCTTATCTACACTATTTTTAACTCCTTGATATAAAGTATGTCCAAACCCAAGTAATGGAACACTTGCACCAGCATGTGCCCATTTTACAAAGGGCTCATATATCCCAATAGCACTTAATATACTTCCAAGACATACAACCATGGTCATTATTCTACCTGGCATTAATTTGGTCTTATCCATAAATATCTGAACTATAGCACATATAGCACCTCCTACAATAAATACTCTTATATATTCCATATAGCTTCCTCACCTCCTACTTTCAAATACTATTCCATGTGCAATTCCCGGAACAGACTCACCTTCATTAAAACTTGTTGGAGATAATAGTGCACCTGTAGGTACAAATAATATTCTCTCCCATTCCCCTCTTTTTAATTTGTCAAAAATATACCCACATAATGTAACTGCGCAACATCCGCACCCACTTCCACCAGAATGCGTATCTTGAAATTCAGAATAATATATTTCAATCCCACAATCCATATGATTATTAGATATATCTTTTCCCTTTTTTTTTAATATTTCTAATAAAATATCACTACCAACTAGGCCTAAATCTCCCGTAATAATCTTATCATAATATTCTGGTTCTTTATTCATATCTACTAAGTTATTATAAATTACATCTGCAGCTGCTGGAGCCATACAAGCACCCATATTCATAGAATCTTTTACTCCATAATCTACTATTCTACCTGTCGTAATATGAGTAATCGATATTGATTCATACCCTATTTGTAAACGTGCCTCTTTGCCTAATATTACTGCCCCACTTCCTGTAACAGTAGTTGTAGCTGATAATGGTCTTTGATTTCCATAATCTAATGGAAATCTAAACTGTTTTTCAGCACCAGCATAATGACTTGATGTTAAAGCTATAACTCTGTCTGCATAATCTCCATCTACCATCACAGAACCGAGAGCTAAAGTTTCTCCCATAGTAGAACAGGCTCCATACACTCCAAAAAAGGGAATGTTGTAATCCTTAATTCCAAATGTAGTTGCTATTAACTGACCAAGTAAATCCCCTGCAAATAAGTAATCTATATCTTCCTTTTTTAGATTGGCCTTATCTAATGCTAGCTGTATAGCCTTCTTCTGCATTTTACTTTCTGCTTGTTCCCATGTTTTTTCATTAAATAAAGGATCTGTCCCTATATAATCATAATAATTTCCATAAGGTCCTTTTCCTTCTTTGGGACCTACTACTGAAGCATAATCTAATACATATACAGGTTTTGCAAAAGCAATTGTCTGATTCCCTATTAATTTTTTTGACATATAATTTCCCTCCTTTCTAAATTATATAGCCGAAAAAATATAATAAATTAAGCCTAATATCCAACTACTTAATACACCATATAATATAACAGGCCCTGCAATAGTAAATATCTTACATCCTATACCAAATACTTGTCCCTCCGACTTATATTCGACTGCCGGAGCAGCAACTGAATTAGCAAATCCTGTTATTGGAACTAGTGTCCCTGCTCCTGCATACTTTGCTAATTTTGAATATAAACCTAATCCAGTAGCTAATGCACTCAAAAATATTAATGTTATTAAATTGTACAATTTAGCATCCTCTTTACTTGCTCCAAAATAAATATATAAATTAACAAATGCTTCTCCTAACGTACATATTGCTCCACCTACAATAAAAGCCCTAATAATATTTTGATATACATTATGAGTTGGTGTAATACTATTTACGTATTTATTATATTTTTTATCTCTTTCTTCTTGATTCTCTTCTTCTAATATATCATCAATTGATATCTCATCTTTTTTCTTATTTTCCATAACTATCCTCATTTCTAGAAAATCTATCTATATATGTATTATTCTTCATTATCAATAATATATACTTTCCAATAATTAACACATTTATGTTAATAATAGCAATATATATTTTTTTCTATATATGTATAGATATTTTACTGTAGTATGTATATTTTAATAAAAAATAAACATACTATATATGAAAATTCACTAAGATATTTCAAAAGACAATTTACTTCTGAGCAAAAGTAAATTGTTCTCATTGCAAATGTAAAAATTAAATCATATAACTTTATTCACAACGCAAACTATTATATTTGCTATTTTTTCAAAGAAATATGCTCAGAAATGAGGTTTAAAATGCAAATTATACCATTATACATCAAAATAGAACAAAAAAATGTTGTAACCAACACTACCGTTCTTATAAAAGATATTGCAAAAATATACTGTTCTAATAGTAGTATTTCTAAAAAAATCGGTGATATGACACTTACCACAGTTACAGGAAAAGAAAATCAAAAAATAATATTTTCAATTATGTTTGTTATAGATATGATTAGTAAACAATTTCCCGAAGTAGAAATAATTAATATGGGAGAGCCTGACTTTATCGTCGAATACTTAGTCCCAAAGAAACATTCTCTTTGCTTTGAATATATTAAAGCAGCTATTGTTGCACTAATAGCCTTCTTTGGCTCTGGATTTACAATTATGAGTTTTAATACGGATGTTAATGTAGCAAAACTATTTGATAAAATTAATAGGCTTCTTTTAGGGACAAAAAATGGGCATAATGTAATAGAAATTGCTTATAGCATCGGAATAGGTCTTGGTATTATATTATTCTTTAATCATTTTTCAAGGAAAAAACTTCAACAAGATCTTACTCCTATACAAATTGAAATGAGAACTTATGAGCAAGATATGAACACTGCATTTATTAAAGACGCAGAACGAGAAGGTAAAACCAAAGACATATAAGAATGAAAGGATATATCACAATGATCTTAAAATACATTTTTCTTTTTTTTATTGGACTTGCTTCTGGAGGGACTGTAGCGGCAGGATTATTTGCTTTTGTCGTAGCAATAGGTATTATCAATAGAATTGCTTCGCGTACTGGAACTGCCAATCATATTCTTTTATATGAATGTATGGTTATAGCTGGTGGAATAATCTTTAATTTAATTTATTTATTTTCCAAATCTCTACCTACAGGTTATTTTGGTCTCGGTATATATGGTCTATTCACTGGCATGTATGTCGGTTTACAAGCTATGGTCCTTGCAGAAGTAATCAAAACTATTCCTATTTTAGCCATACGCATTAAACTTGTAGAAGGCATGCCATATATTATTGTTGCAATTGCTCTAGGTAAAATTATAGGAAGTTTATTTGGATTATGCTACAAGTAGGTTATTATAGTGACGATTTTTGTGGTTACTTTTTTTTTCGAGTGACGATTTTAGATATTTGCATTTTATGCTTTTCGAGTGACGATAAAAAATAAAGACCTCTTAAACTCCAAAAAACCGCGATAGAAATTGTCTATCGCGGTTTCATACCCACTAAACTAACATATCTTATATGTTAGCCATTTATTTTATTTTAATATTATTCACAACATATCTTGCAAAGCATCAACTATTTGAAGTCTATGGTAATTAATTAAGACCATGAATAATATTGATTAGTTATTATTAACTGTTCTTTTTACATATGTTGTATGTAAAAGTTCATGTGCTCTATGACTTCCTGGTTCACCTAAGTATTCTTCATATACTTTCTTTATTGAAGGATTCTCATGTGATTTACGTAATTGCTTATTAACATCTTTATCATATAATACTTTTGCACGAATAGCTTTATAGTCAACGAAATTTCTTACATGTGCTGTAACTTGTGGTTGACCTCCACCATTTACACAGCCACCTGGGCATCCCATGATTTCTATGAAGTGGTAGTCTGCTTCTCCAGCGTTTACTTTCTCAAGTAATTCTTTTGCATTTCTTAATCCTGATGCTACTGCAACTTTAACATCCATTCCAGCTACTGGATATGTTGCTTCCTTAATTCCTTCTGTTCCACGAACTTCCTTAAAGTCAAGTTCTTTAAGTTCTTCTCCAGTTAATGTTTCAACTGCTGTACGAAGAGCTGCTTCCATAACACCACCAGTTGCACCAAAGATAACTCCTGCTCCAGTTGATTCTCCAAGTGGATCATCAAATCCTTCTTCTGGAAGGTTTACAAAGTCAAGACCAACACGTTTAATAAGTCTTGCTAGCTCTCTAGTTGTTATAGATATATCTACATCTGGTACACCAGCAGCATCTTGATCATCACGACCAATTTCGAACTTCTTAGCAGTACAAGGCATTACACTTACACATACGATATCCTTAGGATCTATTCCCATCTTCTCAGCGTAATATGTCTTTGTTATTGCACCAAACATTTGTTGAGGAGATTTACAACTTGATAAATTCTCAATCATCTCTGGGAAATAGTGCTCACAATACTTAATCCATCCTGGAGAACATGATGTAATAAGAGGTAACTTACCACCATTTTGTACTCTATCTAAGAATTCATGAGCTTCTTCCATTATTGTAAGGTCTGCACTAAAGTTAGTATCAAATACCTTATCGAATCCAAGTCTACGAAGAGCTGCTGCCATCTTTCCTTCTACATCAGTTCCAATTGGTAAACCGAACTCTTCTCCAAGTGCTGCTCTAACTGCAGGAGCTGTTTGAACTACAACATGTTTTGTAGGATCTGCAATTGCTGCTAATACATCATCATTTGCATCCTTTTCACTTAATGCACCTGTTGGACATACTGCTATACATTGTCCACATGATACACAACTAGTTTCACCTAATCCCATTTCAAATGCAGAACCTATGCTAGTCTTGATACCTCTGTTATTTGCTCCAATAACACCAACACCTTGAATTTTATCACATACAGCGCTACAACGACGACATAATATACATTTATTGTTATCACGAACCATATGTTTTGCAGAATAATCTAATTCGTATTCTTCTCTTTCTCCATCAAAGTATCCTTCATCTGTTACACCAAGTTCAAAACATAATTGTTGTAATTCACATTTACCACTTCTTACACATGAAAGACACTTACGATCATGGTTAGAAAGGATTAATTGTAATGTTCTTCTTCTTGAATCTAATACCTTAGGAGTATTAGTCCAAACTTCCATTCCTTCATTTATAGGATAAACACAAGCTGCAACTAAACTTCTTGCACCTTTTACTTCTACTACACATATACGACATGCACCGATTTCGTTTATTTCTTTTAGAAAACAGAGAGTTGGTATCTTAATTCCAGCTAAATGTGCTGCTTCTAATATAGTAGAGCCTGCTGGTGCAGACACGTCTCTGCCATTAATTTTTATATTAATATCTGCCATACTTCTATCCTCCATTACTCTTTGTAAATAGCACCAAATTTACATTTTTCCATACAAGCGCCACATTTAACGCATAAATCTGGATTAATCTTATGTGCTTCCTTAACTGTTCCAGCAATTGCATTATTAGGACATGCTCTTGAACAAAGTGTACAACCTCTACACTTGTCAGGATTAATCTTATACTGAAGTAAATCCTTACATACTCCTGCTGGACATTTCTTATCTACTATATGAGCTATATACTCATCTCTAAAGTAACGAAGTGTTGAAATAATTGGATTAGCAGCTGTTTGACCAAGTGCACATAATGAGCTTTGACTTACATGAGCACATAATTCTTCCAACTTATCCAAATCTTCCATAGTTGCTTGACCTTTAGTAATCTTATCAAGTATTTCAAGCATACGTTTTGTACCTATACGACAAGGTGTACATTTACCACATGACTCATCAACAGTGAACTCAAGGAAGAATTTTGCTATATCAACCATACATGTTGATTCATCCATTACTATAAGTCCACCTGAACCCATCATAGAACCAATTGACTTTAAGTTATCAAAATCTATTGGTACATCAAAATGTTCTGCTGGTATACATCCGCCTGAAGGACCACCTGTTTGAGCAGCCTTAAACTTCTTACCATTAGGAATTCCTCCACCAATTTCTTCTACAACTTCACGTAATGTAGTTCCCATAGGTACTTCAACAAGACCTGTATTATGTATCTTACCACCTAACGCAAATACCTTAGTACCTTTTGATTTTTCAGTACCCATACTTGCAAACCATTCAGCACCGTTTAAGATAATTCTTGGAACATTAGCCCAAGTCTCAACGTTGTTAAGAATAGTTGGTTTTTGGAATAAACCTTTTAATGCTGGGAAAGGTGGACGAGGTCTTGGCTCACCACGATTACCTTCTATTGATGTCATCAATGCTGTTTCTTCACCACATACAAATGCACCAGCACCTAATCTAAGGTCTATATCAAAGTCAAATCCTGTTCCGAATATGTCTTTTCCTAATAATCCATATTCTCTTGCTTGTTTAATAGCAATTTCCAAACGCTCAATAGCTATTGGATATTCTGCACGAACATATATGTAACCTTGGCTAGCTCCTATAGCATAACCTGCTATAGCCATAGCTTCTAATACAACGTGTGGATCACCCTCTAAGATTGAACGGTCCATGAATGCACCTGGGTCACCTTCGTCAGCATTACAACATACATACTTTTGATCTGCATCATTAGCTGCAGCAAATTTCCATTTTAATCCTGTAGGGAAACCTGCTCCACCACGTCCTCTAAGGCCACTATCTAACATTGTTTGGATAACATCCTCAGGAGTCATCGCAGTTAATACTTTTCCTAAAGCTTGATATCCATGAGTTCCTATATATTCATCTATACATTCTGGTGCAATAACACCACAGTTACGAAGTGCTATACGATGTTGTTTCTTATAGAATTTTGTCTCATTAAGAGGTAAAATCTTATCTCCATCTACTGTCTCTTCATATAAAAGTCGAGTAACAACATTACCATTTACTAAGTGCTCAGAAACTATTTCTGGAATATCATCAACAGTTACTCTTGAATAAAATGCTCCTTCTGGATATACTATCATGATTGGTCCTAAAGCACACAATCCAAAACATCCAGTTTTTACTATACCTATTTCATTTTCTTTCCCATTTTTCTTTATTTCTTCTTCTAATTTCTCAATTATCTTTAAACTATCAGAAGAAGTACATCCTGTACCACCACAAACAAGAACATGTTTGCTATATCCGTCCAAGATTGGGAATTTTTCTCTCTCGTCAGTACGCAAAGCAACTTTTGCTTGCATCTTTTCTCTAATTTCTTTTAATTCTTCTAGAGACTTCATACAAATCCTCCGCTTCTACTCATATTTTGCTAAAATATCATCAATATCATCTACAGTTAATCGTCCGTAAACATCATCATTTACCATGACAACTGGTGCTAATCCACAAGCACCTACGCAACGACATGCATCTAATGAGAACTTTCCATCAGGTGTACAGCCTCCACCTTTTATTCCAAGTTTTTCTTGTAGATAATCATAAATGTCACCAGAACCTTTTACATAACAAGCAGTTCCTAGACAAACTGAAATACGATATTTTCCTTTTGGATTCAATGCAAATTGTGCATAGAAAGTTGAAACACCATAAATCTTCTCTAATGGAATACCTGTTTCATTTGAAATGATTGTTTGAACCTCTATTGGAAGATATCCATAAATGTCTTGTGCTTTTTGAAGAATAGGCATCAAGGCACCTTTTTCATCTTTAAGTTCTGCTATTACTTTAAGTAAAGCTTCTTCTTGCTCTTTTGTTCCTTTAAATGGAACACAACCTTTTTTAGAACACATGGTCTAACCTCCTTAACATTTGTTTTAAAATAATATATAGACTTGCTTATTAATAAGCAATATAAATGCAATGTAGCTACACTATTATATAAACCACATCGCATTTTATACTCAAATTCTTCGCATATAATAAATTTTCTGATTTATCTCTAGTATGCAAATTTTTCTTCAAAGTATTTCTTAAGGTCAACAATTTTTACTCTATCTTGCTCCATTGTATCTCTATCTCTTACTGTAACTGATTGATCCTCTTCAGATTCAAAATCATATGTTACACAATATGGCGTACCTATCTCATCTTGTCTTCTGTATCTCTTACCTATATTCCCTCTGTCGTCATATTCACAATTATATAATTTACTTAATTCTTCGAACACCTTAATTGCACCTTCATTTAGCTTCTTAGATAATGGCAATACTCCTATCTTAACAGGCGCAATTGCAGGGTGGAAGTGAAGTACCGTTCTAGTATCATTTCCTTCCAATTCCTCTTCATCATATGCTGCACATAATAGTGCTAATGTTACTCTGTCTGCTCCAAGTGATGGCTCAATAACGTAAGGAACATATCTTAACTTCTTTTCATCATCAAAGTATGTCAAATCTTCTTTTGAAACTTCCTGATGTCTTGATAAGTCATAATCTGTTCTATCAGCTATACCCCATAATTCACCCCAACCAAATGGGAATAAAAATTCAATATCAGTAGTAGCTTTACTATAGAATGATAATTCTTCTTGATCATGATCACGAACTCTCATTTCAACATCCTTAACACCTAATTCCTTAAGCCAATTTATGCAGAACTCCTTCCAATATGCAAACCATTCTAAATCTGTATCTGGTTCGCAGAAGAATTCTAATTCCATTTGTTCAAATTCTCTTGTTCTAAATGTGAAGTTACCTGGTGTAATTTCATTTCTAAAAGATTTACCTATTTGGCCTATTCCAAATGGTATTTTCTTTCTTGATGTTCTCTGAACGTTCTTAAAGTTTACAAATATTCCTTGAGCAGTCTCTGGTCTCAAATATACTGTATTCTTAGCATCTTCTGTTACACCTTGGAAAGTCTTAAACATAAGATTAAATTGTCTTATATCTGTGAAATTATGTTTACCACAGCTTGGACATCCTATATTATTTTTCTCTATGTATTTTGCCATTTTTTCAGGAGACCATGCATCTACAGAACCTTCAATTTCAATATTATTATCTTTCATATAATTCTCTATTAATTGATCAGCTCTAAATCTTTCATGGCACTCTTTACAATCCATAAGTGGATCTGAAAAGCTTCCTAAATGTCCTGATGCAACCCAAGTCTGTGGATTCATAAGAATCGCACAATCAACACCTACATTATAAGGATTCTCTTGAATAAATTTCTTCCACCAAGCCTTTTTAACATTATTTTTAAGTTCTACTCCTAGATTTCCATAGTCCCATGTATTTGCCAATCCACCATATATTTCTGAACCAGGATAAACAAATCCTCTAGCCTTAGCTAAAGCAACTATCTTTTCCATTGTTTTTTCAACTTTACTCATAACCAAACTACCTTCCTATATTCTATTTTAACTTTTACCTTTCTCTATTAAATATAAAATTTCTAATCTATTTACTTATAAATAACAACTACTGGCTCTTTAACTGAAGTCACTTTAACAGTATTACTGTCAACCTTTTTTGCATTTACTGCATACTTTATCTTTCCAGCAACAGTCAATTTAGTATTTATCTTATTTCCTTTTGAACTTTCCTCTTTAGCAGAAAGTACTACAACACTATACTTTCCGTCCTTTAATGCCTTATCTTTACTAACTGATTTGTTTTTCCCATATACTTTCACTTTGCTTGGAACTATTAAATTGCCTTTTGCCTCACTATTAGACAAAGAAGTTACTTGATAGTCATCATAAGCATTATAATCTGTTATTGTTGGATAATCTATTACAACATAAACATTACTCTTTTCAACTTTCATTGAATTAAACGCTACTTTAGTTTTATTTTGACTATTGAAGCTTGAAATGTCATCCTTAATAAACTTTTCCAAATCATCTTTATTATAATAACTCTTATCAAATGACTCTTTTATAGAAGTCTGCATCTTACCTTTTGATGCAACGATGATCTCATTATCAGTAGCTTTATCAGCTGTAATAGCTACTTTAGTCTCTCCACATGCTGTTAACAAAATAGCACTCATTAACATTATTATACAATAAAACTTTTTCATAACTACCTGCTTTCCTTTATTTATCCCCTTTTGAAATATAAATTTCCCTATTTCTTAACTCACCTTTCCTATTTTACTAATAACCTATAATATTTTCAAGTACTTTTTACATATTAATCTATTTTTTCTTATCATTTTACACAGTTCCACATTAAACTAGTATTTTTCAATCTTCTAGTATAACTCACATCTTATATTTATTACTTCTGAATCTGTGCCAACCCTCATTACCATTCCCCACATACCAACGCCTGATGTAACAACTACGTGAAGGTAATCATCATTTTTTTGATAACATCCACAACCACTATAGGAAGTTTCTCCAATCATAATAATAATAACGACATTCGTGTTTTGTTTCATACGAGGAAATGCGACGCAATTTTCTCGTATGAAATAAGAAAGCAGTTCAACTTATAAACGCTTAAAACATCTCTAACATATCCATTGATTTGAATTTTCTATCTATATACCTACTTATATATTTTTTCATAACCAACTCAATTTCCCTTATAACATCCTCTTTCACTGTAAATGAATAAAGTTTCTCTATAGAGGAATACATAATATATTGTAATGTATATACAGCTGAGGGACTTAGTTTTATTAAATCACTAACGCTACCTCTACACTCTTCACATATAAGTCCACCATTTTCTATAGATATTCCTATTAAATTTTCTTTAGAACCACATTTCACACATTCATGTAAAGGCGTAATTTCGCCATTTAAATATATAAGTTTTGCCTCAAATACAAACCGCACCATTCTTTTATCTAGTTCCTTAATGCATAAAGCTCTACATGACTGATACAAAAGCTTTAATATTTCTGTTGCTTCTTGATTTTCCTTAGTATAATAGTCCACGAATTCACAAAAATAAAGCCCATAGGTTACTGCTTCTATATCTTCTCGAAGCTCTACAAAATAATTGCTTACCTGTGCGCTCATTAAATTATACGAATTTCTTCCTTTGTATATCGTAAAATAGCCAAAAGTAAAGGGCGAAGAACACGCCATAAGCATACTATTTTGTCTTCTAGCCCCTCTTGCAAACATTGTAATCTTACCATACTCCTTAGTAAGTACAACTAAACGTTTATCATATTCTGCAACTGGACTAGCACTAAGCACTAGCCCCATTACCGTTAGCTGTGAATCCACCTAAGTCACCACTTTCAGTCATAAGATTTTCTGATGTAACATAACAAGTTATATCCATTGAACCATTCCAAGCACAATATTCTAAATAATCTTGAATATTACCACTTTGCTCAAACTTATCCCATAATTCTTCAAATTTCATAACACTTATCCCCATTCTTTTATTAAACTACATTTATTTTGCTTCCAATAAACATCCTTAATTTATATAATGAATAACTTCCAATTACAATCTATGTAATTAATTATTTTCTTTATATCCATAATTCTTAAGTAAAAAATCACTATCTCTCCAATCTTTCTTCACCTTAACCCATAATTGAAGATTTACCTTATTACCTAATAAATTCTCTATCTCAACTCTTGCTTTAGTTCCTATACTCTTAAGCATAGCCCCCTTTTTTCCAATAATTATTCCCTTATGAGAATCCCTTTCACATATTATTGTTGCATCAATATCGTATATGTGAGCTTTTTTACGATATTTCATGTTCTCAATAGTAACTGCTATTCCATGAGGAACCTCATCACTAAGTAATCTAAGAGCCTTTTCTCTAATTAGCTCTGCAACTATCTGTCTTTCTGGTTGATCTGTTACAGTGTCCTCATCATAATACATTGGACCATTTGGTAAATATTTAAATAATACCTTTAATAATTCATCTCTATTTTCGCCTTTTAATGCTGATACAGGTACTATTTCTGCAAATTCATGTACATCCTTATATGTATTAATTGCAGTCATTATGTCTTCTTTATTTACTGAATCTATTTTATTAATAGCTAAAATAACAGGAGTTTTTACATTTTTTAAAATCTCTGCTATATGCTGTTCATGAGTTCCTATAAAGTCTGTTGGTTCTACAAGCCATACAATAACATCTACCTCTGATAATGTTCTTTCAGCTGCATTTACCATATAATCGCCTAATTTATTCTTTGCTTTGTGAATACCTGGAGTATCTAAGAATATTATTTGACCTTCCTCATCTGTATACACAGTCTGAATTCTATTCCTTGTAGTCTGTGGTTTACTAGATGTAATAGCTATTTTTTGACCAATTAGATTATTCATCAAGGTTGATTTGCCCACATTTGGTCTTCCTATAAGTGTCACAAACCCTGATTTAAAATTATTTTGCAAAATATATCCTCCTTTAATTTTTCTTCCTAAACTATCCCATAGATTGTATTAAATAGAACAAAGAGTTACTTGCGACTCTTTCGCGTGCGAGTGGGAACGCAGTTCAAATTTTCTTTCCACGAACTGTGCATCCTCAGGTCGTGTTTTGTTTCATAGGAAATGCTACGCAATTTCCCATGAAATAAAATACAACCATATTTTGATTATAAAATAATAGCTCCCACTTTTCAAGTGAAAGCTATCATTCTTAATATTGTTATTAATTTTTTATAATTTATATACTGATAAACAACACCAAGCAGTGGATGCTATAGCATAATGGCATAATACCATACAAGTCAAGTGTGCTGCACCATAATCAGTAAGCATAAATGTATCTTCATCAGTATCATAATAAAAATTTCAGTGAACAGAGCAAAATAAGGGATTTCTATTTAGAACTTTAAGGTAACAGGCATAAATTTATACCATC
Organism: uncultured Lachnospiraceae bacterium; assembly: GCA_934432595.1. Classification (GTDB taxonomy): domain Bacteria; phylum Bacillota; class Clostridia; order Lachnospirales; family Lachnospiraceae; genus SIG301. The sequence continues at coordinate 128,277 of CAKRYR010000004.1, read as the reverse complement.
ACTCATAAAGAATCTCTAAATAGAAAATCCCTTATTTTTATCGTCTCTAGAACTACATATTAATTTCCTAGTTAAATTTTCTAAGTGGTTGGTCATATACATTGTGTCCTGTTTCTAATGCATTTCCTCTAATTTTGATAGTAATAGTATCTGCATTACAAGCATCTAACATTGTATTAACAAATGAACCTAATAATACATATTCACCTGCTGTTCCATAGTTGCATAACATATTTTGGAATTCAGTAGTTAAATTAACTTCAACGTGTCTCTTATTTTGAGTAAAACCTAATGCTCTAATATTAGCATTTCTATATCTAGTCTCATAGCTTCCTATTGCATTTAAAATATTAGTAGGTGTAACCTTAGCAACAACTGCAGTTGTTCTATTAAATCCATCTGCATTTTCATTTGGAGTATAAACTGTTATAGACACTCCATTATTAGGTGTAACATAGAAGAAAGTAAGTGGTTGGTCATATACATTGTGTCCTGTTTCTAATACTTTACCCTTTACTGTAATAGTAATTGTTTTTGCATTACAAGCCTCTAACATAGTATTTACAAATGAACCTAACATCATTGTTTCTCCTGCTGTTCCCATTTTACATATATTCTCTTGAAACTTAGCATTAAAATCAACAGTAACATGAGTTTTCTTTTGAGTAAATCCTCTCGCTACTACACCTTTATAAGAATCTTGTTCCTTTGCTAATTCCTTAACTACATTAGTTGGAGTAACCTTTGGTATACTTACCTTTGTAACGTCAAAACCATCTGCATTAGCATTTGGATTATAAAGATTAATTGTAACACTCTTCTTAGCAGCTGCATTTGCACTTGTTGCACCCTTTACAGATAAAACTGCAACCAATGCAACCATTAATGATAGACATACTCCTACAAAAACTTTAAACTTTCTTAATTCTTTCATGTAAATCTTCCCTTCTTAATCATTATCCATATTATTGTGGTATACCCTAACCACAATAAACATCATAACCCATTAAATAAAACAATGCAATTAAAAAACTATAAATTAATATTAAACATAATTATTAAATCTAAATACATACTATAATTACACTGGTATTTATAAAAATATAATTTAAAGCATCACCCCACCTAAAGCCTTCACCAACCTATACTAGAACACCACACTATAACACCATACTACTCTAAATTCTTAATCTCCTTGAATAATGAAGCATTCTTCTCGATTAATCCTTCATTACCAATAACACAAAGATTATTATCCTCAATAGTAGCCTTAGCTATATCTGCAAGTTTCCTAATATCCTCTGGCTTAGCACTAAGAATTTCATCTCTCTCCTTCTGAATCTCCTCCTGTGTAAGCCCTGTAAAATAAGCTGAAAAATCACGTTGTCCCTGAGCATATGGACTAAGTGGCGTATCCAACGAGCTAATAGTACCAATAATATACTTAGTCATTTCCCTCTCATCAGCATCAAAATTCTCAATATACTCTACAACCTTCTCATACACATCAATAGTCTCCTTAAGTTTAGGATCTCTATAAGAAGTAAAGAAAGCCGCACCATCTCTTAAGAAACTACAAGATGCTCCATAAGCTCCACCCTTAACTCTAACATTTGTCCAAAGATAATCATAATTAAGAATAACCTTAAGTATATTAAGAGTTCCCTTAAATTCAAGTCCCTTCTTAACAAAATTACCTGCTCTTGCAACATATTGAATCTTACCAGCTGTCTTATAACCTTCATTTTTATTAGATAGCTTAAATCTACCAGTAGTTGCAAAATCAGTCTCTGCCATAATATCAAATCCATTAAATACCTCGTTATTAACTATTGCCTTTTCAGGTATTGAATCTACAAAATCCTTTAATTTTCCCTCTGCTTCTTTATACTCATTTTCATCAGAAGTAAAATTAATCATTAGATTCTCTTTGGCAAAAATCATCTCTGTAAGCCTGTTAAATACTTCACTTACAATAGTGCTCTTTTCTTCAAAATTATCCTCAATATCCTTAAGGAATTCATAATAACCTATTCCTCCTGTTAACTCATTAAACATTCCACATTGAGAAATATAAGATAAAGCTCTCTTAGCTGCTGCAATATGTCCAGAAGCAGTTATTTTCATATTGGTTCTAGACGATGTTTCTTGCAGAACTTCTTTTAATCTCTTACTATCTCCGTAATTAGTTTTAAATAGAATCTCTTTTATAAGTTCAAGAGTTTTATCCATATTTTCGCATAAAGTTCTTACACTAACCTTCATAAATGTCTTAGAACCTCTACTCTTATCCTCGTATTCAATAGAATAATTCATAGGTCGAAATTCCATTCCACCAGTTACCATATTAATCTCATTATCCAATTGAGAATAAGAATAATTCTCCGTATTAAAATATCCTAAAGCAATAGCATACAATCCAATATATGGTGATAAAGTTTTTGGTACTTTATCCAAATCAAACAAGAAATCAAAATACACTATTCCATTAGTAAATACATCATGATAAACAACTGTAACATCATCTACCTTACGTATCTGATTATTAATATGATATGCCTCTTTCTTAATATCACCTATAGTTAACATAGGAATTGTTTTTAGCTCTTCTTCTGTTGAAGGTTCCTCTTGGAATTTCTTAAGAGCTTTCGTATCCTCAATTAACTGTTTTATCTCATCTTCTGATAAAGTTTCTTTATATTTTGCCAATTTTTCTGCTGTTTTCTCTTCTAATTCCTTACCCAATCCTGCCTTTGGTAATACTCCAACAAAGCTTGCATAAGTATTATCTAACATATACTTTTGAATTAATTCTTCATAATAATTTGTATCAATCTTTTCCTTCAAGAATGCATATGTTTCATTTAAACTCATTCTCATAAAAGGTTGATTATCATCATACAACCAACTATCAAACATATCTAAACCATAGATAAGTCCTTTAGGATAACCATCAAAATCAGCCTCTCTATGTTTAAACTCATATCTATTAATTGCTGCTTTTAAAGCTTTCTTATCTACTCCTTCTTTAACTACCTTTTCCAAAGCTTCCCTAACAACCTTAATATATTTGTCTTTATCTTCATAATTAGCATCTTTTCCTATAATAGAGAAAAATGGCTGATACAAATCCGAATCATATCCACCGAATACATCTTTCGCAAGACCTGCATCTAATATTGCTTGCTTTACTGGTGCTCCTGAAGTTCCTAGTAAAACATAATCTAATACTTCAAATGCAAAGCAAAGTTCTTTATCTAAAGAAGTTCCAATAGACATATTATAAGCTAAAAACGCTTTATCTTTAGTATCTTCTTCCTCTGGAATTGGATAATATTTAATCATTTCTCTCATTTCTTTAAATGGTTCTTGATATTTAATCTCAGAGTCAACTTCTATTCTATCAAAATCATTTAAATATTCATTTGCAATAAAATCTAGCTTTTCTTCTATATCCATATCTCCATATAAATATATATAACTATTTGCAGGATGATAAAACTTACCATGAAAAGCTAAAAAGTCTTCATAAGTAAGATCTGGAATACATTCAGGGTCTCCGCCTGATTCTGTACTATAAGAAGTATTTGGGAATAATGAATTCTGAACCGTTCTAAAAACTACTTGTTTTGGTGATGAAAATGCTCCCTTCATTTCGTTATATACAACGCCATTATATATAACCTCTCCATCTTCAGAATCTAATTCATAGTGCCATCCTTCTTGTTTAAAAATCTTCTCATTTTTATAAATGTTTGGATAAAATACTGCATCAAGATATACATTCATTAAATTCTGATAATCCTTATCATTACAACTTGCAATTGGATAAATTGTTTTATCTGGATAAGTTATCGCATTTAAAAATGTATTTAAAGAGCCCTTTGCTAGTTCAATAAAAGGATCTTTTGGTGGATATTTTTTAGAACCACATAATACTGAATGCTCAATAATATGTGCAACACCTGTCGAATCCGTTGGAGGTGTTCTAAAACCTATTGAAAAAACTTTATTTTCATCATCATTAGACACAACAACTACCCTTGCGCCTGATTTTACATGCTTATATACTAAGCCAACACTTTTGATTTCATCTAATACTTCACTACTAACTAATTCATAACCCTCAATTTTTCTTACTTGTTCTGGTGCTGTAATACTTTTTGCCATAAGTAAATTCCTCCTTATCAATCCCTTTAATAGTATTGTGTATTAAATCAAAAAACTTATACATTAATATTTTAAAGATTAACTACCATAACAGTTACATATTTTACTAACCATCACTATCTAGCAAATCCTTTCATTGCAATCTTATTCTTATACATCTCCTCATCAGCCATTTCTACAATTTTTTCTACATCTTTTCCCTCTCCTAACGCATAACCAGAAGCCATTTCGCATTTAATTTCTGACATTTCACTATTCATAGCCTCTAGTATTTTCTTCCAACTAGCTAGAAATTTTTCAACCTTTTCTTCTGTACCATTCTCCATAATTGCCACAAACTCATCTCCACCCATTCTAAATATACTTAAATCATCAGATTTAAAATAAGATAATGTTTTCGCAGCCAATTTTATAAGTAAATCACCTTTTTCATGTCCTAAATTATCATTAATTTGTTTTAATCCATTAACATCAAAAAAAACTACTGCAATTTTTTTCATTTTAGGACACTTTTCACTAATCATTCGTAGATACATATTTTTATTGTACACTCCCGTCATCTTATCATGTGTACTTTCATATTCTGCTTCTGTTTGTTTCTGTTGCATAACTCTACCACTTTCTGCAATAGATAATGTCATGACAGTAAATAATACCAACAATACTGCTCTTGGAAAATAAAAATATGCCATAACTTTTAATTTTGTTGCTCCACTTATAATATTAATTGGTATTATCGCTAACTCTCCATATGTATCTATTCTGTCCTTAGTAAAAGCTACCATATTCAAATCACATACACCATAACTATATCCTATACCGATTACAAAAACCATTCCTATAAGACTTGTTATCAATGTATATATTGCCATTTTCTTATTCTGATAATGAGCTGCCATAAGAAATGGTATTCCGAAAAAAATAACAACGTGATATGTAAGCATAGTTCCCATTATATGAATTGCAAATATTTCTGATGTAATAAGAACATACTTAACCCACCTATGATTAAGTCCCATAAGAGCAAGTACAATTATAACAATCATAGAAAATATTGTTATTGGAATAACAGCCGTTCTCATAATAATCTTTTCAACTACAAATAATCCTGTTTCCGTTGCTATCCATATTAATTCAATAGCTAAAACACTTAACATTAAACACTTATAATTATATTTATTAGCATCTAATTCATACCCCATGTTATAGACTCCTATCAATTATATTTTTATTACTCTATACTTTTACTATCTTCTTCATCCTTCTTTTTCTTAAATAATATTATAATAAATATTATTACCGTCCCCACAAATACACCTAAAATCAATAATAAATAAGCTATATCTATTCCTTTTTTTTCACTCTTTGAAGTTTTTGAACTACTTGTATTCTTTTTACCATCTACCTTCTTATCTGAATTACCATTTTCATCTTCCTGTTTATTATTATCAGCTTCATCTTTCTGTTTATTATTACTATTTTCATCCAAAGCATCTTCTTTACTTCTATCATCCTCAGTTTTAGTAATATCCTTTATTGAATTATCATTCTTTGTAAATCCAGCCTTATTATCATTAGCTATAACTAATGTATAATATCCATTCCTAACCATCTTAAATTTAACAACATATTCCTCAATCTTTGATTTTAGTTTTGACTGTCCCCCATTAGACCCAATAAAGTATACATTAATATCTTTTAGTCTATCTCTAGACATAACTGATATCTGACTTCCCTTACCTGCATCAACCCTTACTCCTTTACTATTAATAAAAAATATATCATAAGCACTTTTATTAACTCCAATTCTTTTTGTTATCTTTTGAAGCCAATTCCACTCTTTCTTCATGCTTTTCTTGATAGGCATTACCATAAGGCGAACTGTATCCTCAAATTCTCCCTCTGCCTTAATAATTGTTCCATCATCCATTTCAACTTTTATTTCATTATCTTTAACTCTAACTCCTTCTTTTACACCCTCCATAATTACTTCTGTTTTTGCATTAACTGGAATATCTTTCTCTATTTCAGCTCCATAACAAGTTACTCCACACATTATAAAACTAAATAAAAAGGTTAATACGCATACCATCTTCTTCATACGCATTCCTCCTAAAAAACAAAAGGATTTAAAAAAAACTAATATTTCTTAAACCCTTTTACAATTCTATAAACGATTACAAATAATTCTTTCTTGTAATCCTCTCTATTATTATAACATATAATTAACAAATCTTGGAAGTAATCACTTATTATATTTTCTAATATATATTATTAATTTTACTTATTAAAGCATCTTTTTAAGTTCATCCACTTCAAATATATACTTTTTATCACAGAAATGACAATTAACTTCTATTGGTTTATTATCATCTATCATCTCTTGAATATCTTTCTTAGATATACTGCTTATTGCCTTATGAACTCTATCTTTTGAACAATTACAATAATACTCTGTTGGAACTGTTTCATTTATTTGTAAACCGAATTCACCAAGAACCTCTTCAAGGAGCATCTCAGGAGTCATATTAGCATCTAATAATTGTGTTATAGGTTTCATTTCCTTAAGAGTTTTCTCTAATTTGTCAATAATTGCATCATCTGTATATGGCATAAGTTGGATAATAAATCCTCCAGCTTGTCTTACTGTATTTTCCTTATTCATAAGAACACCTAATGCAACTGATGAAGGCACTTGTTCTGATGTTGCAAAATAATAAGTCAAATCTTCGGCTATCTCACCACTTACTAAATGGGTTTGTCCTACATATGGTTCTTTTAATCCCATATCTTTAATAACACTCATAACACCTAAATCTAGTGCCTTACCTACATCTAATTTACCTTTATCACTTGGTGGTAACATAACATTAGGATTCACAACATATCCTTTAACTCTTGCTTTTGAATCTGCTGTTACAGTTAACCCTTGAATTGGACCAGAACATTGAATTTGAAGTGTTAATAAATCATTTTCGCCTTTTTGCATACTTCCCATAATACTACCTGCTGTAAGTAATCTTCCTAGTGCTGCTGTAGCAACTGGACTAGTATTATGTATTTGTCTAGCACGTTCCACTAATTCTCTTGTAGTTGCAGCATATGCTCTAATTTGATTATCTGCTGCTGTTGCCTTTACTATATAATCTTTCATAATATTCCTCCATATAATAACTTCCTATAATTTAATCTTTATTTATTATAATTAATTTTGCTTTCTTATTATTCTATATATTTATACGCCTATATACTAAACATATTTTTTATTCTTTTGAAACCCTTCCTTAGCTACAAAATATACTCTTTCGCTATTTTCATTAGGTTCTTCAAAGGTAAATGCATCATATACTTTGATAAATTTCATCCCCGCTTCTTCAATTAACCTAATAACATTCTCAACTGAATAAGCCTTTTGATAATGTGTTTCTTCAAATCTATTATATTTATTATCTTCATTATCCTTTATATATAATGTAAGATTATACTCATTAATTTTGTCATCTTCATAATAGGTATTTTCCCAAATAAAACTTCCTTCATCTCTATTTTCTGCTATAACATTATCATCTAAGATTTCCTTATATTTATACTCTGTATTCATATCAAAAATAAATATACCATCTTTTTCAAGATAATTATTAGCTAGTTTAAATACCTTCAATAATTCATTTTCAGCTAATATATAATTCATACAATCACATATACTAATTATAGCATTAACTGTCCCATATAGTTCAAATTCTGTCATATCTTGCAATAGATATAATATATTATCTGAGGCATCTTCGGAAACGTCTCTGGCAATTGCCAACATATCCTCAGAATTATCAATACCAATCATATTATACCCCTTTGCAGCCATTCTTCTTGTAACACTTCCCGTACCACAACCTAGTTCAAGTATTAATCCTTCATTTACACCATATTTATTTAATAATTCAGCCAAATAATTGCACCAATCATCATATGGTATATTGTCCATAAATAAATCATACACCTGAGCAAAACTTGTATATGCATCCATCAATATATCCCCATTTCTCTATCCTAAGCTCACTATATCTCTATCCATTACCAACAGTCTATAATTATATAACATCTTTAACATTATTTCTACCCTTTCTTTATTATCTTTCGGTAACGAGAACCAATGTATTTTATTGTGATCCTTCTGCCCCATATCAAAAAGGTGCAATTGATGTATTTGAGCAACTATATGGAAAATCTATTTTAGAAATGTTATTACATTAAATTTAACATATACTTTAACGTAATAATTACTTAAATCTATACGATATTAAATGTATTATTTATGTTATTAAATATAAATTACAGGAGGGTGTATACATTTATGAAATGGACTTATAAAGTTTCTTTAATAATCTTAGGAGTATGGGCATACATTATAGGATCAAGCATTCTATTAGACTTAATATTTGATTCTACTCTATTTAGTGCTGATTATGGAAGTAATCTAACGACAATTATCTTTATAATAATACTATGTATAATTATTTTTTATAACACCTATAAAATGATAAAAAGAACCGATGAAGAAATAAACAATACATATAATATCTCAAGAAAAAAATATTATATAATTGCTCTTATACTTTGGATACTACAAAACACCGTCTTCTGTATGCTTATATTTGATTCATCGTTTGCAAAACTTATCAAACTAGATAAATTAATTGAAATGGATGGACTAGTTATGATTCTATTTTCAATAATTACTCTAGTAATTACACCAATACTTTCTATAATCATAATAAAAATAAAAGACTCCATAACTAAAAAATCATAGGTCTAGTTTTTCTATTCTAGGGACGATTTTAAATAACTATAATAGTACAAAGATTACTATATTATTTTGATTCTATATTTGACATTACAATTAAATTGTAAAATATATTATCTATCACAGTTACTAAAAAGACTATATCTTTCGCGGAGCTTTAGTAGTCGAAAAAGTTTATATTTTTTGTAAATTGTAGTACACAGATTTTCATTTTCAGCTATAGTAAACAGATTTGAATATTTATATTAGTGACTCATTAGTAAACAGATATCAAATTATATATTATACATTTTAATACTATTTGCGTGCCTTGGCACTTAGCGAACACAAGATACAATCGCCGTGTGAGCTTAGTACCATTAGGCAAAGCAACGAAGCGAAAGCGTGTATTAAAATGAATAATTATATCAATTTGATATCGTGACTAGAATTCCCACCAATAATATAAATATACAAATCGTCACTAGAACCACCCAAAAATGGAAATCGTCCCTAGAACCCCCAAAAATATAATCAATAGGTTTTATTTCCCATATTAGTATTGTAGTATATTTCCGAAAAATTATATAGCAATTCGTAAATTGTAATTTTTTGTAAAAAGTGTGAACAATAATAATAAATAATAATACCTAGGGAGGTAAATATTAATGAGTATAGTCAATAGTTATATCGTACCACATCCACCAGTATCAATTCCAGAAATTGCACATGGTCGTGAAAAAGAAGTTCAAGCTACAGTAGATGCATATAATGAAATAGGCAAAAGTATCGCAAGAGATAACCCAGACACAATAATAATAGTAACTTCACATTCAGTAATGTATGCAGACTACTTCCATATCTCACCTGGCAATAAAGCTCATGGTGATATGTCTAAATTTAATACACCTGAACTTCAATTTGATGTTAAATACGATAAAGAATTAGCTCAGCAAATATCTGCTGTTTGTGTTACTTCTGATATAAATGCAGGTGGTTTAGGAGAAAAAGATCCTTCCCTTGACCACGGAACTACTATACCTCTATATTATATAAATAAATATCTAGAGGATTATAAAATAATACGTGTGTCATTATCTAACTTATCTCCTTATGTACATTATAAATTTGGTAAATGTATAGCTAGGGCTTGTGAAAATTTAAATCGTAGAGCTGTATTGGTAGCAAGTGGCGATTTATCACACTGCTTAAAGGAAGATGGTCCTTATGGATATAGACACGAAGGTCCTATATTTGATGAAGCTGTTACTGATATATTAAAATCAGGTGATTTTATAGACTTAATGACATTCTCTCCTACTTTTGTAGAGAATTCATTACAATGTGGTTTAAATTGTTTCAATATTTTAGCTGGTGCTCTTGATGGCAGAGATGTTAAAACTAATTTTATTTCATATGAAGGAACATTAGGTGTAGGCTATGCTTTCTGTAATTATAAACCAGACTATAGCCACATTAATCCAGATAGACAATTTGACAGACGTCTTGAAAACAAAGTTCAATTACAACTAAAAAAACGTAAAGATAATGAAAATCCATATGTTAAATTAGCACGTGTTACTCTTGAAAAATACGTTACAACAAAAAAATATTTAACATTAACTGATTTAAATGACATTATCACAGAGGAAATGTTAGAAAATAACGCTGCAGTATTTGTAACAATTAAAAAAGATGGTGCTGTTCGTGGGTGTATTGGTACTATTACTCCTACTACTGGATGTATAGCTCACGAAATAATTACCAATACTATTAATGCAGGAATTAATGATCCAAGATTTACACCTATTACAGTTGATGAACTTCCATTTTTAACATACAGTGTGGATATATTAAATGATCCAGAACCAATTGATTCACTTGATGAACTAGATGTTGAAAAATATGGTGTAATTGTAAATACAGACAGTAAACGAGGATTATTATTACCAAATCTTGAAACTGTTACTTCTCCTAAACAACAATTAGAGATTGCACTAAAAAAAGCTGGCATAAATAAGGATGAAGCATACGAAATGCAACGTTTTGAAGTAGTTAGATATTAATTAGACTATAATTTTTTTCTTTAAATTTTCATCCAATTCAAAGCTTAATTTCAGGTTTTTGAAAAACTTTCTTAATTATTAAAAAGTGATATTTCTAAAATTGAAATATCACTTTTTATAATTCTATCTACATACTACATTTAATCTTTGTCCCATACGACTCAACAATTCATTTGTAATACTTGAAGCCTTTACTCTACTTCTATCAATCTATTTCCAATACAATAATCTAAATCTAAAACTTTACTCATTTCTATTTTTCTAAACTTAACAGTTAACTTCTCATCATCAACTTTAAGAATTTTGCCTTGGCCATAGACTTTATGTTTAATTATTACACCTTCTTTTAATTTTTCTTTATCTACAAGTATTTCTCCAACGAATCTTGAAGGTTGCAACTCCTTACCGTATCGTTCCTTAACATAGTATATATTTAGATTAGTCTTTGCTCTAGTTACTGCCACATAGAACATTCTTCTCTCTTCTTCTATGTCAGCCTCTAAAACCGACTTTTTATGAGGAGTTATTTCTTCATTAGCATCTATTATATATACTACTTTAAACTCAAGTCCTTTAGAGCCATGGAAAGTTGTCATTGTAATGGCATCTTTTGTCTCTTTTGCCTTATTCATATTCTTTTTTAGTTGTTCGTTATAACTTTCAATATGTTGAAATAAATCATCAAGAGTATCTAATCCTTTACAACTTTCTTGAAACTCATTTAATATTTCAAATAACTCATCAATATTAATTTTATGACTTACAGCATAATCTGATAAATATTCATCATAACCAACAGCATTTCTAATATAATTAACCACTGAAAAAGGATTCATTCTGGCAATATTTTTCAAGTCAAATTCTAATTGTTCAATTCTATCTACCATCCAATCCTTATCCTCATAATAGGACTTCAATGACTCAAAATCTACATATTTATCATTCATGTATGCCCTACTTATGTACCTATTAGGTTTATTAGCAATTTTCATAAATGTTCCACGATCAATAAGCCTAGTACCCCTTTCACCAAAACATTGCTTTGCAGCTGTCATATAACTTATCATATTCTCTGCAATCCAATGATTATATATACTAGGCAAGCCATCTCTAATTATAAATGGCATATTATATTCCATTAATTTTTCTACTACTCCTCTAGGCTGGGAATTAGTTCTGTATAAAACCGCTATTTCTGAATATGGTACTCCCTTATCAACATATTTTCTAATACTTTTAACTATTCTTTCACACTCATCCTTAACAGTATCAAATAATACTATCTTAACATTTTCTCCTCTATCATTGGTAGTTCTAATATTCTTTTTATATCTCTTCTTATTATTTTTAATTATCTTACTTCCTGTATCAACTATACACTTAGTTGAACGATAATTAATATCTAAGTTACACACCTTACTATTAGGATAGTCCTTAGTAAAATTAAGCATTATTTCTGGTTTTGCTCCACGAAATCTATATATTGACTGGTCATCATCACCTACGATAAATAAATTCTCTTGTGGTTTAGCAAGCATCCTAACAATATCATACTGCATTCTATTAATATCTTGAAATTCATCAATTAATATATAATCGTATTGCGCTTGCCATTGTTTTAAAATATTAGGGTAATTCTTAAAAAGTTGATAGCATTTTACTATCATATCATCAAAATCAATAAGCCTATTTTGTTCTAGCCTTTCATTATAGTCATTATATATTTTTCGAAATTTATCTGCAGGACAAGATGATGAATAATACTTACTTAAATCCATCATCTCTCCTTTTACAAGACTTATCTCGCTCTCTATATTAGATAATAATTCTTTTTCATCATCAGTCTCTAGCTCATATTTTGCCACAATTTCTCTTATATATTTCTGTTTTACGTCCGTTTTTATTATATTAGAATAGTTAAAATTATAAGCATATCTTAAAATGGTAAAAAATATGGCATGAAATGTCCCGAAGTTTACCTGTTTTATAGTATTATTCATCAACTTAAGAAATCTCTCTTTCATCTCCTCAGCTGCTGCCTTTGTAAATGTAATAACAAGTATTCTTCTAGGATCCACACCATATTTCTCTATTAACGTTCTCGTTCTGTTAATTATAACTGTCGTTTTACCTGAGCCAGGACCTGCAAGAACCATCATAGGACCTTTATTGTGTTCTATTGCTTGTCTTTGTGCTTCATTATATTTCATATTTCATTCTTAGGCATTATTAACTGCCTTCTCTAACATATCGATTCCAACTCTAATCCTTCTTAATGATTCTTCTTTCCCCAATATTTCCATAATTTCATAAGCTCCACCTGGAGTCATCTGCTTACCTGATACAGCAGTTCTAACTGGCCATAATGCCATACCGTTCTTAATTTCTCTTTCTGCTATATATTCCTTAAGCAAAGCTTCAATACTTGCACAAGAATAATCCTCTAATTGTTCAAATCTTGGAAGTACATCCTTTAATACTTGTAATGAATTCTCTGAATTAGTCTTCATTTTCTTATGAGTATACATAGCAACATCATACTCTGGTAACTCATTAAAGAAGTCTATCTTCTCTGCTATGTCTAAGAATGTCTCTATTCTTGTCTTCATTAAATCAGCTATTTTTGTTAAATCTACATCAGCTTTAACAACTTCTTTTATATATGGCATAGCCATGTCATAGAACTTATCATTATCCATAGCCTTGATATATTCACCGTTCATCCATCTAAGCTTAACCATATCAAATACAGCTGGTGATTTATTAATTCTCTTATAATCAAATTCTTTAATTAACTCATCCAATGAGAATATCTCTTGTTCACCTTCTGGACTCCATCCAAGTAAAGCAACAAAGTTAACTATTGCCTCAGATACAAATCCTTGTTCAAGTAAATCTTCATATGAAGAATGTCCGCTTCTCTTACTTAATTTCTTATGTTCTTCATTAGTAATAATAGGGCAATGAACATAAGTAGGTATTTCCCAACCAAAAGCTTCATATAAACGATTATACTTAGGTGATGATGATAAATACTCACTACCTCTTACTACATGAGTAATTCCCATTAAATGGTCATCAACAACATTAGCAAAATTATATGTAGGATAACCATCAGACTTTATTAGGATCATATCATCTAATTCTGAATTATCTACAGTAATATCTCCAAAAATAATATCATTAAAAGTAGTAGTTCCTTCAGTTGGATTATTCTGTCTAATTACATAAGGAATACCACTTGCTAGTTTTTCTTCTATCTCTTCCTTTGATAAATTCAAGCAATGTTTATCATAGTGTGTAATAACAGTTCCATCTTCAGAAACAGATTGTTTTAGACTTTCTAATCTTTCCTTGTCACAGAAACAGTAGTATGCTTCACCTTTTTCCACAAGTTTCTTAGCATATTCTAAATATAATCCACTTGCCATACGTTCACTTTGTACATATGGACCACAACCACCATCTTTATCCGGTCCTTCATCATGAATTAATCCAGTCTTTTCTAATGTTCTATATATTATATCAACTGCTCCTTCAACATATCTCTCTTGATCTGTATCTTCTATTCTCAATAGAAAATCTCCACCTTCATGCTTTGCAATTAAATAAGCATAAAGTGCTGTTCTTAAATTACCAACATGCATTCTTCCTGTTGGACTTGGAGCATATCTTGTTCTTATCTTTCCCATTTCAACTTCTCCATTCTAAAAAAATAATCAAATTTTGCCACAAGCCTTATTGTACACCATTAATATATATCTTTTCAAGTATTTTTCATTAGTTTTCCTATTAACTCTTCACCATCTGATATTAATTGATTTAGCCTATTATACTCTTTAAACAATATTTCCTTACCAAGCTCCGTTATTATATAACTTCTTTTTTATTTCGTAGTTCACTCCCCACCAGGGCTCGTCACCAGAATACATTACTTACCACTAAATAAAGATATCACTGTATTCTTGACGGTTTCAATATCAACAGGTTTTGATAAATGAGCATCCATTCCAGAATTCAATGAACGTTCTATATCCTCCTCAAAGGCATTTGCTGTCATTGCTATAATTTTAATTGACTTAGCCTGTGGATGAGAACTCTGTCTGATTATTTTAGATACCTCTGTTCCAAGCATAATAGGCATCTGAACATCCATCAAAATCACTTGATAATACCCTTCTTTAGAATCTTCAAACATCTCCACTACCTCTTGTCCATTAACAGCCAAATCACATTCTATATTTTCAATTGCAAGTAACTCTTTAATAATCTCTGCATTAATTTCATTATCCTCAGCTATAAGAAATCTCATATCACTAAGCTTAATTTCATCTTCTGTCTTATCATCTAAAATACCATCTGCGTTATCCAAGTTATCTCTATCACAATTTGGCACATTATTTATTATTTCATTAATATCTTCTTCAATAGTACCTTCACCAAAATCTTTCACGTCACTTTCTTTCATCTCAACATTGACAAATTCCAAATCTACAGTGAAAGTACTACCTTCTCCCTGTTCACTTTTTACGCTAATACTTCCTCCCATTAAATCAACTAAGCCCCTAGTGATTGTCATACCTAGTCCAGTTCCTTGCTGATTATTAAGTCTACTATTAGTTTCTCTTGAAAATGGTTTGAATATTTCCTTAAGATAATCCTTATTCATGCCGATTCCATCATCTTTTACTATAAAATGAAGCTTGGATCTTTTTTTATCTTTTTGTTCATACTTATAAATTGTAAAGCTAATATTACCACACTCACCCGTATACTTAACTGCATTAGATAATAGATTAATTAAAATCTGTTTTATCTTTACTGTGTCCCCCTTATATTTCTCTCCATTAATATTTATCAATTCTATATTAAATTGTTGTTTTTTAGCTCTAACTAAAGGCTGAACCATATCATCTATTTCTTCAGCTATAT
Organism: uncultured Lachnospiraceae bacterium; assembly: GCA_934432595.1. Taxonomy (GTDB): domain Bacteria; phylum Bacillota; class Clostridia; order Lachnospirales; family Lachnospiraceae; genus SIG301. The sequence goes on along the minus strand of CAKRYR010000004.1, from coordinate 112,329 downwards.
CTTCTACACTGAATTCTTCAATATTTATAGTAGTATTTCCACTTTCAATCTTACTCATATCTAATATGTCATTGATTAATCCTAACAAATGTTTACTAGCATTAGATATTTTTCTTATATAATTCTTAACCTTATCTCCATCACTTATATTCTTTTCTATAAGTTGCGCAAATCCAATTATTGCGTTCATAGGTGTACGAATATCATGTGACATATTTGATAGGAAATTACTTTTTGACTTATTAGCAACCTTTGCTATATGCAAAGCTTGTTCTAACTGAAATCTTAGATTTTTATCCTCGGTACAATCTGTCATAACTAATAAAAATTTACTATGTCCTTCTATACTAACCCTATATAATTTTTCCTTATACCAACGATATTCACCTGTGCTTATATTTACCCTTCTACGTTCTGTTTGAATACATTCTCCTGACTTAAGTTCTTTCATATCCTCCCAATCAATATTTATCTTATCCACATGAGATTTCTTTAAGGCATCAATACCTAGCATCACATCTACAACTGGTATACCAAGTAATCTTTCAATATTAGGACTAATATATTCTGTCTTAAAATCAGTTGCCGAAAGCATTCCATATATATATGTTGAACTATCTTCAAGTAAGCTAAATAATTGCTCCCTATACTGAATTTCAACATCCATATCTTTAATTTTCTTTTTATTAATCTGCCTATAATATATTGCTATTCCAAGCGTTATAATAAGAAGTATACCTGAAACCATAATTACAGTAGACCATTGCAATATACTCATGCTTTCATTTACCACTTCTTGTGGCACACTTCCAATAAGTACGTATTTTTGAAATTTAACAGGCATATATATCAAATAATATTCTTCACCATTTAACCTATATTGTTTTGTTCCCTCTCTCCCATTTTCTATATCTTTAACGATTTTTTCAAATTCACCTTTTTTAAAATGAACTTTTTCTTCTAGCCTAGCTAAATAATTATTAAAACGATTCTTTTTTTGCATATTAGACATAACTATTCTTCCGTCTAAATAAGTTACATAACACTCTGCTTTATCAGAAAATGCTGAAACATCAGTGACATTATTTATGTCTGAACTATTATAACTTACTGCTATTGCACTATACTTCATTCCGTCATACTCATCTTGCTTAACTGGTACTGCAAATAGAACTAGTTCACATCCTTTTACACAAGTATTTCCTATACAAATATTTCCCTTTTTAACCATCAAATCTTCTAATTGAATACCTAACTCTAGGTATCCTTCTTTACCAGATATAGTTTTATATCTTCCACTTTCTTCTAGAAAATAAAAGTCAGTAAAATCCCATTCCTCTTGCTTTGCAATTATATATTTTTTGAGACTTTCCTCATCATTTTTATCTATAAATTGATCTATATATATTCCCCAATCTCTAAGTAGTTTCCAATTATTATGAGCTAACTCTTGAATATCAATATTAATTTGAGCATATAATTCATGTAAATGATTACTGCTCTCCTTAAATATTATGTTCGACACAAATTTTGTATAAAAAATAGTAATGCAAGCAACCACTATAACTATAATAGAAACCGCTATTTTATCCTTTTTTCTAAGCATATAACTCACCCTCATCCTCATGCCCATTTATTTTACAAAAATACACCAATACCTTGTACAATTAAATAAGCAAAACATATAACTTCTTTTACTTAACACTAATATAATCCGTTGGTTTACATAAAGAATTACCCCCTTTTATATATTCTATCCAATCATCTTTTACAAACTTTAAATTTGAATCAAATGCTTCAATACCCTTTTTAGGATAAATTTTCTTAGCAATTTTTTCACAATATACTGCTGAATTTAAATATGTTACTTTATATTTTGCATTATAATCAATAGCTTCATCATTAACTAAAACTTTATCCAGTTTTAGTTTATTATCCTCTTCTTTAACAATCATTGACGCCCCACTAATTATCGGTAATGAAGAAGTATTAAATGTTGTAATTTGCATATTCTTATCCTCAATAGATATCTCTAATAATTTTACAATGTCCTTTCCTGTCATCTCTTTTGTATAGGATAAGCATGAATTTGGCATAATCATATATCCAAGCATTTTCTCACTATAACTATTATTAAATATAGGACTGGTAAAATTATAACTTGGTGAAATTAAAATATCAGTGCCATATTTTTTTCTTAAAGAGTTTGCCATAACAGAAGCCGCTTCATTTCCACCTTTTTTCTTAAAATTATAATCATATGATTTATCAAATCTAACTATATTCTCTTCTTTAACTTCATTATGATTACGTAACATTTTATCAAATTCTTTATATGCCTTCTTTGCAGAATACTCTCTCTTAATCATATTGTGAACAACATCCTTAGAAACTGTAAAGAAATCCTCTGATGCCAATCTTACATATAAATAATTAGACTTAATTGATGTTTTTAGATTTGAGAGTCCTTCGTCTAATTCAAGATGTACATTCTTCGTATATGATACAACATCTTTTCTCTGAGCTAAATATTTTTGTCCTTCTTCAGATATCATAACACTTAGAATTTTTTTTGCTATCTTTTCTCTCTTCTCATTTTTTTCTAAATCTTTATTAAGTGCAACATGAAATGATGGATAAGTTAATAACCAGTTTTGATTATCCGAGCCAAAGTAAGGAAGCATCACAGTATTCTTCATGTTATTATTTCCATTATCCAAGCATTCTGACCCTATCTCACGTATCATAGCAACCTTTTCATCACTAAACATCTTATGCACTTGATCATATTCAATTTCTACATCTTCTGGTTTTAAATTAGTATCCTTTATAAAATTTTCCATACGTTCGAATACGCCTGACCATACTTCCTTATCCAATTCTGAATAACCATTAGTAGGATTTTCATACTTATTACGCCATTTCTTACCATCTAATGAAGTTAGTTCTGGTATAGATATCCCCTGTAAAAGTTCTAGACATGTATAATCATACACAAAGTCACTTACAAAACCTCTAATTCCATGATTTTCAAATTCCTTACAAGCATCTACAAAACTTTCATAATCAGTAGGTAATGGTATATCATACTTATCAAATAATGCCTTATTTGCAACTATTCCATCTACTTCTCCACAAAGAGGAAGCCAATTTATACTATCATCACCATTTTTATAGCAATCTAAATATGTATCATAATATGATGCTGCTTCTTCTGTCTTTGATAAATCCATTAAACTATCTTTTAAATCTTTTGAATCATATACAGAAAATCGTCTATTAGTCATGATATCTGGTAACTTACAATTATCATCTAAGAATTCATAGAAATTCAAGTCATTATTTCCTACAACAAATACAATATCTGCCTCAGGCACCTGAGACTGAATATATGGTGCATATTTCTCCATAAGTGTTGTACTCCATAAATAAACAGTAATTTTCTCCTTTTCTTTACCAAACCCTAACGCAACTCCTACGCCTACTGCTGCTAACAAACATATTATAACCACGCAAACAATTATTTTTTTAACTCTTCCTTTTATACCAACCCTCATTTTTATACTAACCTCCATGTTAAATACTAATATATCCTCAAAATTTTCAACGGAAGTTATATTAACATAACAATATTATGATGTCAAACTGACAAAAAATATCCCTTTACAAACCATATTGTTACCATATAGTTTGCAAAAAGATTATAAATCATTACTATTTTTATTAATTATTATAATTACATTTTGACACTGTCATCTTATATATCTACTTCCCCTTTATATACTGTAGTAGCTGGTCCTTTAAGATATACTGTATTTTCATTCCTATCATATTTTATATATAGTTCTCCTCCAACAAGGTTAACTTTAACTTCATCTTCAGTTAATCCATTTAAAACACATGCTACTACACTTGCGCAAGCACCTGTTCCACATGCAAGAGTTTCGCCAGAGCCTCTCTCCCACACTCTCATATTTATTTCATTTCTAGATATTATCTGAATAAACTCTGTATTAACTCTATCTGGGAACATATTATGGAACTCAAATCCTGGTCCAATTTTTTCAAGATCTAAACTTTTAGTATCATCTACAAATGTTATACAATGTGGATTTCCCATAGAAACACAAGTTACATTATATTCTTTACCGTCTACAATTATCTTTTCATCAATTATCTTATCACTTCCACTAGGTGATATTGCAGGTACATCCTTAGCATTAATAATCGGTGCCCCCATATCAACCCTAACTAACTCAACCTTTCCGTCAACTACTGTAAGTTCAAGTGTCTTTATTCCTGACAAAGTTTCAACAGTAATAACCTCTTTATCTGTTAATCCATTATCATATACATACTTACCTACACAACGTATACCATTTCCACACATTTTTCCTTCTGAACCATCTGCATTAAACATACTCATTTTAAAATCTGCTATCTCAGAATTTCTAATACAAATAAGTCCATCAGAACCTACACTAAATCTTCTTGTACTAAGTTTTTCAGATATCTCTCCTGCATTCTCTATATCTTTCTTTGTACAATCTACATATATATAATCATTTCCACAACCATGCATTTTTGTAAATTTCATAACTTGCCTCCATACTATCTTATTTACTTGCAACTACTTTTTCTTTTTTTTTTCTTTTTCTTCACTAACTACGTCTTCCTCGAATCCTTTTTCTTTAAGTTTCTTATCAATAAATCTAACAAACAACACCTTTATTAAAGCTCCAACAGGTACTGCTAATAACATACCAAGTACTCCACCTATAGCACTACCAAATAAAATAAAAATTATAACCAACAATGGATGTACTTCTATACTATTACTTAATAACTTTGGACCAATTACATTACCATCTACTGCTTGAATTACTAATAAAAATATCATTGCAATAATAAAAGTCTTCATATCTCCTGCAATCAAACTTGAGATAATTACTCCACCATAAGCAATAAATGGTCCTACATATGGGATAAGATTTCCTATACCTGTTAAAATAGCTATAATAACAGCAAATTCCACCCCTATTATCGATAATCCTATACCAACCATTATCATCATTACAAATGCATCTGCAAATTGACCTCTAATATATCCTGAAAAAACAGTATCCACGTCATTTACAAAAACTCTAAGCTTTTTATTTTGTCTTTCATTTAATAATGCTTTACACACTTTACTAATATATCCTATTACTCGTTTACCATCTATTAATAAATAAACAGTGATAACAAATGAAACTACTAATGTTGTAACAAATGATGATATATTAGAAATATAAAGAATTGTTCTTTGTGCTCCTGAACTTAACTTCTTAACTATAAACATTGCAGCTTCTTTAATATATTCCTCAATTCCTGCTGACTCAATATTAGCCTTTGCTAAAGCATTCATTATCTTGTCATAAAGGTTATTTACAGTATCTCGATACTGATTAACAATAACAAATAAATCATCAAAGTTAGCAATCTTTATATTATCTGTAATACTAAATACTAATAATGAAATCACAATTGAAATTGCTGTAATTAATATAATTAGTACTGTAACTACAGCTAAAGGTCTATTTGATTTTTTTCTGTTCTTTAAAAATTTTACTTTTGAATATAGTCCTTCAAAAAAATCCACCAATGGATCCAACAAATATGCCAATGCAATAGCTATTATAATTGGCTTTGCATGCGTTAAAACCCAACTAATCTTTTGCCATACTACTCCAAAGAAATATGGTACATTGTCTATAAATGCATTAGTTGTTATAACTATAGCAGCCACAATCACAACATATATTCCAATTTGAGTATATTTTGAATTATAAAATTTCTTTAACATAAGCTTCATCCTCTATACATTCATCATTTTTCATATTAATTATGTTTTCTAAGATATCTACAGTTCCCTCTATTCCAAATAAATCACTTCGTAAAACCATATCATAATTACTAACGTTTCCCCATCTTTGTCCAGAATGATATCTATAATAAGCGCTTCTTTTTTTATCTATTCTAAGAATATTTTCTTGTGCTTTATTATGACTTTCACCATAAACTTCCTTAGCTCTATGTATTCTACTTTCTATAGACGACCATATATAAAGCTTTATAATGTTTTCCTGTTCTAATATATAATCTGCACACCTTCCAACGATAATGCAAGGTCCTTCCTTAGCTATTTTGCGAATAACCGCACATTGATTCATATAAGTTTGATCCTCAATAGACATTGCACTTCCACTAAATTCTCTAAAATTATATGAATTCATCCCCATAGCGATAGCATAAATTAAACTATTAGCCATCATTCCCTCTTCCTTGTTAAAAATATTATTCTGAAAGGGGGTTTTCTTAGCTAAATTTGCAATAATATCTTTATCATAAAAAGGTATTCTTAATCTTTGAGCAAGTATTCGTCCAATTTCCTTACCGCCACTACCATATTGTCTACTAATTGTAATAATACTATCCATCTATTTCTCCTAACCTAACACCTAATTGTTACCAGATTATAACATTAAAAATAATACCATATTTTTCCAAGAATTGCAATTTATTCTCAATCAAAATTTTCGTTGACGCTCTCGCTTCGTTGCTTTGCCTAAAAGTACTAAATCTGTTTTCCTATTACATTACAAAAAGAATGCATATCCTTATCGTTATTTGAATTAGATATACATTCTTCTCTTCAACCTTTACAGTTTCATCTTTCTTAACCTCTGGCGTCTGTGGTTTTACTGCCTCAGGCTTTTGTGTGGCTATAGGCTTAACCTCAACTGGTTTCGCCTCTGTCTTAACAGTTGCATTAGCTGACATACCATCTATTATTTTAGTATTTGTTAATGTTAATTCAAACTGTTTTATTTCCTTATTCCATTTTAATAAATTTTCTTCTCCATTTACATATGATGGCTCAGTAACTTGACAATAAACCTTCTTCTTTAAACCTTCTTTTGTAAGTGTTGTATTCTGTGTAGTTGTAAGATTCAATCTAGGTTGAATAGTTTGATTTTGTGTTACTGAATAACCACTTTTATCTAATGATTGAATACTTTGTAAATCCTCACCTTTAATGTTAAATCCTAATAACATTGTTATTACATTTAGTCTATGATTTTGTAATATCTAGTATTCCTATATTAGAAAAAATACTTAAGCTCTAGGTTGCTCCTTATCACCGTTTGCTTCCAATATTTTTTCAACAGTCGTGACAACACTAGTTATATGATATTTAATTATAAAGAATTTATCTAAACAATTTGGATACATTTTCTCAGCCCTATCAAATAAAGGATATACATATTTTTTCGTTCTATGTAAATAATTCTTCATCTTCTTATTTGAAAAAGCAGTAGCCATACTAGAAATATTATTGCATCTATCTAATATCTTAACTATAATTGCAATTTTATTTTCTTTTATTCTATTATAATACTCTATTGCTTCATACGAACCTTCTTTAACTAATGACGATTTAGTGAGTGTCCTAACTGCTTCTCTTGTATCATCATTTACAGGCAAATTATCCACCGATATACCACAATCTTCACATACATCATGTAATAAAGCTGTAGATATTAAATTATCATCATCAAATCCTAATGAAATAGCATGACAACTTACTGCTAATGGATGTGCAATATATGGGACTTTTCCCTCGCCTTTTCTATATTGACCTTTATGTGCATTACTTGCATAATCCAACACTTTTACAGTCTGCTCCATACCATTTTGTTCTGCATGTTCTTTAACATACATATACATACCATCTACATCAGAAGAAAAACTATCTATATCTACCATAGCACTTTCCTTTCTACCAACTATCTTCCCTCACCTTCCTCCATTATACCCTCCCCCTCCCCAAAATGTAAATATAAATTTGTATACTTGGTTTTTCTGTTCTAGGGACGATTTTCATTTTCGTGTTATGAGTGACGATTTGAATATTTATATTTTAAAATCCAAAAAGGCTGGCAATAAAATTGCCAGCCCAAATATTTAAAAAAAATAGAAATTTTATTGATAATCCACAACATCTACCCAAGATAAAAGGAATTTTCTTTCATCTGGATTACCTTTAACTGATTGAGATGCTGCAACAATAGGTAGCCACTTCTGAACATTTTGAACAGGAATATTAACCTTCTTACAGAATTTCTTCATATACTCATCTGCACATTTAGAATCTCCATCTTGTAGACAGAATAATAAATAAGTTCTCGCAACGTCAGCTGAAGCATTACCCTGTGTAACATGTGACCAGTCTAAAATATATAACTTACCGTCATCAGTAACAATAATATTACTTGGATTAAAATCTCCATGACAAACTTGATTATTAATACCATGAGACTCTAATCTAGTATGCAAATCATAACGCGTAGTAGCATCAATATCTGCTTGCATAATCTTAGTCCTCATCTTATCTCTTAACTTGTTCAATAATGGTGATTTACAAGCATGAACCTTTATCTGTAAATCAATAAACATATCAAGATACTCTTCATATTTATCTGGATTTTCTTCCATCAACTGTGCTAAAGTCTTTCCTTCAATGAAATCAGAAACTATAGCCCACTTACCATCAACTGTTGTTACCTCTAACACTCTAGGAATGTCTAAACCGATTCCCTCTATACGAGATTGATTTAAAGCTTCATTTAATACATCCGATTTTGAAAAATCTGAATCAAAAACTTTTATAGCTCTATCTCCGTCACGATAAATTGTCTTTTTAGTTCTTTGTGCTATTATATTATTCAAATTCATAACTATTTCCTCCTAAATATGAATTTTATTGTATATGGATTGAAGCTCAAGATATTCTTTAACTTACATCAAATAATATCTATCAACAACTCCATCCAAATTACAATCATTCCTATAACTATATCGAAATATTAGTTAACATTTATAATAATTTATAATAATTTATTCTAACTATCTATTTACCATAATAAGCATTCAAATACATTTGTTTAATTTCACTCATCAATGGATAACGAGGATTTGCTCCTGTACATTGATCATCAAATGCTTGCTCTACCATATCATCTAATCTATCAAGGAAATCCTTCTCATCGATACCATATTCTTTAATAGTTTTCTTAATTCCAACTCTTTCTTTTAACTCATCAATTGCTTTAATTAGGTTTTCAAGTTTCTCTTCATCAGTCTTTCCACCAAGTCCAAGATAATCAGCAACCTCAGCATAACGAGCTAAAGTATGTGGATGATCGTATTGTGAGAAAGTACCCATCTTAGCTGGTGTTTCACTAGCATTAAATCTAAGAACTTCATCAATCATTAATGCATTAGCAACACCATGTGGTAAATGATGGAATGCTCCTAATTTATGTGCCATTGAGTGACATACACCTAGGAATGCATTTGCAAATGCCATACCTGCCATAGTCGCTGCATTAGCCATTTTCTCACGAGCTTCAACATCAGTTAAACCATTATCGTAAGCACGTGGTAAATATTCAAATATCATCTTTAATGAACGTAATGCTAAACCATCAGTATAATCTGTAGCTAACATTGCTGCATATGCCTCAAGAGCATGAGTTACGGCATCAATACCTGATGCAGCTGTAAGTCCCTTAGGAGCAGTCATATGCATATCTGCATCTATAATAGACATATCTGGCAATAATTCATAATCAGCAAGAGGATATTTTACTCCTGATTTTTCATCAGTAATAACTGCAAAAGGCGTAACTTCTGAACCTGTACCTGCTGAAGTAGGAACAGCTATAAAGTATGCTTTTTCACCCATCTTAGGGAATGTATATATACGCTTACGTATATCAACGAAACGCATAGCCATATCCATAAAGTCTGCCTCTGGATGTTCATACATAACCCACATAATCTTAGCAGCATCCATTGCTGATCCACCACCAAGTGCAATAATAACATCTGGTTCAAATGATGTCATAAGAGCTGCACCTTCTTTTGCACAAGCTAATGTTGGGTCTGGCTCAACATTATAGAATGTTGTATGTTGAATACCCATCTCATCTAATTTATCTGTAATTGGTTTTGTATATCCATTCTTATATAAGAAATTATCTGTTACTACGAAAGCTTTCTTTTTACCCATAACATCTTTTAATTCAGATAATGCTACTGGTAAACATCCTTTCTTCATATATACCTTTTCAGGTGCTCTAAACCAAAGCATGTTTTCTCTCCTCTCGGCTACTGTTTTAATATTAATTAAGTGCTTAACTCCAACATTTTCTGAAACAGAGTTTCCACCCCAAGAACCACAACCAAGTGTTAGTGATGGAGCTAACTTAAAGTTATATAAATCACCTATACCACCTTGAGAAGATGGAGTATTAATTAATATACGACAAGTTTTCATTCTTGCACCAAATTCAGCAATTTTTTCTTTTTCAATAGTTGCATTTACATATAATGATGAAGTATGTCCATATCCACCATCTGCTACTAATTGTTCTGCCTTTGATAAAGCGTCTTCAAAATCTTTTGCTTTATACATAGCAAGTACTGGAGAAAGTTTCTCATGAGCGAACTCTTCTGAAAGATCTACACTATCAACTTCACCAATAAGAATCTTAGTTGTCTCTGGAACATCAATTCCAGCTAATTTAGCAATTGTATGAGCAGATTGCCCAACTATCTTAGCATTTAATGCACCATTAATTATGATAGTCTTTCTAACCTTTTCAGTCTCATCTGCACTAAGAACATAGCATCCTCTATCAACAAATTCTTTTTTAACTTTATTATAAATATCTTTTAAGATAATTACTGATTGCTCTGATGCACAAATCATACCATTATCAAATGTTTTTGAATGTATGATTGAGTTAACAGCTAACAATATATCTGCTGAATTATCTATAATTGCTGGTGTATTACCTGCACCAACACCAAGTGCTGGCTTTCCTGATGAATAAGCAGCCTTAACCATTCCAGGACCACCAGTTGCAAGTATAATATCTGCTTCTTTCATAATAGTATTTGTCATTTCCAATGATGGAATATCTATCCATCCAATTATTCCTTCTGGAGCTCCTGCCTTAACAGCTGCCTCTAATACAACCTTAGCTGCTGCTATTGTAGACTCTTTTGCTCTTGGGTGAGGACTTATAATGATACCATTACGAGTCTTCAAAGAAATAAGTGTCTTAAAGATAGCTGTTGAAGTTGGATTAGTTGTAGGTATAACTGCTGCAACTACACCAATTGGTTCAGCAATCTTAGTAATTCCATAAGCTTTATCTTCTTCAATAACACCACAAGTCTTTGTGTTTTTATATGCATTATAAATATATTCTGCTGCATAATGATTCTTAATAACCTTATCTTCTACTATACCCATACCAGTTTCTTCAACTGCCATTTTAGCAAGAGGTATTCTTTCCTTATTAGCTGCTGACGCTGCTGCTAAAAATATTTTATCTACTTGCTCTTGAGTATAAGTTGCAAATATTTTTTGTGCTTCTCTAACACGAGCTAGTGCTTCTTCTAACTTTTCCACACTATCTACAATTGGATAAATATTTTGATTTCCCATATAATATGCTCCTTTTTAATTTAATTTCCCTTTAAAAATTTATATATTGTCAACTGACTAAACTACCAAATCAGTTAACCTTAAACTCGTTAATATTTTAACGAAGTTTATTTAATTAGTAAAATGTAAATATTATATAGCTTTTATATCATTTATGATATATCATATGTTATTTTATATATTTTTTTTACATATAACAAACTAGAACAAAGCGGACAAGTCTGCTGGAGCTGCCTGTTTCCCTCAATCATGAGGAACTTGCGACCCTTTGCACACCATTGTGCAGTTGCGACAAATCATATATTCTTTATTCTTGCCACTTCTTCAAGAAATAATTTTTCCAAAACAGTTAAATTATATCCTTTTTTTAAAATAACCACATCTTTATATATCTTGTCATTAAAATTACATCGTCTCTGAATCAAATTATATTTAGCTAAATATTCATCTGAAACTGGTGACATCCACATAAATGCACCCTCTACATTCTGTAACAAATCATATTGACTTGCTCTCTCATAAACATAAATTCTCTTATCCATATCTACTGGAACCATTGTTTTTTTTATATCAATCAATGGCATATTAGGAACGTATGGGTCCGCGTGAGCTATTTCAATATAATCAGTTAACTCTTCTGCCTTAATTATATCTTTATTGGCTAAAGGATGCGTCCTTGACATAACTAAAGTATAACTAAATTCATTAATAACATGTGATTCTAATCGCTTTTCATTAAATAATCTTTTAAAGTCTTTTTCATATGTATCCTGGTAACGGATAATCCCCATATTATAGTTTTCCAAAACCACTTCATTAATAGCACGCATAGAATTGGTTTCTCTATAATATATGTCTGCAGGCTCAGTAAGTTTAATATGCTTTGCAAATGCTGATATTGCATCTGACATATAACTTGCCCTAGGTACACATACTGATAATTTCTGTATATTTTTTTTAGTAGTATACATAGCTTCTAAATCATTAACCTGATTAACAATTTTTCTTGCATATTGTATAAATTCTTCTCCTTCAGTGGTTATCCTAATTCCCTTAGAAGATCTAATGAATATCTCAATTCCTATCTCTTTCTCTAAACTTTTTATCGCTCTACTTAAATTAGGCTGATTCATATACAAATTTTCAGCTGCCTTACTTATTGAATTAGTATTAGCAATTTCAACGACATATTTTAAATGTGCAATATTCATATACCCTTCCTCCAACAATTTAAATTATTGTAATTTTTCAAAGCTCATCCTGATTTCACTTCATTTCATTTCGATGTAGCTTATCGTCAAATAGATTTACATAAAGCAAACGCGAGCATACTATTCTGCCCGCGTGTAAATTCATTCTAAGTATAAATTGCACTCAAATATTGATTACAATTTTCTTCCACAGCTTTGGCAATATCCAGAGTCAATATCTACTGGTTTTCCACAAGTACATATTCTATCTCCCCTTACTACTGCTCTTTGAAGCTTGTAATCATCAATGTTTTCTTTATGTTCTTGAATACTCTCAACATCATCTATAAATTCAGGATCAATATCATCCTCATACTTCTTTAAATACTTTTTAGCTAAAGCTATATATCTGCGATTCATTTGCTTTTCTTCATTATGAATCATCATATTTATCTTATTCACATCATATATCTCTTTTGCCTTATCTGCTAATTCCTGTCCTTTTTTTGTTAAAGTCTCAATAATATCCATAATTACCTCCATTCCTAGATACTATATATTTTTTAATTATACATGTTAGACAATATAAACCATAACACTCCAAATGTCACTGTACCAAGTATAATTATCCTTGCTACAATAACTCTATTTCTAAACCAAGGAACCTTATAGTTTTCATCTTCATCTATATCTTTATCAAATCCCTTGTTATATAACTAAATATGAACCCGAACCTGATTCCATTGTATAGGCAGAAATATCATTTTCTTTCAATATTTCAACTATTCTATTAGCTTCTAAACTATCACCTGCATTATAAATCTTAACGGTTTCCATACTATATCTTCCCTTAAACCCTAAATTTTTTCTAACAAATAATTTCTATTATACACTGAAACATGTTTAATAGAAATCAATATAGAATTTTATAAACCTATATTTTCCATTATATAGTAAATTCAAATAAAATCAACAAAAATTTTACTTTATTCTTTTGTTATAATGATATATATTTATAATTCCAATAATTAATACAATTGGAAATATAATTGCAGCTAACAAGCCTATATCTAATTTATCCCCAAACCGCTGTGCAACTTTTCCTACAACTGTTGGACCAAAACCGCATCCTAAATCACCAGCTAATGCAAGTAACGCAAACATTACTGTTCCACCATTAGGACAATTTTCTGTTGCTATACTAAAGGTTCCTGGCCAAAATATTCCTACAGAAAATCCACATAATCCACATCCAAATAATGCAAGTAATGGTATAGGTGAAAATACTGCAAGCAAATAACTAAACACACATAATACTGCACAATAAATCATAAATTTCTTTAATTCTATTTTTCTACCAATCTTAGCGTAAATAACTCTTGAACTTCCCATCATAATTGCAAAAAAACATGGACCAAGTAAATCCCCCATTGTTTTTGATACTTTTAATCCTGATTCTGCAAAAGCAGATGCCCACTGTCCCATTCCATGTTCTGATGCCCCTGAGCATATCATTAAAACTACTAATATCCAAAACACACGTATCTTACATAATTCCCTAGCTGATAATCCTTTACCATTCTCAACCAACATAGGTATTGGAACCTTACTAAATAATAAAACATTTATAAGTGGAATCACTGCCCAAACATATGCTAGGTATCTCCAATTATGAATTCCAAAAGTTACAAAATAAAGTGTTGAAATAGCCACAACACCAACATATCCCCAACAATAAAAAGAATGTAGTAAACTCATTGTAGATTCTTTATGTTCCGTTGGACAAGCTTCCACAATAGGACTTACTAAAACTTCTATTAATCCACCACCTATTGCATATAACATAACTGAAATAATTAATCCCAAAAATGGATTAGGAAGTAAATCTGGTAAAAATCCCAATCCAGCAAGACCAACACTTGCCGATACATGAGCTAAGAGCATACTTACTCTATACCCAATCTTATCTACATATTTTGATGCTAAATAATCAACTAACAACTGTATACCAAAATTAAAAGACACCAACAACGCAATTTTATCCAAAGAAATACCAAACTCTTTCCTAAAAGTTAAAAACAAAAGCGGTATAAAATTGTTCACAATAGCTTGAGTAATATAACCTATATAACAAGCTTTCATAGTCAAATTATAATTATCTTTAATATTTATATTTTTCACGTTTTTTTCTCCATAATAACCTAAAGCGTTTCCATCTTATATGTATTTTTATACTTTATCCTCTTAAAAAAGTCAATTATGTTTTAATTCATCCAATGCCTTAACTATTACAATAATACTTTCAAACAATAAATTAATGCGATAAAAGGGCATTAGATTTAGAGGAGGTTTTTTAATGAAAAAAAGCATTTTTTGCTCCACCAGAACCATTTGTCTCAACTTTTGCACCTAACTAAATGCCTTTGTTACTTAATAATTCAGTAATTCTCATATCGTTCAGCTTCTTTTCTTTAATTTAACTTACTTAACAGTTCATCAACTTTTGACTGGGTTGCTAATCCTTTAGAAAATGCTGTAGCGCTTCCTGTTGCAGTACCATATTTTAAAGCCGATTCATAATCATTATTCTTAATATAATCTGCAATAAAACCTGCAACCATGGAATCACCGGCACCTACCGAGTTAACCACAGTCCCTTTTGGTGTACCAATTGAATAAATTTTATGTGTTTCTGTAACTAAAATTGCACCATCGCCTGCCATAGAAACTAGTACATTTCGAGCTCCTTTTTCTTGTAATTTAGTGGCGTAGGTTACAATATCATGTTCACTCTTACACTCAACTCCAAACATTTCACCTAATTCATGATTGTTTGGCTTAATCAAAAATGGATTATACTTAAGTACATTTAGTAATAAATTCTTTGTTGCATCAACTACAACATTTATATTTTTATTCTTTAATTTTCCCATAATTATTTCATATATATCATCAGGAACTGTACTTGGAATAGTTCCTGCTAACACTAAGTAATCACCATCTTGTACTTTAGATAACTTGTCATATAATTCCTCAATATTTTCTTTAGATATATTAGGTCCTCCACCATTAATCTCTGTTTCCATATCTGATTTTATCTTAACATTTATCCTGCTCATTCCCTCTTTGATATGAACAAAATCAGTATCAACTCCAAAGTTTCTAACACCCTTTTCAATTTCATCTCCTGTGAAACCTGCTACAAACCCTAATGCTTTATTTCTTACTCCCAGATTGGTTAATACCGTAGATACATTTATCCCCTTCCCTCCATAAAGAATATATTCATTACTACTTCTATTAACCATACCAATTTTCATATTATCTACATTAACTACATAATCAATTGCTGGACTAAAAGTTACTGTGTAAATCATATCTACAACACCTCCTTAATAAATGTTGCTGTTATTCTTAAACTCTTTTCTTAATAAATCAGTATCTGTAATTTTACAGTTAAAACCAATTATTTATATATGAATATTTTTAAATCAAAATTTCTATCACGAATAAGTTTTTCTTCTCTATACAATATCTAACCATTTAATTTTTAGATTCCATTTTTTCTGCTTATTCTATTTTAAATATCATATTAATAAAAAGCACAATTGTTTCTATAAATTTCTTTATGCCATATACATCTTTATCTTTTTTTCTTATATAATAAGCTTCATATTTCCCAGTCGAAGAAGAACATATACATATATTCATATACTATCATACAAAAGTGTCATATTTTCACAGCACTCCATCTTCTTTTTCTAGTCCTTTAACTCCTGCCATTATATATTTAATATTCTTTATCGAATAAAACCATTTCTAAAAAGGTTCTCGTGTTCTTTTTTTATTATTATCTGTATTTCTAATCCATTATCCATAAATGTACTAATATACTATTTTATTATATGTAACTTTAAAAATATCTTATATAGATATTGTACTTTAGGTATTTTATTAATTTCATTTTTATTAATAGCACCCAGTTTAATCATCAATATTAAATAAACGATAATTGCAACTATTATGCTTATTATTGTTGCTAATAAATTCGAATGAAATACATACATCAATCCACTACTAATCATATATGTAATTATGCCCATAATTATTGCACAAATAGTAGGAATCATAAAAGTCTTTTTTATCTCTTGTTTGTACTCAATATGTTTAGAAATACTTCTCCAATTAAGTATACATACCCCTAAAGCAAAAATAACATTTCCTACTGCTAAAGAATAAATTCCCATTCCATTTTTCAGAAAAATAACTATAAATACTAAATGACTTACAAGTGATATAGCTGAATTAATAATTGGAAGTTTCATTAAATCTACAGATTGTAAAATAGCTGTAGTGGTAGTAGATAATGCAAAAAATACTACTGCTAATGCACCTATCATAAGTAGTTTTGCAGCTATGTTTACATCTTCCCTTGATGGAAATAATAACTTCATTATATTATCTGATAACACTCCTAATCCTACTGATGCTGGAATAGCTATTAGCATATTATATTTTATTGCTTGATTTATCTTTACTCTCATTCCTTTCATATTTCCTTTTACCTTTTCTCTTACTATAACTGGCGACACAGTATTGCTTAATGCTGTTGCAATCGCTACTGGGATACTAACTAAAAGAATATATAGCGTATATGGTGCTAACACCTTTCCATTATTTGCATCTCTATTCATATGACAAAAAACTGCACTATCTATAATTCCGTTCAAATTATAAACTGTTTGACTTAAAATAATAGGTATTGTAGTAATCATAATAAGTCTATATATTTCCTTATAAGAAATTACATTGTCACTTTTATCATCTTTTATTCTAATCTTTCTATCCTTATTAGTAACCAAAAATATAATTAGCAAACATACTAGCCCCGCAAATGCACCTATTGTAGTACCTAACGTACCTCCTGCGGCTCCATAGCTTTGATTATTATATATTTTCATAAATGTTATAGTTGCAACAACACTTATAACTGCATTAAATATCTGTTCAATAATCTGAGAAACTGATGTAGGAATCATATTTCCATTTCCCTGAAAATACCCTCTTAGCGTCCCCATAATAGCACAAATAAAAATAGTAGGTGATAGTACCTTAAGTGGTAATGCACATTCGGGCATATTAAACAGTAATTTAGCAAAAGAATCTGCTCCAAAAAACACTATTAAAGATGTCATGACTCCCATTATAATTGCAAAAGATAATGCTGCTTTAAAAACTCTACGCTCGTTCTTATACTCTTTTAAAGCCACCCGTGTAGCAATTAATTTTGAAACTGCAAGTGGCATACCATACGAAGATACAATTAAAGCTATATTATAAACGTCATATGCTTTTGAATAATATGTTACACCTTCTCCTAAACTATTATTCATAGGAACCCTATATGCAAATCCAATTAGTCTACAGATTATTCCCGCCATAGCTAAAATACTTCCTTGTACAAAAAAATTATTTATCTTTTTTTTCTCTTTCATAGTATTCCTCATTTCTCATTCGTTTTTGATTTTATAGCTATAAAAAAGGGATTCTAAAAAATATTTAGTCAAATTAAAACTATTTATTCTCTTAGAACCCTTAATTTTATAAGATTTATTCCATCTAAAACTTTAAATTAATCTCTTATTATTACTCATTTATAATCTTTTACCATGTAAACTAAAATTAATAATGGCTATTTTTTGTATTTTGCCACATGATGTTCTACAACCATTTTCTTTTTAGTTTTATTCCATGATTTAATTTTAACTGCCATATTAGTTTTTATCTGTCCATATTGATTTACATTCGTATAAGCTGTATCAAATAATACATAACCATCTATATTCGAACCTATACTTTTAGCTACTCCATCCGTTATCTTTTCTTCTATTACAGTTAAATACTGTCCATACCACTTTGATTGTCCCTTACCCTTAATATATCTAGCTGATAATCCATCATCAGAAACAGTATATCCAAATCTTGAATATGCCTCTTTAAATCCTGAAATTCCACCAGATTTTTCTGTATATGTAAATCTCCTTTTTCCATATGATTTAGTAACAGTTTCTGACCAATCATTTGTTTTTTTCCATGAACCACGAACAATATCCATTCCTTCTGGCTCATCTATTAATTCACATTCAATCTCTGTTCCATATTTTGTTTCTGTTTTCACAACTGTTTTTGTTGCATCCCCTAAAATATAATTTTCAACTTTAATTTCTGATAAATAATCTTTATCTTCACTAGGAATACTAATATTCGTATTTTCATGTAAATTAGATATCTTTTCTAATACTTCTCTTGCATTCGTATTTTCATTCTGTAAAAATTTATATATGACTTCATCACTCGAACGAGCTAATTCTTTTTGTACATCATCCTTTGTTAAATCATTAATTTGTTCAAGATTATTGTACAACTCATCCACATTATATATTGATATTTCTTCATTCATTTTTCGTAATAATTCTATATACTCATCAATTTCTTCATTTACAATAACATTTTCACTTTTATAATTGTAACTTTCTGCTTTTACTCCTTTTTTTTGTTTTAAAACACAGATACTACATATACAACTTAATACAATTAATCCTATTAACAACATATTTTTCTTTTTTCTTAACATATCTCTCTCCTCTTTCTCTTTCCAAACAAACTTACAACCTTCTCTAAAATTTTAATCATCTACCTTTATTCTATAAAAAGCGTTCACCCCCCATATATATTAACATTTTTACATCAGATATAATTATTAACTGCAATAAATATACTATAGCTAAAAAAGGTTAATTTCAACTAAAAATTTATTAATATTTTATTAATTTAAATTAATATTGTAAAAATATAGTAAAATGTCTTTCAATTTTTCGTATATAAAAAGAGTAAATATTCTTTCCATATCAAAAATATCATTCATTTTACAATCACCTTCATAAGTGTTTTCTTTATTGCAATTAAAATTTATTAACTGTATTTCGTCAAATATAATACAACCTATACCAAATAACTGAATTAATTTACATACCATATCAGCTTTTTCTGTAAGACTACGTTTATTTCCTATCATCTTTTCATAAAAAGGTCTATCATTTCTTAAAGCTTTGTCTATTTCTTTTCCTATGCTTACATATAAAGCAGAAAAATTAGAATTAGCAGGACATACAATAACTAGATATGTTATCTGTGTAAATTTATCCGTATCTTCATTTTTATGTTCTATAACTTGTGGGTAGTTAGAAAGTAGAATTTCTATTACCGCAGACTTACCACAACCAGAATATCCGAGTAATGTAACACCTGCATTAGTTGTTACAGATAGATTTTTAGCATCTGGAAAAGCTCCTGGGACACTTAACGAGCACTTAACAAGGTTTAAATCAATTATACGTTGGGCATTTCAAAACGATTATATTGATGATATTTCATTCGTTCAAAAAATTAATCGCTTTAAAGATGTCAGCAAAAAAGAAAAAATAAAAGAACAGGATAATGAAGCTATTAGTAAAATTAATTTAACATAAATTCTGCCCCATTTCTGCCCCATTTGATGATTTTCAAGTATCAAAAAAGACCGCAAACGCTTTATTTATAAGCACTTTACGGTCTAGGGTTCACTGCGGAAGATGGGAATCGAACCCACACGATCATAAGACCACAAGATCCTTAGTCTTGCCTGTCTGCCAGTTCCAGCACTTCCGCATACAGAACCATTACTAACTAATGGTTCCACTATATATAAATAATATTTAATCTAAACTAAGCAGCTACTTTGCTCTTAGCTAAATCTACTAATGAAGCAAATCCTTCTGGATCGTTAATAGCCATCTCAGATAACATCTTTCTGTTAACTTCAACTTCAGCTAACTTTAAACCATACATAAATTTGCTGTATGATAATCCGTTTAATCTAGCTGCTGCATTGATTCTTGCAATCCATAAAGTTCTGAATTGTCTCTTTCTTTCTTTTCTTCCTGCAAAAGAAGATGTTAAAGCTCTCATAACTGATTGCTTAGCTACTCTATATTGTTTTGATCTAGCTCCTCTATAACCTTTAGCTAGCTTTAAAACTCTATTATGTTTCTTTCTTGCGTTCATTCCGCCCTTGATTCTTGCCATGACTGTTTTCCCTCCTTAAATAATCCAAATCTTATAAATATGGTAAAATCTTCTTCATATTCTTCTCATTTGTTGAATCCGTAATAGTTGCTTTTCTAAGATTTCTCTTAGTCTTTGCTGATTTCTTAGTTAAGATATGACTCTTATAAGCCTTTACTCTTTTTAATTTGCCTGTTCCTGTCTTTTTGAAGCGCTTAGCAGCTGCTCTACTAGTTTTCATTTTTGGCATAATAATTCTCCTCCTTAATGACTTGCACATCCCATTTTAATAAGCTATTATGCTATAAATATTAATTAATGTGCTATAAATATGTTAATCTATGTCTAATGCTTTTTATGTTATATAATTTCGTCTACTGTTGTCTATAATGTTTTCAGTTAACGTTTCTCACATAAAAACATTATCATACTTCTTCCTTCAAGCTTAGCTGGCTTTTCTATCATAGCCACATCTTCAAGCTTTTCGAAAAATGTATCCAAAATACCTTTGCTTGTAGCCATATGAGCCATCTCACGTCCACGGAAACGAAGAGCAACTTTAACTCTATCACCTTTCTCTATGAACTTTCTAGCTTGATTAGCCTTAGTATTAAGATCATTTACATCTATATTTGGTGTCAATCTGATTTCCTTAACCTCAGTTACTTTTTGTCTCTTCTTTGCTGCCTTTTCTCTTCTTACCTGCTCATACTTATATTTACCATAATCTGCAATTTTGCAAACTGGTGGTTTTGCAGTAGGCGCAATCTTGATCAAATCTAAGTCAGCTTCCCTTGCCATATTCAAAGCTTCTCTTGAAGACATAACTCCTAATTGCTCTCCATCTTCTCCAATAACACGTACTTCCTTATCTCTGATTTGTTCGTTAATCATTATCTCGCTAATAACTAGACACCTCCATAAAATTTAAATCTAACTTATCATCAATTGTCCAAACATAAAGAACAAAGCGGACAAATCCGCTTCAACTCCCTGTTTCCCTCACTCATGAGGAACTTAATCCGCTTTGAGTGCCATTGTGCAGTTGCGATAGCAACCTTCCTCTGCACAATGTGTGCATCTCTCGGAGAGTTTTGTTTAATAGGAAATGCGACGCAATTTCTTATTAAATAAAAAAGTGGATTAAACATCCACTCACTTTTAAAAATTCAACATAATATTCGTCGAATAATTCAAAAATATTAACCCTAGTCATACTTCACTCCTAAGGTGAGAGTGGATACTCTACTTTACTTATCGATTTCTTTCACAACAATTAATTTATCATACTTACAAAATGTTGTCAACACTTTTTTTATTTTTTTCATATCTAACGACTGTAAGTTTAATTCACAAATTACTCTTCTTTTTTTATCATTAACAAATTCTATTTCTTCCTTATCAGAACCACATTCTAATATATATTTATTTTTTATTTTATTGATCTTAATATGTATATTATCATTATTATACTCATAAGCCTCTTCATTATTATCCAACATATTATTTATTTCACAAAATACTGTCATATCATCTTCTACTTTATCTAACAACTGTACTAATATACCATATTTTTCATTATTAATCCCAGATTTTTCAAGCCAAAGCTTAACTAATTCTTTGTTCTTTCATTTCACTATTCCTCATTTCTATTCTTATGCTACTTTTGTAAAATTTTATCTAGTATATTTCTATCCATCATCATTTCACTTGATTTCATATTATTCTCAACGATAAGTTTTTCCTTTATTTTAAACAAATATGCAGTCTCTTTCTCATCTCTATAACCCATATGAACAACATTTTTTATTACTCTTGGTGTAAAATGTACCCCATCATTTTCCACACCTAAAGGGCCAAACGGATAATGCATTCCCATATATGGTATAAAAATATTCTTATTATATGGTACAAACCTATGAGATATTACTACTCTAATATTATCTATTTCATCTATATCATATATTTTCCTAAAATACTTCTTATCTAAATCTACCACAGTTCCTATTGGAAATAATTTCTGGTATATATCGATAAATGCTCCTACTATATTCTTAAATTCATCTGCATTCATCTCAATATTTCCATATGTAGTAGTTAGTAATATTACATTATTTATACATTCAAATGTAATACCACACTCTTCCTTTTAATCAACATACTTATTAATTATTTCACACTCTATTTTAATACGATGGATATCAAAAATACCCACCATATTTTTTTTTTCATTCAGAATTAACTTCTGCCAATAGCAAAACGTTACTTTGATTTCATATTTGCTAAGTTTCCTAATACATCTTTAACTCCACCCTTAATATCATCTTTATTTCCCTACTTATTATTTTTTCACTCCATCTGCCAAAGTCTGATCAGCACTTTCAAACTCTGTTACAACTGTATCTACACCTTCGCAATATTTTTCCAACGATTCAGATATATCCTTTAAAAACCCATCATTTATCTCACTTAACATTTTCTTTGCAATACCTATAAAATCTGAATTCATATCATCCAAACAACCACTAGAATTTGATTGAAATTGCGTTACAAGACTAGCAAATTCTTGAGTTGCACTACTTAATTCTTTTAAACTAGCTTTCAAATCCTCTACTTCTATTTTTATCTCTCCCATATTTTCCTCCTTTCTAATCTTATAACAAAAAATTTGATAAAACATTAATAAATCACTTTGTATTATATTTTTTAATTCTATAAATATTTCAAATTGATTAGGAGCAATTGATGTATACTTCTTAAACTATTCTCTTATTAAGCGATCATTTAATTCATTTTTATCTAATTGCATCTATCTTCCTAACCTTTTTCTATTAATCTTATGTTCTACACGACCCGATGCTTTTTTCAAAGAACCTTTCACTATTTTCTTCATATCTTTTTTGGCATAATTTTCTGGAATTTTTTCAGCTTCAATCTCTATACCATTATCTTCTGATTCAACTAAAGTATTGTCTATTATTTCATGTCCTATCTGTCCTGTTATTTCCTTACCAGCATCCATAGACTTATCTGTAAATATTTTTTCAACAGCTTTTTTAGCATCATCCCTTGAAAATTTTCCATCTTTAAATAAATTAATTTCACCATCAGAAATCTTTTTATTTAGATAATCTCCACCAGTTTCAAAAGCTTTATCTTTTCCTCTATCAAATGCTGCAGTTGCACCAATTTTTAACATATTAATATCTTCACCATTATACAAACAATATGCTAAACTAGAAGCTGCCTCTCCAAAATATTGAACACCTTCCTTAACGATAGACCTTGCTTTATTTCCAGTAAGCATTATGTCTTTACTAGAAGCATATTCAGACAACTTAGTTCCCATTTTAGCTATCTTAGTACTATTGGCAATTGCTCCTACTCCACCTGAAATAGCACCTGACATCACTCCATCCATCAATCCTGATCCAAGTGCATCTTCTACATCATCTCCTGTTAACACTGATACACCTGCAGATATAACTCCCGTTCCAATTCCAACAGTAACAATCTCTGTTGCTATACCAACTGCTGTTGCCGAAGATGCAGCCGTTGCAATTGTTCCAATAACACCACCAACACTTGCTAGTCCAGCAATTGCAGGTGCAAATATGATTAAGGCTGCTGCAGCTGCTATAACAGCTACCGCAATAATTATTTTAGTTGATGTCTTATGAAGCCAATCAATATCTGCAACATCATAATATATATTCTGCATTGAATTTCTATAATCATCATCTTTATTTTCAAAATCACTTATAGTCTTTTTAAACTTCTGAAAATCATCCTCATATTTTAGCAAATCTCTAGCTGCCGATTTCATAAGTTCTACTACATTTTCAAGACTAGCATTTATTTGACTTATTTTTACGAGTTCTTCTTGCGGGAACATAGCCATACTAACCCCACCGTTTGCATAAGAAACATTGCTCCTTGAACTTTGAGCATAAGAATTAAAGTTAAGCAAATCCGAAACCATTTGACTAAGATTGAAATTACAGTCCCATGAATTAACTTGTAACATTCCTCCACCTTGGCAATTGATTATTCCACTCATATCAGATACAAAATTATTAGTCTCTGTAGCGAATTTGTCTAACCCTGTTTTTAATTTGTCTATACTTTCAACTATCTCGTCTCCATCTCCAGTAATGCTAGAGGCCGCTTGTCCTTTACAACTTTGAACCGTCTTCTCCACATTTTTTACAGTACTTTTGATTTCATCCAAAGAACTACCTAAGTCAAGACAAGAGGTTGCTAATTTTTCTAATTCACTATAATTTAATTTTAAATTATGTCTTGCCATAGAATCTCCCCTTATTTAATATTTTTTAACACATATTTTAACTAAAAAGATACATCTTGCATTGAGTCTACAAGACTTTCTAATCGTTTAGTTATATCAGCAACTACATCAGATATTTCAATCTGAATATCTGTATTTTCAATTTCCATATCGTCATAATTTCCCTTAAAAGCTGTTTGTAATTCCTCAATATGACTTATATACTCCCTAACAATTGTATTTGCTTCAGCTTTACTTGTTAAACTTGCTCCCGAAGTATTTGTATCATTGCCTGTTGGCATATAACCCCTCCTCATAAATAAAATCTATTTACCATTAAAAACATTTCTCATTTCTTCTAATTCATATTGTGTTGCAAAACCTGATGAATGTTTGCCATTTTGAATTAAAAATTTATTCTTTATTTCAAATAAAAATGCCAATTCCTTTTCATCTTGATAACCAATTTGTACAACCTTTTCTATTGCTCTCGGTGTAAAGTGCAAATCATTTTTTAAAATTCCCATATTCCCCATTGGATATAGGGCCCCAACATATGGGATATAACACGAATTAGTTAACGGTACAAATCTATATGTTATAATTACTCGCAATTCTTCTAGCTCATCTACAGGTAGAATTCCTTTAAAATATTTTTTATTCAAATCTACTACAGTGCCCAGTGGATATATATCTTCATATATATCCACTATGCCTGTAATAACTTTTCTAAAATCATTATTACTTAAATATAATTCTCCTAGATTAGTTCTTAACATACAATTGCCATTTTGACATATAAAATTAATACCTAATTCATTATCTAATACTTGACCTTCACCTATGACAATCATCTTATTCATTTGATAAAATAGTGATAAATCACTTTGGACCTGATTTTTCATTCCTTTAAATATACTTACACAATCTTGGTCAATTGATTTATTACTTTTAAACCATTCCTCCATTAGTAAATCATTCATTCTATCCTTTTCCAAAGCCATTTTTCTTCCTCCTGGTGAATTATTTTTCAAGTATTTTTCTTAGTTTTAGCCCTTTAGAGCATTAGCAAGAGTTTCATCAGTTGTCTCAAGCTCTTGAGCAATTGTCTTCAATTGTTCTCCAAAAATATTAACCATTTCTTGGAATTCTTGAATACTAGGTTTTCTTTGTTGATACTCTTCAAAGTAACTCAACTTAACTGCACCTTCCCATGAACTCTCTAGAGCATTCATTTGTGACTCTAGTTTTGTCATAATTTCTCCTATTTGAGAAGCTGAAGTAATAAATTCCCCTCCTAATGTTTGTAACTCTTCTGGTGTTATAGCTATTCTTTGTGCCATAACTTCCACCTCCTAAATTATTTTTTTATTTTTTATTTTAACGCACTCCATTATAAATAGTTTGCGTATATAACATACCATTTTTTAATCTTTCAAAATAGTTCTTATTCTCTCCATCTTTCCATTAATAACTAAGAAACCATCACCTTTACTTAATTCTTTCTTTTCTTTTCTCTGTTGTTTCATTGTTGTAGAAACAATCTTAATATCTTGAATTTCCTCAAAAATCATATAATTATTTACTTCTTTAATCTCCTTTAACAATGGTGATGAAGAAAATGATATTGCTGCATTTTCTACATTACTACACAAAATAAATAACTTATAGTTTTTATAATTCTTATATAACTGTTTTAATCTTTCTGCTAAAGTTGTATTATTCTTAAGTAAAGTCAAAACCTTATCATTTTCAATAGCAATAATAATCAAAGATTTATTATCAAGAATACCTCTACCTTGTTCTCTTATTAAGTTCTTTCTGTTCTCCATCTCTTGTTCTATTACTTCAAGATACTTATCTAAATCTTTTTCATTAGTAGTATATTGGGCAACACAAGGATGTTCTTTTAATGCACTAAATCTTCCATCTACACTATCAAAGAAAAACGCTTGTGTAAAGCTTCTTGTAATTGCTAATGTGTCAAATAAATTCAACGTAAAGTTCTTTTTACCACTCTTTGCTTTACCAGATACAGCAAACATTCCAAGTGATAACAAATCTAAGTTAACATATTCTACAGTTTCAAATCCAATTCCAATAGGAATCTTATATGGTTGAAGGAAAATCTGTGGATTACGTTTAAGCAATTGACTCCTTCTAACTATTTCAGGTACCTCTGGAATAAATTTAGCGTACATATTGCTATATACTTTTGAATTAACCTCAATAAATGCCTTAATATTTTCGACTCTTGTAATTTCTTTATCTCCACGTACACACATCATTGTTTGGAATTCAACAATTTGTTTGTCTATACATCCAAGTGCTCTACCAGGCACATCTTTAGGTTGTATCTTAGGTTTTGATAATAAATTGCTATATTCTATAACATCATTGCACATATACGCTATTCTATTTGCGAAATTTGTTAATGCCTTATAACTTATTGTGTTAGTATGTGTTGCTGTAATTACTAAATTTACGCCTACACTTTGACCTTCTCTAGATAAAACTAGAATTTCATCTAATAAATCTACATAATAATCTTTAAATGCATCATAATTATCTATCATCAATATAATCTGAGGTAAATCATAATAACCTGCCTCAATATATGCCCTATAATTACTAAGTCCTATCCTACTGAATTTTTCTTTTCTCTCCTTAATAAAAGAATTAATTAATTTAAATAAATTCTTTACTCTTTCTTCCTCATATACTAAAACAACACCTCCCACATGATTTGAACCTTCAAATACTTTCAAAGTCATATTTCCACAATCAATAACATACATATTTACTTCATTTGGAGTATACATCTCCATAATTTCATATATCATTGTTTGTAGTAAAGTTGTCTTACCAGTTTGAGCAGAACCAATTATATATGTATTACTATAAGATAAATTAACTTCATATGGTCCTTGTTTTTGTTGTGCAGGATCATCGTATATACCAATAGGAATCTTTATTCCCTCCATGATATCCTTACAAATATTTGGTACATCTTCATTGTAAATAACATCTTCTAATGGTGGTAAACATATACCTGGTAATTTTTCTAACCCTTGTTGATAACAAAACTGTCCAATATAATTTACTATAGCTTGTAATTGGGTTAAATTATCTTCTTTACCTTTTACACCTTTATTTGAATATACCAAATGTTTCTTTCCCCACACATTAAGCATATTTATCTCATACTTATGCCCCAATATTGCGTTAGAATCCATTACCTTTTCGCCTGAATATGCAGATTGGAACAACTCAAACATTTCATTATTACCAACTTGGAAATATGCTCGTCCAGGTTCAACAATCTCTGCTGCCAATGGATTCTTTATTACCTCGCTACTATCCTCTTTAGTTTGAACTTTAAGACAAAGCTTAAACTTAGAGTTACTCCAAATCTGATTATCTACTATACCTGCTGGTTTTTGAGTAGCTAAAATCAAATGGATTCCTAATGTTCTACCTATACGAGCTGCACTAACTATTTCCTTCATAAAGTCTGGATATTCTGCTTTTAATTCTGCAAACTCGTCTACGATTATTATTAAATGTGGTAAAGGCTGTTTTACTTTACCTTGTTTAAATAACTTTATGTAATCATTTATATGATTAACTCCACTTTTGGAAAAAATCTCTTGTCTCTTAATTAACTCAGCCTTTATAGATAACAAAGACCTATTTATTTCTCTACCATCTATATTAGTTATAGTTCCAAGTAAGTGTGGTAATGCCTTAAATTGATTAGCCATTCCACCACCCTTAAAGTCAATTATCATAAATCCTACATCATAAGGATTAAACTTAAGAGCCATTGATAACACATAACTTTGTAAAATTTCACTCTTACCAGAACCTGTTGTACCTGCAACTAATCCATGAGGTCCATGTGCATTAGCATTATCACTAATATCAAGGAATACTACCTCATCTTTTCTCTTAACACCAAGTGGCACTGACATACTCTCATATACTTTAGACATAGACCAAACTTCAGCCAAGTCAAATTCCTCAATATTATTTACATGTAGAAGTTCATACATACTTATCTTTTTCTTTAATTCACTCTCAACACCAACTTCATCAATATATATAGGACTTAATCTCTTAGCAACCTTACTTGCTGTATATGTATTAATTACGTTATATGCAAAATCAACTATATTATCTCCATCTTCACTGTCCCAAAGTTGTCCAGTATTAGATTGTGAATTAACTTTTACAATATTTCCACATCCTTTAGGTAACATTTCTTCCCTTGTATCAAAGAAAATAAATGTTGTACCATACTCGTTTGCTTCCTCAAAAAACTTTGATATTGGATGTTTTTTAATGCTTTGAACTCCAAATACCATTACAACTTCATATTGCTTACAATCTTTTTTCTTAAGATTATTCATCTTTCTTTGAGATAATCTTGAATATAAATAATCTAATATTAAGTTTTGGCTTTCCTCATCAATTATAATATTTTTTATCTTTAAATGTTCATTATATACATGTGGAAGCCATCTAACCCAACTAAATTTTTCTCCTGATTCTTTCTCAAATAAATAATACAATTTTACTTCTTTATAGTAATGTCTTGTAACAATATCCATTGTAAAATTCTTCAACATATCACATAATGCTGTATAATCTCCTACAACACCCATAGAAGAATTTTCTGCAACCTTAACAACAATAGGTGCATTATATATATACTCATATCTATGATAAACTTTTTCTGGTATAAGTGATAATTCATCATCATTATCTATAAATTCTTTCTTAGTTATCTTTACCCCTCTCGTAGCCTCAACCCTACCAGTTCCCAAATAAACATCCAAAAAGTCGTCATCATCAATGTCTTTTTCAAACAATCTCTTACCAAAATCAAATACTTCTTGTATATTCTCTTCTATTTCAGGTTGATTGATTCTTCTTATACGAAGCTCATTATCCCTTGCTGCCATAATCTCCTGTTCTTTTTCAGTGATATACTCCATATATTTTTCTCTTCTAGTTTCTATTTTCTCTGCTTGTATCTTCTTATCATCAAAATAACTTACAATTGTCACTATAAGACCTACTGCCATTGTACAGGCACTATACATAATAAACATATTATTCTTACTGCCACTCATTATTCCTCTTAAAACTACTACTAAAATAATAGAAACAATAACGGGAATTATCCTGAATAATATACTTTTCTTCGATTTCTCTGGCTTTGTAGGTGGATTAAGAACCTCTATATCCTCATTTGGTATTACATATTTTATTCTTGTATTTCTATTGTATTTAGGATATTCAAAACATGTATCCTTTGGGACATCATCTTTATACTCTAAACCATGTATAGCTATATTATTACTAGCAGACATATATAAAATATGCTTTTTATAATAAAAATTGTATCCAGCAAAAGATATGAAATCATAACTTCTTATCTCTGCACTTCCATTAATTTTTATACCATTAACATAGACACCATAATTACTTTGATTGTCTACCACATACATTTTTTCATTTTTACATACCAAAGAAATAGCTCTATTTCTCAAAATATTATCATCAATAAATATATTACATTGTGAATTGCCTCCTATTATACATTGAGATATTCCATTTAAATTTACCTGTCTAGAAAAATCTTGAACATATGAATCAAGCATACAAAATCCCTTAAATATCTCTTTATTATTTCTTCTAAAATATACTACAAACTCTATTCCATTATCTAATTCTATTGTTCTTAATTGTTCATTTCCAATCAATATATACGCTGTATCAGTACAAGTCATAACCCAATTATCATCTACATAATCTAGGAGTAACACAAAATCATCAAAAAAGTATTCTCTACTAAATCTCATAGAACAGCCTTTTTGAGTTCCAATTTGAATAGACTTTCCTTCCTCAGGTAATTCTATCTCTCTATATATCCACTTATTAGATAAAATTAACTTATACTTGTTCTCCATTGTTACTGCCCCTTTTTCGACTTACTCTCATAATCCCCATAACTTTACTATTAGTGTTTATCATCGAATCATAAACAATTTATTATTGTGCCATTCCTTAATCCAAAATCTTTTAACGATTTATTCCCCTTTATCAAAGCTATAGGACTTTCTGTTCTTAAAAAACACTTAGATATATCAGACGTATCCATACCTAATCCAAAACCGTCATTTAATCCTATAATTAACTCATTTGCTGATATCTCCAATGGGACTGAAATATCAAGCTTTATATTTCTACTAAATATACATAAAGACATTGTTACTTCTTCCAATTTAACTGCCCCCTTACTCTTGTGCAAAACTAATCAAGTTTCTATAAGCAAATCTACATTTTTTTATGCTAAATTATAAATATACTGTGAAATTTTTAAAATATCCCCTGAATTTAATAGTTCCTTCAAACCTGCATCTAATATATTTTCGTCATAATATATATAATCACTTATATATATCATGCCATTATAATTAATAAGTTCATTATCTTTTTGATCATCATATTTATTACAAATAAATAATAATTTATCAGAGTTAACACCTGAAAGGTTATATATATATTTGCTTAATTTTTGACACGCCTTTTTATTTTGTTCTACAAGTATTACAGCTCTGTCTGCCTCATTCATAAAATTTATTATATTTTTACTAAACCCAGAATCTGTATCTACCAGTATGTAATCATACTCTCCAGAACTTTTTATATTTCTAATCATCTCTATATACTTATTCTCACTAATATCTAATGAACTAAGTGGCAACTTAAATGGTGGTATATAATCTATTTCATCTTGTACTATTTCATTCTTTATAGTATCAAAGTTAACTATTCCATTGATAAAATTCTTTTCAAAGCCATCAGACAAATACCTTTTTTTTCCAAAATAACTTTCATAGCTCTGTAAATTTTCCATAGATATAAATAACACCTTATACCCCATATGTTTTAGTACATTAGCTATTCCTAAACTTAATGTCGTTGTTCCAACTCCACCTATAGGTGAATTCATTAAAATTAATTTATTATTCTTGCCTAGTGCTCCACCAGAGACATTCCTAATTATTTTATTACTTGATATTTGCATAAATATCTCTTGAACACTTGTGTATTTATAAATATAGTGAAAATTATTATTTTGTGTATTATCTACAGGATTTTCTGTAAGAATATAAGTAATACCTATGCTATGATTACTAAGCTGAGCATCATACAATTGTTCATTAACAACTAATATATCTATTTCTCTAGGTATACTAAAATACTCACTAAAATAACACATATCGGTAATAATAGATATGTTTGCGAATTCCCCTAATTCTTCAACAAATTTTCTTTCTAAAGCTGTTAAATATGCTTCATCTAAATCAATAAAAACTAGCATTAGTTTTCTCACACAAAGCACCCCCAAATTGCTTTTGTATCTATACTGTCTCCACTGTAAATTGAATATTAGCTATGCCAATTGTATCCCCCACAGATATTGGCACTTGACTTTTTACAGGTATTCTAGCTCCATTGACATAAGTTCCATTAAGACTTCCCATATCAACTATACTATATTCTCCTCTACTATATACAATTTTACAATGTACTCTACTTATTCCCTCGTTATATGGAATAAATCCATCTACTACATTAAAATTCTTTCCAATTAAGAATTCTTCCTTATCAATAATTAATTCAATTTCTCCAGACTCAGCATCACTCACTAATCTAATAGTTGCATTTATTGTCCTATTAACATTATTACGTAATGGTGAAGCATTTCTACTATTATTAGCTGAGGCTCTGCTACTTCCTCCATATGATTTTGAATAATCATCATATCTATCCCTATTATCATAGTTTTTGTCAGAAAATCTATCTCTAGAATTGCCTCTATCTCTATATTTGCCTCTATCTCTAGATTTATCTGAATTATTATTTCTATCTCTATAAGAATTACTGTTTGATTTTCTTAAATCCTTTTTTATATTAGGTATAACTCCACTATTAGAGAGATTATTCATTCCCAATGCATTTGCTTTAGATAAGCTACCTGGTGTTCCACCTAAATTTAATCTATTATTATTATGATGACGTTGCTCAAATCCTTCTGATTCTTCAAAACACGTATTCTCACCAATTTCATCATAATAACCACTCTTCTTTATTTGCTTAAACAAATCACTTATATCCATTGTCTCCCTTACATCGCCACCATTACCCTTCATTGGATTGTTATTATATCTTTTCTCTTTAATCCCTGACATTCCGCCTAAATTACCAATTGGCATTTCTACATTTGAATTAGATATATTATTATGGCGCTCATTTCCTTGTTTAAAATTAGATTCGCCCATTGAATTATTATATTCATCATAATTATTATAATTCTTAACCTTCTCAAATAACATATACTTCATATCCTCGAAACTATACTGCATATTAGTAATTACACTATTGATATAAAGTATATTATCATCTGGATTATCAAAATAATTCTCTAAAAAATTATTAGCAGCATATCTAAATCTATCAACAAAATACGGTACATCATTATTATTCATTCCCATATTTATTGGAATATATATCAAATAAACCTTATAATTATTACAATCTACATAAATATTTTCAAATGCTAAATCTATGTTATCATATTGCATAAACCCATTATTCATAGCATTAATAAGTGAATCTAACAAATTAATAAACACATCCAAAAGGGCTACACTGTCAAACATAGTAGCTAAAGAAACCAATGATTTATATTTTGAAATATCATAAACTAACTTGTCTTTACCATTATGAGTCAAATGATTACACCTAACAAATCCTTTTCCTTCTTGAGATTTTAATACTTTATACCCCGTAGAAAAAAATAAATTTGAATCTTCCAAAATATATGTTACACTTTGTGCATCTCTTTGCTCATAGATTCCACCTACTTGCATAACAATACCTCTAAGTTTTTATTTAGCATTTTGTGCCAGTTTTATATAATTATATATCAACTAAATGTTAACATATTCTAATTAAGATTATATAATATTTTGCTCTTTCTGTCAAATTCTGCAAATTAATAAAAACGCATTAAAATATCATTCTTTTTTATACTTTTTGCATTTATCTTTATATTCTTTTAACCACTTTTTATCTTTAATTCATATCTATAATGTTTAAATAAATACTATTTCTTTTATCGTCTCATATTATCAAACACTTCATATATATTTAATTTACCATATCCCCATTCTCTATTTGGATAATTTCTATCTATACTTCTTACGGTTCCACTTATTAAAAACTTCTTTACAGTTGCACTATCTATATCTAAATAATTTCTTTCCGTTATTGCCCACTCAAGTAACATTGCGACAGTTCCAGCAGTAAGT
The DNA here is from genome assembly GCA_934432595.1 of uncultured Lachnospiraceae bacterium. Lineage (GTDB taxonomy): Bacteria > Bacillota > Clostridia > Lachnospirales > Lachnospiraceae > SIG301. Next base: position 77,796 of record CAKRYR010000004.1, on the reverse strand, counting down.
GCACTTGCAATACTTGTTCCAGTATGATAAACATAATCTCCCCTACCATTAGGACCATAAATCTCTACAGCTGGTGCTGCCAAATCTGGTTTAATTCTATCATCAAAAGTATATCCTCTACTTGAATTAACATATATCCCATCTGTATTTCCATTATATCCGCTTACAGCTATACTATATGCACCATTTGCTATAGAGACTAGTGTAGTATTTGGATCAGAATCTATAAATATAACATTTTCAGAAACTAATCCTTTTAACGGAAGCCAAGCATCATATCTCCCCTCAATTTTGCTCTGTTTATATATATCTATATTCCATATTCCCTGCGATGGATTAATAAAACGAATAAATATTAATGCATTACCTGTATTTTCCTCAATACTCTTCATATCAACAAATATATTAGTTCTATCAAATAAAAAATTTAGTTTATCACTCCTAGAAGGTCTCATTGCCAATACTTCTGTATTTTCTCCCATAGGAGAACGAAATGAAATAGATGCTAAATTAGGATTTTCTAACCATATTTCCATTGAAAAGCCTTTTACATTCTCTCCTATACTTAGTTCAATTGTATCAATATCATTATCATCTGTAATATTCATAATTCCGCTATAATGATGTCTACTAGCAACTTCATTGCCACCTGCAACCACCACTGCAATCCCTGCATTACTACTAAAATCATCTATATATTGACTTAAATTATCTCTACCTTCATGACTTCCTGAATTAGTTCCTACACCTAAACATATTACTAGTGGTTTATTTATCCTGCGTGATTCTACTAATAAATATTGTATTCCAGCCATTATATCATTATCTTGATAACAAATGGCATTCTCTTCTATTTGATAATATTCTTTTAGATATTCTTTAGACTTTTTTAATTTAACAACTACAATTTCACAATCTGGAGCAGCACCTATAAAATCATTTTCCTGATTATAGCTACCTGTAGCAATTGCCGCTAATGTTGTTCCATGTCCTATCTCATCTCTTTGTTTTACAATACTGTATGGATTATCATCCATGAGAGCTTTATTAATATCATCTCTAGTATATACACGTCCATATGAAGCGAAAGATGTTTCTTCATTTTCATAATACTCCTGGTCCCATATTGAAATAATTCTTGTTGTGTTATCTTCATTTTTAAATATATCCAATGTATAATTTATTCCAGTATCAATAATCCCCATCAATACATCTTTTCCAGTTAAATCAAAATTAGGTATTCGTTTTATATCTGTAACGCCAATTTCTTCTAGTGCATCCATATCCAATAATCCGTATAATTTTGGAAATACACTATAACCAAATTCTATAATTGGCATCTGTTGTATATTTTCTATTTGCTTATATGCCACAAAATATTTTCTTGTTATTCTATTAACACAAATAGGATTAAATTTTTCATATATTGATTCAATATAATATTTATAATCTATTGTAAAATCTGCATAATCATTAGAGTATATATACTCAGTACAACTATCTGACATTTTAAACCTCTTTGCTCACAAAATAACGCTATGAATACATTATTATATTCATAGCGCTCACTTTTTGTTACACAGTATTTTAATTAATTGTTATCTTACACTTCTTAGTAAGTTTTGTTCCATCTATATACACTATCGATGCAGTTAAAACTGTATTTCCTTTCTTTAAACCAATTACATTGGTATTCCATGTTGCCTTTCCATCAGAAGTTGCACTACGTACTGCAGGTTTAATTCTTACAATTTCCTCATCGCCAATTTCCCACTCAACCCTTGCATCATATGGTGTACAAGAAGCCACAACTACTGATTCCTGACCTACTGATAATGTATGTTCTGTAGGTGCTAATTCAATTGTTCCTTTTGGTCCTTTACTTACTGTAACCTCAATCTCATCACCTGAACTAGCCCTTACGCCACTTATATCCTGTGCCATTACTATACCTATCTCATCTTCATCATCAGTAAATTCATATTTTGCCTTAACTACTAATCCTTGTTCCCCTTCAAGTATTGATTTAGCTTCCTCTAATGTCTTTCCTATTACTCCAAATACTTGATCAATATCACCTGGGCCTGCTGAGACGGTTAGTTTAACTTTACTTCCAACGGCTACGCTACTATCCTTATCTGGATCAGCTGAAATAATAATACCTTTTTCAACATTTTCGTCAAATACTGATTCAATTTCATATTCTAATCCTAATTGTTTTAATTCTTTTATAACATCATCAAAATTCTTACCAACCATTTCTGGTAAAGCAACGCTTGAGTTCTTATCACATATATAAATCACAATCTTATCTCCAACTTTAGCATCACTACCTGGAAGTATACTTTGTCTAATTACACATCCTTCTGTAACATCTTTCTTATATTCTTTTTCAATTTGCACATCTAAACCATAGCGTTTCAAAAGTCTTACTGCATCTTCTTGTTGGTTTCCAAAAACATCTATCATTTTAAATCTTTCAGAACCAATACTTACTTTAAGAGTAATAGTTCCTCCTGTTTGTAATACAGTTCCACTTGCTGGATTCTGTTCAAATATTATTCCATGTTCATATCCTTCATTTACTTCACATTCCTCTATAACCTCAATTCCTCTAGGAATTAATATATTACGAACATCATCTATATTCATATTTCTATAATCGCCAATTTTCACTTCATTTGTACCACTTGAAACAACTAATTGGACGATTCTCCCTTTTCTAATTCTCTTAGGTTGTGAATTAAAGCCCTTTATACTTTGTTCTAATATTTCACCTTCTTTAGATTCTCCAGCCTTTCTTTCTACAACCTCTATCATTACACCTAATGTTTTAGCTTGTTTTAATACTTCATGAAAGTCCTGTCCAACAAAATTAGGGGTATCTACTGACTCGTATTTAAATTTTTTACTAGATCCTTTAGATAAAGTTAGTGTTACCATTTTGTTACCTGACGTCTCATCTGTTTCTTGTTTAATTACACACCCCTCAGCTATAACATCACTATATTTAGCATCTGCTAGTTTAATACTATATCCGTCTGTATCTAATAATTCATAAGCAATTTTTTCATTCATTGCAATTACATTTGATACCTCATAAGTATCCTTAATTTTACTTACCTTAATATCTATCTGTGAATTATTTGATACCTTTGTTCCTACCGCTTTACTTTGGAAAATAACACTATTATTTGGCATTGTTGCTGAATATGTATAACCAATAATTTTATATGTCAGATTATTATCCTTAAGTTCATTTACAGCTTCATCTATGCTTAAATTAAGTAAATTAGGTACTCTTGTCATACCATTTTCTTTATAAACTGTATTTTTCCCTCTTCCCATTACTAAAGCAACTATAACAACAGCCAATACTGCAACTAAACTTGTAATTTTAACCCATATAGGTAAATCCATTATTGATATTTTAGTATCCTTAGATTCTATTCTTTGTATGTCTGTTACTGCTGTTAATTCTTCAATTAACTTTGACATATCATGTGTTCTTTCCTCAATTTTAACATTCATAGCATTAAGTATTGCATTTTCTTGACTTTTACTTATTCTATTTGAGAATTTAGATATTGGTTTTAATAAATCTGTACCATTCTGTTCAAGATATGCTCTTCTTTCCATAGAATCACATGGTGTTTCACCTGTAATCATTCTATACAATGTAGCACCAATTGAATAGACATCAGTCCAACTTCCCTGATCTCCCATACTTCTATACTGTTCTTCTGGAGAATATCCTGGCTTTATAATAATTGTTAAACTTCTACTAAGGGATGTTGTTGCATATCTAGCAGCTCCAAAGTCAATTAGTTTTATATCATTTTGCTTTGTAATAAAGATATTGTCAGGTGCAATATCTCTATGGATGATTCCTGCATTATTAACTATACGCAAAGATTCCATTACTGGCAAAAGCATACTTATAGCCTTGTCAGCACTCATTTTTTTCTCTTTCTCTAGTTTTTCAGCCAATGTTTCCCCCTCAAGAAGTTCCATTATAATATAAGCCGTATTATTCTCCTCTATACAATCAAATATTTTAATTATGCCTGGTACATTGTTGAATTTGGCTAACTTTTTGGCCTCTTCAACAAACTTTACCAAACCTTCCATAAATTGTTTTTCTTTATCTCCAGAAAAAATAGTAATTTCCATTCTTCCTAGCATTCTTGTTGCAAACTCACTTGGTAAAAATTCTTTAATTGCTACCTTTTGTTCTAATAAAGAATCCCATGCAATATATGTTACACCAAAACCTCCGTAACCTAAAACCTTACCAATAATATATCTATTATTTAGTATTGATCCTGGCTCAATATGAAGAGTATTCTCTGGCTGAGTTCCCTCCACATAACCACAATACGGACAAACATTGGTATTATCTTGATATATTTCCATACATCCCATACATTGCTTCATAGTATCGAGCTCCTTTGTATTTACTAATTTGCCTCAATTCTGCTAGTAGAACGCATTTCAATTAAAGGTATACCATTATTATCGATATAATCTTTAGTTATCGTAACCTTTCCAATATCTGGATCTTTTGGGACTTCATACATTATGTCTAACATATAATGTTCAATAATTGCACGAAGTGCACGTGCTCCAGTCTTTTTCTCTATTGCTTTTTCTGCAATTGCCTCAAGGGCAGAATCATCAAATTCCAATTTTACTGCATCCATCTCTAACAATTTAATATATTGTTTCAAAATAGCATTTTTAGGTTCCTTTAAGACTTTTACAAGCATTTCTTTTGTTAACCCTTCAAGTGTAAATACTATTGGTAATCTACCTAAAAATTCCGGTATCATTCCAAACTCTCTTAAATCATCACTCGTAACTTTTGATAAAATATCTGGATCATCATCATATTTATCCTTTAAGTCTGCACCAAAACCTATAGATGCTGTTTCATTTAATCTTTCCTTTATTATCTTCTCTAGGTCAGGGAACGCTCCACCGCATATAAATAAAATATTGCGAGTATCTATGGTTGCCATAGGTACCATTGCATTTTTGTTTGTTGCACCTACTGGCACCTCAACTTCACTACCCTCTAATAATTTAAGCATTCCTTGTTGAACTGATTCTCCACTTACATCTCGGTTATTTATGTTCTTCTTTTTAGCTATTTTATCAATTTCATCAATAAAAATTATTCCTCTCTCTGCCTTTTCAACATCATTATCTGCTGCTGCAAGTAATTTAGATACAACACTCTCAATATCATCTCCTATATATCCTGCTTCTGTTAAAGATGTTGCATCAGTAATTGCAAGTGGAACATTCAATAATTTAGCTAGTGTCTTAACAATATACGTCTTACCACATCCCGTTGGTCCAATCATTAACATATTTGATTTTTCTATTTCAACATCATTAGTTCCATCATAATCTGCAGCAACTCTTTTATAGTGATTATAAACCGCAACAGATATAGCCTTTTTAGCGTATTCTTGACCTATAACAAATTCATCTAATTTATTCTTTATTATATGTGGAGCTGGAATATTTTTAATATCGAATATTACCTTTACATCCTCATCATTTTTTTTCTTATCTTTCTTATTATCTTTTTTCTTTTTAACCTTTTGTTTCTTTGACATCATATCCTGAAAATCATTAAAATTCATAACATTAAATCCTAGCAAAGAGCCAAATGGGGAATTATCTCCATTATCATCTTTATTAAGATTAATTGTCCCCTCAAAAACATTTGGACCTAGTGCAGTCATAGAATCAAATGTTTTTTGCATACAATCTGAACATATACATATATTGTTAGGCATATGAACCATTTTGCCAGCTCTACTTTCAGTTCTTTTGCATAGAAAACATACTTCCTCATACTCATCTTCATGATTATCTTCACTATTATTATCTTGGGATGATTTTTCCACTTTATCATCATCAGAAACAACTTCTGCATTATCTATAACTTCTGTTTCATTCAAAATATCTTTATTATCTAGATTATTTTCATTTTTAACTTCTTCATTATCAATTTCTTTACACATATTTCCTTGCTCCTTATATATCAAATAAGAATCATATACCAATAAGGTATAAGTATCCTTTTTGTTTTCTATATTTTCAATACTAACAAAGTATTATATCAATATTCTACGAAAGATACAAGAGAAAAAAGAGTCATATGACTCTTTTTTTCTCTTTTTTTCTCTTGTATAAAATCATACACTAATCAAAATTCTCTTCATCTGATTGCTCAGTAAGACTTTCCTTACCACCTAAAGTTACTTCTACCGTTTTCTTTTTTAGTTTACCAGAATTCTTTCTATATATAACTACTTTTACTTTATCGCCTTTTTTATAACTTTCTAAAGTGCTAATTAATCCTTCTATTGTTGTTACTTTTTCATCATCTACTTTTGTAATTATATCCCCTTCTTTAATACTAGCTAAGCCAGCTCCACTATTTTTAGTAACTGATACTACAAACACACCTTCTTTATAAGATAAAATTTCCTTCTCATCATCTGAAACAGTTCTTCCTGTAATTCCTAAGTATCCTTTTTCTTCATCAGATACAACTTCTTTTGTTATAAGTTTATCAAGAATTGGTTTTGCCTTTGAAATTGGAATTGCAAATCCCATTCCTTCAACTTCTTCTGAAGCTAATTTTGCTGAATTAATTCCTATCACTTCACCTTCTGTATTTAATAGTGCTCCACCACTATTTCCTGGGTTAATAGCCGCATCAGTCTGAATTGCTTTCATCGTTCCATTTTCTAACTCTACTTCACGATTTAATGCACCTATATATCCCATTGTAACAGATTGACCATATCCTAATGAATTACCTATTGCAATAGCAGTCTCACCAACTCTTAGCTTATCAGAATCTCCCATTGTAGCAACTACTATTTTCTTTTTAGTTGAATCTTTCATTTTCTTCTTTGCAACTGATACAATAGCCAAATCGTTAGAAGCATCTGTTCCTTTTGCACTTGCCTCTACTACTTTTGAATCTACAAAGGTAATTTCGATCTTACTAGCTCCATCAACAACATGGTTATTAGTTGCTATATAATAATTATCATCATCTTGACCAATTATAATGCCTGAACCACTTCCCTTAGCTTCTTGTTGTCCCTGATAAAAACCAAAGAACTCATCATAATTATCTACAATTGTTGTTTCTGTAATAGCTACTACTGAAGGCATTACCTTATCAACAATATCTGATACATCTGATACTTCTTTAATATCTCCACTTGTCACTGTTGTATTGTTAAAATTATATTTTTCTCCACCGACAGGAATTAATGAACTTAAATTCTTCTTATCACTTGTTGAAAAATAAAAAGCTACACATGCACAAGCAGTAAAAATAACAGCAAATATTGATGCTCCTAAAACACTATGAATACGTTTTTTTTCATTATCTTTCTTTTTAACATTATTATCTAAATTATTATCCATAAGTTATTCCCTCCAATTATCCTTTTCAATCAATTCACGTTTTTTATTTTATCAATAATCTGTGTTTACATTGTGTTTAAATTTTTAATATTTTGCATTCTCTTTAAGGTAATAAAAACTTTTTATTTTTTTTCACTGAAAAAAAATTGTAAAAATTTGTGATTTTTTTATTTTTTATATAGCATTTTTCTTATTATTGTATTACAATAAGTTTATATATGTTTAATAATTCTTATGAATTTCACTAACTAAATATTTAGTTTATATATTTAATACAGATTGGAGAGATTTTATGGCTAAAAAGAAACGTAAAAAATTTCAAATAATTTTAACGTTTGAAATTTTAATCGTTCTAGCATTAGCAGTTTTTGCTTTTTTCTTAGTTAAAGTTAACAAAATAAAACGTGAAACTGTTGATGAAAAAAAAGTAAATGCAAAAGATATAAAAGGATTTACTAATATAATGTTATTTGGTGTTGATGCACGTGGTAATGAATTAAAAAATAGTACTCGAAGTGATACCATGATTTTAGTTTCAATAAATGAAAAAACAAAAGAAGTTACTCTTACTTCTTTTTATAGAGACTATTACGCATTTTCCCCTGCTAAGGCAAAATCAGATAAACCAGTTAAATTAGACTCAAGTGAATTTGATAAATTAACTCATGCATATAATAATGGAGCTGAAGCAGCACTTAAAGAAATAAATACAAATTTTGATTTAGACGTTACCGACTTTGTAACAGTTAACTTCATCGCTCTAGTTAGAGTAATAGATGAACTCGGTGGAGTAGAGTTGGATGTTCCACAAAAGTTAGTTAGTGAAATTAACAAATATGGTGGCGAAATTGCACGTAAGCACAAAGAACCATTTACTAAAATCACTAAAAGTGGAGTACAATCCCTAACAGGTTATCAAGCACTTGGATATTGTCGTACTCGACATAAAGATGGTGACTTTTATCGTTCTCAAAGACAAAGAGAAGTTATTAATAAAGTATTTGAAAAATTTAAACAAGGTGCTAATATTACAAAAGCAAATGCTTTATATGATGCTGTAGCAGCAAATATGACAACTAGTTTTTCAACAAAGAAAATAATTTCATTATTATCAGATGCACCTCAATATAAAATTCGTGAAGAAATAAATGCTAGTTTAGGAAATGGTTTTCCATATCATCCTATAGAATACAGACCAAATGGTATAAGTTGTCAGATTTCACAAACACCAAAAGATGATATTATTATGTTGCATTACAACTTATTTAACAATGGTGTTCTACCTGAACAATATACTTCAACTTCTGATCCTAACTCACAGAATTCAACTTCATCACCTGAATCTAGTGAGACAAGCTCAAACGAAAACAAAGGATTAGGCTATAATTATACACCTAGTGCAACTGTTGATTTAATAACAAGATATCAACAATCATGTTATGATAACTTATCTAACAAATAAGAATAAAGCATCACTTGTAAATTAGACTCCCACTATTGGAATCGAAATTTCCTATGAAATAAAAAAGTAAGTCTCTTTTGATTGAGACTTACTTTTTTATTTCATTTCAATTCATATATTCTATCTATCTGTTGTGAACAACCTTCCTAAAATCACAAACTACAATGTATTTAATCTATTTATAGCACTAAATAAAGCTCTTATAGTAGCTCGTGTAATATTAGAACTCTGTCCCACTCCATATGTAGTCTTACCAGAATTTTTATCTTTAATGCATATATAAGCTGCTGCCTTAGCATTTGAACCTTCATCTAATGAATGCTCTGAATAATCTAATATTGTAAAATCCATTTTCTCTTTATCACTTATAGCATTCTTGACTGCATCAATTGGACCATTTCCTTCACCCTCAGCACAAACTTCTGACCCCTTCTTCGTATAAACTACTAATACATTAGTATGTTCATTAGTATCTTGTTCTGATAATTCAGTTATCCTACTACTCTTGAAATGTAAAGGTTCTTTCATATCCAAATAAGACTCTTTAAATTTATCATATATTTGCTCAGGAGAAACCTCTCCTTGCTCTTCTGATATTTTTTGGATTACTTCTGCAAATTCTTTATGCATATTCTTTGGAAGTTTGTATCCAAAATAATTATCCATTACAAATGCTACTCCACCTTTACCTGATTGACTATTAATTCTTACTATAGGTTCATATTTACGTCCTATATCACTTGGGTCAATAGGCAAATATGGTATTTCCCAATACTCATTTCCGCGTTCTTTCATAGCTTGGATTCCTTTATTAATAGCATCTTGATGTGAGCCACTAAAAGCTGTAAATACTAGCTTTCCTGCATATGGATGTCTTTCTGGTATACGTAATTTACAACATCTTTCATACACTTCAGCTATATCCATTATATTCTCTATTTCAAGTTCTGGATTCACACCTTGTGAGAACATATTGTATGCTAACGTAAGAATGTCAACATTTCCTGTTCTCTCTCCATTGCCAAATAAAGTACCTTCTACTCTATCTGCTCCTGCAAGTAAAGCTAATTCAGATATAGCCACTCCTGTTCCCCTATCATTATGAGTATGAACACTTAAAATTATTTTTTCTCTTTCTTTAAAATGTATATGCATCCACTCTACCTGATCTGCAAATACATTAGGTGTATTGTTCTCTACAGTAGCAGGTAAATTTATTATTATTTTATTATCAAAAGTAGGTTTCCATTCATTAATAACAGCTTCACATATATCAAGTGCAAAATCTAACTCTGTTCCAGTAAAACTTTCTGGTGAATATTCCAAAATTATTTCACCATCAAAATCTTCTGCATATTTTTTAACCAGTCTTGTGCCCTCAATTGCAATCTGTTCTATTTCATCCTTATTCATATGAAAAACAACATCTCTTTGTAATGTTGATGTAGAATTATAAATATGAACAATAGCTTTCTTTACCCCCTTAAGAGCTTCGAATGTTCTTGCTATCAAATGTTCTCTACATTGTACAAGAACTTGAACTACCACATCATCAGGTATCAAGTTTTCATCTACCAATCTTCTAAGAAAGTCATATTCTATCTGTGAAGCTGCTGGAAATCCAACTTCTATATGCTTAAATCCTAATTTAACTAACATATTAAAAAATTCAATTTTTTCATCAACATGCATAGGTTCAATCAAAGCTTGATTTCCATCTCTTAAATCAACACTACACCACATAGGTGCTTTTTCAATAATTTTATTTGGCCAAGTTCTCTCTGTAAATTCTATTCTTGGACTTCTCTTATAACGCTTATAATTTAACATAACCTACCTCTTTTCCACATTTTTTTGAAATATACAGTATGTTATTACCAGACCTTATACAGCCTTATAATAATTCTCTTCCCATTAATACACCCATTACAGACGCCATCATAAGTCCTCTAGTCCATCCACTAGAATCACCTAAACAATGTAGTCCTTTAATATTTGTATTAAAATGTTCATCCATCTCTACCTTGTTACTATAGAATTTTATTTCTGGTGAATATAATAATGTTTCATTACTAGCAAATCCTGGAACAACTGTATCAACTGCCTGAATAAAGTTAATTATATTTACTAATGTTCTATAAGGCATAGCTGACGTTATATCACCTGCTATAGCATCTGGCATTGAAGGAACAACATTCGATTGTTCTAATTCTTTCTGCCATGTCCTCTTTCCTTCTAAAATATCACCAAATCTCTGTACTAATATATGTCCATCCCCAAGCATATTTACCAACTGTCCAACCTTTTTTGCATATTCTATAGGCTGATTAAATGGATAACTAAAATTATGCGAACATAATATTGCTAAATTTGTATTATTAGATTTTAAATTCTTATATGAATGTCCATTAACAACTGCCAAATTATCATCATAATTTTCTTGGCTTACAAAACCACCTGGATTTTGACAAAATGTACGTACTTTATTCTTAAAAGGAAGAGGATATCCTATAAGTTTAGATTCATATAAAACATTATTTACATCTTCCATTATCTCATTACGAACTTCAACTCTTACACCTATATCAACTGTTCCTGCTCTATGTTCAATATCATACTTATTACAAATATTACTTAACCAATCTGCACCTTTACGACCAGTTGCTACAACAACAGAATCTGCCATAATTCTTTCTTCATTATCTTTTTTAAGTGCATCACTAATAACAACACCTTCACATTTGCCATCACTAATTATTAAATCCTGACACACAAAACCAAATCTGATTTCCACACCAGAATCTAATAAATACTTTTGAATCTTCGAATATAGTACTTGTGCTTGTTCCGTGCCAAGATGTCTTATAGGACAATCAACAAGTTTTAATCCTGATTTAATAGCATTACGTCTTATCTGCTTAACTTTTTCATCTTGATTTATACCTTCAACCTTAGTATCAGCACCAAAATCTAGATATATTTTATCTGTATAATCTATCATTTCTTGAGCAAAATTAGCTCCAATTAATGTTGGCAAATCACCGCCGACCTCATAACTTAACGATAATTTCCCATCTGAAAATGCTCCTGCTCCTGAAAATCCTGTAGTTATATTACAATATGGCTTACAATTAATGCATTCCTTTGTTTTGTTTTTGGGACAACTTCTTTTTTCAATAGAATGTCCTTTTTCAATCATTAATATTTTCTTCTTACTTCCATTCCTAACCATCTCCAAAGCTGTAAATATACCGGCTGGTCCTGCACCAATTATAATTAAATCATATTTCATATATTCTGTCCTCCAAAACTAATCCTAATTATTTTCATTATTTTCATCTTCAGGTACATTATTGTCTCCATTACTTTGTGTAACCTTTTTACTATCCTCGATTACAACCTCTAATGTAGCATCTTCAATTATCTCAATATTATTTGTATTTTCAAACTTAACTTTTACTGTGTGTTTCCCAACATCAAGTTTACCCAAATCAATATAAGGAACTATATCTGTATGAGATAAATTCTTAATATCTTTTTCTAGTCCTCTTATTTTAATAGATAACTTTTTGTCTTTATCAAATTTGTTCAACAACCCTTGTTGTATATTATTAAATTTAATATCACTTGATTTAAATTTAATAGTCTTCGTAATTAATTTTTCAAAATCTACCGTAACCTCTGTCTTACTTTGATTTGATATAAGTTTGACAGTACTTGAAATATACTTGGTTAAATCAAATTTTTTCTTAATCTTTTTACTTGCTCCATCAATATTAACTTCTAGCGTTATGACACCTATCGCATCAACACTATCTGTATTTCCTGCTATACTTATACTTTCCACTGATGATTTTATATTATTTTCTTTATAATCCTTTTTTGCTTTACCTTTAATAGCCACTTTAATAGGTATATCTTTCTTTATCAAAGGCTTTACCGTTACATTAATGGTATTCCTATTATAAATCATTCTATCCGATTCTACCACAGCTCCATATGAATCATACGCCTTAACAGTTGCCATAACCGTCGTCTCTTCTTTAATATCTGAAACATCTACAGTAACAGAGACCTTATTTACTTCTTCTATTAAAGACTCAGGACCAGATATCTTTATTTTTTTATCATTGACTCTTATTTCATCTTTACTTATATAATATCCATCATTAACATTTCCTTTTGTTACCACATCTACATCATATAACTCAGTTACAAAATCATCCAATATTATATTAATGCTACTTGATTCTCCATATATTATCTCTGGCTCAACAGAAAAATCACGAGTACTTGAGAATTTCACTTCAACTGGTACGGAATTTGTAATTGAATACTTAGAAAGATCAGCAATTGCCTTAAAATCAGATTCCTTGACTTTATCAATTACAGATTTTGGCCCTCTAACTCTTATTTTTACACTATCAGTATCATCTAAAACATAGCATTTACCAGCCTCTGATATTGCATTCTCATTTATAACCTCAACAGGTATACCTGATATAGTCCTAGAAATTGTTGGATCTTCAATATTAATTATAATTAACCAAGCAACAAGAGCTGCTAAAAGAGATAACATTTTCAATGTAAAATTATGCATTATTTTTTGTTTCATTTCTATGCCATCCTTTCAAACTCTTTATTTTTTTATTATCATCTGTTCTATTTTGTAGATTTTTAAGTCTTTTTCTCAAACTATCCGCATTTATATTACGAGTAATTTTTCCACCTACTGCAATAGAAACTTTACCAGTTTCCTCAGATACTATAATTGTTAAACTATCAGAAACTTCACTTATACCTACTCCAGCTCTATGTCTTGTACCAAGCTCCTTACTTAAATATAAGTTGTCAGATAAAGGTAAATAACATGTTGCTGAAACAATTCTATTTCCACGTATCAAAACAGCTCCATCATGTAATGGAGTGTTATGCTCAAAAATATTCATAAGCAATTCGGTACTTATATTGGAATCAAGAGAAATTCCCCCTCGTTCATATTCGCTTAAAACTACATCTTTCTCAATTACTATAAGTGCACCTGTCTTTGCTTTTGCCATATTACATACTGCTTTTATAATACAATCTATCGTTTTATCTGAAAATCTTTCCATCTTATCTTTTGGATCATCAAAAAAATTAAATGTATTAATTATCTTCTTCTGACCTAATTGTTCAAGAGCATGTCGTAATTCAGGTTGAAATACAACAACTAATAATGTTACACCTACACCTATTGTTTTCTCAAACAACCATAAAATAACATTCAATTGAAAAATAGCTGCAACCAAAGCTACTAGACCAAGTAATGCTATTCCCTTCAATAACATCCAGGCTCTAGTATTCCTTATCCATATGGCAATATGATATATAATAACTGCCAATACTAATATCTCAATTGCATCTGTTACATCGACTTTTGGAAAAACAAATCTTCCCATAATCTCTGATATATAACCTTTTATAATGTCCATATTATCGCCCTAACTTTTCTCAAATTTAATTATTTTACTTCTTCATCATCTTTAATATTACTTTTTTTGTCATCCCTATTTTCTTCTCTATCTTCAGCTTCTTCTAATACATCGGCATCATTATCCATCTCTTCCATCTCTCCTGTTTCTTCTGATAATTCCTTATCTAATTCTTTCTTTAATTCTTTATTGAGGTTTTCTTCTAATGTTTTATCCTCAGCAAAATCATTATCAAATGCTTTATCAAAATTCGTATCAAAATCTTTATCAAATGCTTTATCAAAATTCGTATCAAAATCTTTATTTATATTTTCTTCTACTGAGTCATTTATTTTATGCTCAACTGGTTTTTGAACAGCAATTTTCTTTATATCACTTTTCTTTTCAACCACTTTTATCTTAGGTATCGCCTTAACATAATAGAAATAATCATCATCTTCAAACTGAACTCTTTCAATTGTAGTATAATCAAGAGCACACCTAAAGTTTTGAACAATTACTGCTAACACTCCTGCACCAATAGTTCCAAGAATAAGTTCTCCTATGTTAACTGGAATCTTTATATCATTTAATAAATTAGCAATTAAGAAAGTCAATATATTAACAATACAACCAGTCAAAATTGCAACTTCAAATGAATAATTTATTTCTCTAGTTCTGATAACATATACAATTAAAGTAATAACAATAAATACTATAATAGTAAATATCATAGCTGTATTATCTTTAAACTGTTTAATTAAAAATGTATAAACCTGTCCACCATCTTCTGCAGAATCTCCAACTATTTTATAAACATTTTTAACCACGTCTAATAGGTAATATAATATTGTTCCACAACCAACTGCAACAACAGATATTGGTGTAGAAATAATTCCTAATATTATTGGTATAAAACAAGGAATTTTTAATGCAAAAGCAATAGGCACAGCTAATACTGCTATTCCTAGCTTTGGTGTAAATCTAATAAATAGACAATATAATATTAACAAAACACCAATAACAGCAATTCCTAATACACTAGAAAAATAAAAAACCTCCATGCTTGTTACAACCATTGCTAAAAATGTAAGAACTGTACTAGGTACAAAAGCTCCTATTAAGGAAAGTAACATTATTACAAAAATGTTTGAAAGCATACTGTTATAATTCAAATTATGTGTTATTGTATAAAAGATTACAAATGATATTACAAATTTAAATATTGCTAGTGCAATTGTCTCTTTTTCTTGATAAAACTTTTTTATTTTTTCCCTTAGTTCCAATAAGTAAAACATGCAAGCCTCCTACTACATTCCATTTTTCTCTTCATCGTACATTCTTGATAGTTGTTTTAAACCTCTATGATATTTCATAAGACTCTTTCTCGATTTGTTTATTTTTTCAGTGTATATCATAAAACTCATCAAAGTAAAAATAACTATTAGAACAAAATAACTCACAAATATTTCAATTCCAAGCATTGTATAATTCAATTCAAATGCTTTAGCTAAAACTTCCTCCAAGTTATAAAACAAAATAAATAACAAAATACATACATATGCAATTGTAACACTTATTATTGTCTTAAGTACATTATGACGTACATAATCTCCCTTATAATATTTACTAAGTTTAATGTCTTCTGTATTTTTATTTTCATAAATTGCAAGTTTTGTCATTAAACTTACTTTATCATTGTTAATCATATTCTTCCTCCAACTTGTCAAAACTTACACCAGTTTAACATACCTACCCATTATATCACAAAGAATTACAATGTTCAATTCTTCATTTGTTTTTTCTTTTCATACATTAATGTATCTGCTTTTCTCCAAATTTCATCAAATTCTTCTTTATTTGAATAATAGAAACCATATGCAATTTTAACTTTATGTTGATGGCTTTCAGCTTTATTATATTCTTCTACCTGACTTATAAACTGTGATAATTTATCATCATATACTTTTTTAATATCCTCATGTACTAATACAGAAATAAACTCATCTCCACCAACACGATAACATTTACCACCTTTTCCAAAAGTAGAATTAATTAATTCTGCAGCTGCCTTAATCAAAATATCTCCTTGCTCATGCCCAAAAGTATCATTTACATATTTTAATTCATTTACGTCAAACATTACAACTCCTACTAAACTATCGTTCCTAATTAATTCATTTAGTCTAGTTTCATCTAGTAATAATGCATTTCTATTATATAAATTTGTCAATGGATCCATATTAGCCATCTGCTCATATAAATCTGCATATAGACCCTTTTGCATCATTTTTATAACACTTCCAACACTATTTATAAAGATACATATTACTAATACTAAAAATCCTATTCTTGTATATGCACATACATCATTAGCTCCCTCAGAAATATATCTAATGCAATCACATGCAAAAGTTACACTAAATAGGCATACCCCAAATAACAAAGAGCTACTTATACTCTTCTGTTCTTTTATATATGTATATCCTTCTAGAAAAACAATAATGCTTAATAAAGCCCCATATAAATATATATATCTCATAACATAATGATATTCTAATATTCCTGTAAAATTAAGTATTGTGGCTAAAATAAAAAATATTATACTCAACCAATATATTGAATTTGCTAGAATCTTTTTATTATCAGTTAATATTTCCCTTCCTATCAACCCCACAAGAATTCCAATGAAAAATAATGCAATATATGACGCTATTTGAAAAATTTGAGATTTTCCAATCATAAATTGCCAGAAGTATGTTTCCATAGATGAGTAAATTCCCATACAAATAGTCAAAAATCCTAGATATATTATAGTCTTATTACTCCATCCCAAGTCTTTTATTTTCTTAAATTTATTACTATACTTTACAAATATAAATAAGCTGCACATTAATATACCTACAATAACTAGTAAAAATGAAATTAAAGCTCCAGCTAATCTATCTTGTAAAATCTGCTTAACAACTCCAGATGACGTTCCGATATAAACATCATCTATCCTTCCGTATGAATCTCTATATACAACCTCAACATTAAGTGCTATATCTTGTTTTTTACTTTCTTGAGGTATACTTATCATATGCCATCTACGCCCCGGTGATGCCCCAAAAACCACATTGTTATTCTTAATATCCTTTTCAATAAGTTTCCCATTAACATATGTGTCAACATAACAATTACTTGCCAGAAATGCAATCATTTGATTTTTCTTATTTCCTTTAGGAATGGTATATGTGACACTATAATTTTTTTTATTATTTTTAATTTCAAATTTATCTAAATCTACTTTATCTCCATCATGATCATGCCATTCATCAGATATATCTTTTGAATATCTTGGAACTGTATTCTTTTCTGTAAAATTATATGAAAACATCAAAATAACAATAGCTATACACAAAATAATGTAATTCACTATTATTATACTTAAGTCTTTTTTATGTTTAGTTGATAAAATGATAAGATCACCCTCTATCATAATAATTGCAACACTTATTCATAATTATAGCATATATTTACAAAATTATCCAGTCTTTGATTTTTATTTTTCTATTCTAGTAACGAGCCCTAATACCAATAATAATATATTCTAGAGTTGTAAATTCTAGAGATTTTCCACTCACCTCTATCATATTTAAATGAAATCGTTCCTGTTAAGCTACCATCATCTTTTTTCTTTTCTTCTCTAGAGTCTATCTTCTTAACAAACTCACCTGTGTATTCACTCTTATATGATATAGTAGTGCTAATATTTCCACTATCTATATAAGAATTTTGATCTGTAATTTTAAAATTTTTGAATTTCAAAGATTTTACTTTTATATCAGTTGCATAACTTGTTTTTTTCAGATTCTCAACAACATCATCATATCTATTCTCCAAGTCATCCTTATTCTCCTCATATACTTTACAAGGTAGTTTTACATCTTTAAAATCTTTATCATCTATAGCAGCCTTATATATTTTTTTTACAATCTCTTCTGTTTTTTTCTTAAGATCTTTAATAAAATCTTCTTTTATATCAGGATTTGTATACGAATAATTGTAATCACTATTTGAGCTAATCTTCAATTTATCTTTAAAAGTCTCAACAAATTCACCCTTAAATTCAATTTTATGAGTCCCCTTAAATATAGCTGGTATCTTATATATGTATAAACTTTTCTCATAATCATTGCCAGTTTCATTCTTTGCTAAATATTTATCACTAAGTTTTTTATCATCTATATAGACGTTAACATCTTTTAAAGTTCTAATTGAATAATTCTTAGCAATCAAATCTTCAGGGACTACCTTCCAGTTATCAAAGAATAAATATTTATTTTTAGCAGACTTCACCAATTTAACAGTATAAATTGACTCTGCATTATCACTATTTTTTTCAGCATACTCAATTTTAAATGTTTTATAAATATCTTTATCATCCGATTCTGTAGAATTTGAAGCATTCTTTTTCTTTTTTATTGCACAAGCTGAATATTCTATTTTCTCATTTTTTAAAACAGCTTTCTTATACATTTTCTCATTAATAAATTCTGATTCTGATAAATCATAATAAGTATATACTTTTTCCCAATCTGCCGCTGCAACATCCTTAAAATAATTTAGAGCTATTCTCTCTGGATTTGTTAACCGCTTACCAACAATAGCAAATATAATAATTGCAACAATAATAAATGCAACTAAGCCTCCTATTATCTTTGTCTTCTGCTTCAACAATTTTACCTCCTTTTACACTTCAATACTTTGACATTATATCCCATTTTTTTTCATCAGTCAAACCAATTTACATCTATTAAATTAACCCAAAAAGGAAAGTGTCCTAATGTACACTTTCCTTTTTTCTAAAATACTTATTTAATATGTATGATATTTTTTTCTTATCAAATGGTTTTACTGCATACTCAGTTATACCCTGTTTTTTTATTTCATCATTATTAACACTATATGAATCTGCTGACACTATTATTATTGGTATATCTTTTGCATCAATTCTATCCTGTAATGCTCTAATATTCCTAGCTGCAATATCACCATCCATATTTGGCATTTTCAAATCCATGATAATTAAACTATAGTATCCTTCTTCTGAAGTTGCAAACTTTGTAACTGCCTCTAGTCCATCGAAAGCATTATCTACATTACACCTAAACTGCTTCAATTCTTCATTTATAATAAATGAATTTATCTCATTATCTTCTACCACTAGTATATTAAATTCTTCATACGTTTTACTTATTTCAATATCATTAACTTGAATAATACTATTATTAGTTATCTCTCCCTGAACTATATCAAGTGGAACTTTAATCGTAATCTTGGTTCCATTACCTAATTCACTATTTATATCAATATTTCCATTAAGTAATTCAACTAATTTTTTTACAATTACCATACCTAAGCCAATACCATCTATATATCTTGCCCTATCTTCTCTTTCAAAAGGTACAAAAACATTTTTTAAGTATTCCTTTGACATACCGATTCCATTATCTTGTATAACAAATTTAAATATATTATCTTCATTACTAATATCAAATCTTATCGTTCCATTTTCTTCTGTATACTTAGCAGCATTAGATAACACATTCAATAATACTTGTCTCATTTTCATAACATCAAGTTTAACCAAATCTTCTGTACAATAATTATTAATCTCAAATTCTTGTTTCTTTTCATTAGTCTGTACCTTTATTATTGAAACAACATCATTTATTAAAGTTGTGATTGAACCATCCAATAATTTTATTTTCAATTTTGCATTCTCTAACTTACTTAAATCAAGAATACTATTAATTAGTTCAAGCATATTATACGACGCAATATCTATTCTATCTAAATAGCTCAATAATTCAATTCCATCCATTTCATTCTTTTCTCTCATAAGTGTAGAAAGTCCCATAATAGCTTTAATAGGAGTTCTTAAATCATGAGATACATTTGATAAAAATTGTGATTTAAACTCATTAGCCTTCTTAGCTTCCTCTAGAGCAGCTTCTAATTTTGCCTTTAAATTCAATTCCTTTTGTTTTTGTTCATGAACATCTTTAAAAGCATAGACTACCTTACTTACAACGCCATTTTCTCTTTCAGCAACATGGACAATTATCCTTACCCATCTATATTCTGTTCCATTCCATCGTAAATGAGTAGATTCTATATTAGACTCACTCTCTAATTTTTTCTTTATATCTTCAGGCATATATATCCCCTTAACTTCTTCAAGAAAATCTTTGTGTACAACTTTATTTATCTGATATTGTGCTTTTGCTGTATAATCTTCATCTTTCTTTATCTGCAATTCACCACTATTATCTTTGTACACAATATAATATACCTCTGTATTTAAATCTATATATAAAATTGAATCAAAGGAAGCTCCTAATGCATAGGTAATATTATGTGCCATGTTATCTTCGTTTAAAAAGTTTCTTTTGTTTTTCTCTTTTTCTTCAAGGACTTTTTCTTCATGTATAGAATAATTTATATCATCTTTAAAGTCCAAATATTATACCTCCATAAAATTTATTTGTTTAGTTCTTCAAATAACTTATTTACTAAATTATGAACTTCATTCTTTATATCATCAACATTAACTTTAACATTTACTGATTTATCCCTTGTAACTAACTCACATTCCCCATTTGCCAAATTCTTTGGACTAACAATAACTCTAACTGGTACTCCTAATAAATCTGCATCTGAGAACATTACTCCTGGACGTACCTTTCTATCATCATATATTACTTCAAGACCATCTGCTTTCAATTCATCATATAATTTATCTGCTACTGTACGTGTCTCTTCATCATCAGAACGTAAGCAACATATATGTACTTGCCATGGTGCAATTGATATAGGCCAAATTGGTCCCCAATCATCGTGATGTGCCTCACATACAGAAGCAGCCAATCTTCCTACACCGATTCCATAACATCCCATAATAGGATATTGTAGATTTCCATCTGCATCTGTATATTGCATCTTCATTGTCTTAGTATACTTTGTACCTAATTGGAATATATTACCTACTTCAATTCCCCTTGAAATCTTAATTGTAGGTTTGCCACATACTGGACAAATTCCACCTTCCATAATCTTTGCAAAATCATGGTATTCTGCTTTACCATAATCCCTTGATATACTAAATCCAGTATAGTGATAATCTACTTCATTGCCACCTACTACCAAATCATTTAATCCTATCAAAGATGAATCAAATAATACTGTTGCCTTATCATCTATTCCTTTTGGTCCTATAAATCCAGCCACTATTCCACTCTCTTCTGTGATTGTTGCTGGATATATATCTTCACCAACAAAATTTCTTACCTTTGTCTCATTTACATCTAAATCACCACGGATAAATACTACCACATACTCATCATTAGCATTTTTTTGATAAACAACTGCCTTACAAGATTTCTTAACATCAACATTTAAGAATCCACAAACCTCTTCTATAGTCTTAAATCCTGGTGTATGTACCTTCTTTAGTTCTCTTTCCTCAGTAGCTTCATTCTTAATTATACATTCTGCAGCTTCCATATTTGCTCTATAATCACAGCTATCGCATATTGCAATAGAATCCTCACCAATATCAGTTAATAACATATATTCATGAGATACATTTCCGCCCATCATTCCAGAATCGGATTTAACGGAAATAACTTCTGGAATACCTGCTCTTGCAAATATCTTATTGTATGCTTCATAACATTTAGCATAATATTCTTCCAAATCTTCTTGAGAAGTATGGAATGAATATGCATCTTTCATTGTAAATTCACGAACTCTAATAAGTCCTGCTCTAGGTCTAGCTTCATCTCTAAATTTAGTTTGTATCTGATATATCATAAATGGATATTTACTATATGTATTACCATATTCCCTAACTAATTGAACTGCTGCTTCTTCATGAGTCATACCTAAAACCATTTTTGTTCCAGTTCTATCTGAAAATCTTAATAGCTCTTTTCCTACACTCTCATATCTTCCTGATTCTTCCCATAAAGTTGCAGGCATTGCTACTGGAAATAATACTTCTTGTCCATCAAGCCTGTCCATTTCTTCTCTAATTATATTTTCAATCTTTCTTGTTACTCTTTTTAGTGGTGGATATTGTGAAAATACTCCATTAGCCACATATTTCATATAGCCACCTCTAACCATAAATGCATGGCTATCTACAACACAATCTGCTGGTCTTTCTTTAAACCTGTCACCTACTAATTTTTCTAATCTCATATCTAATATCCTTCCTTACTTAAACTAATTCAATACAAATCAATTATATAATACCAAATATATTAGCTTTCAAAGCCTACAACTATTCCCAGCTTTTCTGCATAATAACTCACCAATCCATGTGCATTTCTAATATTAATTTGAGCACTTGGATATAACTCTAATATTTTATTTTTTAAGTATAACGCACCCTCCTCATTTTTACAATGACAAATTTCAACTTTTCCACCTTTATATCCTTTTTCCTCAAATTCCCTTAACATAGCTTTATAAGCTTTATCTTTTCCCCTTGCTTTATTAACGGGTTGAATCGTTCCTTCTTCACTTGCTCTTGCAACTATCTTTATTCCCAATACATTTAATGCTGCTCCAACTAATTTATTAACACGACCATTTTTCACCAAATTATCAACGCTATATAATAAGCATGCAGTATTGGTATTCTTTCTATATTCTTCAACTTCTTCAACTATTTCTTCAAATGACTTATCTGTAACCACTAACTGCGCTATTTTATTTATAATTAAAATCATCTCACCTGATGTTGATAGAGAATCAAAAACATATACTTTTCTATCTGGATACTTTTCCTGATACATATTTTTAGCTAATACTGCACTATTATAGCAACCTGATAACTGACTAGTTATAGTTACTACAAATACTTCATCAGCATCACCAAAAGCTTCTTCAAATTCCATTGGACTCGGACAAGCTGTACTAGATTTTTCCTTTGTATTTGCAAGTGTTTCTAACATTTCATCCAAATTTAGATTAGAATCATCTACAAATTCCTTATCTTCTACATGAATTTTCATTTGAACCACACCTAAATCAACTCCATGTACTATATTCTCTGTACTTTCTAAATCACAAGATGAATCTGCTATTATCTTTCTCATTACATTTCCTCACAATCTAACAATAATTTGTAAAACTTTTCCACGTAATTTTAACAACTACTTATAATTGTATCATTAGCTTTATATACTTGCAAGTAAAACCTGTTATATTTTTAAAACTAATCCTGAAATTTAAGGGCATAGATAATGGCACCCACAATAAATGAGAAGATGGTATTAGCGCCCCTAAATAAGACTATTAGTAGGGCTGTCATCGAGCCACCAACTATTGCGCCATATAATAGCATAAAAAGTATGTCTAAAGATCCATAGCCAGATGGAGTCGGTATAACACCTGCTAACATATGAGATATTGCAAATATTCCAATTGAATATGGTAAACTAATTCCACTATGTATAAAAATATATGGTGTACAAAACATGGCTGTAAGTTTAACAATATTTATTAATATTACCTCTAACATTAATCTTTTTTTCTTAAACATATCCTCTGAAGTTTTTTGAAGTTCCTTAAATGTATTTTCTAATTTATCTATTTTCTTCCCAAATCTTTTATTGCCTATTTTTCTAAGTAACCAAATTATACAATTAGAAAATTTCTTTGAAGAGCATACTATTAAAATTAAACTAATTATAATAAATGCCAATAAGACTCCCACAAGCATAAATCCACTATATTTACCAAGTAACTTATGTATATCTTTATAAAATATTACATATGATGCTATTCCTAATAAAACAATAGTTACTTTCTGTAAAATATATTGAATCATACTTATACTAGAAGCAACTGCTGCATCTACGCCACATTTTGACATGTATACAACCTCTGCTATTCCTGAACCACTTCCAAGAGACACAACTCTAAAAAAAGCGCAATAATATGTACAAGCTATTCCATCTCTATATCTAATTTTATTATGTTTATGTTTAAATACTTTCGTAATTATTACACCATCTAGAACATAATAAATAGTCATACACAATATCATAAGTAATACTGTAAATATAGAAATCTTACCAATTCCTTTAATTATATCGTATATTTCACTATGAAATGTCACTCCTGCAATAATAATACCTAATATTAATATAGTATATCTTAACCAATATTTTTTCATATAATCCCTCTATTCTAGCGTCTTAAAGGATACTTTAATTGTTGTTCCAACACCAGGTAAACTTTCTAAATCAATTTTTGCATCATGTTGTACAACAATATGTTTTACAATTGCAAGTCCTAGCCCTGTACCTCCTGTAGATTTTGATCTACTTTTATCCACTCTATAAAATCTTTCAAATATTCTTTTTTGATGTTTCTTTGATATTCCTATACCATTATCTTGAACAATAAGATATATTTTGCCATCTTTTTTATCTACTATTACTTCGACTTTCCCATTGTTTTTATTATATCTTATAGCATTTTCACACAAATTATACACAAGATCTTCCATCATTGCTTTATTAGCTCTTATTGTTTGATTAGTTCCACTAATGCTTATGCTTACATTATTCTTATCAGCACTAATCTGTAACATATCAACACATTCACATGCAAGCTTATACAAATCAACTTTCTCAAATTCAATTTGATGATATACAGAATCTATCTCTGATAATTTTATAATATCATCTATTAATGTTAATAATCTCTTAGAATTCTTATGAATTTCTTTTCCAAATCTTGCAATATCTTCCTCACTAGCCATTCCATTTTCAATTAATTCTGAATATCCTAATATAGCTGTAAGAGGTGTTTTTAACTCATGTGTAACATTTGCTGTAAATTCTGAACGCATATTTATATTTTTTAGTATATCACTATTTTGTTCCTTTAACGTCTTAATTAAAGGTTTAAGTTCATCATATGACTTTATCTCATCTATTTTATCAATATTTTCATATAAGTCCTCTATGGGTTTTATAATACTCTTAACTGTAAAATGAGCTGCAAAAAAACATATTATAACTATAGCTATTAAAACCATACTCATAACAGGGATAAATGCCGCCTTATTAAACAATCTATTATAAACTAAACTAGTAAATGAATACGTTAATATAGTTGCTAATACAGATATTAAAATATAATGTATAAATATCTTTTTTTTCAAAAATCTTCCTCCATTTCAATACTGATATAAAATATTTTACACTTACTATTTATTTTCAATAATATATCCTACATTCCTAACTGTTTTTATCATGGAACCTGCATCTTTAAGCTTTTTCCTTAATGTTTTTATATGCATATCTAAAGTTCTTGATTCCCCTTCATACTCAGTTCCCCATACTCTATCCATTATTACATCTCTTTTAAGTACAATACCTGCATTTTGTACAAGTAATTTAAGAAGTTCATATTCTTTATATGTAAGTTCACATATATCCTCATTAACCCTTACTATATGTTTATCACATTCTAAAGTAATTGTGCCAATTTCAAGTACTTTTTCTTCTTCTAATCCTTTACTACGTCTAAGCAAAGCCTTCACTCTTGATATTAATTCCATTATGCCAAAAGGCTTAGTCATATAATCATCCGCTCCCATATCAAGCCCCTTTACTTTATCTATTTCTGATGTTTTAGCTGTTACCATTATGATAGGGATTTTCTTACTAGTAGGATTCTTTCTAATTTTCTGTAATATGGTAAGACCATCCTCATCGGGTAGCATAATATCTAATAATATCAAATCAGGTGTCTTTTCCTGTAGCCTTTTATGAAATGATTTTGCATTCTTAAATCCTTCCACCTTATATCCTGTATTTTTTAATGCATACTCCTCTATTTCTCTTATATTTTTATCATCTTCCACTACAAATATATTTATCATAAATAAATCCTTTCTCGTAACTATTCTCATCGCAAAACAAACAATTCCATATAAACTCTATGCTTAGCTAAATCATAAGGAACTTACTCTTATTTGCATATCCTTAACAAATGCCAGCTGAATTAACAGCTGGCATTATACAACTCTTCTGTAAACATCTTATGGTAAAACGTATCTTTCTTTATAAGTCAAATACTTCTCACGGAATTCTGTATTTTCACCCTTGTCCAAAGTATCTAAGTATTCATGACTTTCATATCCGTCCTCTCTAGTCTGAATAACGCCAACTGCAATATTTGAACAATGGTCTGCTATTCTCTCAAAGCTTGTTGTTATATCAGATAATACAAATCCCAATTCAATTGTACATTTACCTTTTCTAAGTCTCTTAACATGACGTTTCTTAATTTCTTTATTTAATTTATCTGCAACTTCTTCCATAGGTTCAACATTTGCTGCTAAATCTACATCATTATACTCAAATGCTTTAACAGCTGTATCTATAATTTCAATCAATAAATCTGCAAATACACCAATCTCAGCAGAAGCCTTTTTGGAGAAAAACAATTCTTTCTTGTTCATTTCTTTTGCAGATTGAGCAATATTAAGCGCATGGTCTGAAATTCTCTCATAATCTCCTATTAAATGAAGGAATAGTGATAACTTAATACTATCTTGTTCTGACAATTCTTTTGAACTTAATTTAAGTAAATACGTACCTAATTTATCTTCATACATATCAACTAGTTCTTCATTTGCAACAATCTTATCATACAAAGATTTATCAAATTCACTTACCAAACTAATTGAATTAAGTAGAGTATCTTTAGATAAATTTGCCATTCTTACAGCAACATTTCTACAATGTTCCATAGCAAGAGCCGGTTTCTCTAAAAATCTTACATCTAATTCTGCAACTGCATACTCTTCTTTTGTTTCTTTCTCTTGTTCAGTCTTATCTCTATAAATCAAACAGGATAATTGTCCTAATTGTTTAGAAAATGGCCCAAGAATAGCTAATTTAAATAAGTTAAATACTGTATGCACAACTGCAACTCCTACACTAGATGCCATTGTCCCCATAAATCCAAAATGAACGAAAGCATTAATTGAATAAAAGGCTATCATACATATAACCGCACTAATTACATTATATAGTAAATGAACCATAGCAGCCCTTTTTGCATTAACTTTAGCACCAAATGATGAAAGTAGTGCTGTTGCACAAGTACCTATATTCTGTCCAATTACAATTGGTATAGCTGTTGCATATGATACAATTCCAGTCATTGCTAAGGCCTGTAATATACCTATAGATGCTGATGAGCTTTGAATAATTGCTGTTAAAACAAGTCCAACTAACAATCCAAGTATTGGTTGAGAAAACTTAACCATTAGCCCTGTAAATGCAGGTACATCTCTTAAACCTGACATAGAATCGCTCATCCATTCCATACCTATCATTAGTACTGAGAATCCTGTTAATATTATACCTATATTTACCTTCTTTTCCTTTTTGCAAAATAGTAGAAGCACCACACCAATTACTGCTAAAAATGGTGAGAACACAGCAGGTTTTAATAATTGAATGAAAAAACCTGTTCCTGATATCTGAGATAAACTTAGAATCCAAGATGTAATACACGTACCTAAGTTAGCTCCAATAATAATTCCTATTCCTTGTTCTAGTCTCATTATTCCAGAGTTTACAAAACCTACAACCATAACAGTAGTAGCCGAAGAGCTCTGTATAATAGCTGTAACACCTGCTCCTAATAATATTCCCTTAAGAGGTGTAGAAGTAAGTTTCTCAAGTATACTTTCTAACTTACCTCCTGACATTTTCTCTAATCCATCTCCTAATACTTTCATTCCGTATAGGAAAAATGCCAATCCAGTTATAAATCCCAAAAACATTTCAAAACCGCTCATATTCACAAACGTCTCCTAACTAAAAAATTATGTATTCATAGTAGAACAAAGCGGACAAGTCCGCTTCAACTCCCTGTTTCCCTCACTCATGAGGGACTTGATCCACTTTGTGCGCCATTGTGCAGTTGCGATAGCAACCTTCCTCTGCACAATGTGTGTATCTCTCGGAGAGTTTTGTTTAATAGGGAAATTCCGAAGGAATTTCCTATTAAACAAGAAAAAGCCTTGTTCTGCATTCCTTATATAATACACAACAAGGCTATTTTACAAAATAATATAATATGTGTCAATTAAATTTTTAAGATTTATGATTAGCTTTCTTCATATTTAATATTAAGGTAGTACATATCTTTCCTTATACTCCTCATATTTCTCATAGAATGGAGTATTCTCACCTTTATCTAATGTTTCTAGATATTCATGACTCTCATATATGTCCTCTTTACTCTGTATAATTCCTATTGCAATGTTTGAACAATGATCTGCTATTCTTTCATAGTTTGTAGTTATATCAGATAAAATAAATCCCATTTCAATTGAACATTTTCCATTTTCTAATCTTCTCTTATGTCTCTTCTTAATTTGTTTGTTTAGTTTATCAGCAACCTCCTCTAACGGTTCGATACACTTAGCAATATCTACATCATCATTCTCAAAAGCTTTTATTGAATTAACTACAATATCCTGTATCAAATTACTAAATACATCTAACTCTTTCATAGCTTTTTTAGAAAAACTCAAATCTTTCTTATTCATTTTCTTTGCCAACTCTGATATATTCATTGCATGATCTGATATTCTCTCATAATCATTTATCATGTGAATATAAAGAGGAAGCCTTATGCTGTCCTGCTCTGATAATTCTTTACCAGTAAGTTTCATAAGATATGACCCTAATTTATCTTCATAATTATCAACAGTTTCTTCTAATTTTGATACTTTATCTAATACATCCTTATCGTAAACAGTTAATAAACTTAATGCGTTATCTAATGTTTCTTTTGATAAATAAGCCATCTTAATAACTATATCCTTAGCATGCTCCATAGCTAATGCTGGATTATCAAGAAATCTATTATCCAATATCTCAAGTGCTTCATTTGCATTATCAGCTTCAACATCATTTTCATTATCTCTAACAATAAAACATGCCAATTTTTCTAGCCATTTAGAGAACCATACTAAAACTAAGGTAACTGATATATTAAATGTTGTATGAATTATAGCTATTCCTGCTTCTGTTGCCTTTCCATCCATAAACTTAAATGGACTAATAGCATTTATTGTATAAAATACTACCATAAACAATATTGTACCTATAATATTAAAGCATAAATGTACAACTGCTGCTCTTTTTGCATTTTTCTTAGCTCCTATTGCGGATAACATAGCTGTAACACATGTACCAATATTCTGTCCCATTATAATAGGCATTGCCGAACTAAATTTAAGAACTCCTGTCTTACAAAATGCCTGTAAGATACCAACTGATGCTGATGAACTTTGTATAATTGCCGTAAATACTGTTCCAGCTATAACACCAAGTAATGGTATATCTGAGAAACTAATCATAAGTTTTCTAAATCCATCAACTTGTTGAAGTGGTTTAACAGCACCACTCATACTATCCATTCCTATCATTAGTATTGCAAATCCTGCCAAAATAATACCTGTATTTTTCTTTTTCTCACCTTTAGTAAACATTATTAAGATAACACCTATTATAGCTAGTATTGGTGAAAAGTTACTTGGTTTTAGCATTTGTATAAATAAACTATCTCCTTCTATACCTGACAAGCTTAATATCCATGCTGTTATAGTTGTTCCTATGTTTGCGCCCATTATAATGCTAATTGCTTGACCTAGCTTCATCATTCCTGAGTTTACAAATCCAACAACCATAACTGTTGTTGCAGATGAACTTTGAATGATAGCAGTAACTCCTGCTCCTAATAGAACACCTTTTAGTGGTGTGGATGTAAGTTGCTCTAGTATTCTTTCTAACTTACCTCCTGATAGCTTTGATAGACCGTCCCCCATTATATTCATTCCATATAAAAATAATGCCAGTCCACCAATAAATCCTAATATCATTGTCATAATTGTTCCTTGATCCATAATAACTTCTTTTCTCCTTACTCAAATATCATAATTTCTTTCCTTGCATTTACGATGTTAAAATACGTTTGTAAAGTGTAATAAGAATCTAAGTAAAATCTATGTAAAATTTAAGTGTAGTTTTTGGGTTGGGGTTCTAGGGACGATTTGATATTTCACAAAAAAGAGTCCCTTGCGAAATGCAACGCAATTACCTATTAAATAACAAAAGAAAAGGATGCTAAATAAGACGGCATATCGTCTTATTTAGCATCCCTTTTTCTATAAAATTTAATTTTAAATTACAAGTTAATTTACCAAAACGAATTACATTCCCATTTGTTTTGCAAGCTTCCCACGAGGAAGTTGCAATTGCTTACAAAAATTACATTCCCATTTGTTTTGAGAACTTTGAATAAATTTCTTCTATATAAAAGGGTTATGTCATATATAAAAAATAGTTGACCCAATTTTTAACG
Source organism: uncultured Lachnospiraceae bacterium (assembly GCA_934432595.1). Taxonomy (GTDB): domain Bacteria; phylum Bacillota; class Clostridia; order Lachnospirales; family Lachnospiraceae; genus SIG301. The sequence goes on along the minus strand of CAKRYR010000004.1, from coordinate 46,956 downwards.
GGTCTTTATTTTTTTGTTTTTCCTATCATCAAATATTTTTATATTTTATTTTTGGGTCAGGTACTTTTAAAGTTGGGTCATTTTTTATAAAGCAATATTAAATTTAGATATTTCATCTTCTATTTTTTCGTTAGTGACGTGAGTGTAAATATCTATCGTTGTACTATAATGTTGATGCCCCATAATTTTTTGAACAACTTTAGGATTCATATCGCATTCAAAACATCTACTACAAAATGTGTGTCTTAATGCGTGTGGATATACTTTTTCGAACATTTTAGGTACTCTATTTTCTTTTACAGCATTAAACATTTCTTCTTCATTAATAGCATTAACAATCTTATTTATCTGTTTCTCTGCAATATATCTAGTAACAGGAGAACCCATGCTTGATGTAAAAACGAAATTTTCAAATCCTTCTTCTTCTCTCCATCTATCTCCTAAATTCTCTTTGTAAATTTGTTGTTTCTTATATTGAGCATTAAACATATCTTCCACTTCTCCCATAAATGGTATCTCTCTGTATGAGTTATGTGTCTTTGGAGTAGTAAGCCTCATTATCTTTTTGCCTTTCTCATACTGACAAGATAATGACCTATTAATATGAATACATTTATTTTTAAAATCAACATCTTCCCATTTAAGTCCACCAACTTCTCCTATTCTCATACCAGTATGTAGCATAATATAAAACATTTCATAATACCAATCACTATTATTCTTTGATTTACTAAGAAATAAGTCTTGTTCTTCTTTGGATAAAAATCTTCTAAGAGTAGTTTTGTTTTCCCAATAAACTTTTATATCAAAACAAGGATTTATTTGTATTATCCTGTTATTCTTAGCAGATTCTAAACATTCTCTTATTGTACTTAGTGCTGTTCTCATAGATGATGCTGCTCTACCATTGTCTCTCATACTATTAATAACACTTTGTATATCTATATTGTTTATATTTATCACTTTCTTATCTCCTAATGTATTACCAAATATATTATAATATTTACTCCTTAATGGATATATACTAGTTTCTTTTATATATGGTTTTTTATATTGTTCAAACCATTCCTCAAACCATTCGTTGAGAGTAATATTAATTCTTTTCATATTTATATTGTTAGATGCTATCTTTTTTGCTTCTTTAAATTCTTCTAAACATTCTTTCAAACTAGATTTAATAATACTAATATTTATACCCTCTACTACTGCTCTTGCTTCATATCGCCCATCCTTTCTTTGTCTTATACCTTTACCTAACTCTTTACCTTTTAAATTTTTTCCCATAATATCAACCTCTTTCTTTTAGTTAAAAAATAAGGTTGAATACAATATTTAATGACATATATACTATATCATTAGTTAGCTTGTTTATCAACCTATTTGTGAATTATTTTACTTATGTTTTATTTAGTTAATAGATGTATTATTTTTACAACATTGTTCTAGGTATTTATCAAGTAGATATTTATTGGCATATAATCTATTACCTATTCTTACTGTAAATTTATTTTTGTTATTCTTTAATATTTCTCGTGCTTTTGTTTTACCTATACCTAGATATGCACAAAACTCATCTATATTTAATAATATCTTTTCCAAATTAACACCACCTTATCTTATATATCTACAGCTCCATATAATATCTATTGCTATCTTAGATAGTTTATGTAAATCTATTTTGTCATCGCTTTCAAATACTATTACATCTTCAAACCTATTTATCATTATTGCACACACAACTTCTGTATTAGTATAAAAATATTTCTTCATTGTTTTAATATCGTTCATTATAGAAACCCACAACTCTACAAGAACAGTATCGTCGTTATCATTATTTGCTAGAAACATATCTACATTTTTTCCAGTTAAAGCATTATAAATATCTCCTATAATATTTCTTTCGTAATTCATATAACAACCTCCTTATTATTTATACATTTTCATTAATCATCTATTGTCTCAATTCCTATTAAATTTTCATTATAAAAATCATTTAAGAATAAACAACTAAGTGCATATGGTATATCCTCTGCAAATAATAATTTGTTATTAATAATTGTATATGTATAACTTTTTGTAATTCTATTTTTATAAAATTTATCTCTGTATAAGAATTTAAATCTAACTCTATCTTCTATCCCTAGAATTTCATTTAGTGTTGGAACTTTTATTTCTTTAGTATTCATAATAATCACTCACTTTTTCATTAATCTTTAACAATCTCAAATTTTATAGGTAATATTGCAGTATATCTTGAAGTTAGATAAGGTTTTTCGTTCGTAGCAAATTTTTCACTATATTCTGAACAACAAACAATATTACCTATTGTATATTTAATATGATGCGAATTTAAAAAATCTTTATCATTTGGTACTTCAAGCATTATTTTTTTATTACACGTTGCTGCTGTCATTACTCTATTTAATACATCTTCTATTACAGTTTGCATAAATAAAAGAGTTCCATCATTTATATTCCTGCTCATTGTGAAATAATTAAAATCAGCATCTATATCATAATGTAATTCACTAATAATTTTACCATTATCATAATGTAATTCACTAATAATTTTACCATTATATTCATTACCATTATATTCGTTTACCCATAATTGACTATTATTACAATCTTTAGGAAGAAAATTTATTGGACTAACTTCAAACATTGAATCATATATACAATCTGTTAATCCTGTTGTTCCAGACCTTATTCTACTTTTTACATATTCTAATGACCTTTGATTACTCATATTCTCACTCTCCATTTATTTTATTTTTTACTATTCATCTACATCTATTAAACGCATCTAATCACACACCTTAATCTTTATACGTAATACAAGCAAAATAATCATCTAGATAATACTTGTAATGTCCATCCCAAGCTCTTATTGGCATATTTATATTTGTTACATTTTTATCTTTTATAAAATCATTAATTTTTTCTTCTAGTTCAACGTAGCTATTAGCCTTAATAATTTTACATTTACTCATCTTTCCCACCTGTCTTAATCTTTTATATAAATAAAATCCAATGTTTAATATCAATGCGATTATGTCAATCGTTAATGTAAATATATTATTTATTTTAATAGATATAATAATACAAACCATCGCTACTATTGATAAAATTAAATATATATTAACTTTCATCTATTTCACCTGCCTTAATCTTCTGAATTTTCACAAACCGAATTTATAGTCGTTTGCTCTATCTTTTCAAATAATCTAAATTTCGTAAAAGGATAAATAATTCTTAATTTATCTAAACTTTCCTTTGCATCATCAATATTAGGAAAGTCTAAATAGTGATACCATATTCTTTCGTTATAAAATGCAATCACATATCTTATTTCTGTATGTTTTTCTTTATCATTAAATACAAGCATATTATTCTTCATCTATTTCACCTCTCCTAATAACTTGCATAAATCTATCTTCATAACATTCTCCTTTTTTAATTTATAAAAAATTAGCCAGAAACCCACTACCTTTAGATTGTGGGTAGTTGACCTACTATTTCTAAAATATCCAATATCATTTTACGATGCACTGCATAACTCTATTAATTTACTTTCATACCATTCTGCTTTAAGCTTATCTTCTTTCCCGTTCTTTTTATCTGCTCTGAACCTATACTTATAAGCATTGCACATACAAAAGTGTTTGACAGCTTCTTTCCCAAACATAGCAACCATAACATCTATACATTCATTTTTACCTTGATAATGGTTTGGATGATTAACATTGTCGTGTTTGTAGAACGCATTTAATTCAAAATTATTGTCATAATAAATATTAACTAAATCATCTATTCCTAAATACTCAATGCAATACCATAAATCATTATCGAATGTTGGTTTTTTTAAATAATTTATAATTCTTGTATCAGGATTTACACACAAATATTCTACACCTAAAAAATCCCATTTAGTTATATTTATATGTACTACCCATAAGTTATCTGTATATTCAAATCCAAAATCCTTTAGTTCAGATAAATCTACATCGTCTTTGATTTTAAATGTTCTATTTTTTTTCATAATAATCTCTCCTCTCACTATTCTTTATTTATTTTTTTCTGTTTCTCCATCTTCATCATAATCTTCATCATAGTAAATTTCATAACCAATTTCTACACCACCACACATTAAATCACACATTTCTTCCAAACTATGAACAGTTATTTCTCTTTCCATACAACTTCTCCTTTCTTTTTTTATTAATAATTTTTAGTTAAGATTTGAAATATAAATGGCAGTGACACCAGCCATTTTCCTGCTCTCTAAATTCCTTACACATACATACATAATCGTCTCCATTTTCTCCTTCGTATAATTTTGAGATTACGCATGGACAATATTTTTTTCCATATTTTTTCTTATTATCTTTTAATTTATTCATAATTGATTTTGCATACTCTTTATCTTCGTTTACTCTTATCATATTATATCACCTAACTTATTTTTTTTGCATATTGATTATCACTTGCAAGGAAGATACCCAATGTCTTATCATAATGTTTTTTTTGATTAGGGATGTATCTACCAAATTTAATTATTATATTTTCAAACTTTTTAAGTTTTGATATATAATAATTTATTTCTTCTTCTGTATAACCAGTATAAATGACTATATCATCATTACAATAAAATCTAAAATTTACTATAAAATTATATATATCATCAAACTGATTCATTGGTTCTAATCCACCTAGTATGACAGCACTTGTCAAAATATTATTTAAATATCTTCCGATAATATTTATATTAGACATATGTTTAATAGGTTCTTTTATGAGACTGTTATTCTGACATATACTAACATCAAAATTATTTTCCTTACAACATTTCCAATCACAGTAACAAACCCCTATAAACATTGATGGTTTCTTATATTGAATAAAATCTTCATCTACTAATGTTCTTAATTCCATATATCTACCCTACCTATCTACAAAATTATCTATATATAATGAAGTATATGGAGATATGTTTTTAAAATAATTTTCAAATATTGTAATTTCAGATATTTCTCCATCGTTTACATCCCAATATTTACCACAGACATCTGTTCTAATAGTAGGTTCATTTTCATATACGTATATTTCACTTGTGACAGCATCTTTAGCTAACCATTTATATTTTTTAGGAATTTCTTTTAAAATATTTTTTGCATTTTTCGATAACTTCCAATTATATTCTCTTTTTTTTTCTTTTATATCTTCTTTTCTTTCCCATATTATAGATAGATATTCATCTTTGAACACATCATTTAGTAAACATAGATTTTTAATTTTATAAACTTTTATTATATCAAATTCTTCATTAACTTTACTGACCAAATTTGACTTATATGATGTTAATAAATCACATTTATTCCTAGACATAATTTTATTTCCAAGCACCAATAATTTATGTTTGTCTCTAGTTTCAACAATCATACCATTTTTCAAATCTTTCTTATCCATATAACCACTCCTCTTATTAATTATTATATATTTATTTTACCATATTTTTATTTTTCTGTAAATAGTTTTTAGTTATTTTCTTGTAAATGATTTTCTATTCTCTCCTTAGCTATGTTGAAATAGTTTTCATCTAATTCCATTCCAACGAAGTTTCTATTTGTATTAATACACGCAACTCCTGTTGAGCCAGAACCCATACAATTATCTAAGACTAAATCTCCTTCATTTGTATAAGTTCTAATTAAATATTCAAGTAAAGACACAGGTTTTTGAGTAGGATGAACGCACTTATTTTCACGAGAAAAACTTAAAATTGATTTTGGATAATTAGTATATTTTTGAATAGTTGGTATATTAGGATTGCTATGAAAAATATCAGCCTTTCTAGAATTTCTTTTATTTACTTTTTCACAAGAAATTATTCCCTGTGGATTGTATTTCATATTTCCATTTTTTGAATATGTAGTTGCCATTTTACCAAACACAGAAATAATTTCATGTGTTTTTAACGGTTGATAATTACAATTCAATGCACTTGAACTTTTCTTTTTATCCCAAATCCAATCATATTTATACATTTCTAAATTACTATGTCTTAATTCTGTTGAAAAAGGTTCTGAACCAAATATCAGTATTGCAGTATCATCTTTTATTATTCTCTTATATTGTTTCCATAATTTATCAAAAGGAATAATGGAATCCCATTTACAAGCAGTAGTTCCATAAGGTAAATCGCATAATATCATATCAATAGATTTATCTGGTATATCTTGCATAAGTTTTAAGCAATCACCTTGAAGAAGTTTAATCATATTGTAACCCCCCCAATCTATTTTTTGCTATTTCAAAATAGTTTTGGTTGAGTTCAATACCTAAGAAATTTCTATTGTTTTGTAATGCGACTACACCAGTGCTACCACTACCCATACAAGGGTCTAAAATTAAATCATTTTTATTGCTATTATCTAGTATTAATTCTTGTAATAATAAATGATTTTTTCTGTAGGGTGTAGCTTACTTCTACCTATTGGATATTTAAATACTGTATTTTTACAATGTGCATTAAATGTACCACCACGTTTTTTAAACCATATAGCATTTTCTACACCAGATAAATATATATGTTGTCCATTCATAGGTGATGGATTTGATTTTTCCCATATAAGTTGTCTAACAGTACCCATTCCTTTTTTCTGTTTATTATTAAAGAATGAATGTATTATAGATACTTGTTCTTTTCCACAAAAAATGATAATTGTACTTTTAGCTTTATCATATAACTGTTCCAAGAAATTAATTAAATCAAATGTTAATATATCAGCATTTTCTTTATCTAATTTTCTTAGTCCGTTATCTTTTCTATTGACTTCATTATAAGGAATATCAGTTAAAACTAAATCAATACTTTCGTTAGGAATTTTGTTCATTAATTCCATACAATCACCTTGTAAAAGTTTAATTTTATTCTTATTCATATTTACACTCCTTTATATTATTATAAAAATTTTACTACCCATATAAATATACAGGTAGCTTCTTTGAGTAATGTTACTATTATAAGTCGCTATACTTATACCAATCTCTTAATTCAAACTCCTTCTTTCTATCTTTAGAATAATTTCTTGTTGGAACTAAATACCCTACTATTCTACAATATGTATCATATACACATTCTCCACAAGTAGGACATATATCAGTACCAATAAATCCATGATGATTTTTACACTCATTAATCTTAGTATTAAATGCAAAATATATAACTCCTTCTTGTGCTATCTTGTTAAGCATATCCCACGCTACATCATCATTAGGAAAATTATTTTCAAGATTGATATGTGCTATGCTACCACCTGAACATTTATTATCTAGTATAGAACTTAATCTTAACTTTTCTTTTATAGTGCATTTCTCAGATAAAGGAATCCATTGGTTAGAGTAAATAAATTTATTATCTTCTTTATCTTTGTTGTATAATTCATTATCTTTTGCACATAGAATTACCGCAGCTCTTTCAGCGGGGACGCTTTCAATGTTAATTGAATACTCATCTGTAAAATTATCTTTAACATCATTTAATACTTCAAATATTTTACTAGCAAAACCAATACCACTATTAGTATAGTATTTATTGCCAAATTCATCTTCCTCAATAAATCCGAAATATTCTATGGATTCGAAAACTCCTAATATACCCATGGTGTTATATTGCTTTTCTAATTCAATTCCACCATCTTGATAATTAGGTAGTAATCCTTTTTCTATGTTTCTTTTAATAATATGTCTTACAGTATCTAATACTTTGCAACACAGTATAGCTTTCTCTCTTAATATTTCAAGATATTTATTTATGTCACCTTCTGATTCATAGGCAATACGCATTAAGTTAATTGTATTTACTTTTACTGAACCAATAGATAATGCTGTACCACCTATTGAATTTATGAACGCATCTATTTTTTTTGTAGAACTGAGAAGTCTACAACAATTAGATAAAGTTCCTACATCACCACTAACAAAAAAGTTAGCATCATTCCACAATCTATTATGGTTTGAACACCATCTTGCAAAATCTTCATCTATAAATTTATTATTTTGATATAATAATGAATAAGTCAAAACAGGGTATGTAAACATATTTTGACTTCTTATTTCTGATACTACTTCCATAAATATCTTTTGATGTTCTATAATTTCTTCTATGTTATCTATAACTAAACTTCCGTCTGGGTATTCAACTCCACCAAACAAACTTGCTAGGTATTCCCTATCAAATATAGATACATTTGTGAATGCTGTTTGGTCTATTCTCATAAATGGTTGATTTAATCTATAAATAAATTTTTGAAAATTTTGTCTTAGATAATAGTCTTTATCTTTTATATAATATCCTTTTTCGCAATCTTTCTTCCAAAAATAATAACTCCATATTAATACATTAGGCAAACCACAAGCACCACTACTTCTATTAGTCATATAACTTATAAATTCAATTACATCATCGAAATAAGTTGTTAGATGCTTTGGTGGTTCTGCATTATAGTTCTTTAAAAAGAACAACCCTTTTGTTGCCAATCTCGTTAAATCATAAGCGTAACAATAACTAAAATAGGAAGTTGTTGGGAAATCGTGTAAATAAAATCCACCATTATATTCAGTTTCTAACCATTCTCTCGCAGTATTCAAACCATATTTCTTTTTAATCTCATAAAATATTTTATTAGCAGCAAATAACTTATCATGAGACTTGCCTTTTTCAGACAATAAACTTCTAATATCTTTAGTTCCTACATTTGCATTAGCGTCTATAGTTACATCTGCCACATTGTTATCTATGAAACTATCAATAAAGTCTGAATAGTTCATTTGACTATCGTGAAATCCATTTAAGATTTGAAACTTTTCCCCATACTTATCTACTAATTTATTGTATGCTATAGTAAAATTTTTATCTGTCTTAATATTAATTAACATATATACTCCTTTCTAAAATTGCATAAATAATTTCTAGTTTTAATTTTTATTTTAATAATATTAACTATTATTAACCCACTCTACTGCCTCTTTAAAGTTTAATATCTTATTATTTACTTCTAATACTGGTACTATACTAAGTCCTTTATCTATCATTATATCCACATTATCAACAACTTCATAATTAATTTTGTTATCATCTAATTTCTTTTTTAATATTTTACATCTTGGACAATTATTACTATATAATATTATCTTATCCATACAATCTCTCCTTTTCTTTTTTATTAATAGTTTTTAGTTATAATATATTTTACTACATATATAAACAAATGTCAACATTGTAAATCACTTTTTAAGAAATCTTCCATAAATGTATTTCTATTAAAATCCTCTCTCTTTAAACAAGCATTATTAACAGTAAATACATCACCTATGTGATATACTTGACTAGTTGCTCTCGTGATGCTTACATATAATAAATTGCTATTTAACATGAAAGAATGACTTCTAGGTGTTACAATTATTGGTACTTTAATTGCACCACCTTGACTAGAATGTATACTAATACTATATCCTAGTCTAACATTTATTAAATCTGATTTAGTATACAAAATTTCTGTTCCATCGAAATCTATTACAGCTATATCATTGTTTATATCTATGATTTTCCCACATTCACCATTACTAATAAATGTAGTTATATCATCACTAAAAGCATCGTTGTTTACTACTGCTTTATAATTATTTGATTTCTGTATTATTATGTCATCAACGTAATAAGTCGTTTCCCCTACTTTTATATTATTTTCACTACCATAGTTTTTATTAGCTATTCTTTGTAATTTATTATTGATATTTACTGTTCCATAATCTCCTTTGTTATAACTACTTAATACTTGTATATCCTCTACCTTATAACCATTATTTAGTAATTTTTTATATAAAGCAACAACAGATTTTAACGTATTTTCATTACTACTTTTTATAAATGTATAATCTTTATTTCCATTTATATTTATCATATTATCTTTTGTTTTAGGCAGATATTGTTTGCCCATCCTTATATCAGTTGCAACATTTATAATACCAGAAGAATTATATCTAAATATTTTAGTTAATGTAACCATAGGTATTTTCTTTGAATTAATAAAATTTCTCATTAAATTTCCTGCTGATACCGATGGTAATTGAGCAGCATCCCCAACCAACAATAATTTAGTTTTATTAAAATCTATAGCATCAATTAATCTTCCGAACAAATCTAATCCACACATAGAAAATTCATCAATTATTATAACATCATAATTAAGTTTATTATTTAGGTTATATATCCATGAATTAGGTGGCATAAAACCTAATCCCCTATGTATAGTCTTAGCATTTAATCCTGTATACGATTTGGATATTTTACTCGCTCTTCCAGTAGGAGTAAATATTGTTACAGTTTTACTATTATCTGATAACATATTAATAATAGATGAAGTCGTAGCACTTTTTCCTGCCCCAGCCGAGCCATTCAAAATAATGACATTATTATCGCATAAATATTTTAATACAGATTCTTGTTCATCGGTAAGTTTATTGCCACCACTCTCAGTATATTTAGTATAATCAATATCCCATTTTCTATTAACAGATAAACCATACTTAATTTGTTTAGCAATGTACTTTTCTAAATTATATGTTTTAGTTAAAGCTACATCCATAGTTTTTTTATCATAATAAATACTATCATTTTTAATACAATATACAAATTTATCTAAACATTCTGGGGTAGTTTTTAAAACTTCTTTTCTTAAATCGGCTAGATTCATTTTGGTATGTCCATTACTCTCGTTTTCTTCTAGTAAATACAATACACAAGCTAAACATCTTTCTTCACTCTCTATTAAACTCTTATCAAAAACTATTATAGGGTCTTTACCATTATTCATATTATTATTAGAAACTTTTTCTATCTCTAGTAAAATACTATCTGCTGTCTTAAAACCTACTCTACCTAATCCACACAAACATTTATATGGGTTAGATTTAAGTTTAGATTTTAATGATTGTACCGAGGGGTATTTGTTATATATCTTTCTTATAATAGATAACGACAAATAACCTTTAAATTCAGTAACTAATTCTGCTAAACAAATATTATCTATTATTTTATCTTTAATCTTTTCAAAAGTCTTTTCCTTAATTCCTTTTGTCTTGTTGAAATCAATATCATCTAAATCATTGTTCATTACTTTTTGTATTATATTAGGATATACATCTAATAAAGTCTTAGCTTGTTTTTCTGTTATGACTTCTGATAAAAATGTAAAACTATCTTCTATAGTAGTAGGTTTCTTCCTAGTGATATTTAAAACACGATAACTTATCCCATTCTTAGTATTTTCTTCTTTAGCAGTTATATTGTAGTCAACATTAAAAGTTAAATCTCCTATATCTCCTACAATAGTAATATTACCATAACGATTAAGTTTTAATTCAGGATGTAATGTCTTATCAATTTCAACACCATACACTCTATAATCTTCGTTAGCATATACTTTTCTAATAATCTTACCTTTAAATTTCAAAACTTTATCATTCAAAACTTTCACCTACCAATATTAAAATAAGTTTCTATTACCCCAGACATAATCAACGAAATCTTTCCAATTATATTTTATTTGGTCGAATACATCTATCTTTGCTTTATCCTTATATATTTGCTTTTTAATATGTTCTTCTGCAAAGTTTTCCCAATTGAAATTTCTATTATCAGTTATATCTATTCTTGTTTTCTCTGTATCTCTACAACCCACCCAAGGTTCAAGTAAAATGCGATTTTCATCTGTAGTTTTTATAATTAATTCCCATTCACACTTACTCCAAAAATAATATTTAGTTTCAACTTCAAGCTGTCTTTCAAATTCTTTTTTTGTTTTACATTCTTTTATTGCTTTCTTTATATCTTCGCAAAATTTACAATGCTCAAATATATTAAAATTTTCTATTTTGTCTCTGTTAAAATTATAATAATATACGTTCCATTCCATAACATTTCGCCTCTACAATTCTTTCATATTTTGGTATTCTTCAAGAACACATTCATACTCATCTGTTTCTACCCATTCACCATCTTCATTTTTTCTTTTCTTTAAATCATATTTAAAACTATCTATTCTCAATATACTATACTGTCCAAAAGGATTAGCTTTATATATACTAGATTTTTTTATTCTAGCTTTTGTTTCTTTACCTGTTTTTATATTATGTAACATAATAGATGGCTTTGTTGCATCTTTATATGTTTTAAATTCTGTAACAATATAATAGAAATCAGATATATTATCATTATTGTATTGTGTATATCCTAAATATTCTATTTCATATTTAACTTGGTCTATCAAACTAATATTTTCATTTTTTAATTTAGAACACATTTCATTAAGCAATCCAATATTATCTATTTTGCTAAACATCTTAGGTGTTATTTTATTGGAATATTTAGTTAATAAAAATTCTGATAATCCAATTTCTGAATATTTGTCTAGCATATCTTTTTTAATACTCTTACAAGTTCCTAGTGCTGGATATTTCTTCTGCTTATTTCCGTTGTACAACTCTATAATTTTTAACAAATATCCATTCTTGCCATAATCACTAAAGAAATTTAGTATTGTAAGTATATTCAATTGTCTTGAATTGACAGATGTTTTTTCGTTAATATCCTTTAGTAAACCTACAAATGAATTGTATTTATTCTTTGATAATTCTAATAATTCTTCTGCCATCTGTTCATTGCAAAACTTAATTGATGATATACCTTTATAAATAGCATTGTTTTTTTTATCCATTGTATAATCTGCACTTGACTTACCAAATTTAATAGGGTTTATAGTTATCCCAACTTTTTTAGCATACTCAGTAAGTTTAGCTATTTTATCTTGCCTATCTTTATTTATCTTAAACGCAGATGTAAGAAATTCTAGTGGATAATAATATCTAAGATAGCCTGATATATATCCTTCGAATGAATATGGCTGAGAATGATTAAGTGAAAATAAATATGAACTAGCATCTTCTATTACTTGAATAAAATTTACAATATCTTTTTCAGATTTATCCTTATCTATATTATATTTATCTTTCATTGTTTGAATAAATCCATTTATGTAATGCTTTTTATTTTCATTTAAATATCCACCATTTTTTATTATCGGTATATACTGTTCTGTACCAGTTTTTTTTGCGAAACCACGTCTAACAATATCTGCCTCTCCCATAGTAAACCCACAATACTTATGTAGAAATTCTATTATCTGACATTGAAAAACTAAATAACCAAATGTATTAGATAAAAAATCATCTATAGCTTTCGACCCTGTTTTTCTTACAACTCCATTCTTTAAATCTTCTCTATAAGAAGCACCAGCAGGTCTAATAGCACTATTACCTATAGACAACAATGTCATCTTATCTACATTCTCATTTACCTCTTTGAATTTATTTATTGTATTATCAGAAAGTAAGTCTTTTATATATGATTCGCCAGTTCCTTCCCATTGAAAGATTTGCGTTGTATCATCTCTTATAGAACTCCATACTTTATCATCGTTAATATCTACATTATCTGGTGTTAATCTTTCTATACCAGCTAACTTACAAGTTTCATTTATTAATTCAATTGTATCTAATGCTAATAAATCTAATTTAACATAATTAAGACTATCTATTTCTTTCATATTAATTTGAGAAATAGGATATTCACTAGTCGATGTTGTAAATAAACCCATAGTATCATCTAAACTAAATTCGCAAGTCACGCTACCACAAGGGTGTGAACCAACAGATACAACAGTACCATTTACTATATCTACAAGTTCAAATAATTCAGGGTATTCTTCTCTGTATTTTTCTTCATTATCTTCTACATTGTCACATATATTACCTACTATATCTAAAGGTATATTTAATGCTCTTGCCACATCTCGAATACTACCTTTTAAAGCAATTGTGTTAAAAGTAATAATATCACAACAATGTAATCCTACTTTATTAAATATATAATTTTTAACATCGTCTCTTCTTGAAGGTGGAAAATCAGTATCAATATCACTTAACGAAACTCTCTCTATATTCATAAAGCGGTCAAAGTTTAAACCATATTTAATACTGTCCATTTCAGTAATTCCTAATAACCAAGCAATTATACTTCCATTACAACTACCTCTACCATATCCGATTTGAATATCATTATCTGAACACCACGAACAAATATCTTCCATTAACAACATAAAATCTATTGCTTCATTATGTTTGTATGCTTTCATCTCGTATTTAATTCTGTCAAAATATTCTTGTTTATTAGAAAAGTCATTAACTCCTCTTCTAACAATCCCTTCTTTTATTTTTTGTTTAAATAGTTTCTCAGGTTCTTCCCATAGGTGGGGATATTTATAGCTATAGTCTAATTCAAATGGTTCTACCATATCGGCAATAAGATTGGTATTTTCTATAGCTGCAAGATAAATTTCTTCTGGCAAAGCATTTTGTTCTTTGTAAGCATTGCAAAGTTCTTCATATGATTTAAATGTCAAATCCCACCCATCTTCATTATCAAAAAATACATTTTTACTTTTTTGTAATATACTTCTACCTTTAACGTGTTTGTCATTTAGACTATGTGTATCTGTTCCAGCTACCAATTTTAAATCATATTTTTGTGATATAGTATACAGTATTTTATTATATTTAATCTGTTCATCAACTTTATGATGTTGTATTTCCAAGAAACATCTATTCTTATTTTTAATAATAAACTTTAAAAATCTAGTTTTAATATCATTGTCTTTACTGTTTAAAATTCCACCTAAACAAGCACTAGTTATAATGATATTGTCAGTAGTATTTATAAGTTCATCAAATGTAATTCTAGGAGTATAATAAAATCTATCTTTTCCGTCATTAACACATTTAACATTGCTTCTATTAAACGACATAGAAGATAATCTATTTAATTCTTTAACACCATCATAATTTCTTGCAATTAAAATACAATGGTAATTGTCTCTAACCTTCTCTTCTAAAGATTTAGTAACATAGAATTCTTCTGCGTGAATGTACTTCATACCTTTACTCTCGATATAATTCTTTTTCTTTACCCATTGGAATATAGAACCATGCTCAGAAAAAGCCAATGCTTTCATATCAAGACTTGACGCATAATCTACATACTCTTCATATTTAGTTACACTATCTATATTAGTCACGCCATTGCTCAACATAGAGTGTAAGTGATATACTGTATAATTTTTACTCATATCTATATCATTCCTATCTTAACTTGCTAATATGTGAAAATTCATTGTGCAATCTATTAATTGTTATCTTCTTCAACAATCACTTTTGGTATATTACCACTTCCACCACCCGCCTTTAATGCTCTAATAATCCCATTTCCATCGTAAACAGCCTATTCAAAATGCCATCCGTAAGGTGTTTTGCCTTTTAATGGATTTATTATTTTAGGGTCATCTTTTTTATTACACATTAAATCACTTCCTATCATCAAATAACATAATTACTATCATATCTCTTTTTATATAGATACAATATTTTGATTAAATAGTTCAATAAAAATATTTTCTAATACATCAACTACGATACTATTTCCAGCTTGTTTGTATAGTTGTGTATTACTATTAACCTTTTCTGCTTTCTCAAAATCTTCGTCATCAAATCCCATAAGTTTCCAACACTCTTTTGGGGTAAGTTTTCTGATTCTTAAATTTTGCATTGTAGCAGTAACAGTTCCATGATTTTCTTTTACTGTTAGAGCATTTCCATTCTCATCAACTATTCTCGACGTATCATGTCCAGACGGACTATAGTTTCCAATAACATTAATTTCTATTTCATCATTAGGGACATTGTCATCTATTGTAACTAATGGTTGCCTATACCCACCTTGCATTGTGTCAATAGTTGGAGATATACATTCTTTATCCCAAATAGAACCAGCTTGATGTTTTGAAGTTTCAGTATCGAATAAACCACCTATTCTTTTAGGCTCTACTGCTACACATTTAGGGTCTTTATAATCTCTAGCTAACAAAGTATCTGCATAATCTTTTTCTTGTAATCTTTTTTTCTCTTGCATAAAATTACTATTATTAATTCTGTCTATTTGTTCTTTTGATAAATAATATTTTTCATCTACTTCATCATCTAACATATCCTTGAGCCTTAGTTTTAACTTAAATGGCTCAGGGAATTTGACACCACCATTATCAATATCTTTTCTAATTGATACAATAAAAACTCTTTCTCTATTCTGTGGTATTCCATAATCTTTTGCATTTAATACTTGCCAATAGTTATTGTATCCAGCATCTTCAAGACTTTTTAATACAATATCAAACTGTGGTTTAAATTTCTTACCTGTAAGATTTTTCACATTTTCTGCTATAGCAACTCTAGGTTTTGTTTCTTCAATTATTCTTAATGCTTCAAAGAATAATCCACTTCTTGTTTTACTTCCATCTTCATTAAATAAACCTTTTTGTTTACCAGCAATACTTATATCTTGACAATTATGTACAATAATATTATTAACTGTATAACTATTATCATTTTCAACTTCAAAATTAAAAACTTCTATATCCTTTTCAATTCTCTCAATGTTCTTGATAGGAACAATGATTTTGTCATTAATAATCACTTGATTTTTAGGTTTATTTGAAAACTGTCCATTGTATGTATCGCTAAATGTTTCACTTCTCTTATCAACACGAACGCTAATTGTTGGTACTACTCTATAAACTTTTATGATAATTTCTTGAAGTGATAAAATCATTTTTTCACTTGCAGTACAGAACATAGTTAAAGTTCTATCTTTTCGTTTATGTCCATCTCCACTTAAATATCCATCTAAGAATATCTTTAACTGTTCAGTTGGTAAATCTATTACCCAATTAGGTATCTCTTTTTTCGTACTTCCTGTTCCAAAACCATCAAGAATATTTGATAATTTTTCATCTAAAATCTTGTATTCTATACAACTTCTTCCTTGATGTATAATACTACATTCAATACTTTTTAAATGTTCTTCAAATTCATCTACCTTATGTGAACCAATGCACAAAATAGGTCTTTTTAAAGAATGGTTTTCTCTGTACCCATCAGCACAATATCTTCCTAATATCCACAATTCATCGTCTGTACAATCAGACTTGATTTCATTTGTATTGATGTTATAAACAAGGTTATCTTTAGTTGTTAAATCTTTTGTTTTAACCCATTCAAATTTATTGTTACGATACACATACACTGGATGTTCGTCTGTAAGCTGTAAATCATAACAACCTACACCTTTGATTTTATTTATATGGTCACTAATTCTGTTCATTGTAACTACAACTTTTTGATAAGTATTTGTATGTGTTAAAACTTCATCTTGCGTTGTTATATCTTCGATATTTTTATATCCAATTGAAGTTTTTACTTTAAATCCTTTTGGAACACATGGAAATCCATAAGTAATTAAATCAATATTCTTAGGTAATTCCTTTTCATTTATTTTAGTTATATCTCCTAAATTCATTGATTCATCAACATTATGTACAGCAGCATAAGATTTACTTGCATATTTATCAATTTCACTATATCCTATTAAATCATAATCTACACCGATATTTTTTAATGCTTTTTCAAACGCACCAATACCACTAAATAAACTCAACACTTTAAAACTCATACTCGTACCTCACTTTCAAAAACCATAAATAGTTTCTAGTTAAAGCAAAACCAATTGGTTTACCAAAATATTTATACGATTTTTAGTAAACCAATGATTATATAATACTCTATTTATATTATACTATAATTTCTATTTCTTGTAAATAGTTTTTAGTTAAATATATTTTAGCCATTCTAAATCTTCATCATCTATTTCTACAGTCGAACCATTATTGTTAACTTTACTTTTATTAACTACACCTAACATATCATCATTCTCTCGTTTCTGTCTTTCTAATTTGTCAAGATACTCTTGGTAAGGTTTATGTAGATTGGCTGAATAACCAGATAAATTAGTAAAATAATAACTAGAAACTTTGATAGCATCTTCACTATCCCAAAACGCTTTATCACTATGAGTTTCGTTATAATCTTTTTCCCTTAACGTTATATCTGTTAGTGTTTCTATTATCTCTTTAGTCCAAAAACTTATCATTTTCTCCGTTATTGGTACTTCAACATAACAATCTGTTACTACATATTTTTTCTGTACTTCTTCTGGTAGACAAGACAAATCATTACTATTACATAGCAAATTACAGTAGTAATCTAACTCGTCTTTATAACCAAACTTTTTTAACCATATCTTTACATTGGATAATAACTTACTACCTAATTCGCATCTCTCAATATTTCTTTCCTTTACTTTTCCATTAGCCTGTTCACAATATACAGTACAATACTTTAGGAAATTCCATTTAATTCTTATGTTTTCAAGTGGCACTCCCATTTGATTTAAACCTATAGCATATATACCTAACTGAAAACTTTCTTTCTCTGCTTTATGTCCAAGATAAATACTAGAAGTTTTCCAATCTATAATATTATAGATATTATTCTTGTCTTTATTGATAACATCAATATAGCCTTGAAAATAAAAATCTCCGATATTAGTTATAATAAACTTTTCTAATTTAGGTTTATCCTCTAATACCTTATGATATTCAAAGAAATGTTTTAAATCTCTATAATATTTATCTTTTATTTTATTGTTTTTTTCTTCATCTGTTCTATTAAACTTTAAATCTAATATATCTATATTAGTCATCCAAGCATTTTCGAACTCTTCTAACATATCTTCGTATTTAATTTCGTCACTATAAAATTTTTCTAATATTGTATGCACACAACCACCCATAATACCATAGATAGAATTGTCGTTATCTTCTTTGGCTTGTACTATGTATTTTAAGTAATATGAATATGGTGATGTTTTAAATAAATTCATTCTACTAAAACTCCATAGCTTATCTGTATTGTATTTTTTCATTACTTTATTTAATTGTTCTCCTGTTAATCTCATAACTATTTCCTCCCTAGTTCTTGTAAATACTTTCTATGTTCGCTATTATCATACTTTACTCTATGTTTAAATAAGAATTTATATATCTTATCATTTGCATCCATAGGTGAATCTTTTTCGTTTAACAATTTCCATTTATCCCATATATATGAAACAGACCTTACACCATAAAACTTATTACATATATGTCTAACCTCATTAATGTCTACATCTTTATCTAATGCTACCACTATTTCTACATTCAAACCTATTAAAATAGCAACTTGTTCATCTGATATTATTTTGCCAGAAAGACTTACTACAGTACTATCACAAAGAGAATCTCTTTTTAAACAACTCTTTTCACTTTCTGCAATTACTACATAACCAGCCTTTTGTATATCATTATAATTCTGTGCTAATCCATATAAGTTATTTGATTTTTGATATGTAGGTGTAATCCAATATTTAGATATTCCAAGTTCTTCATAATTATCTACGACAGTTCTCATATTAAATCCTAATAATTTTTTTGTACACCAATGAAAATGTGGAATAATAATTCTTTGCCTCCTATAACTGTATGCTATACTAAACTTCTTAGCTGTCCATGGCATAATTCCTTCTTTTACCCAGCTAATATGTAATATCGGTATATAATCATCTAATAAATTTTTATCTAATATTTCCACATCTTTTACATTAACTGTTCTGTTGCTCCCATTTTTTATTCTCTTAAATATTTCTAGTGGGTCTTTTACTTTTACTTCTTGTTTCGATTCTATCTTGTAACTAAATTTCAATCCTAGCAGCTTATATAAATATTTAATAGCATCAGAAAAACTTAATCCTTTATTATATTCTACTAATGTTATTAAATCTGAATTATTATCAAACTCCTTAGTCCTTGTCCAGTTCTTAACTCTTAAATATTCATTATTATATACATTAACCGCTGTGGGATTATCCCCATTATAGTTTCCACAACTATAATATTCTTTATTGTCGTGATAATTGATTGAGTGACACCCAATCTCTTTAAGTATATATTCAATTTTTTTATTATTATATATATACTGTTTTAACTCGATTATAGTCACTCATTATCACCTCTCTTATAACTATTTTTCTATTCTCTAAAAATCCTGTTGAATATTGCAAACTCCTATTTCTTTCATAATATTTCTACTTAAATCGTGTTCTATTACATATTGAAAAGTATTCGCTGCCCCCTCACGATTTTTAACTATAAAAATAACTTGATACCTTTTCTTTCTATCTAACTGAACTTGTATCTTAGTCTTATTATCAACTCCTTCTAGTCTGTAAACTTTAACTTCTCTTTTTTCGCCTGGATATTCGTCCTCATACAAATCACGTATCATTAAACAAGTAGATGTTGGGTCTATTATATTCTTCGCCATACCAACATTATCTTGGGTATAATATCTTTGTCTAATACTACCTTTACTTAACTGAAATGTAATAGCTATGTATACATTTAAAGCTTCTGGTTTAACAATATCATATATATCTACCATAGATTGTTGCATTTGAATCCAACTTTGTTCAGTTACTTTCCCTGCGTCTAATTTAAATGTATCTAATATAAAATACTTGACTCCCATATTTGCATATTTCTTTATAGTTTTAATAGCTTTAGATGTTTGGTATCTTTGAAATGGTATTATTGTAATAGTGTGATTATCTGTTTGTTCTTTTAACCAATTAGCAGCAAGATATAATTTTTCTTTTACTTCATCACTATACTTACCATCTCTTACAATATACTTCTGTAAATCATATTTTAAAATATTATTTACTATCCATACTAACAATTCTCTTTGCCATTTCTTTATGCCATCTTCATTTACCATTACTACTATTTTTTCTTTTGTATTTATAATACTAGGTATTATAGATGTCCTAACAAATGTAGATTTACCTACGTTACTTAATCCACCTATCAAAGTAATATTTCCTAAACATTGTCCACCCGTAGTCTTAGTAACAAATGGCATATTATTATATGGTAAACCAACTGCAAGTCCTTCATTTAACTCTTCTATCAATTCATCTATACCATCGCAAATATCATATGATTTTATATCATTATCTACGTTGACAAATATATGATTAATATAAACTTCTAATTCGTTATATATATCTTCTGCCGACATATCAACATAGTCAGATAATCTATCTTTAACAGGAAACCCTTTCTTACATAATTGGATTACAGCATTCCATTTATTCAACTCTTGGGTATAAGATTCAAAATTAGATTCATTTATATACTGTTTAGCATTTTCAATAGTATTATATCCACCATATTCATCAAACTTCTTTTTTAATTTATCATGTTTTTGTAAGTACAAACCTACTGTAATATCATCTAAAGTTTTCTTTTCTTCCTGAAGTATAATATCACTTGCTATACAGAAATAAACTCTCCATATATTTACTCCAAAATCTTTTAATGTTAGTTTTGTATCATATAATAATTCAGGATTTTTATATATACACGATACTATATTTGCTTCTGTACCTAGTTTAAACTCAGATATTTTTTTTAAGGTATCTATATTCTCTTTTTCAAAGGTAGTTAAACTTTTTTTATTATCTGCCAAAATTTAACACCCCTTTACCAAAAATCTTTTAGATTTCTATTATTACTATCATTAGTTTTTCTTGTGTAAGAAGCACCATTATTAGTTACATCTTTTAAACTAGCTCTCTCTAATTTCTTCTCTTTCTTTTTTTGTCCATTATATCTTAAATATACATCATTTAATTTATTCTCAACTATAGAAGCAATATAATTAAATTTATGTTCTTCGCTATTAAATGTTTTTGAATTTAAAATATTGTTAATATCGTAATAACAATACTTGTAAGTTAAAAGAATAATTTTAAAAGAATAATAAGCACTATCTTCTATATTCTTGTTGTCTAAGTATTTTCCATTCTGTAACCCTCTAAGTCTTAATATCATTTTTTTAGATAGTTTCTGACTAAAATCATATCCCATTATTCTTTCTTTTACATATTCATATAATTCAATCCAATCTTTTTTTTCTTGCTCACTCATACTAGCCATATCATCACCTCACTAATATAAACAAAATTAATATAACGATTAATTGGAGGTACTCGTAGAGATATTTATTATTTAATAAGTACCACTACGAGCTATATAATTAAGAGGTTATTATGAAATTAATTCAATTAGCTTGTCTGCATCTTTAATATTGTCTACTTCCAATGGTGTTGAATATCCTAATTCTTTTGCCATAGATGTTAAAGGTTTAATAGCTTTTAAATTCCCTTTGTTTTCGATAATATAATTCTTTATCAATTCTTTTTTGGTATCTAGTTCTTTCTTTTCTTTATTAACTTTTTCTTTTTTAGCTATCTCTTTTAATTTTTCAATCTCTTTTTTTTCTTGTTCTTCTTGAGTTTTTTCAAAACTCTTTTCTGACTTACTTTGCTCTGTTTTAATAGCATCTTCTATAGCCTTAATAAATTCATCTGCATCTAGCGGTATATCAGACACTATACTTTCGAATCTAGATTTAGAATCAAGATTATACTCATCTGAACGAAATGCAATTTTTCTTGATTCATCGACAACTTTGTTTCTAGTTATGTCTTTCTTTGTGACAGGGTCTTTCCTATTTAATTTTTCTTTAATTATCTCTCTATCTATATAAGCTACACCTAGGAAATCCAATTTAGATTTTATTGCATTGAAATATCTTTGTGGCATATTAGCTGTTATAGTTTGATATGTTTGACCTGTAATAGCATCCTCAATATCTTTATTCTTTGTGTGGAGAATAACAATAAATGATACATCTACTTCTTTTAATGCAAATAACTGTTCTAATACTAAGTCAATACTCTTATCTAATCCTTTTCCAAAACCACCAGCTACAGAATTAATAGTATCAACTCTTTTATCTGGATGGTCTAAATTGTGTTGTCTTATAGCTTCATTATCAGATAGGGTAAACATTTCATCTAAAGTATCAAATACGACTACCTTTAAATCTTTATAATCAGTACTTCTATTTTCTACTATATCATCAATAACATCTGTAAGTTCTTCCCAAGTTCTTACTGTTTCAGACACGATACCTTCTATACAATCATGTCCACTTTCTCTACCTATATCTAACATAATATATCCATCATCGCCTACTAGTCTTTCACATACATTCTTAACTAAGGTTGATTTACCAATACCTGATATACCTGCAACACCTATGTTATATGATAATGGATTTAAACTAATTTCTTTTTTCTTACCGAATTTTCTAGCCATTGTTAATCATCTCTCCTTTATTTTTCGTAAATAGTTTTTAGTTAAAATAAAAAATTAAATACTATCTAACCAATCTAAACTATCATCATCTAAATCATCATCAACTTCTTGATTGTCTACTTCATCTGTTTTTTTCTCTTCCTTTTTCTCTAATTCAATTACCAAATCCTCTTCTGTATATCTCTTCTCAAATTTCTGAATAACAGCAACTTTCTTATCTTCATCACCTACTTTTTTAATCAATGGTTTAACAAGTACCATTCTCTTTTCTCTGTTACCATTATCAGCACATTCTCTTAATGCTTCTTCTTCTGTATAAACACCAAGTTCTATTAATTCTTTTATATCATCTGGTATATCATCTAATGTAGCTTGTACTACTGCCCCACCTTCTATAAATCTTCCAACAAAAGTAATTTGCGTTATATCCTTTTTGACTTTAAATAATTTGCTTATTATAGATTTCAATAACTCTTTATTGTTTAAATCTGCTTCATATTCAAATGCCTTTTTAAATGGATATTGACCTTTAACTTCACATCCATCTATATCTTTCACATAGTCTAATACTTTTGTATATATAGGAATTATACCCTTGGATTTATCTGGCTCTCCTACACTATTTTTATCAAGTAAAATTGTTTGAGTAAATCTTGCATTATATTTAGATTTATCATCTGCTTTTGATAAAGCAATAGAAGTAATCTCTTTTCTAACTTGAGTTTCTCCTTTATATAAAGAATACTTTAATCTACCCTTTACATTTACAACTGTTCCAGGTTCTAAATGTTCTTTAATATAAGCAATAGCATCATATTCAGATAAGAATTTTTTATAGAAAGTACTTCCATCTTCTTTCTTTTCAACCCCTACTTTAATAAAACATAAATCTCCTACTTCTTCTAACACATCTTCATCAAACCTATCATCCCAAGCAATTTCCAATTTAGAATCAAAATCATCTTTACCATTCTCATCTTTTCCATGTGCATATAATACACTATTCCCTTTTGTACTATATCCACCTAAACATTCACAATAAACGACACCACATTTTTCTCCACAATCAATACCAAGATTCATACTATTGTAAACCCAATCTGATTTTTCTGAATGCTGGTTAATCTTAAAAGTATACTCATCATTAATTTTAGCTTCTCCGATTAAGTTAAATGTACTAACCCAATCTTTCTTGATTATTTTTTTTGCCATAACAAACCTCATCCTTTCTTAATTACTATTAATAATTTTAAACTCATCTATAGCTTTTACAATTGT
This sequence comes from uncultured Lachnospiraceae bacterium, assembly GCA_934432595.1. Lineage (GTDB taxonomy): Bacteria > Bacillota > Clostridia > Lachnospirales > Lachnospiraceae > SIG301. The sequence continues at coordinate 22,348 of CAKRYR010000004.1, read as the reverse complement.
ATTAACAATTGATTTAGCATCATATAAATTAATATTATGTGGCAATGTAATTCTTAATGTTTTGTCTATATCTTCATCAGTTAAACCAATGGCTTTCAATACATAAGATTTTTCTATTGTATTAGAATTACAAGCACTTCCACTAGCTACTTGAACATCATATGTTTCTAAGAAATGTATAAACGCTTGATTATTTATATTATCTTTTAAAGTAATACTTATATTATTAGGCAACCTTATAAAACGATGTCCATTAATCTTTACATTTTTTCTATCTATAAGTTCATTAATTATATATTCTCTACAATCAACTATTTTTACAAAGTCTGCTTCATATAATTCAAGAGCCTTGCCTAAACTTATTATTCCTACAACATTTTCTGTAGACCCCCTCATTCCTTTTTCCTGAGTCCCATATATTAAAGGTTCTATTTCTATACCATTTTTTTTATATAAAAATCCTATCCCTTTTAAAGCACCAATTTTATGTCCACTAACCGATATAAAATCTATACCTAGATTATTCTTTATGTCTATAGATATATTTCCAAATGCTTGAACTGCATCTGTATGGAATAAAGCATTATATTCATGTGATATATCACATAATAATTCTATATCTTGTATAGTTCCAATTTCATTGTTGGCATATTGTATAGTTACAAGTATTCTAGTCGTATCATTACTTAACTGTTCTAATAGCTCTTCTAGTTCAACTCCACTAACAAAACCTTTGTCGTTAACATTAAGTTTAAAATATTCTACTTTAATATTTTCTAAACATCTAAGTATTGATTTATGTTCTATATTGCTAGTAATAATAATTGGTTTAACATTATCTTTCCTACATTTCCTAATAAAGCCTTGTATAACCCAATTATTAGCTTCACTTCCACCTGACGTAAAATATATTTCATTAGAATTACAATTAATATAATTTGCTATTTTACATCTGACACTTTCTATATCTTTTCTAACTTTAATAGCATTTGAATAAATAGCAGATGGATTATGCCACATATCTGTAATATAAGGTTTTATAGCATTTAATATTTCTTTATTAGGTTTTGTAGTTGCTGCGTTATCTAAATACATATCATCACCTCACTTTATCTATATATTATATTATCTACAAAATATTTTTTCTGCAAATAGTTTTTAGTTATTTTTTATAAAAAATGCAATTTACTTATTATATCTGAATCATTACATAATAAACTTTCCTTGTATTTTAGATTCTCATTAATTATTGAAATAAGATTAGAAATATTATCGACTATATTCTCTATAAATAGAGAACCGAATACCAAGTGTCTATTCAATAATATAGCATCAAAGTTGTTATCTAATGTTTTCTTTATCAAATTAACATCTTTGTTTTTTATTATGAATGATATTAACTTTTCTCTCGACATAGTATCTAAAGAATAAACAATATCACATCTTTGATTTTCCATTTTTGTGAAATCACTTATACAAAAATCTATTAATATCTTATTACTAATTAACATACTTTTAGATGAATACTCTGTAAGTTTATCATAATAATAATTCATTAATAGTGTTCTAGTTTTTTTTAGTTTTGTTTCATCGAAAGAATGTATTACTATGTATACCAAAATTATCACTTCTTTCTAATCTCAATTATTCCTTCGTCGATTAATCAATTAATTCTTACGAACTGCCCAAAAGCTAAAGTTAAAGAGATTGTGAGCCTTTTCTCTTTTCAACTATTTCAATTTCTTCTATTCTGCTTTTAGCAATCTTAAAATAATCCTCATCAAGCTCAATGCCAATGAAATTACGTTTTAACCCAATAGCAGACACACCAGTAGCACCTATCCCCATAAATGGGTCTAATACCAAACCATCTTCTTTACTTGAATTTTCAATAAGGACATCCATAAGACCTACAGGCTTTTCAGTATCGTGCAAATTCTTACCATCTTTACCTTTTTGCTTTTTATTTGGTACAGAAATAATATCACTTGTACCGCAATTATTAATCTTAACACCTCTGCCTTTACGGAAGAAAAGTATATATTCAAACTGAGACATATAATACTGCCCCATAATTTTATTGCCTTTATCCCAAATCAAAGATTTAATAAAATGAAAACCATTTGCAGTAAAGGTATTTAACATATGTATAAGATTAACGTGATTAGTCATCACATAACAATGACTACCATCTTTTAATAATCTGTAAAACTCTGGTGCATATTCACTACAATCAATATTGTTATATGTAAACACTTTACCTTTTTTATTAATATCTTTTTGTAACATACCTCCACTATTACCAGCATTTCCTCTTGAAGTGGTTAGATAAGGGGGGTCTGTAACTATTAAATCAATACTTTCGCTAGGAATATTCTTTAAAGTGTCTAAACAATTTCCATTAATTAACTTTACTTTACCCATATATATACCACCTACTTACAATCTTCTTTAGGAATGAAACTTAATATATGTGCTATTACATCTACTGTCCAACCATCACCAAGCACGTCAGCAGCTTGATTTCTAGTAAGACAAGATGTATAACCTTCTGGTACAGTTTGACACCTTTCTAATTCTATTTGATTTAAATATCTTACTGATTCATTATTACCCAATTCTTCCCATATAAGAGTAGTAAATCCTGTATTTCTATATCTACGTATCATTTTTTCTTTTGTAGTAAGTGGTCTACTATCACTAACTAATAATGCTCTTGCCTTTTCTCTATCTGTATATCCACTAGTTAGAATATCTTGTAACAAAATTTCTTTATCTTCCGGAATGGTTATATTCGGAATATTAGTCCAATACAATCTATCTCTAAGTTGTGCTGACACTAACTTACTATTAATTCTAATTGGTTTAACACCCATAGCTTCTGTTATAATATCTTCATCCTTCTTTTTCATTCGTGCTACATTTTCCATTAAAAAATATTTTGGATTAACTTCTTTTAAAATTCTGTAGCATTCATAAAATAATCCTGACTTTTGTTTATTTTCAAAACCCACTCTTAATTCAGTTTTCATCGCAATAAAAAGAGATTGACATGGCGAACCAAAAATTACTAAATCAATATTTCCAACATCATATTGAGTATCTTCTGTATATAATATCCCATCTTTAAAACTAACCTTATTAACATCACCAATATGTATAGTGTCTGGGTAATTACTTTTAGTCACTTTAATCGCAATAGGTTTAATCTCTGCTGCATAATATTCATCTATTTCTATTCCCACTTTGTCTAAAGCTATACGACCACATGATATTCCATCACATAAACTTAAAACCTTTAATCCCATATTATTTATACCTCACTTTTTTCTATAAATAGTTGCTAGTTATTTGTTTGTAAAAACTTATTTATTTCTTTATCTAAATAAGTTATATATTTCTGCCACATATCTTTATAATAGATATATTCCTTAACAAGCCTACTCAATTTCAATTGTTTCATATCTGTCTTGTAACTAAAAGTTTTATCTGTCTTTCTAAATCTTTTTTCTAGGATATTAGCAAGAAAATCATTTGTTATCCTATGTATGATAAGTAAGTTACCTTCGTTAACCTTACCAATTATATCTTTATATTCTTGCATTTTATCCGTTGGTATAGAAACGAGATTTTTGTCTTGTGGTAAATTCTTACTACTGAATGGACTTATATTTGCTCCAGATACTTTTACCTTTAATAATTTTGCTATTTCATCAATATCTTTTGCCTTAAATCTGAATATTACTTCTTTGTCTGTTTCGATATGATTTCTATATTCTATTCCTTTTTCTTTGACTTCTTTAATTACATTTCTTCCTCTACTTATACTTGGTATATACGCTTCTAACCACATTCTTCTACTACTATCACAACCATATACACTTATCTCATTTCCAAATCTACAAGATATATATATATCATCATATCCCTCAGATATATCGCCATTCTTTTCTCTAGGAATATCATTAGTTCTAGCATCGAGTTTAGGTAATAACCTATATTTTCCTTTGTATTTTAGAAGATAATTTGCCATATAATCACCACCTACATTTTGTTTTTATCTATATAGTTAATCTTATAAGTATTATTAATATTATCAACATCATCTACTTCACTATCTTCTTCTATTTGGAAAACAAACTCAACAACATTGCCATTTTTATCATAAACTTTGGTATCAATGACGTTACCAATATATTGAATATCTAATGGATTAAGGGAATTTAATGGATAATATTTTTCTTCTGCATAATCTATTACAATATAAGTACAATTAAAACAAACAATAACTCCTTGCTTAATATCTTCCCCATCCGTAATAATGTCATTATCATATAAACTATGTCCATTCTTATCTACATACCCTACACCCTGTAGAACAAAACAATCATCATTAATTGGTTCTAATATTATTCCATTTCCAAACAATGTATTTTTTTTATAACGATATACATTTTCGTATTTATCTATGTATACATCATCTAACCATTCTCTTGTAATTTTATTGAAAACCTTTATCATATTTTTTTCCTTTCTATTATTTAGTGAACTACACACGAACCTAAAATTTCGGAGAGTTCTTGGCACTTTTATTTAAATCTAAATCCTAATACATTACTCATAGGTATATAAGTTTTACCGCCATTATTATTGTTAGTTATCAATAGAAAATTGTTAGTAAAATTTAATTCCTCACATTCTTTGAGTTTTATTATTTTTCTATTATATCCTGAAAATGTTATATTATTTTTTACCTCTATAATTGTCGACATATAATCACTCCTCTTATTAATTATTATATATTTATTTTACCACATTTTTATTTTTCTGTAAATAGTTTTTAGTTATTTTTTTTATAAATTTCTATACCATTATAATCTACCAAATAGATTTCTCTAGTGCTTATAGATTCAATAACAATTATATCTTTATCTTTATATTTATGTTTGCCTATATACAAAATTCTATATTTACTTTCTTCGTCAGGTAAATGATAATATACATATCTAATAGCATAACTCATAGGTAAATCTTGTTCTTTGAAAAAATCTATATACAGATTATATGTTGCTTCTTTTTCTACTACTTTAACAATATCACCTACCTTGAAATCTTCTGTTCTTTTCCAAAACAAATCTAAATATTCTTCATCAAATAAGTCTGTTATACTCATAGCTTTAGATATGTATATATTAACAATATCGAAACAAGAAATAGTTGGATGTTCTAACTTATCGTTATATACACCAATCATTATGCAGCCACATTCTTCTCTTAATAAATATTTATTGTTAACCAACCATTTTTCTCCGTTTCTAGTTTGAACAATCATACCATTCTTTAAATCTGATTTTTTCATTGTTTTATTTTCTTTTCCATTTTTTAGTTTCATATGTATAAAATTCTCCTTTTGTATTATTATTTAAAACTATCTATATGTTCTTGTAACTTACCATTCTTCATTCTTACATATTTAGTTATATTATTTTGATAATTTACAATAATACCTTCAACATTTCTATTAACTTTTTTAAGGTATTCTGCATAAATCTCATCTAAATCTTTCTTATTAGGTATTGTCTTTTCAACTTTTACTACAGGAACTACACCAATAAAGTCAGGAATTTCTTGATTCTTAAATGGATAAATGAACAATTCATGATAATAATAAATGTTCTTTAAATCAAAATCCTCTGTTATATTTGCTTTAGCAAACATATAGAACTTCTTATCAAACAATTCATTATCATATTTCAAACATCCCATGCCTAACCATTCTCCACATAATACTGCATTATTATATAAGTTTTCTTGTAGGTAATCTTTATGTTCAGCAACCCAACTATGTAATCCTTTATATAAAGTTTTCTTTGGTTTATCCATCTCTAATATTTCATCAAATGTAAATATATTATTTCTTTGTGCTACATAAAGAACTTCATCTTTCTTGAATATACACATATTAGAACCATCTAATTTTTCAGTTAATTCACACTCAAATTTTTCTTCAACTTTAACTCTTTTTGTCTTTGGATAAATACATTTCTTTATCATAAGTTATTTCACCTCATTCTACCTTTCTACATAATCATCTATGTATGTTGCTTTTTTATCTTCATAACTAATAGATTTAAAAATATCATCATATGGAAAACGAACATAATTAACTGAATAATTACTCCACACCGTACCAGTTGTAAAGGGTTCATCTTCTTTATATACATATAATGCATTACATTTATCTCTAACAATCCATTTATATTTTTTATTTAAATTTTCTAACAAAGTTAATTCTACATTAGTAAAATTTTTATCAAGAATTTTCTTTGATAATTTCTTATACTCACCTAACTTTCTCAAAGCATCTGCTCCCATATCCAAAGCTTCTTGTATTTGTTCCAAAACTTTATCTTGATTAAATCCTGCATAATACTTTAGTTTATTTATTTCTTCTGCACTTGTATTACTCGATAAAATTCTAACTGCTTGTTCTTTAGTCATTTTCTACCTCCTTAATTACTTGCTTTAAAATTATATATTGGTTTTATAATCTTATATATATAAACTGTATCTTCTATATTCTCTACAATTTCATTCATGGGTTTGTAGACCATAGGGCTTTCATCAATAGTTGATTCATTTACTGATGTTGTGTAGATACCATCCATTGACTTTTCAAATTCTTCAAGTGATACAATTTCTTTTGCTTTACTTCTACTCATTATTCTTCCTGCTCCATGTGGTGCTGAACAGTTCCAATCTTCATTGCCTTTACCATATCCAATAATACAACCATCACGCATATTTATTGGAATTAATACTCTTTCTTTATCTTTAGCTGATATAGCACCTTTACGAACAATATTGGATTCTAAATCAATATAATTATGAATTGTTTCAAAACCACCAATAATATTCCATTTCATTTCAACTAAAATAGATTCTGCTATTGTCCATCTGTTTAATGATGCAAATTCTTGACATATAGCCATATCATCTAAATACATTTGCCTGTATTTACCAGTTAAATAACATAGTTCTTTTGGTATGTTTAAAGGATTAGGATTATATTTTCTATGTAATTCCTTAATAGCTTCTTGTATTTCTTTTCTTCTACCTTGTTCTTTATATTCTTTAATAAGTTTATTTTGCATTTCGTATAATTTATCCTTACCCTGCATAAGTTCTATTGCAAGATTTTGGTAATACTCTGCTACTTGTTTACCTAGATTTCTACTTCCTGTATGAATAATCAAATATTTATTATTATCATCATCAATATCAATCTCAATAAAATGATTTCCACCACCTAAAGTACCTATACTTCTTTCTAATCTTTTGGCATCTTTTAACTGTCTATAACAGTGTAAATTTTGCAATTGTTTAAATCTTACTATTCTTCCTTTATGTACATCTCTACCACTAGGAACTCTTTTTCTTATAGCCTTATCTAATTTATCAAAATCAATATCTATATTACCTAATTCAACTGTAAGCATTCCACACGCAACATCTACTCCAACAATGTTAGGAATCACTTTATTCCCTAAATCTGCTGTAAATCCGATTACACAACCTTTACCTGCGTGAACATCAGGCATAATTCTTACTTTACAATTCTTGAATGCTTCTTGTTTTAATAATGTATTTATTTGTTCTAATGCTTCTTGCTCTACATTATCTGTAAATATTTTTAAATTGTTCATCCTATCATCTACCTCTCTAACTAACTTCTTCAAATGCTATTACATGGCAATTACGTTTAATATACGCATCTTCTTGTATTACACCTAATTTAATTAATTTCAACAATTCGCCTTGGACTTTTATTTTTGCTTGATAAATATCATCTGCATCAAATTTAGTTGTTTCAAATTCATATACTTCGCCCTCTGCCAATATATAACCAAAATATAAATAATTTCCACTCATAGGGTCATTAAAGAATTGAATTTTGTCTTTAGATTGATTGCAATGATATTTTTCTCCCTCATCAGTATATTTCCAATCTTCATATCTTTCAGTTTCACAACCAGTTAAATCATATCCAACTATTACATAAAAATCACTTCTAATACTCATATATACATCTACCTTTCCACATAATCATCAATATATATTGATTCTTCATCTTCCCATAGGATTTGACCAAATATATCTTGATTAAATACTCTGTCTATATAATGCATCCCATCATCATTAAACCAATAACTATCTTTTTTTATAGGCTTTTCACAAAAAGCATAAACAGCATCATCCTCATCCTTAGCAATCCATTTATACTTCTTATCAATACATTTGAAGAAATTCAATGTGTTTTGATTAAATTTCTTTTTCTTTGGAAGTTTGGTAATCTCTTTGTTTACTAAGTCATTTATTTCTAAACAACTTTTTCTTTTGAAACTATCATTAATAATATAACCATTTTGGATAAAATAAATATCCACATATCCATCAACCTTGAACTTTTCTCCCTCTTCAACTCCTAATAGTTTACATAAATCTATTTTCATTCTTCTTCACTCCAATCTAAAGTTTCTGTTATTTCCACTATTTCAAAATCTCTATCCCAACTAGAACAACTTGCTTTTGCCCTAGATTCACTTTCATAAGTTTTTACAGACACATTACCGATTTCATCAATCTTTTTAAAGTAGAAATGTTTTGAAACTCCGCACCATATTTCAGTTCTATTTTTTCTCATTACAATATATCTTTTTCTCTTAATCATCTAATCAACTCCAAATCTAACTTTTGCCCACATTGACTACAATAATTTTGTGATAATGTTACCCAACATCCACAAGTACATTTATATGTTTTCACACCTTTTCTGAATGTTACGCAACCAACTTTTACATCTTTATCATTGATTAAAACTGTTGGTTTCTTTGCAATCTGCTTTTCTAGTGCTTTTTCTGCACATACAAATACACTATAATATGGGTCACGTCCAGCATCAATTTTATCTCCCATTTCGATTGCACTAAATATTGCATATAATGCTTCTTCATTACTCATATCTCTATCTTTCATCTAATCCACCTTGCCTTTCTACAGCTGTATTTATAGCAAAAAATGTCTTTTTTGCTAATTCTTCTTTTAATTGTGTATCTGCTTCAAGTTTACTATCTAATATTCTGTCTATTAAATTGTTATAAAATTCTACTCTTACTTTATTCATCTATTTCACCTCTCCTAATTATCTAATTAATTTGGTATTTTCATCTACTTTATCTTTACAATTACTTGCTACTTGTGTTAATTCTCTTCTTTCAAATTTATGTGGAAAATCTAAAGCTACTCCAAACTGACACCCACAATTAGGACAGTTAATTACTATTCCATATTTTATACTACCTTTAAATACAACTCCTCCACACATATTACAATGATAAGTTCTGGCATCTTTTTCAAATAATTCTTCATTTATTGCGTGAATTCGTCTAAAAGCATTTCCATTAACTTCGTGAAACCACCACAAATGCAGTTTTCTCATTTTCCAAGCTGGAGTGATTTTTGCCATAAACCCTCCAAAATTCATTTTTATATATTGAAATATCATTTCTAATTTTAATCTACTCATCTATTCCACCTACCCTTAATTTCTTTTCCTTATATTTGTTATATTTGCATTTACCATTTTTACGACAATATACATAATCATCATCTTGTTTCGTATAGCAATGCTGACAAGTCATGCATTTATCAAAAAAATTATCATCAAAATTACTCATCTTTTCCACCTACCTTAATAACATCTATTGCCTTTTTTATAATTTGTCTTTCTCTAAAATCAAGGTCATAAATCAATAATTCTTTCCACATCTTATAATCTTCCAATTCACTCACAACCTTGTCAACATCATAGGCTGTTGGTTGTTGTTTAACAATTTCTATAATGCTACGACACGCACCATTAAATTCACAATTATTGGTTCTAGTATATTCTTTTAATTTATCTATCAACTTATCTGCATCTATTAATCTACTCATTACCATTCCTCCATCAATTCATTAAAAATATCATCATTATATTTACCTCTATATTTACTCATTTTTTCATCAATAACTTTTAATACCTTTTCTAATTCTGTATCATCTAAAATATCAAATATTTCACTTCTTATATCCCCTAGTATTTCTAAAATTATATTTTCACTCATTCTGCACACTCCTTTTCTTTAAGTTTTATCATTCTCTTCATACCACGCAAGTTTACTTATACAATCTAACTGCCATCCAATTTTATCTGTACATATATCACACGACTTAGGCAATCTAGTATCGTGCCTTTCTGCTATATTTCCATACAAAATTAAATCTTGATATTCTTTAAATGTTTTACATTTAAGACACGGATTTGATTTTGATAAATTTATGTTTTTTAATCTCTCCATTCTGCCAAAAACAGAATTAAAATCTACAAACATTTTTATTCTTCACACTCCTTTTTAATAGTTTCTTCTAATTGTTCTATAATTTCCCCACCAAAATCGTTTCTTGTTAAATCAATAAATTCTTGCACTGTAAACATATCATTTTCTAAATCAATTCCTTTATTTTTAGCAAAAGATTGTCTACCCATTTCACAACTTCCAGTTAATCTGTTATGCCATATATAAAAGTTTTTTACAGGATATTTTTTATCTAAATCTGTAAATTCTTGTAAAAACAATTCTATTGCTTCGTTTGTGTCCATATCTTCAAATATCTTACTTTGTAAATCTTCTACTGCTTTTCTTACAGTTTTTCCGTGTGCAAATTTATTGTGACCTTTTGCTATATAGCAAGATTGTAAAGTAAAATCACTATTTAATATGTAACCTTGTGCAATAGAATCTTTTACTTTTTTAATGATTGTTGGTACATCATCAACTAAGTATACTTTGTCATTATTAAATTTTGATATGTCCTTGTCACTACCATAACCATAACCATTACCACACCCAGTACTATTGCCATAACCATAACCATAACCATAACCACACCCAGTACTATTGCCATAACCAGAACCATAAGCATTACCACACCCAGTACTATTGCCATAACCAGAACCATAAGCATTACCACACCCAGTACTATTGCCATAACCAGAACCATAACCAACATCATCAACTTCAATTTTTAAAAATTCTTCAATTAACTTCTCCATACATCCACACCCTCTATTGATTTGATTGCTTTTTCTGTACAAGGTATAATTTCAACCACACCTAATATTACTATTTCCCCAACTGTTACTGTGAATTTACAGTTTTGTGGTTTGCTAGTTCCATCAACTGCAAGTTGAGATATGCTTGCTGCACCATCCCAGTACCATATTCTTCTACAATTTGTTAATACTACTTCGTCTCCCTCTTTTGCTTTTAATGTTCCATAAAATACCCCTGCTCTATCTGCTCTTATTATTACTTTCTTTCCTATCATTTCAATTCATCCTTTCTTTAAATAATTTCATATAACATATCAAGTTGTCCTTTTGGAAATCTGTTCATTCTGTACTCAAATTTCATTCTTAATACCTCTTGAATTTACACTTCAACAAATTTACCATCTTTCAACTTATAATATGTATCTTCTTTAATTATTTCTCCATCTACTTGTTCAGTTTTTACACATATAGGAATATATGTGTTTTCTTCGTTATCATATTCCCATTCAGTTAAAGTAATCCAGCTTCCTTTTTTAGCTCTTGCTTTTGATTCGCGACCTGCACACATAATTACTGAGTAGTTACCTGAACTATTTATCTGTGCATAGTCGCCACTTGAACCTATCTTTGCAGCGTATCCACTTGAACCTATCTTTGCAGCGTATCCACTTGAACCTATCTTTGCAGCGTATCCACTTGAACCTATCTGTGCAGCGTCGCCACTTGAACCTATCTGTGCATAGTCGCCACTTAAACCTATCTTTGCATAGTCGCCACTTGAACCTATCTGTGCATAGTCGCCACTTGAACCTATCTGTGCAGCGTATCCACTTGAACCTATCTTTGCATAGTCGCCACTTAAACCTATCTTTGCATAGTCGCCACTTAAACCTATCTTTGCATAGTCGCCACTTGAACCTATCTGTGCAGCGTATCCACTTGAACCTATCTTTGCAGCGTATCCACTTGAACCTATCTGTGCATAGTCGCCACTTGAACCTATCTGTGCAGCGTATCCACTATCATCTGATTCACAATCAACTAAATCTTTTATTTGATTTTGAATAAATTCAACTCCATTATTTATAAAATCTCCTAATTTCAATTCTTCAATAACTTTAATATTTGATACACAAACCTTATTTCCTTTTCTATCAATTTTGCCTGAACCTTTTACTTTGGCAAATCTTGAAAATTCTCCATCGTCATCTATTAAAGGGTAATAGTCTAGTACATCAAATGGATTATTACAAAAATGGAAGCCATTGGTATAACAACTAATATCTCCTTTTTCTTTATATTCCCCACCAATCTCATATTGAAAATTTCTACATTTTAAATCTTTATCAAATGCTTTATAACCTTTGATTTTGCTCATATAACATCTCTCCTTTACTGTGAAATTCATCCTTTCTTTCTTCAAAATCAAAATCTGAATCATATTCTTCTATATCATTTTCGTTGTAGTCTGTATCATAACACCACATACAACCATCACATATTTTGCCCTCTGAAAATTTACATAACATTTATTAATCACTTCTTTTCTGAAAAAATATATAGCTTAAACTACACATAATAGACAAAACAAATATTACTAAGGCTATATACATCTCTATATTGTTACTGTTATCAATTTTTGGAATATCATCATTATTTATAGGTTTAATTTTATTTTTATATAAAATCATCCTTTCATAATTATCTATTCTTTCTATTTCTTTTGAGTGATTTGATATAAAATAAAAATCTTTCTTCTTTATTAACTCTTTCTATAACAGAAAATATTTCTTTAGTGCATTTTTCAATAGATTCTGTAATACAATTTAACTCATAATCGCCTAATTTATTCCTATTACTAGGTTTATTTAGCCATATTAAAATTTCAATAAGACTATTCACTACTTACCACTTCCTTTCCTATTAGGTTTTTTATTATAGTAATTTTGTTGAGTCTTATTTTTCTTATTGTTAAGTAATGCTTTTAGCTTATTTATATATTCTGTATCTTCACTAATTCTAATTAAACTTATTAATAAATATTGAGATAAATGGTTTGGAATTAATTTGTTCAAAGCTAAATCTACAATCATTTTTGCTGTCTTAAAACTTTCTAAATGAGTATGTCCTTCTTCAAAATCTTTATTTTTATTGATTATTATATATCCACTTTTATCTATTTTGATAATAGAAAAGTTCTTTTTTTGATATACTTCGTTTCCCATAAGCATACTCCTATTCTTATTAATCATTAATTTTCATCATCATTAACATCATATCCATGTATCTCATTAAACTGTGTATCTAATAATTCCTGTAAGCTTTCAATTTCTGTATTGCCTTTTAATATCTTTTTTGATGGTGTAATTTTTAAATATTCTAACCAGGTAGCAACTGTTTCATAAATAGATATAAAAAATAATCCAAATAAAAAATATAATAATTCCTTCTTCATAAAATCACACTCCTAATATTTATAAATAGTTTTTAGTTAATATGTAAAATAATTTCTGCACATTTTCTTTTTTTCTTTTTCGGCATACATTAATCCATCAGCTTTACTAATAGTACTACTCATATCTTCATAAGCTGCTTTAATAGATACTCCGTAACTCACATTATTTAAAAGTTTCAAATCTTCTTTTAAAATCTTATCTCCTATTAATATAAATTCATCACCTCCATATCTTATAATATAATCTACATATCTTATTTTCTTTAACTGTTCCGTAACACTTAATATCAATTTATCCCCCTCGTAGTGTCCTTTTGTATCATTAGTAAACTTCAATCCGTCTATATCAATAAATATTATAACGCATTCCTTACCTAAGTATTTTTGTTTTATCACTCTGTCATAAAATAATCTATTGTGTACTTTTGTCAACGTATCATAATATGCTAAATTACCATCTTGTTTTAAATATAAATATTCTACTATCTTATTAACGCATTTTATCATATATATCACCAACTAATTCAATTGAAACTATTAATGGAGTTGACATAAAATCTATACTTTTGATTATATAGTTAGATATATCTATATTACCATCATACTCTATGTCAATATCCATACTTAAACTATGTATTATCCCTGTGACACCTTCTTCTTTTAAATCAGTAGCACTAACATAAACTATATTCTTATCAAAATAAAATCTAAAATAATAATTGTTGTCCACAAAATTAATCTTGCTAATAAAATCTTTTAATTTCATAAAATCACACTCCTGACATTTATAAATAGTTTTTAGTTATTTTATACCAACTACCCTATTTAATAGGGTAGCAATATAATATTAGAATTCTATATGTAACGAAAATAATGTATCTTCTATTTTAAAAGACAATTTATATTTATCTACGTTATCAAAGTAGGCTACTTGTATATCTTCTAAATCTTCTATAGCAGCTTCAAATATTTTCTTGTCATCTGATATTATTTTCAATTTGTTTATATCAAAAATATTATCGTCATTATCTAAAATTATTTTTCCGTTATGTATTTCATTTTTTATATTAAACATCTTATTGTATACTGCTAAAAATGATATTTTAAATACAATCTCTTTTTTTATTTCAGTATTGTAATTAGTTACTAACTTTAATATTTCTCTTGCTTGTACTACAGTTGTATCAATGTTTTCATTAATAAAGTCGTTGTCAAATAAATCATCTACATAAAATCTTTTTACCATATTAATCACTTCTCCTTATCGTTTGACAAGGTTAATTTCATTTGTTATAATGAAATTAACAGTTAATGTTGCATAATTGTAATACAATTAATATTATAAATTTTAATATTAATATTGTGTTATTAACAGTAATATTAATTGTTATCTTTGGTTGTATTCCCACTATCTCGCCACCAGGTTATAGATAGTGGGGATTTTGTATTACAATTTATTTCCCCTCCATTAATTTGTGTTAATATATTAAACTTTGATTTATTTTATAGAAAATGTAATATTTTCTATTATTTACTAATCATTTTTTTATTTATTATATTTCCATTTTCATCTCTGCTCAACCCAAACATTCTTGCTCTTTCTTCAAAAGGTCTTTTATCAACTTGCTCTACATAGTATTCGTATGTACCATCATCTTTTTTGTATATTATTTCTCTTGCATATTCATGTTCTATTAATTCTTCTCTCGTTTTTTTGTTACATTCAGGTTGAATAAATTCTTCTATCCTCATATCTGGATGACAATATTGTCTAATATTTTTTAAGTCATAATTCTTAGCATATAGATTATACCATTCAGTATTATAATTATATTTACCTTCGCACGCCCATTCAGTAGTTAATTTCATATCAAACAACATTCTATCTTTCCTAATTGTTTCACTATCTTCTAAAAACCCAGTTCCCCATCTGTTAACTAAATTATTCCATTTTTTTTTCTTTTTTGAATACACACCATTATATACTCTTTGTTCAAAAGTTTTCTTGTCATATATACTTTGGTCTTTATAATAATTCTCCCAATCATTAATTTCTGGATATGATTTAGTTGTTTTTTCTTCTATTATTTCTTTACCTGCCATAAGTAATCCAATTATACCTAACAAATTAAACATATAATCACTCCTTATTAATTAGAAAATATAAATATAATTTTTTATATCATTCATAAATTCTCCAACTGTAACATTATTATTTAATCTATTTAATTCTTCTCTTAAAATCTTTGTTATAGTTACTTTATCATAATTATTTTCTTTATAATTAAAATATTTATTAAATTCTGCTCCTTTTTTTCTTAATAAAATACTTACTCTGTGTATAATACCACTTACATATATATCATGTGGTGATACTTTCTTTCCTAAGTAAGTATCATTTATACGTCTAATTCTTCTGTAATAACATTGTCTAAAAGTATTGCTATTTTCATCTTGCCAACCATTTCTCATTTCTATTTTAAATATACTATCATCATATAACCCACTTAATTTTATCTCACAATAACTCTTTTTACTTTTACTAGGTCTATACCATATATACAAGTTACCTAATTCCATTAATTTATCTATAAGCTTAGGACTTATTTTCAAATATGATATAGTTCCATTTTCATGATTTAATCTAACTGTATTATTTAATTCATCAATATCTCTTAATCTCAAATGTTTTAATTCATATAAATTTTTAGAATATATTCCTTCGAATAAACACATATATAGTGTTGTCATATATAATGGATTGTCATCATTATGTTCTATATCATTTATTGTATTTTCATATTCCATACTTGTAATTAATGGTATTACTTTATTTTTAATACTATTAAATAACTCTTTTCTATTTATGTTATCAAACTCTTGACAATCATTTTCAGTTATATAATTGTTTCTCATACACCATTCTAAGAACCTCAATATTAAAGAACAGTATGTAGACAAAGTTTGAATATTCTTAGGCTTTAAACCTATAAGTATATCTATAAATTTTTTAACATCATATTCATATATATACTTGTCATTAAATCCTAATTTAGTTATTCTTCTTAATAATACCACATAAGGATTTACACTTACTTTTTCTTTTTCATTTTCTTTTAATTCTTCAATATACTTCTCAAATAACATTTTAACTTCCTCCTTTTTATTTTTTATTTATATTTAGTAGAAAATTATATACCCAATTATTTATTTTATATCCCCAACGAAATTGAATTATATGTATTAATTACATCATCATCATATATACCTATATATTTCATAGTTGTAAGTTGGTTGCTATGTCCGAAACATTTTTGCAACATTACCAATGCTTGTCCTTTATCTTCTGAACTATTATATATATGATACCCCCAAGTCTTTCTTAACGAATGACTATTTATATTCTGTTTTATTCCTATTTCTTTAGCAGCGTTCTTTATTATTCTACCTGCTGACATTCTACTTATAGGTTCGTTTCCTTTTCTTGATTTAAAAATATAGTCATCTAAATTATTTATCGGATAGATACTACTATATTCTTTAATAATATTTTTAACTGCCTTATTAAATCCTAGTAATACATACTTCCCTGTTTTCTCTGTTTTTTTAGGTTTGATTTTAATATAATCTCTAAAAGTTAAATCATTGTATAGTAATTTATCCCATTTTAAATTACATAAATCTGAACCTCTTATTCCTAAATTAATACCTATGACAAACAACATTTTATTTCTATATGCTATTTGTTTTTGTTCATTGTTATTAGCATTATCTATTTGTTTATTAAAATATTTTATCATATTATTTATTTCTTCTTGTGTTCTAAATGCGTATACTTCCGATGATTCACCTGCTATTTTATTTTTTGACACTTTTCTAATAGTACCATCTTTATTATATTTAATTTCTTTTTTCTTTATTGAACCATCTATAACTTTTAGCTCTATTATATTATTATTTTCTTTTGGTTTAGTGTTCATATAAAAAATCACTTCCTTATTAACTAACAACTATTTAATAATAGTATATCATATTTATAGTAGATAATCTAGTATTAAATAAAAATTATTTATGATTATTATTTCCTATTATGATAAACATTTTTATAATTAATTGTAAATATATTATAACATATATATATAAAATAAGCAAACAAATGTTCTATTATGTAAATATTTTTTACCACTCCTTATTTGTTTTATTTTTCCAATTTTCTTTTTTATATTCTCTTTGATTCTCATAATACTTATCACTAACTACTAATAGTATAGTTGAATGTGATACATTAAACATTCTACCCAATATTCTCAATGAATAATTTCCTGTGTTATATAATTTTCTTACATTTTCTTTTTGTTCGTCTGTTAATTTTCTTCTTTTATCATTTATACCCTCCATGAATTTCAACTCCATTCCTTTAAAATTAATCTTTTATTAGTTTTTTAATTTGTTCCATTTGTTCAGGTGTAACAATATCTTCTAATTTTTCAATTTGTATTATACCCTCTGACAATTCAATTTTATATCCATTTTCTTTAGATGGCATTATTTCTATAAGTCCTCTATGTTTACATACACTAAAATAGTTGTATGCCCTCTTCCATTGTTTACTACCTTTGATTCTAGCAACTGTATTTTCAGCGTTTATTAATTCTTCTCTTATGCTATTTATATAATCAATATGTTTTTCTTCTAATTTAAATTTCTTTACTTTAGCCATTTTTTATTATTCCTTTCTTATGTAATAACTCGTCAATAGATTCATGTTAATTTTTAGACTTCAATTTCATCATAATTCATTTCATGTTCGTCATAACTTCCATCTGAATATTCAGTAATACCAACGTGGCTATTGCAATATTTTTCCGCTTCTGTTTCTGTATCAAAACATTCATCGTTTATTCGCATTCCATTATAACTTCTACCATTACAATAAATTGTTTCATTATAATAACATTGATATTTCTTCATATAATCACTCCTTTAAAACTTGTCTTTTATTATAATTTAAATATTGTATATTATTAAATATTATTTAATTATTTATACTCCATCTCATAAGATTATATCCATTGTTTAGCTTTTATATAATCGCATATATTAGGATTATATTCATTATTATTAATATAATCACATAATGCATTTTGTACATCTGAATTATTACCATAGTCCATAGATCCTATTATATTATTACCTATTTCACCATAACACATAACTTCACAATAAAAATCGTGTGGCTTATAAATATCAATTTCATGATATTTTTCATTATCTCTTCTATCTAAAATTAAATCTATTATCATTTCACTTTCATTCCTTTCTTTTTTATTTCAATGTTATTTCCATTGTTTGTAAACCCATTTCTTTTTCATAAAACTCTGAATCATTTTCAAGTTCCATATCAACTGCTGAATTATCGGCATTGAGAATAATATTTCCGTTATAATAAGCATCTTCTACTTTATCTTGTGCTTCTAACCAATCTTCTGCTTCAACTATCTCTACCTTTGTTAATGTTTCTACTATTTTAACTGCGTACTTCATATGAATTACCTTCCTTTTTCATTAAATATTTCATCGTAGTTTTTAAAATTGCGATTTTCTGAGCAATTAATATTCACTCCCCTCTAACTTTGAATAATCCCAGATGTCTCCACCATCTACAAACTCCCCATCTTCGTCTTGTATCTCTTCTTCTACATAGTATTCTTCGACAAAACAGTAACTTTTAAAATCAGTCACACTCGTTTTATATTTTTTTAATTCTTTGAGTGCTTCATTTTTATTCTCAAACGTTTTTAGAGGTTCTGGATTAGTATCACCTTTGTCTGTTGTACAGCCTTCATAATATTTTTTTATCTCACACTCATTTTTAAATAGTATAAATTTCTTCATGTTAATTACCTTCCTTTCATTAAATATTTCATCATATTCATTTTGAGTCATACCTAACTCATAATATGTTACTATTTACTTATAACCATTAATCTACATTTACGATTATGTTTTCTACTAATAGCAACTTCTTTACTTTAGCTATTTTTTATCGTTCCTTTCTTATTCAAAATTACATTTTTAATATATTATTCATTATAAAGTTCTTTGAAATTTTTCAATACATTCAAGAGTGTAATTATCGACATTTTCAAATGTTTTCAATTCATCTTTTGAAAATTCATCAAGAATTAATTTTCCCTTTAAGTAATTACAAATATCTTTTTCTGTTTCATAAAACTCTGTATATCCAAGTCCTAAGGCTTTATCAGCCCAATTACAATAATAATCTTGTGTAATAATATCAATATGTTTTTTTGACATTTTATAATGGTTAGGCATATCGTCATCTTCTAAGAAACTAAAATAACCATTAATAAAGATTTCTGGAATTTCTAAATGTTTACTATCTCCTACTTTACAACTATCATAAATTCCATAATCAAAATTTTCATCTCCTAAATGATAATCACTTATAAGATAAAGCATATCGTTTACTTTTGCTATAAATAATTCACTTGATACTTGTTTAAATAAATCTTTTATAGTCATATTAATTCCTCCTTTACTTATATTATTTATGTGTTTTACCTATATAAAATCTAACATATTTACCATCATCTTTCTTTAGCTTATTAACTACATCATCTAATGTTTCTAATGTGTGTCTATGCTCTATATAATATCCTGTATATCTTCCATACCAAATACCATATAATACATCACTTATACTATGTTCTGCTTCTGCTGGATAATAAAATTGTACTCCTCTCTCAGGATAATATGTAATACCATCATAAGCAATGCCATATATAGTTCTTTCTTTTTTCATATCTTCAAATGATTTGGCTCTTTTTGTCATTCTTCTCAAATGTTTACCATATTCATTTATACTACAGTAACGACTGCCTATCTTCAAATCAAATCCTTCATCACTTTCCATTGATTCCCACTTTATTATTTCTTTTTCCCACTCATCTGAAGTATACAACTTCCCTCTAAAATCATCTCTAGTTCTACCTTCTGTATCATTGTTACATCCTTGTCTACTAAAGTGAATTATATCTCCATTATCTAATTTACAAATCTTTGTTTCAAATATTATTGGATAACTCATATTATTTCCTCCTAATTATTATTTATTATGTTTTTTGATAAATTTATTTCATATAATTCTTTTATAATTCTATATTTACCTTTCTCCAATTAACTACAACATCTAAATCCATGAAATTTGCACATTCATTAATCATATCTTTTAATTCAACAGAATAGTCTATATAATCAAGTTCTCCACTATCTATTTCTTTTAAATCTTCGTTATATATTGATATTCCTATACAACCAACATTTTCATCATCAGCAGGTGGATTATCTGAGAACCAAATTTTCATATATTTATGTCCACCACCACATAAATTAAGTGATAAATTTAATTCAACATCATCATCTGTGATGTATAAATTCATATCTAATTCTGTCAACCAATGCATTGTTTCTGAAGTTGTAATCAATTTTTTAGTATAATAACTATATACACTATTTATTTTAGCTTCTTTTTTATCAACTAACATCATCGGCTTATTACAATTTATCTCTCTATTTCTTTTAATTATGTAGTTTGAATATTCTTTAACAAATCTCTTTCCATTCATAATATCATTCCTTTCTATATTAAACATTTTATGATATTATTTATTTTCATTCAATAAATATTTTACAATTTTTTTAAAATCTTTATCACCTGCATAAGATACTTTAGGTTTACTACCATCTACATTAAATTCTGTTACACTAAGTATTGCATAACCTTTAATTGACAATTCTGCTAATTTTACAAGTAAATTCAATCTACAACCAAAACTATTTAATTCTAATTTTTTATATAAGCGTTCAACATCTTTATCATAAGTATTATCTACTTCTAAAATCATACAATTTGCATATGTGTTAATCTTGTATAATTGATTCTCAATTTTTCTTACCATTATAATCACTCCTTTAAAACACATTATATTCTTAATCTACTGTTGCTCCACCATAATATTCTTCTATTGATACATTACTTTTGTATTTAATATATGCTTCTTTTACAGTATCATTATCCACTATTTCATATCGCCTTGCATTGTCATATCTGCTACTTCTATCAAGTGCATATATCTTGCTACATACTTCCTTTAAAGTATCTCCTTGTATAATATGGGTTTGTACTATTTTATCCTTATAATCTGAATGAAACCAATTTATTATTTCATTTACTTTTACTGTCATATAATCACTCCTTTAAATCTCATATTTATATATAGGTGTACTAACACTTATACAATTATTATCATCATTTAGCAGCCATTCTTTTTCTTCTCTTAACATCATACATTCAAATTTATTTTCTTTTATGGCTTTTCTTATAAAATTCATAGCACCATTTTTTGTTGTATACGCTCTATTAAATGTTGCCATTCTATTCTTATCTGTAAAACCAACAACTATATAAAATATTTTAAAACTAGCTTTTCAAAAATTATCAGTTATTTTATCTAATACATATTTTTGTTTCATCTTATTAAATTCCTTTTTTGTCTTACAAATATAAGGATTTCTACCATCTACAAACTGTATATACTGCTGATTAAATTTCATAATACATACCTCCTGATTAATTACGGTAGTGTAAAGTTTACTACCTCTTTTTTCTTAAAAAATCTTTTATTTTCAGGAGTTTGCAAAAAATTTGAGCAATA